>UQHL01000001.1 GCA_900540805.1 uncultured Eubacteriales bacterium
GTCGTAGGATACTGTGATTTGTGCCTTTTTCATAGAGCATTCTCCTTTACATTTTTTCGACCCTGCCGTTATTTATTGCGCTAAGCCAATTTCCCGACAAAACCGTGTTAATTTTGTCGATTTTCCCGCCTTGCGGGACTTGTCCGACAGCCCCTGCTAATCCCTCGACACGCGCCCAAACAGCCGCTCAAAAGCGGTAGTGGTTTAGCCGCCCTCAGACTCATTCTAAAACCACAGAGGCAATCGGTTCGAACTCGCGGCTCAGCCGCAACGGTTCTTCCTGCATCGATTGCTCCGTATCGTCGAAAATGGATTGGTGATAATTCATCCCGGGTTTTTCCCGTGCCTTGCCAGGCCATCCTTACGGCAATTCTCTTTGGTCGTCATATTCCTTCCAGCTTTAGCGCAGAGTCTTCCTCCGCGTTCACCGGTTCAGCGTCGTTTGAAAATGACAGTTCTTTCCCCGCCATAACTTTTTCAAAAATCCGCTGCCGCGTAGCGTCGCTAATTCCCGGAGCTTCCTCCGCAAATTCTACCGCTGCTTCCAAATCTGTTAAACGATAACACCGCCAAGCCTTATCTTTGTTTTCCCGGATGGAAAATTCTTCGTTTTCAAAATCAAATTCCATGATCCGCGCGATCCGTTCGTCGTTTGGCTGCGCCTTACATAACACCGCATACGTCACTTCGTCAAGGCTCTCACGGAATATAAAATTGGCAGCTAAACTGTCCAGGGTATATTTTTCGACGTCCTCTTTCAGAGAATTTTTATAAACGCTTGCGGCTGTATAAAAATTCTCAGCGCCCGAAGCGGTAAAATAAAAATCTTCGTTCTTGTCGTGAAAGCGGATCACGCAAAACCGTTCGGCTTCATTCTCTGCCTGTTCCGAAGCCTCCTCAGCCAAAATCCGGGCTTCTATTTCCTCGCGTTCTTTTCTTGGCACCGTTTCCTCGTAAAACTTTTCCAAGGCTCTTTCAAGTGCCCTTTCCAAAGTCTGACCGCTGCGATGCAAAGCGATTTTGATCGCGTCGAGTTTCCAAGGATGGACTACGATACCGATCTCGTTTTCAGTCATGGGGCTTTTCCTCCGGCGTCGCGCCGCCCACCACAGAAAGGGGAGACGGTTTCGCTTTTCGCGGCTTTGGCTGTTGCGCAGGCATAGCTATCCCTGCGCGTAAATCCAAAAATTCCCGCACGACGGCGGGAACTGTTTTTGCGTATAACGCATCCAGGGATTTTTCAAGTTCCCCTTCTATCGTCTGTTGTTTTTGCTCCAGGTACATTTTCATTGCCGAGAGTTTTTCCTCGTCAAAAGAAATTGTGAGCGTCGTCTTTTTCATCGTCTTTTACCGTCCTTTTTTCTGTTCGTTAGTTTATTTTTACTTCCTGACCTACGCCCTGCTCCTCCGCAAGCCAACCTTCCTCATCCTCGCTGCAGCTGGATTGATAAACTGGTCCCTCTTCAAAGTGACCCAATTCCGTTTTTTCCATACAGCACTGTTCAAAGGTTAAGCCCACGGCAGAACAATGAGTGAAATTTGCTTTGGTAAGGTTGCTGTGCAGGAAAAGAGCGCTGCTCAGCTCACAGCGATAAAACTTGGCGTCTTTAAACTCGCTTTCTTCTGCTCGAAGCCCGGTTCCGTCGCATTGATAAAACCTCGCGCCGTTGCATGCCGAATAACTCAGATCCGTTTCCTGTAAGTTCACCCCCACGAGTTTCGCGTTTTCAAAAACCGCGTTTTCCCAATTTCGATGCGACAGATCCATTTCCCGCAGCAGACAGTTCGAAAAGTCCGCCTGTTCCCCACCCGCTTCTTGCAGCCAAAGAAGATGTTTCGCGTACATGAGTTCGATTTCTTTTTCTGTCGGTTGCTTCAAAAGCGAGTCTGCTTCCTTAGTCAGGTACGCCTGTGCGAGCGTGAAATAATAGTTTTGATAATCGGTGTGTACCTCTTCTATCTCCGGGCGTTCGGAAATCAGCTGTTCAAACAGCAGGTGCTTTAATTTCTCGCCCTCGTCCCTATTATTCGCATCATAGACCTCGTCGCAAGCGATTTCGTATTCCCCGTCTATTTGGAATTCTATAGCGTCGCGGACGCATTTTTCCACGACCGGCTGCAACGCTGTGATTTGTTTGAAAAGCGAAGGATATCGGGTTTGTGTCAATATCCCCCTCGCATTCGGCAGCGGCGCGCTGTAACGCGCGTAGGAATAGCTTTCCGTGATTACCAAAATCCCGTCCTCGTGGCCTTCCCCCAGCACCAACAGGCATTTGGCAAGACCCGATTCCCGGTAAGATTCATTCTTGTGGAGGTCCAAAAACTCATAATCCTGCAATAGATTTTTACTGAACGACTCGTATTCGGCATAGGGAAGTTCGATTACGGTTTCGATCGAGAACGCCTCCGTACTTAGTTTTTCTTGTTTGCTTTGAAATTGTGTTTTCATAAACTCTATTCCTTTCTCCGTCTTTATTGTTTCAATGTCGGCTCGGCGGAAGACGCGGTATCTTCCGTCAGGTCTTCCTCCTCTTCCAACAGCTCTTCGAGCGATGGCCTGGTTTCTAAATACTTCAATGCCTCTTTCACTTCTTGAAGGTCTGTTTCCAAGCCGCCCCAGCCGCTGTATACCCATTTATCTTCTTTGACAAAAATATACACATACGGCGTATCGAGGTCGAACAGCTCTTCGAAGGGATATTCCTTTGCCGGGCACAGCTCTTCGCCCCTGTCCCGCGCGTACGCGATTGTTACATCTTCCCCGGGCTTTTCCTTTTCGCTTTCCCACAGCCGTTCTCCTAACGCATAGATATCCCCTAATGCCAGCAGTTGATCTACACGTTCCGGTTTGGTGTAATATCTTGATAAAATCCGTCCGGTATCTGTCAGGTCGCCGTCACATTGGCAAAATATCGCCCGGTATTTGTCTTTGCCGATCTTTTTGGCAATGATGCTGTTTGTACTCATAACTCTTTCTCCTTTGATTCGTAATTTTTGTTTTTCCCGCAAATCTTCCTTTGTTTGGAAAAAATAAAAGTCCGTATCGATTTTTGCAATACGGCTTTCCGGGAATACTTTCAGTTTTCTTATCTCACGTCTTCATCCGCTTGCCGGCTCCGCTTCGGCGGATTTCTCACGCAGTTCTTCCATTAACGCCTTAAACTCTTCCGGTAAAATACTCGTCCCGAACGTTGCATTCACCGCCGCGATCAATTCCTCGTCCGTCTGTTCTGCCGCAAAGCACCCGACCAGCTTTTCCGTAAAGCCTTCTTCTTTGCCGTATGGGAATAACGCATACGCGTATAACGCCTGCGCTTGCTTTATACGCGTTTCCTCATACCCCGCGGCGGTCATTTGTTCTTCAATTTCCGCCATCACCGCTTCCCCCGTCGCTTGCTGCTTTGCGATGAGTTCCTGCAATCGGTCCGTGTCTATCTTGACCTCCCCCGAAAAGATCCCCAACACCGCCGCGATCGGCAGCACCAACAGCAACACCACCCCCAATACGATCCCCGCGACCGTTTTTAAGGCTTTTTTGTCCGTGCCGATATATACGGCGAGTTTTTTTAACGCCGCCGCGATTGCGCCTGTCATTATCTACCGCCTCCTTGTCCGAATAATTTCGATTTATATTCCGGCGCGATTACCTGTAACAGATACCGCTCGTTCCCGCAGCGGTACAGACACGTGCCGCGCTCCGGATATTTGATGAGTTCGAATTCGCTCGGCTCGATTTGGAGCGCGTCCATATACTCTTTGGGGTTGATCTGCCCTGCGTTGAAAAGGAACTGATGCGTCGGGATCGAGAATAACGGTTTCGTGTACTCGCGGATGCCGGGAATGAGAAAGTCCTCGATGTTCTGGCTCGACAAAATCACCGACGAGTCTTTTTTCCGGACCCGTTTCATTGCGTTGCGGATATACTCGATTGCCGTCAGGTTGGATAAAAACAAATACAGCTCGTCGATGCTCGCCGACGTGTTCCCTATCCCGAGCAACTGATTGGTCATGAACGAGAGGATATTGAACAGCATCGCGTCCTTGAGCCGTTTGTTCGTATCCATCAGTCCCTTCACGCCGAAACACAAAAAGTCGCCGTCCGTGATGTTTGTGGCGCCGTTGAAATACTTGTTCTCCGCGCCCAAACACATCGAATGGATTCCTAAACACACCTCCTGCAGCGTGGTTTCCGTATATAAATACTTCCGCGTTTTATCGTAGGTCAGGAATTCTTCTTCGCAAAGGCGATAGAAATCTTCCATGAGCGGATAATCTGTCGGGTTCAGTTTCGTATAATCCGTCGTATCCGTGATCCCGAATCTTACGTACAGCTTAGCGAGCAGGATTTCGATGGTATCCAACTGCACGTCGTCGAAATCCTTATACGCGCGGAAAAAGTCTTTCAAAAACGCGATATGCTGCGAAAGCCGCGTGACTTTCTTAAACGCCTCCGGACACGCTGCGTCCGGCTCTTCCGGCGCATCCGTCCAGGCTTTCGGCTCCAACGGGTTGATCTTATACTCGCCCGAGAGAAAGTCGATATAGCACCCGCCGAGGTTTTCGCACAGCTCCGCGTATTCCTGCTCGGGATCGAGACAAATCACTTTCTTGCCCGATTCCCGGAGATTGCAGAGCAACAGCTTTAAAAGATAGCTTTTACCCTGCCCGCTGTTACCCAAAATAAGCACGTTGCTCGTGGTCTTATCTTCTGCCCGTCTATCCAAATCCACCAGAATGTTCGTCCCGAACTTATCCCTCCCGATATATAATCCCTGCGGATCCGTCTTGCCCGAAAACCCGAACGGATAAAAATTCGCCGCCGAGCTTGCCGGCAGCACGCGCTCGTATTGGGTTCCGAACCGGTTTGTGCCCCACGGCAGAACAGACAAAAATCCGTCCTTTTGCCGCAACGTTAATCTATCCACAGAAATCTTCGACCGCGCCAGCTCCATCTGCACCTCCGATTGGAGATTTTTAAGCGTTTCCAGGTCTTTCGCTTTCAGTTCGATAAACACCGACACATGCAAGAGGCATTCCCGGCTTTTGCGGATCCCTGCCAGCAGTTCCACCACATCCTGCAGATTCCCCGCCGCTTCGACGCTGTCCGTGACGTCGCTGCCTAACGATTTCATTTTGTTCTTCCGCGTCGCGTTTTGGATAATCTTCCGCTGTTCTGTCGCTTCCACGAGTCTATGATAGATCCGCAACGTCACGCCGTTCTTGTCCGCGAGCCGCGAGAACAGGCACTGCTCGTCCGTCGTAGGCGGGTATTCGCGTACCGACCATACGCACCGGTAACTGTCCCCGACGAGATAATGATCGGATAGAAATTTCACCGTCCCCGGCATTACGCAGTCAAAAAAATCTTTTATCTCCTGCCGTTCCGACTTTTCCCGGGAGAACGGTTTCGGGTATTCTTGGTTCATGGTTCCTCCTCCTTTTTATGCGCATAAAAAATCAGCCGTCTTGCATCTTCGCAAAACGACTGAACTGTGTTTATTGAGTTTTGTCTTACTGGTTCGGGAGATATTCTTCCGCGATATTTTCTTCTTCGCCCTCCTCGAGCAGTTCTGCGGTTTTGGCTGCCACTTGCAAATCGTCCGTTAAAGCTGCAACTCTTTTACAACGCAAGTTAAATCATGCTGCCGACCTATGTCCGTAACGTCTATTTTCCTTACGCACTCGGCAAGCTACGGATTTTCCTGCATGATCAGGCCTATTATATCATTGATTTGATCGCTGTCAAGTTTTTCCGCGGAAATATATCCCGAGCCTTGACGATGCTCAAAGCCGAGTCCTTGAAACGACTTTTTTAGCAGTTTATAACCGGCGGGATACAGAGAATACTTCTTCATTTTTGCCGTATCTAAATCGAAATTGATGGCTTTCTTTTTTCGGCGTTCCATTTCACACCTATTGTAAACAAGCTATTTTCCTGTCTCTGTCTTGCCAATACATCTATCTCCTGATACGGCATTTCCTCATCATCGTCATTGTCGTACCAGATCCATTTAACACAATATTCCGCAAACCACTTCTGACGTTTTAAAAACATCGTTGCCACGTTAATGCGCGTGTAGTAATCCCGAGTCGGATTCCCGGAATATAGCACCGAACCGTCCGGCTGTTCCTCCTTTATACACTCAGGAGAAAATTTCCCGTCTATGCTTTGCCATATATCCCCAAGGCTGTATTTCCCGTCCTTTTTTACACATTCTTCGTCCAGCTGTATCAGCATTTTCATCATGGGAAACATCCTCCTTTTTTTCTTCATTATACCCGTTTATTTTAAGTTTGTCAATCGGGATTTCTAAAGTTATGTTTTATATGAGTATAGCATATTCGCCTGCCTTAATCAAGACTTTATGCCCGCTGCTTAGGAAATCGTTTCCCCGTTTTCTTTGAGGTTAAAATACTGACCGCCATCCACGTCCGGCATCTGTTCCCCGAACAGCGACGCGTCGAAGTATAGCGCGATCATACGCTTGATCTCTTCTTTGTTCATGCGCCTACTATCAAAGCCCTGTTCCGAGAGTATTTTTTGGATATTGTTCGCTTGGGCGAATACCTGCGACGGGTTCAGCCCCAGGCAGCGGAACACGAACAGGAACTGCCGCGCCGTTGAAAGCTCTAACTGAATCTCGTCTAAAAAGCCTATGTCCTGTTTTAACAGGCTTTTTACCTTCCCGTTTGCTTCCGCGTTCATACGCTCCGAAAGGTACGCCTTATTGTCGTCGAAACACTCCGCCGAGTCCGTGCACGCGATCTCCAGCTCCGGGACCGCGGACAGCGCTAAGGTCAATTGCCGGATCTTGCTCTCGATGCTCGAAGAGGATAGTACCGACAAATTTGTCGGCAGGACGAGATACAACAACAGCTCCCCGCTGTTCGTCAAAAGTCCATAGTCCGTGAACGCTTTGATCCCCACAAGCGCCTGCACCGATGCCGCGCTTTTCTTGTTCTGTCGTTTGCTTGCTCTATTCATGGTCGTTTTCTCCTAACGAAAACGGCACCGCGTTTTGCGATGCCGTTTTGATTTGTTGTTTTTATAAATTCTGCGTCGGTTCTATAGTTGAGCTTAACTTTAGGACTTGTTCGTATGCCGGCATAAGGATTTTTTCATGCCGCGCCTTCAGATACCTTTGATAGAACCTTTTCTGTAACCCCGAAAGTTCGTCGATTTTCTCTATAAACCCGCACAGCTTCTCTAATTTAATCCTCGGATAGATACGCAGCAGTGCCGCGTTACAGTCTATGTTTTCCGCTTTCGTCAAAAACTCGTAATAATTGATCTTACGTTTATTCTGCTGAATTGCCGATGTCGGGAATCGATAAATCCGCGCATTCATTTCATCTTCGTTTTCCAGCAATAGCCGCATGACTTTCTCATCCGCCTGCGGCAACAGACAGCTCCCGCAATCGTAAATCGGCGCGAGTTCCGTGGTTTGCGACACGGGATCTACGACAAAGCCCCAATTCCCGTTATGGCGGTCAAAATTCCCCAGCAGCGCATCCACGATAAACATATCCCAGAAATGTTCGCTCAAACGCTCCGGGTTCACAAATTGCTGTTTTTCTATCGTTTCCGTGATATCGTCCAGCTCCGTGCCGCTCCCGCCGTGCTCCGAATCGATTACCGTGTTTTTGATCGAACAAAAGTCATACAGAATTTTCCCGCCCCACGTAAAATCCCGGCACGCGCACACGATTTTTTTCTTTCCGTTGATCTCGAAACTGCCCAATAGCGTCTGTTGTGCCTTTATCCCAAGCATATTGAATATGCTGCTGCCGATATACTCGCTGTAACAGCTATTCGTATAAGACAGTTCCGTCGGCTTATCTTTCCCGGAGGGCGGAAACTTTAACATATATTGCCCGCCCTCGTACTCTATGGCTATTTTCTTGCCGTTCGCCCCGTTATACGCTTTATGCGCTACGCGCTTACAACCTGTAAAATCTATCATATCCCGCCGTTACCTCCAAAGATATTTTTGCCGTAAATATTCCGCGTGCTCCGGCGTAATCGCACCCTCGTTGATCTCCGCGATATTGATGCTTCCGTATAATTCGCCCCATAAACAATCCATCAGCGTCGAGCCCGTCTTCAAGCCCTCCTTATACGCGTCCAGATCGTGCTGGAGGTATTCCGGCAGTCCGTATTCATACGCGCGTTCCCGTTCTTTCTCTAAGCTTAAAAGCCTATCACTTTTTTGTTCCCCTGTTTCCATGTTTCTTCCCGCCTTCCGCTTTGTTTTCTTTTGTCTTTATTATATCGGCAAGCTCCGAAAAAGTCAAGTGAATGCTTTTATGCGGGAAAAAACGCTACTTCCATTCGTAATACTGCTGATCCGTCAAAAAATATCGGATCGCGTATTTCAAGTAATCCAAGACCGTCATCTCGTCTTTACGGACGGTCAAAAACGCGAAACACAGCGTCAGCGCTGCCGGGATTAGCCAGCCCAGCTCCACCAGCGCAAGGATCGACAGCAATGCCGACGCGCAGAGGAGGATAAAATCCCGCATCCCCCAAAGCCACAGGTTCGCTTTGGCTTTCAAATTCTTTGGATACAAATATGGTTTCATTGTTATGGTCACCTTCCTTTCCTATCCGCTCAAGGTCTGTTCTGCTCCGTAGTTGTGTTCGCAGAACTCTTGCGGCGTTTGATGATATTCCTCTTGTAATTTCTCCGCTACCAGGTCTTTGATGAGCTGCGCTTCTCGCTCGGTTGGATAATAACTGAAAAACATTCGGCCGCCTTCTATATAATGAAGCACGCCGCCGATTTTCAAGTCATCCGCATACGGATCGTATTCGCAGTTGAGTTCCAGCCACGGACCATCTTCCTCGTCCGTATAGAGATCGAATTTCTTGCCTATGTCAAAACACGGTTCCAAGCAAAAATTAATCTGACCGGCGTTGTGGAAATCCGTCGCTATATCACGCCCCACCACAAGATCTGTGCGTTCCCATGCGTTATCTTCCGTCATACCAGGTTCTCCTTTTTTCTATAATCCGCAGCGTCCGAGGATGCAGCCCGCCGCGTTTACGTACCAGCGCGGGTCCAGACCATAGTCCCAATCCAAGTCCCCGGTCTGTGCCCGTTTATAGCCTATACGATATAAGAGCGTGTGCAGTCTGAACTCGCCCAGAAGCTCCGTATTGTTTCTTTGAAACGTATACCCGTGCTTCGAGCCGTATTCCCGCGCAAATAACAGTATTTCGTACTTAGCATCCTCGTACTGATATGCACGCAGGATCCGCACCGCTGTTTGCCCGAATACCAGCTCCGCTTTTTGGCCGTCGGCCAGGGTCAGCACGACCTTATCTGAAGTTTCCGAGTATTGAAACGCTCTTTCCGCTTGGTTTATCTTTTGATTGTTCTGATGGGTACGGATCATGCAGAATATACTGACGCAGAGCAAGACCACATTAAAAACAGCAAGAATGACAACCGCCTTCCTGCCTGATCTTCCTTGTTTCATTTACCCTCCCAGCGTTTGTTCCTCGTCGGCGTATTGTTCGCAAAACTCCTGCGGCGTCTGATGATGCTCGTATTTTAATTTCTCGGCCAGCATGTCTTTGATGAGTTTCGTTTCATTCCCGGTCGGGGTATAATCGAAATACGTGCCGCCGCTCTCTTCTCGGCTGATCTCGCATTCGATTTGTAAGTCATCCGCATACGGGTCGTATTTGCCGTACATATTCAGCCAGGTCCCGTCCTCGGCGTTGATGTTCAGGTCGAATTTCCTGTCCACGTCGAACCAAGTTTCTATATAAAAATTAATCTGATGGGGATTGTCGTCATCCACCTCCATCTCGCGGTCAATGACGATGTCTCTGCGTTCCAATTCTTTATTCTCTGTCATTGTATCTCCTTATTTTCCTGCCCGTGTCACGGTGCGGGTCAGATTCACCGCCGTCGTGGTCGCGTGCATCACGCTCATCATGTTCACTTTTACCGAACTGTCGAGTCCGAACTGCTGCGCGATCCGCGGTACTTCGTTCGCCGCAAGCATGATCCCAAGCCCCAAAAGCATATTGCCCGGGAACGTCATCAGCCCTAAAAATAACAGTGTGGTCTGCATGAACGCTGTCAAGCAGATCGCCGCCACCTGTTTTATCCACTGCACAAACCCGTCCGCGTACCCGCGCGGCACGGAGAACATATACAACGCCCCGACCGACATCTGAACCAATAAAATGCCGCCGCGTTTGATGTTTTGGAAAAACACTTTCACGACGCAGTACACGAACGCGATTAAAATCAGGATATTGAATAATCCGCTCGTCGCTATCGCGCTCGGGGAGAACTTTTCGAGCAGGATCTGCAGGCTCTGTTCGGAAATATCCACCACCTTTCCGTCCGAAAACAAGCGCGTCAGCTCCCCTGCGAATGTGTTTTGCAAGGATATGCAGAACTTATACAGTTCCACCGGCACCACGCCGATCAGCGAGCACGCGAAAAAGCCTTTTAAGATATTCAGCATCGTACTTTTGACGCTCGCGCGGCCGTTTTGGTATTCGATGGCGAGATCGAACACAGCGACGACCACGCCCGCCACGAATAAGCCCCAGCCGAACAACGTGAACAACCGGATCGTCGCTTCTACCCATTGAAGGTCGAAAATCTCCGCGCCCATGTTACCCATTTTCGTGAAAAAGTCCGCGGCCGCGCCGTACACCGTTTCATAGATCCAGCCGAGCATGGTTTTCCAGATACTTCCCGAGATCTGTTCCCCCAGCCCCGCAAACGCCTGCGCGATCGACTCCCCGATCCCGCTTATCAACTCTTTCAGCCAATCAAACATTTTATTCCTCCCGTTAAAGCGTAAACCTATCCACGCCTACGCTCGGCTTATTCTTTGTTACATCTTCATGTCCGGTCCCTGCTGCGGGGTTTGGTATAATTCGACATATGCCATGACCGCATCGGCAATCCGTTGTTTTTCCGCGTCGCTCACCGGCGTGTACCAGCACACGGTTTCGTCATGATACACCCAGATATACGGTTCATGCTTTCCGCACAGGGGCGTTTGTTTCATGCCGATGATATCCGCGAAACGGAATACGTTCCTATCTACCATTCCGCCCGTGCGGTTGATGATTTTTGCTTCGATTCCCGTGTATTTGTCTATTGTATTGCTAATTACAAACTCTAATCTTATACGCAATTCTTCATCGAGCTTGGCAAGCATTGCCTTGCCGCAGAAGACGGGATCCTTGAGCAACGTTCGGTGCTGGAACATGCCGCGCAGTTCTTTCTCGAAAAAATTCATAGTTTCAGTGTTCCTCCTATCCGATGATTTTCCAGATATACAAGGGTGCGGTGAGCGTAAATACCAGGCACGCAAACAGGATGCATGGCGCCGTGAATTCGAACTGGCCGTGTTTCCGGTAATCAAAATATGCCGTACCGAGTTTCACGAAAAATAAAATCGCCAGGATTGTATCCACGATCGGGAAAATAACGTTATTCACGACCTGTTTGATCTGTTCCCGCGCCGCCTGCCAAGTCTCCTCTACCGCGCCCGCGACATCCCCTTCAGCTAAGGCTAATGTCGCCGGCGTCGCAAAGCAGATCAACGTCGTCAGCAGCAGGACTGCTCCGACAATCAGCCAGTTCCGATATTTTTTCTTGTTGTCCATGTAAGTCTCCTTTCAGTATTCTTTTTAGTTCCTTGTCCCCGATCATTTTCATGGGGATACGCAGGTTTTTGCAGAACCGGATCTCCTCTTTCATTCCCGCGCTGAGTGTATCGCCGAATATCCACATCTCGTCGCAGAACCACAGCAAACTCTGTCCTGCCTCCATGCCCATCCTCCGCTCAACCGGGTTATGATCGTTCAAACACAGCGCGTAAAAATGCGTCGTGATCGGCGCCGCGCCCGTTTTCAAGGCATACTCTGTGTAACGGACGGCGTTTTGGAGATTCTCGTTCACCTGCCCGCCCAGCGGCGCGCAGATATAGACCTTTTTCTTCATGCAGGTCAACTTCTGTTCGTTGTTCTCGGTAGTTTGATCCATTTAATCCAACGGGATGAAGATATAGCCCGTATCCGCTTCCACCTCCTCGTTACTGATTTCTTCCGGCATAGAAAACCGGTCTACGTATTTTTGTGTTTCCCGGTCCGTCAAGGACCTAATGTCCTTTCCTCCCAGCCCTACGACAAAAAACGGTCCCGCAATGACCGACTTACCGCCACCGAGCCTGCGATTCCCTTTCATGCCCAGTAATTTTGCATCCTCGTTACACACAATCCCTGTTCCGTCGCCGTTATCTACAAGTTGTATGCGTCCCTTTACCGCACGTTGCTGTGCTTTGAGCGTAGCCTCGATCTCCGCTGCATACGCCGGCTTGTTCGGTTCTACGTACACCACTTTCAAAAGATTCTCCGATTTTTGCGTTTTGCTTGCCTCAAACCCTACCCTTTCAAAGCCTACCCGGTCGCAATAGAACGCTCCCGTGTCCGTTGCCACCACGTCCGACATCGACAAAGAATGCCCCCTATGCAGCGGATGCGGCTCAAGGTTAAACATTTCATAAACCTCTTCCAAATCCTTGCAGTCTACTTCGCCCGAAAACACTTCATTATACAGCGACGCGTCGAGCTCGCTCATGCCCCGGTATTTGGATAGTTCTTTTAATCCCATGAATTTGACTCGGTTTTTGTCCCGAGCCGTATCGATCTGATAAATTTTGATTTTCATGTTTGTTCTCCCATGCCAAGGTCTTCGGAAGCCTCGGCTTGTTCCTTTGCGCTCGTCCATTCGGATAGCTTTTCTTTTGCCCAATCCGGCAAAAGCTCTAATTTTACCACGCCCAGGATTTCGCTGCGCAGATAACATCCCTCTTCGCCGTTATCCAAATGCTGCCCGAATATTTTTCTGCCCAGCGACTCCGCGCGGCAGCCGTTGCCGAATTTGGCATAGAATAATTGACTTTTCGGGTTTTTGTATTCGTCTTTTAACGCCTCCGGACGGATCGCCACTACCTTATTGGTGTAATCCATATTCTCGTCATAACAATGGCTATACTCAAACAACCCGAGTTTTTGCCATTCCTCCCGTACTTGCCGGACTACCAGATCCACAAGCTCCGGATGCGAATGCACGGCAAACTCGCCGTTGCGTACCAACGTTTCTTTCGGGACAGAAAACCTGCGCGCCCAAGCCTTATTCTCCTTACCGTAACGCCCGTCATGGATATTTTCTTGCACCGTGTTCGCCAATACCCAATTCACACGATCGTAGCCGTATGCCTCGATTACCTCTTTCGCGCAGGTTCCGCTTAACCGGTTATCCTGGTACCCGTCCGAGATCTTTTGTTCGAACGCCCGCGCACACGCTATATTCTCGTGATAGCTCTCCCACCATTGATCCATTTGCCCCGAACGCTTCGCTTCCGACCAGGAATAGGGATACAACGGTTTATTCTCTTTCATGTCTTATGCCCCTCTGCTTCCGCCCATTTCACCGACAAATGCACCAGCGCCGCACGCTGCTGCGCCGCCGACAGCCCGTTCAAAAAGTCATACAGCGTCATCTCGTCCGTGCCGGCAACCTCCGTTTTCTCACAATCACAGATCCGTTCTTTGCGCACGACAATGGCGCGCTTGTCCGTGGTTTCGCTGAACGACAATACGTCGTTCTGTGCGATGTCTAATTTTTGCCGCAACGCATACGGGATCGTGATCCTCCCGCGTTTGCCTATGATCCGATAGATTTTCATTTGTTTACACCTCGCTTTGCTCGCAATTGTTTTTGCAGGGACAGTTTTCACAGTCCCCGTCGCAGTCCGTGGCGTTGATAGGACAATTATCGCAATCCCCGTCGCACACGTAATCGCTCGTATCCTCGTTCTCTACCCGTTCGATCACGAGTTTTCCCGCTTCCGCGGTCATTTGCAGCAGCATGCCTTCCTTAAGCCCCGCTGCGATCATCAATCCCCTGGGTATTCCCAACAGCACGCTTTCCGTTGTTATTTTTTCATTTTGCATGATATGATGCTCTCCTTTAACACCTTTTCGTAATTGAAATCCTGTTCCGCCTCGCCAAACAGCGTCAGCTGCCGAGGCTTTTCACTCTGCCGGGAATACAGATCATAGTTCCCGATCAGCAGTTCTTTGAATTCTTTGCCCGCCTCATACCGCTGCGCCATCGAATGCACACGGGAAAAATCGAAGATAGAAAAATCCGCGTACAGCTCCCGAATCTCCGGACAGTCGTTATAGGATAACAAGAATTTGCCCGTAATCCCCGCCAGGGTTCGTTTCAAGCGCACATGGTCGTTCCACCCGAATTCCACAGCGTACATCTCTTCGCTCGAAAAGTAGGGCGGATCGCAATAAAAAAACGCGTCCGGGCGGTCGTAATGCTGGATCAGCGTTTGGAAATCCTGGTTCTCGATCACCACGTTCGCAAGCCTATCTTGAAGCTCCTGGATCAAGCCGAACAAACGTCGGATATCGAACGGCTGCGAGGCGTAGGATTTACAGCCGCTCGCATAGCTGTAGCGCAGGAGTTTTAAAAACATCGCCGCACGGCGCACGTCATAGTCTTTCGTCAGTTTCCCGCGCATGGCTTTCAGTTCTTCCGCGTCCGGCTCCGAGAGCATGATTTCCGTCAGGATTTGTTCTTCCCGGCAATACGCGTCCGTGAATTTCTCGTTTTTAAAGAATTTTCGGATGGCGTTGAAGTCCGCGCGGGAATTTAAATGGCAAAAGCCTAATTCCCGGATCGTCGCCAAGGTCCGGTCTTTCATGCACCGGAACAGATTGACGAGATTTTTGTCAAAATCGTTATATACCTCGAACGCGCAGGGTTCGGGATTGCCGAGCAGTACGCTGCCCGAACCACCGAACACGTCGATGAACCGGCCGTATTCGTTTGGGAATACGGCGTATAGGATCGCAAGGATGGAGCTTTTATTCCCCACCCACGATACCGGAGTTTTCATGTCTTACCTCGCTTTCCCGCAAAGGTATCCCGCCCCAGGAAAGAAAAAACGGTATCTTTCGCGCTCGGGGCGATTGATACCGGTTCGGGGATTATTTTTTTGTATCTCGTTCTTCTCTTAGACGCCGAAGCTCCGCTTCGTATCTGTTCACGCGATGGAGCTGGAAACAGCACATAATAATAGTTCCAAGCGTTCCGCCGATTATAAGTCCTATCACAAACCACAATGCTTTCATCATTATCGCACCTGCTGACCGGGTTCTAAACCTTTTAATTGCGCCTTATAACGCTCACGGCATTCCTCGTCCGACCATTCATTCGTCATAAATTCCGAAAAACAGACAGGCGCTTGTCCTTTTCGGTACGGCTCAAAAACAAATTCGGGGAGATAGATCTTATGATACACCCGTCGCGCTTCCCGTTCTTCCGCCTCGTCCCATTCTTCCGATTCTTCATACGCATAAGCTTCTTCCGGTTCATGAAGCGCGCCGTTTGCATACGCTTCTTCGCCGAGTTCTTCAAGCAGTGCGTTGAAGTCTGAAACGCTCCGACAATCCCGGAGACCAAACTCTGCGCAACGGCTGCGGTAATAATTAAGTTCTGTTTCATCACGGTCCATTACGAGATCTTCATAGATCGCTATCCAGGCTTTCCCCTGATCCCATAACACGCACAGTACGGTCGGAAAACCCTCCGTTTGGTTGCATAGAAAGTCGGGCGAAACATGGAGCTGCGCTATACTCATACCGTCTAAAAGTTCGTCGAGCTGATTTTGATATTCTTGAACCGTCATCATCGTCATCACCTGATTCCTCCAAGTTCGTTAGCTGCGGTAGTCTGCTCCTGCGCTTCTTCCTCCGGGACGGTTTCCTCAGCTTCTTCGCTTTCGGGATTCCTCCGGGACATATAGCTATCGTATTCTTTGGCATATTTTCGATACGTTTCCTCATCCACTTCTTTTAGAAACTTCTCCGAAAAAATCCATAACGGATAGCGACAAAACCCGCTTGTTTTATATAGCCCCGTTGCTTGCGCAATTTCGGGTTTCAGTAACTGCTCGGCAAACCCGCAATTGTTTGTATCGATATAAGCGCTGTTCTTGATGCCGAGGAATTCCCCGAACGAAACCGTCAACGCGCAGTACGGCTCCCGTCCCGCCGAGGTGAGCTCGTCGAGAAAAACCGCAAGACCGGGTAACCTCGTACCCGTTAAATCCGATACCATATACAGTCCCAATCTCGGTTCTAATTGGATTTTCTCGCCTGAAAAGTTCCTGATTTCAAGTTTCATCGTATCTCCGGCCCTTCGCTCGCTTCGTCAAGCGCTTCGTCCTCGGCGGCTACGGACGTGATATTCACATACTCGCCGAGAATGTTCAAAGCCTCGTAATAGTTCTTGGAAAAAGTAATCCGTTCGCACATTTCTTTGGCTTGTTCTCTCATACCGTTTTGTTTCAAAGTCCGAGACGCTATACCCATAAGGTTATAGATATTCCCGTCCCGGCCGATCAACGGACAATCCGGCTTTTGCCGTGACTGAGTTTCTTTCGATATAAATCCGCCGAGGCTGTTCTCCACATAATCCGACAGCCAGACACCAAAAAACTCATCGTACGTTTGAAGCCGCCACATTGCGAGTTTGCCCAGCTCCAGCTCCACGCCTTCAAACGGGTACAGGATACACGTCACGCCGGCATTGTCAAAGACCGCGCAGTCCGTAAACTTCGAGCCGTCTTTCAACAATCCCTCTTTCGTGAATAAATCGTTGATCCCGTCCAGCCATTCCTGCGCGGGGCCGCCGCAGCCTTGTAGGATTATGCCTTCTTTTCCCTCCATCCTACGCAGTTCCTCTATCGTAATCGTCTGAATACTCATCGTTCGAGTCCTCCTATTCCATGCTGTTCTTCCTGCTGTTCAAAATCCTTGTCCAGGAATTCCCGGATCGTCATCCTCTCGCCTAAAAAGTTCGGGGACGAGTCGTCGTCAAAGCCTTGGTACCCGTTTTCGCCCAGCTCCAACGGCGTTTTCGTCAGCACCGTGCCGCCGTGATTGACCGGGACATGCGCTTCCACACCCGCAATGATGCCGTCGTCATCCTCTCGAAGCTCGTATTTATATACGCCTTCGGGAAGTTCCTTAGGCGAGAGCCGGTCATTGGTAAATAACGCCGGTTGACCCAATACTTCGATGAGTTCGAATTTTTCAGCCATCAGGGTGTACGGTTCCCGAAGCGAAACCGGTTCGTACAGCGACCGGCCTCGCGCCGAGATGATCCCGTAATCCGTTAACGTCGCGCCCAGACGCGCTAAAAGCTCTCGGCCTTTGTTGCCACTATCTAAACTTTTGAGCCACGACGGATCCAGGCGCATATCGAGATGCCTGATTAAATAATCTTTAAAGAAAGCCTCCTGGGAGGCCACACTTGCGTTCAGCTCATAGTCCTGCAAATTTTCCGCAATGTCCAAAACGTCGCCGATTTTATAGGGCTGTTCCGCTTCCAATATTGCTTTGAACTTGATTTGGTCCGCAAAAGATAGTTCTTTTAGCCGTGCCGCCAAAGCGTTTAAGGTATCGAAATTCGCCATATCCTGAAAATGCTGCGCGTCTATCTGCTCTATGCTCGATTCAAAGTACAGATATACGCAGTCCTCGATCCTTTCTTCTCCGTACGCTTTTGCCACAGCGGTCGCGTTCGATTTATCCATCGGCAGCTCGATCCATTTCCCGGTTTCTTCTACCTCCGCTATGTCCTCTTCCGGCGCTTTTGCGATCTCTAACCGAAACACGTAATCGTCCGCCGCGGGCGCTTCCGGCAAGTGTTCTCCGTCATAGATATTCGGCAGTGCGTATTCCCCCGCTATGATATACCGACTTCCTACAAATACCCCGCCTTCGTTTTTACGCTGTAATTCGCCTATCCGTCTTTCGTCCAATAAATACCGCGATTCATCCGGGATCGCCGCGATATCCCGGTGTAACCCGTGTTCGATTACATATCTGCCGAACTGTTTGTCATTGCCCACGTTCGAGACTATCGATACTTTGTCTAAACCGTAAGTCAAATTAATGAGGTCTTTCATGCCCAGCGGTTCTTCTTCCTCGTTGATAAACCTCGGCGCCACAGCTTTCAGCACCGCTTGTTCCTCCCCATTTAACTCGACAAGCCTTTGGGCAAAAAAGTTCAGTTCCGAAAGTCTCGGCGAGTCCAGACGCCTATCTTCCAAACTCGGCAGCAACGGACATCTCCCTACGCTGACCTCAAAAAAGTCTTCCCCCTCCGCTCTCAACCGCAATCGCTGCAATGCGTCCTGGAGCTCGTAAGTTTTAGCCGGCAGTTCCAACGACGCGTAAAAGTACCCGCTTCCTTGTAAGTTGTTTCGGGATAATTCTAATATGAGTGTTTTTTCCTGCATTTCTTTCCTCCGTATTTTGTTACAGCGTCAATGTCGGGCTTTCCGATTCCTGTTCTTCCGGTTCCTGCGGTTCATAGGCTTCCGCACTATAAAGCGATTTACCGCGATAGGCAATCTCTACGATGTCTTCCGGGCCATATGACGCATGCCGGCCAAACAACGCTGCAAATTGTTCTCTGTCCTTTGCCGGCATGGGATACGTAGAATAGGAAGCAACAGTTTCCCGACACAATTCCGCGGCTGTTGTTTTAAAGGTATATTCCACGCCGTTTTTATGGATCGTAACGCTCACCGTTTTCGCCGGGCTGTTACGCATTGACAAGAGTATCTTCCTCTGACGGTGCAACGGGCTGTCCGACTCTTTTTCCAGCTCTTCCACGCCTGTTTTTATCAATGCTCTTCTTTGCCGTTGCAATAAAATCGCTTCTCTTCGCTTCGACCATATCTTCTCTGCGGTCCTCTCGATATACCCGTCTGCGTCTTCCAGATAGTCTAACAGATCCTCCTCCGTCCACTCGTGATCATAATAGCGTTGATTTTCATCTTCCGAATTTCCCAGGCCTTTCAGAAAATAACGCTGTATATCTTTTTCTAATTGATATTTTTTATAGTCTTCCAATTCAGCCAAACCTTTTTCGGATACTTTCCGCATCGAAAGATCGGGTTGGTTCTGGGCAACAAAGTCTTCCAGCCGCGTGCGGATAGACTCGTTGACCGTCTTTGAGAGCCGTGAAATTTTAGGACCCGTTGCGGCTTCCGGGAATGTTTCCTGAAAGTCTAATCCCGCGTTATATACCAAACCGTCCTGTTTGTTATACAGCGCCGCGTATTCGAAATCGTGCCCGCTTTCTGCTTCCGGGCTCTTATTGTGCCACTGACAAAACAAGTAAAAAAAATTCTCTCGTTTTGGAATTTTGATATACACCTTATTCATCCTATCGACTGTTCTCGTCAACGGCTTTATCGTTTCGTCTTTCAGCCAATTCTTGAATTCGTCTTTCGGTTCCATGGTTTTCTCCCGTAATGTTGTATTTTTCGTCCACTTCTTTGATCTTTCTCCCGATCGCAGAAATGACGGGTACGCTCACCGCGTTCCCCGCCATTTTATACAGCGACCCGTCTTTCAGACCCGTCGCTTCCGCTTTATAAAATTGTTCGTCCGTAAAGCCCTGGAGCCGCCAGCACTCAATCGGCATCAGGCGCCGGATTCTGCCTTGATGCCAGACCCCGTGCCGATCCTGCGCCGTAATCGTGAACATCGCCTCGTTCGGTTCTTTTACCCGCCGGCCTTGCTGACGTACTTTCTCGCGCTCCGGCGTGAGAATCGCCCGCGGCAAGTCTTCCATCAATACCCCCGAATGCTCGCCACGGCGATTGCTCACACCCGCGTTCTGCCGGGCTGTAATACACCGCGCTTCCTCTGTGATTTTGGGTTTGACGTTCATGTCTATGAAATATAATCCGGTCTTTCCGCCAAAGCCACCGGCGCCCGCGCACTGCGTACACGCTATTCCGTCCGTTTCGTATACGCGTTGGCCTTGCGGTCCCCCGATAAGTTGTTTAAGAGCTTGCGCAGCGCCGTGTCCGAGAGGAAATATTTCTCCGGCACCTCTTCCGTCAAGATGTCCGACAATATACAGCCGTCTGCGCTGCTGCGGGACTCCGAAATATTTGCTGTTATGCACACACCATTCCAGATGATACCCCATTTCAACAAACACGGAGAAGATGGTATTAAGCGTCCGGCCTTGGTCATGCGATAACAGCCCCGGTACGTTTTCCAATAATAAAAATGCAGGTCGTCTTTCTGCAACGAGTCGGGCAACTTCAAACACGAGAGTTCCGCGCATATCGTTGAAGCCGAGACGTTGCCCGGCCACAGAGAAAGCTTGGCAAGGAAATCCCGCACAGATAAGGTCGAAGTCGGGCAGGTCTTTGGGTTGGATGGTTCTGGCGTCTTCAAAATATTTCTCTCCTTTTTTGGGTTCGTATATGGCGTTATACGCTTGATTGGCATACTTATCTATCTCACAGTGACCGACGCATTCAAACCCGCCTACGCTCTCTAATCCGCTCCTGAATCCGCCGATGCCTGCGAACATATCGAAAAATCGGATACTCATACCCGATCAAAGTCCTTTAGAGATTCTTTAGTCGCTTGGGTTTACCCTCATCACCTCCTCTTCCTTGTTGTCTTAAATTCCTTTGCGGAACAGACAACGGTTGGTTTTGCCCCTTGGTTATTCGTATTCATTTATTTTTACTCCTTCGTCTTTTATTTCCTGTTTTGTGCCAAATACTTTTCCGGTTCTTCGCGCTTAAAGATATTCTACACTTTATTTTCAGGCTTCGTTCAGGTCCTGCCTGTCCTTTTTTAATTAAAACCACATCGACGGTTTATTCACGTCCAGCGCAACGCCTTGCAGCGAAAGATCGTTTTGCCAAAAATACACGTAGGTTTTTGCCGTGCCCGATGATACGTTTTCATAATGATACGTGTACGTATACGGCAGCGCCGCGTTCGCGTGCGGATCTTCACCACAGGCAGCCGGCGCGGTTACGAACGCGTTATTGTAGCGTATTCTTTGCTCTTGCGTAAAGGACGTCGCGGCTTCCATTGTCAAAAACGATAATACCTGTGTCGAGCTGACGGTTACCTTCATTGCCGGATTTCCGTTTGCATCATCCATCGTCGTTTGAGCGCCCGTAATCGTAACTTTGGCGGGATTTGAGAAAGCGTTGCTTTCCACGAAACTTGCCTGACGCCGGATGGCAGACGAAAATGTATTCGCAAGCGTTACCTCTAAACTACCTTGAATCCCGGGAATACCTTTTACCGTACCTTCGCCCAATTCAAACGTTACCGTCAGATGTGTGCTTGTTCCGATCCGCAGCGAATGCCCACGGTGCTCCGTATCCGGCGAATCTTCGCCTAAGCCCAATGTCACCTTGTTCACCTTTTTCACATAATCGACAAGACAATTGGCGGTTGCCGCTACGTTGCTGCGAAGCGTGACTCGGATCTCTATCTGCGCCGCGAACGCGCCCGTACACGACGCCGTCGCAGTCAATCCGCCGTCTGTTTCCGGAGTGATCGTCACGTAGTCCGTTGCCCTTTTCCCTACCGCCCAGGTTGACGTAGGGTCCACAAATCCCACGCTCCAATCCACAACTTTATCCGCGGTATCTTCCGGCGTAACCGTCGCGGTGAGCGTGTAGGCGGTTTCTGCGGACGACGAAACGCCGTAAGATTCGTATTCGCTCGACGTAAGCTTGGTTTTTATAATTTTTATGCCGTTTTCCGTGCCCGTTTCGAGGATTGCCCCGCCCGTGGTATTCTTAAAATCGGCTTTCTTTTCGTCCGTTGTTACCGTAAGGTTCATGGACTTTTTGTCCCGGCCGTATTGCAATACACCGCCGAATATCATCCCTAAAAGGAGCAGCGCCAAGCCTATCGCTAACGTATTTAATATCTTTCTCCACTGTAACGTTCTTTTCATCATACTTTTCTCCGTTTTTTTATTGTGTTATCGAAAAACGGGCAGTTTATTCTGCCCGTCCGATATGGTTTTTTCTTTGACCGTTTATTAAAACAGGATCCAGGGCGGATCGATTTCGATCCCCGTCACGGGAAGAGCGACGGAAAGATCCATACTAAACGTCGTTTCTTCCACAGAAATGACAAGCCGGAAATAACACCCGGCTTCGAGCTTGGTCCCTTCATTTAAGGTCACTTTGCCGCCGTGACGCTCTTCTATCGCGCTACAAAGCGAAAATCCCTCCGGCACCGTCAAGATGATTTTCTCTTCCGCCTGCGTCAGCCCGAAAATTTGAGAATAATCGTTCTGGGTTTCGTTTTCGTCATAAAACCAGCGTAGTTCATTCCCTACTTGGAAGGAAAAATTCTTCTCGGGGTTCGACGTTATTTTCGCCGAATATTCCATTTTCGCGCCCGTATCCGATTTGACGCAAAACTCATACGTTTCTCCGCTCGTCAAAGACATGGATGCCCCTGTTTCGCCCGATGTATAGCGTGTTCCGTTATATTCCACGTAGTATCCGTCTTGTTTTTCTTCGCCTGTCAGACAGAATATTCCTATCACCGTTAAAAGAATCACCAACACCGCGCCCACAACGGCAGAGCACAACACTATCTTTTTTCTTTTGGCGGGATTCCCGCCTGAATAATTCATACAATCCTCCTTTACACGCTCTTTGGTTTTGAGCGTTAAAACACAAGTTCCGTTTCGCCTATTCCTATACTTTCTATAAATTTATTTCCAACCAGTACCGACGCATCAAACGTAACCGCGAAATTTTGAATGAGCGTACCGCCTTTTTCCGTATACAACGAAAGACGGTAGGCAGGGTTTTGACTTCCATAGCCGTCTATCGCATCGATCAGTTTGTTTTTCTTTGCGTTTTCGCTGCCCGAAATCGCGTTTAGGTAGGATTTATCAAAAAAATTCGTAATTGTCAGCGCCGTGCCCGTGCCTTCATAGCTTTTTATTTCCGACGTATTCAATCCCGCCTTACTCACTGCGTCGACAAAACTCGTTTCGGGCTGGAATGTAAAATAGGTTGCCTGATCCGTATTTTCGCGCGTATATACCGCCGATTTTTTAGTCGTAACTGTGAGCGTCGTTTTCCGCGTAGTCATAAATACCGGTCTTATACTTGCCTTTTTTGTACCCGACGTATCAAAATTAACGTCCACATCCGGTCCGCTTAACGCTATGCTATAGGATTCCGTCCGCTGTAAATATTCCACATGGCACGTCGCATATACGTCCGGGTTTTCCCGGCTCGCTACTGTTACTTGGATCTGTTCCCCGAACGCCGCTTTGTTTTCCACCACCGCCGTCAACGCCCCGTCCGTCGCTGTACGCACCGTGACATAATCCGTGACAGTTTTCCCGCTCGCCCACTCGGAGGCTGCGTTCGTGAACGATACCGCCCAATCCACTTTATTTGCCGCGTCTTCCGGATACACGCTCGCCGTCAGCGTATACGCGCTCTCGGTCTGCGCACTCACTCCGTTCGCAGCGTAGTCCTTGGCGGTAAGTTTCGTGCTCGTCAGCTTTACCCCGTTCGACTTGCCTTCGTCTATCAACGCGCCGCCTTGGACTTCTGTTGACTTAGTCGAAAGGTCTATTCCTTTATCCGTGCGGGATTGCAGCAATCCGCCGCATACCACGCCCAACAGCATCGCGGCTACATTCATGGCAAGGATACCTATTATTTTTTTTATTTTTGTCGTCATCATTGTATTTTTCTCCGGTTGATTCCTTTGGTCTTTTATAAATTCAGCGGGCAGGATTCCCTGCCCGCTGAAGTCTGTTCACCGTCAATTAAAAAATAATTTGGCTCTTATCCGTCGTGATGTTCTCCGGCAAGATATCCGCGGTGATCGTACCAAGCTTATAGGAAACGTAATCGGTATAGGAGGAACTCTTCCCCGTGTACGTCACGTTCAGCCGCATAAATTCGGTGTTGTAGGTCGCGCTCGCCGTAAAACCTTTGAACAGCCGCACAAACTTGTTCCATTCCACGACATCCATTCGTTTTTCCGCATTGCCGAAATCGATGCGCGCGCCCGAGGAAACCCTATTGAAACTGATAATGGAGTTCAACAACTCATAATAATTCCCCTGAATGGACGCCGTGCCGCCAGGGTTCGCGCCTTTCTTCAGCGTGTACGTATTCTCGAATTCCGCATCGACCGTTTTCGCGTAGGCGGTGAACTTGTCCAGCATCGTCTGCGTCGCTTCCAGCGTTGCAGAAGGGGTAAACGTATCGTCGATCGTGTACACGCTATATACCGGCGTGTACGTGAAACTATACGCAGCTGCTTCGTTGACCTTATCCGTGAAATCAATACTGTTCCCGGAATAGGTTGCCCCGCCTTTCTTCGCCGCGAACGTGATGTCCATTACCCGCTTCACATAATCGAGCGTACATTCCGCGCTCACGTCCGTATTCGCCTGCGCCGTGACCGTAATCACGATTTGTTCGCCGAACGCCTGGTCGCATTCCACCGTCGCCTGCGAGCCGCTGGGAGTCATCGTCACGTAATCCTCCGCGTTCTTGCCCGCTGCCCACGACGCCGCGGGGTTGACGAACCCGATTTTCCAGGATACCGATTTATCCGCCGTGTCCTCCGGCGTAATCGTCGCCGTGATCAGCTGCGCCGTCGTACCGCGTTCCGTCTTGAACGCCTTGGTCGTCAGCTTGATCCCGCGCTGGGTACCCGGCGTTACCGTCACTGTGTCGCCCGTTTCCGGGTTCTTGGACGGATTCTCCGGCAGTTCCGCCGTGGGCGTGTCACCGAACCAGCCGTACCGGTGACTCAGCAGCCCGCCTCCCGCTATCGTCAGTGCCAGCGCCAGACCGACCGCCAAGCCCCGAAGGGCTTTCTTCTTGCTTGTGCTTGTGTTGTGTTTCATAATATATAACCTCCGTTTTTTACCCCTTGCGGGGAGTTTTGCTGTTTTTACTGCGTCAGCGTCCGATTCAAAGACGCTTCGGCCGATTCTTTCTCATCGTCTTTCAAGAGTTCTTCCAACGTTACGCCGCTGTCCAAATATACAAACCCGGCACGTAAAAAGCGGCCGTGATTGTCACTCACTTGCCGCTCGCCTAAACCCTGGTAGTCGATAAATTCCTTTAATTCTTCTATGACCTCATTGTCATAGTTATGTTCTATGAGATACCTGCCCAATTCTTCCGCGTTACCCACCTTAGGTATGAACTCGAAATCATATATCCGCTCAGAAAGTTTAATTAGCTCCGACATTGACCCCGCACCTGCGTATTCCAGCACTGCGCTCAGCTTTTTGAAATTCCAGTCGCAGGAACGAAGATTTTCCAGAAACCGATTCACATCAAAAATGCTTTCGCGTTCCAGGAGTTCTTCGAATTTATTCTTCCACACCAGGTCCTTACTTTTAAAATCCGTTAACGCATAGCTGCACACCTCCCAAGACGGCGCGTTCAAACGCGACAGCGATTTTGTGATCGCAAGCGCTTCTCTCGGCAGATACACATATTCCTTTTTCCCGCCGTACTCGATTTCCGCTTCCAGAAAATAGTTTTCTTGATACCTGTCCCGAGGAAATACCTGACCGTCATATACTTCTGTCCACTCTTTTCCCGGAGTTGGGGACAGTAGTCCGTATTCCGTCTTTATGCCTTTTTTACCAAGGGAAGACGTTTCGCGTTTGCTTCGCGCCAGCGTGTAACAGTCTAAATTGAAAGTCGCATTGATCACCTCTTTCGGGTCCGTGTAGCCTTGGGCTTTGACTATCGCCAACAATTTGTCATATTCGTCTGCCGAAAGATTTTCCAAACGCTTAGAAAGATAATTGATTTCGTCGAGATTGAGGACTTGGTCTCCCAACCCGGATAAACCCTGTGGGTTTAGCACTTCTCTCACATACAGCTTTGGAGGCAGAGTTTCCGGGGCGTGGAGGCATTCCAACACCATCTGCAAATATCTTTCCCGGCACGGAAACTCTATCTTCTTACTCGATTCTTTATAGTTCACTTCCAAAGTAATCATAGGTTTACTCCCTCCCTATCTTTTATAGTCTTGGCTCCGGCTGAATCTCGGTCGGCGCTTCCTCGGTTTTAAGAATGTCTTGTATCGTGATTCCTTCCTGAAGATACACAAACCCACCCGCGACGAACCGACCGCCCTGATTTTCCGACAGGTATTTTCCATAACCCTCGTAGTCCATGAACTTCGCGGCTGGTTCAGGGAATTGCGCGTCCAATATTCGATTCAGCGACAATATCCCCACGCTCTCATAATTCTGCGCACGTTCCAGATACTCAAACTCATCGAGATTTTTCACGAGCGCTAACAATGTATCCGAATCCCACTTTCCCACATAGCCGCACACCGCAGACAGTTTGTCAAAATCTACCTCTTGGTCCATTATCTCCTGCGCAAGTACGTTGACTTGAAAGATACTTTCCGTTTCAAGTAGCCGGGTAAATCTACCCCACCAATCCGAGGGGAAATTATAATCGCTTATCGTATACGTGCAAGCCTCCGCAGACGGCGCGCCTAAGCGGTGTATCGCTTTTCGAATTGCTGAAAATTCCTCCGGCAGATATGCGTACTCGCGCTTGTCGTCGTAGCTCAACTCTACACTCAGCAGGATATCTCCCCGATACCAATACTCCGGAAAGACCTGGCCGTCGTACATTTCCTCAAACCCAATTTCTTCGTTTCGAAACAACAGTCCATAGTCCGTATAGATACCCTTGCCCGATTCGATCAGGTCACGGCCGATTTTTGCCAAGTCTTTGCCCGATAATTCCTCCGACGTCATTCCGCCGTTCACGGTCAATAGATAATTTCTGCCTGCTGACGATATATCCCGTAAGTCGTGGATCAGCGTATAACAATCTAAGTTGAACGTCAGATTGATGAGATCTTTCGGCTCCATATAGCTTTTTTGGCTTACGATCGCGTAGAGCTTGTCCGTTTCTCCCAACGTTAAACTGTCCATACGTTTCGCTAAATAGTTCATCTCGTCTACGTCTATCTCTGTTCCTTTTAAAAACGCAAAGCCTTGCGGGTCTATCACTTTCTTTACGTATACTTTCGGGGGCGGTTCCGCTGTTATGGCAATCTCCCGCAAACATTGCGACAGTTCCGCTTCGCTGCACGGCAGGCGTAATTCTGTTTCCAGGACTGTATTCTGGATTCTAAGTGTGATCATCTGTTCGTTCTCCTTTTATGAGTGTTACTGTGCCATAGTTGGCGATTTTAACTCTGGTTCGTCTGTGGGGTCCTCGCATTTGAAAAGCTCTTCCAGCGTCTTATCCCCGTCCTTGATATACATACAGCCCCCGTCAATAAATCGGCCGTCATGTTCTTTCAGGAATTTTTCCCCGAACCCCGCATGGTCCAGGAAAGGGTGTAATTCATTTGCCACGCAATAGTCCGGATCACAACCGGTAAGATATTCGCCTAAGTCTTCCGCGTCACCTATTCCGCTCAGATAGGCGAATTCATCGATTCGCTCCGCGAGTTTACGCACCTGCCCCAGCGTTTCCGCTTCCGCATATTTACTCAATTTTAACAGTTTATCCATGTTTACATAATGTCGGTCGAGGAATTTCGTAAACGCGTTCACCGTCAGGATACTCTCTGTATCCAGAAACTTTTTGAACTTCTCCGCCCACTCACGTTCCGCGAAACAATCTCCTTTTAACTGATACGTACATACGCTCTCATACGGCGCGCCTAACCGTTTGAGCGATTTCTTAATCGCAAGCTCTTCCTCCGGCAAATATACATACTCGCTTTTTCCGTTATATTCGATCTCTACTTCCAGCACATGCTTTTCCCAGCCGTACCAGCCTTCCGGAAAGACTTGGCCGTCATACGCCTCTTTGTATTCGATCTCTTCGTTCCGAAACAGAATACCGTATTCCGTATAGATGCCCTTGCCCGAGTCAAGCAGTTCCCGACCGATTTTCGCAAAATCTGTCGTTTCCAATTCTTCCTGCGTCAATCCGCCTCTTAACGTCGACAGATGGATACGACCTATCTTCTCCAGGTTCCGTACATCCTGTATCAGCGTATAGCAATCCAGATTAAACTTCGCGTTGATCAGGTCTTTCGGTTCTTTATAGCCCTTATACGCTATGATCGCGTATAGCTTTTCTGCTTGTATTTCCTCCAAGGACTCTATTTCGTTCGCCAAATAGTTTATTTCGTCTACGTTCACTTCCAGTCCTTCCAAAAAGGAAAGCGCACGCGGCGCTTCTACTTCACGCACCAATACCTTCGGCGCATTCGCTCCGTCCAAGCCTATTTCTTCCAGTCGATAACGTATATGCTCATGAAGGCACGGAAAGTCAATTTTTGTTTCCTGATCTGCATTTTTCAGTTTCAGCATAATCATCGTTTTTATCTCCTCCCCTGATATTGGATCGCATCCAGCCCGAACCGCCTGATTGCTATCGCGTTACACAGGATTTCAAACATCTGCGGCGTAATCACTGTCGTGTCCGCAAGATCGTCTATACTCAAATGTTTCGTTCCCAGCGTCAGATCTTTTGCGCAACAGAGCAAGATATAGCTTTCCTCTCCGCTCGCCCGCAAATGGATATGCTGCAGTGGGATCCGGTTCTTGTCTATCCACGGTTTCGATATCTGCCAAAGTTTCCTGTCCGCCGTCAAAAGATACAGCTGGCACATCAGAGCTTTGTCCGACGTGTTCATGCCTTTGGCGGCGCTTTGAAAGAGTGTCTTGTGCTTTTCGTTCCTGAAATTCATAGGTTACCTCGCTTGTCTTGATTTTTGGGCATGAAAAAAGCCGATTGTTTTTCCCGGGAATTCCCGCTCTCAATCGGCTTTTTTCATCTATTTAGTTGTTGCTGGCTTATACATCTCTTATTGCGTAAGCGTCGGCCCTTCTTCCTGCTTCGGCGCTTCCCTTAGCTCGGTTAAGTATTTCGGATCCACGATTACCTCCCATTCCCCTCTGCTGTTGAATAAGACGTAGATATGCTCCTTATTTATCCTTGCCTCATACACCTTTCCCGTTTCTCCGAATCTGTGCGCAAACCAGTCCGCCGTTTCATAGTCCAGTGTCCATGACAACGCTCGGATATTTTTCGCGGTGCACGACGTCACCCCGCGATAGACCGTTACCTCGTCTTCTAAACGCTCTAACTTCTCTCGCTCGCTTGCGTCCATCAGATATATCGGATCCGCTGCCTGGAATAACGCCAGCTTTTGGCGTTGGCTTAAGTTTTGATCCAGGTTCGGACACTCCGTATTTACCCATGCCATGGAAAGGATTTCGGATAGGTCTTTTTGGGAGAGGTAGTCTGCCGTATGTTTCAAAAACGCAAAGGTGTACGACTTGGTCACCAACGGATATATCTCTTGGACAGACTTGGCTTGCTTGATCCGCTTTCCTATTTCTTCCCGCCAACAGCTAAATGCGGACTCACTTTCTAAGATGTTCACCGGTTTGGGTTCTTGCTGGGAGTTACGCAAAACTACCATTCCGCAGTCCGTGAACGGGTGTTTTACGATCATCGGCGAAAACTTAGTAGCCTGCGGGGGCAGCCATAATAACAGAGTGGCAATTTCTTTTACTTCTTCCAGATCCGTTTCTTTTCTCATCCTTTCTTTTTCCTCATGTTGAATTTTGGGCAAAAAAAACGCATAGAGTTTTTCTGCTCTATGCATTTAAATTTTGCTGTTATTTAGTTGTGTGAGAGTTCAAATCCTTCTACAAAGGCAAAACACCCATTTTATATCTACGGAATTGACTACTAATTTCCAGCCCTTTGAAAGCCCTGAAACCCCGCTGGCAGCGGGGTTTCAGGGCTAAATATCTTTTTTGTAGTCTCTTGATGGCTGGGGTAGCTGGATTCGAACCAACGAATGTCAGAGTCAGAGTCTGATGCCTTACCGCTTGGCGATACCCCAATTTCACTTGTTTACTTGCGTTATTTTATCAAACTTTTCAATTTTTTGCAAGCATTTTGCTATGCCTTTTTTAACTTTTTTTCAAATTCGACAAAAAAGGCCGATATCTCTCGTTTTTTCCGTCCTCCCAGCCTCTATGATAGAATATATTCCATCTTCTCACACGGAGGTATCGTCATGTTACTCAGCGAAATCGTAGGCAAAAACGTCTATTCGGGCAAAGCGGTAAGGGGAATATGCCGCGGCGTATGCCTGTCCTTGAAATCCCGCGCGGTCAAATATCTTTTGTGCAGCCGCGAACCCGCTCAAAACGATTATACGGAATTTTCCGTCGGCGTAAACTGTATCGATACGGTGGCGGAAAACGTCTTTCTTAAAAGACTTCGCCCCGCCGTCCCCAAAAACTGCGTCCGATTTTTCACAGGCCGCCCGATCTATTCGGAGGAAGGGCTTTATTTAGGGATTACCGCCGATCTCGTCATGGAAGAATTTACGGCTACAAAATTAATCGCCGATACGGGAAAAACCTATTCCGCGGCCGCGATCGCGGCGCTCGGCGACGCGGTAATCCTTCGCAAGGAACCCGTATTTCCGCTCGGCGCGCGCGTAACTTCGGATATTCCCGCAAAACCGATCCCTATCCGCGCGGGTACGCTGGTCACCCGCGGAACCCTGAAGGCCGCGATTGCCTCGGGACAGCTCATCCGTTTGACAACCGAGCTTCTCCCCGTGCCCGCCGTCACCGAGGTCGTTTAGCCTTTCAAAGCGCGTACTTGGCCGTCATTTTGAGAATGGCGGAAAGGCAATCGTTTAGGTCGCGTATTTCTTTCGCCGTGAGGCGGTTTTTGGTTGCGTAGAGCGTAATCAGGCGGGAGATTTCTTCGCTCTCCAGCCTGTCGCCCGGGGCAAGCGGCGCGGCTTTGAGTTTTGCGAGCATATCCCGGACATGATTCAGCCGAAGTTTGCTTTCGTCCATATCGTATTCCCGCTGCGTGCCGTCGGGAACCTCTTCTTCGACGTGCAGAGATGTATTCAGACGGTCGCGCACAAAGGAATTTTCCTTGTCGGGAAGCGTAAACATCGCCTGTCGGCTTTCGCGCGCCCTCTTTTCCCGACGCGCGCGCCTCGTCTCTTTGATCTTCAAAAACGCCAGAAGCAACAGATAAAAAAAGGAACCTATTACAAGCAGCAGCAGTCCATACACCATCGTGTCCGCGTCGGAAAAACGGGAGGAAATAAGCGCGGGCAGAAAGCACAGCCCGCCCGTAAACAGGGCGAGCGCCGCAAACACCGTTTCCCGCTCCGCCCGAAACGCGATCAGGCAATCTACCGCCAAAAGCACGATCCCCGCCGCAATAAAAATTTCGGGACGAATTCCTTCGAACAGGCCGTTCAAAAAAGCAAATACGCGCATAACGAGCACCTCTCAATCGTTTTTTCCGAATTATACGCCGATTGCGACCGCTCTTTTTCCACCCTTTTGCCGCATATTGTCTCTTTTTGCCGAATTTCGATTTTTTAACGTTCGAGGATACCAAGGTAGCGCCGAACGTCCGTTTTTTACCTACTCCACGTCCGTTTCGAAACCGAGGCGGATATTGACGATGCTGCATCGGATTCGGCTCGGCTCGAGACGCATAATCCGCGAAACGGCCTTTTTATACAGCGACAGCTGAGACGCGTAATGTTCCCGCAGCGCGGCCGCGCTCTTTCCCGAATATTTATAATCGATTATGCGCACCTCCCCCGTATCGGCAACAGCCAAAAGATCGATCGCCCCCTGAAAGAGCACGGTCTCTTCCGCGCACGTCCCGCACGCGGCGGGCGCTTCAAGCGACATCTCCCCCACGGGAAGAGAGACAAGAAACTGTTGTTCCCGATACAGCCGCATGCCCGACAGCTCGGAAAAAACAGGATTGGACAAAACTTCCGCCAGCTTTTTCTCCTCCAAAAGAGCAAACTGCTCCTCGGGCAAAGCCTTTTCTTTTTTCATTCGGCCAAGCTCCCGCGAGACTGTCTCCCGCAGAAATTCTTCTCCGTATCCGCTCTGCAACAGAGAAAAATCGAAATGTTCCAGAAAAGCATGGTACGCGGTTCCCTGGAGAGGCGCCGTTTTTTCCATCTCTGCCGCCTCGTATTCCCGACTTTCGTCGAATAAAACGGGAACGGAAAAATACTCCCGCGCGTACTCCCTCGGCTTTTCGCCGTCCTGTGCCTTCAAAAGCGCCGTGGCGGAGCTTTTTACCGAAAGGCGCTCCGTGCCTTTGAACGGATATTCCCAAGAAAACGCTTTGACGATGGAATCCGTCAATTCGGGATCGGGACGAGTGACGAGTGCAGTCCGTTCCTGATAGGGCAGCTCGAACAATTCCTCCTCCGAGATATACTTTTCCCATACGGAAAAATCAACGAAATCGGCACAGGATCGTGCGTAGCGCGCGTCGGGTGCAGGCGGCCGCCCCGTAAACATCATGTGGAGACCGTATTTTGCGCGCGTCATCGCCACATAAAAGAGATTCAGCTCGTCCTTGACGCTGTCCTCCTCCCCTTTCTTTTCGCACAGCCGACGGAGCAAAGTCCCGCAGACGGTCATATTTTCCCGACGGTAACATCGCGGAGCGAGGCCGAATTCCTCGTCGAACAGCACTTCGTCGCGGTCCGCGCCGTGAAAGAGCACGCTGAGATCGTCGAGAATGACGACGGGATATTCCAGCCCCTTAGAGGCATGCATCGTCAAAACACGAACCGCGTTTTCCCCGCCGTTTTCACTGTATTCGATACGCCCCCCCAGCGCGCGGAGCCGATCGAGAAATTCGTGCACGGTGAGCGGTTCGGGCTCCAGCGTTTCGGCGATAAAGCGATGTATCCGCTTCAGACAGCCCGCGCCGTTATCGCGGGAAAGGAGCCGAGCCTCCATATGCGTTTCCGAGAGAATTTTAGACAAAATCTCCCCCGCGTCGGCTACGGCCGCCAACGCGCGGACCTTTTCGAAATAGGCGTAAAACCCGTTTAGTTTATGCGCAATTTTGTCTTTTTTCTCCGCCGAATACGCGCGGCAGCATTCGCGGAAAAAACGTTTGTCGGGATAGGCGAGACGGATAGCGGACAAATCCTCGGCCGTCATGTCACCCATGGCGGAGAGCAAGGCGGAACACAACGGAATATCCTGTTCGGCGTTGTCGATGAGGCTTAAAATGTCCTCGAGAGCCTTTATTTCGGGATAATCGCAGATATTGACGGCGGCGGAGGCTGTTACGGGAATCCCCTCGTCGGAGAGCGCGGCGATCACCTCCGTGATACGGCCGCTCTTTTTTCTCGACAAAACCGCAATATCCGAATATTCCACCCGTTTGAAAACGCCGTCGTCGGGATCGTACCAACGCGCGTTGCGTTCGCTTTCGATAATGTGGCGGATCTGCTTCGCGTACGTCGAAGCCTCCGCTTTCGCCTTCAGCCAGCTCGCCTCCACCGAATAGACGCCCCGACGCTCCGCCCCCTTTTTTTCCTTGTCTTTCGGAAGGAGATGGATTTGCACGCGGCCGCTCTCCGCCGCATACCTGCCCCCCCGCTCCATCACCGAACCGTCCGCGTAATCGACGTCCGAATTTTTTCTCGTCATCGCCAGAAGGAACTGCGAATTGACGGCGTCGAGCACTGCGTCGGAGCTTCGGAAATTGCGGGTAAGATAGAGGGAGGACGCGGCCGCCGTTCCCTCAAACTCCCGCTGTTTTTCCGCAAAAAATACCGATTTGCTTCCTCGGAAGCCGTAAATGGACTGCTTTATATCTCCCACGAGAAACACGTTTTCCCCGCCCACCGCGGACAAAAGCTTCTCCTGCACGGGATTGACGTCCTGATATTCGTCCACAAACACGTAACGGTATTTTCCCCGCACCTCTTCGGCAATCTGCGGTAAAGACAACAGCTCGAGCGCGATATGCTCCAGGTCGTTGTAATCCAAAAGCGCCTTTTCGCGCTTGAGCTCCCCGTACTTTTCGTCGAATTTCAGAAGATATTCCGAAAGACTTTCCGCAATCGCGCCCGACGACAGATAGTTTTGAAGCTCCTCCTCCCGCGAAAGCGTATCGGCCAATTCGGCAAAAATCCCTTTTACCTTATCCTTGACGGCGGCAAGCGCCGCAACGTGGTCGGCGAATTGCGGTGTATCGTCCTTTTTGAGCCGTTCCTTAGCCGAAAAGGCGGGGCAGGGTTGAGCGCAGGCGGCAAAATAGTCGGGCGCGGTCAAAAGAGAAGCGAGCGCCGTCAACAGCTCCTCGGCGTTATCGGCGGATTTTTTTCGACCGACTTCCTCGAAATAAGCCCTTTCCGCTTCCGCGCGCGACGAATACCACGCGCATTTTTCCTTTAACCGCGAAAACAATCCTTCCGCGATTGAATCGAATTTTTCCTCGGTAAAGGAAGCGGCATTTTTCAAAAAGTCTCTGTAATCCGCCCGCATACGCAGTTTCGAATAGGTATCCGTGAGAATACCGCGCAGGCGGTTGTCGCTCTTTTTTCTCCAATAGACGGACAACAGGCGCATAAAATGCTCGTCGCCCCGTTCGTACGCCTCCTCGAATACCTCGTCGAGAGCATTACTGCGAAGCTGGGTTCCGTCGGCGTCGTCCTCGGCTATGACGGAAAAATCGCTGTCCACGCCTGCGGCGAAAAAGTGCGAGCGAATGAGCTTGGAACAAAAGGAATGTATGGTGGAGATATCCGCGCCGGGCACTTCCGCGAGCTGTTTTTTCAGCTCGGAACGCTGAGCGGCCGACGTATCGGGCGAATTGATAGCCTTGATCAGCGCCTTGCGCAATTTTTCCTTCATCTGTGCCGCCGCCTTTTTCGTAAAAGTAACCGCGAGGATTTCCCTGACATCGACGCCCGAAGTAATCAGCCTCACGATTTTTTCGATCATGACGGTGGTTTTGCCGCTGCCCGCGGAAGCGGAGACGATGGTTTTTCCCGCCGCGGCGATTGCGGCCTGCTGCTCCTCCGTAAAATTATTCATGTTTCGCCTCCTCGTCCGCAGTTGTATGGTGAATATAGACTTTATTCCTCTCTTCCGCGATTTTGTCGTCTATATATGCCGTAGCTTCATCTTTCGTCGTTTTCCCGTCGATATGCATATCTGCCCCATCCGCCGTTTTTCCGTCAATGTGCGCATTGTCCTCGCCGTCGCGGTGCCGACGCGCGATTTCCGCAATCGTTTTCGGCTTGATGCTCTCCTCCACGCGCTCGGGCGTCAGGTCGTAGTTAAACCCGCACATGCCCCCGTAACGGCAATAGGTGCATTCTCCCTTGTAGGGCGTGGGCGCGATAAAGCCGTTTTTCAGCTCCTCCGAGCCCTGCCGCGCCTCATACACCGCATAATCGAGAAAATTTCGAAACGTCTCCTCGTCCATCACTTTGTCGAGGCGGGAATTATCTTTCAATTGCGCGTCGAAAAATTCGCTTTTGCCTCCTTCCCCGAGACTTACGTCCCCGCTGAGGAGCGCCTCCTCGTCGCCGTTCAAAAATCCCTTCATGCGGAATTTCCCTTCCGCTGTCTTGCTGTAGGAAACGGACGCGGGGAAATAAAATACGCCCGCGGGAACGCGCCCGCCCTTGACGGCGGACATGTACAGCTGCAATTGCAATTTGCGGCCCGTATAATAGGAGAGGGGCGAATCGTCGATATTTCCCGTCTTATAGTCGATGACGCGGACAAATTTTTCCGTGCCGTCCACCCGATCGATCTTGCCGCGGAACGCGGGCGTACTCACCGCCTTTTCCGTCTCCTCCACCCTGTACGCCGAACCCTTCAGCTGACGGAATACCGCCGCGGCCACCTCCATGCCCTCGGCCAGAAGGCTGTCGGAGGAATAGCCGCCCGCGGCCGTATCCGCCTGCGCCGCATACAGCGGTTTTTTCAAAAGCTCCCGTCCCGTCTCCTCCGCATAAGCGCGCGCTTCCGCCTCCGTGGCGCAATCGCCCAGCTTTGCCGTCGTCTTTTCGAGGAGAGCATGCACGAAATTACCCGAATCGGCCGCCATCACCGCCGTTTCTTCCCGTTCCTTAAGCTTCAGCCCCTGCGAAGCAAAATTGCAGAACGGACAGCAGAAATAGCTTTCCAGCATGGTAGGCGAAATTTGGCCGTCCCTGAAAAACAGCCGTTCTCCGCATTCGACGCGTACCTGCCCCTCGCATTTTTCAAGATAGTCGTTCCTTTCCTCCACGCTCAAAATTTCCAGAGCGGCATACAGGGAGGAATATTCCCGCCGCGTATCCTCGCGGCAACGCTCGTATTCGTTCTTTTTAATGAGCAGCTCGCGGATTGCGGGGGATACGGCCGAGCATTTGTATTTGAAATCCGCGTCGGGCAGTTTCTTTTCCGCCTGAAGCCTCAGGCCCTTTTTGTCCGCAAACAGCCCGTCAACGTAGCGGAATACGTCGCTTAAAGAGGGCTCGCTGCCGTCCGCCGCCAGGGGATAGGAGAGACAGAGCATATCCGTAAAGGTACATAAATTAAGCGACGCGCTTTCGCGGCTGCGAAGATTTACCTCGGCTACCGTAGGCTCCAGCAACGTTTTCACCTCGGCCAGCCGCTCGATTTCCCGATCGGAAACAAGGGCGGTGTCGTCGGCGTTGCGGGGCACGTCGTCCGTCATGCCCGCGGCAAACAGCACGCGCACTTTCTCGATACGGCTGTCCGTTATATCCCCGACAAATACCGCGTCCGCCTTTAAGGGGATCAGCGAAATATCCGTCGCATCCAGCCCGTCGGCGAGCACCGTCTCAAATTCCGAGGCCGTCATCTCCCGTTCCCCCGTCAACAGCTCCGCTTCGTCCAGCACCCGTTTGAGCGCGCCTGAAATTTGAGAAAGATAACTTCCGTATCCCGTCTCCCCGACACTCTCCGAAAGCTCCTTCAGTTTTTCCTCAACGGAAAAATCCGAAAGAATCCGCCTGACGGCACGGCAGTATTCTTTTCCCCGCGCTTTTCGGGGTATGCCCCGCGTCGCCTGCAGCAGCCTTTCGCGGCACGCTTCCAGCTCCGCGCGGTTGTACGCATCGACAAGCTCCCCCGTCTTGATCTCCCGCTTCGCGCCGCCGCGGTAATTGGCAAATTTCAAAAGATAATTGCGGTAAGCGTCGCTCGGCCCGAAAAAGACGTTCTGCGTCAGCCCCTGTACGGCCGCGGGCGAGTAGCCTTCGCGTACGGCGGCGAAACAGCCCAACAAAAATCGGCTCAGCGGGTGGCGTTTGAGGGATTTTTTCTCGTCGAAAAACCACGGAATGCCGTATTCGTCGAACGTCTTTTTGAAGGGCAGCGAATATCCAGCCATATCGGGCACGAGGACGGCGATATCGCGGTAACGGAGAGCGGGCCTCTCCGCCAAAAGCTTTTTGATATTCGCGGCGATATATTCCGCCTCCCCGCTTTTGTCCTCCGCCTCGAAAATGCGTATTTTATCCGTTTTCATGCGTTCGCCCGCCAGACGTTCGGGATTGAACAGCCCCGCGCGCAGCACTTCCGCTTCCCCTTCGAGGGGAGTCCCCAGCGAACGCACCTGCACCTTGCCATACCCCTCGCAGGCCTTTGTAAAGGCGGAAAACGCGCGGTTGGTATATATCTCCTCTTTTCCCGAGCAGAATATGCCCAGCACGTTGGCGCCCGTCTCGGCCGCCGCGCGGATCGCCTCCGCCGCCTGCGCCGTAAAGGAGGTAAAACAAAGGAAAAAGATATTTGCGCCGCGAAGATTTGCGTCGTGGCGGATACAATCGGGCAGGAGGGAAAGATAGCGGCTTTCGTCCACATACCCCTTCTCTCTCAAAAAGGCGGTATATCCCTCGTAAATCGCCGCCAGATCGGAGACCTTGTCCTTCAGCATGTCCTGCGGCAGGAGAGACAAGCTTTCGGCAAGGGTTTCGGGCGTTACCTCGGACGCGGCCAGCTGCGCCACCGTCTCGTAAATACATTTGGCGTTGTTTTTGATCCCCGAGGCCGACGTAAAACACTTCAACGCCCTTTTGCGCTGAAGCTCGGTCATGATTCCCCCGATCGCCATGACGGAACCCTGCTTGGTCAAAATCCTTTCGTCCGTTTTCAAAAACCGCGCAAACGTCGTGACGGAAGAAAAAAAGGTACCGCCCGTTTTCCGCGTCAGCGCCTGCTCCGCGATCAGCGTGAGCCTGTCCTCGCAGAAAATGAGATTCCTCCCGCCCCTGCTTTCGTACGCCGCCGCATATTCCGCCATGATCTCCATACATTCCGACAGGGTGTAAGCATTCAAAACCGCTATCATCCGTTTGCCTCCCGCACCTTCTTCTCCGCCCGCCCTCGACAACAGGCGCGAAAACTTTTGTAAATCCCTCGCCGCTTCTATACTTACGGATTTTTTCTATATACCGCGCGCCGGATACGCCCCGACGAGGCGGGGGAAATCTCCGCAAATTTTCCGCGCCCGAACAGTTTCCTTTCTATTATAGCATATCGCACGAAAAAATTTCAGCTTTTTTTCACATTAAATTCGCATAAATCTCTATTTTGTTTTTACAAATCCCGAAAGATGTGTTATAATGATAAGGATTTGAAAAATCGGAGCCATCACATGAAAAAGAAAAAAATGCTTATTTTAACTTCTTCGGCGCTCTGCGCGATTCTTTTTTCCTCGTGCAGCACGGGAAGTTACACCAGCTTTAACGCCAACTGGTACGAAAACACCGCCATCAACACCATAGACGCCAAAGCAAACGACGAAAAACTCACTTACGACGTCGCCCTTGCAAAGGACAGCGGGCTTAACTCCTCCTATAAAGTTTCCTATACCTCGGGGACCTACAGCACCGTTCTCTCTACCGAAATCAAAAAAAATTCTGACGGAAAGGACGAGCTGTTTTATTCGTACAGCACCGATTTCAGCATTTCCGTACAGTTTCTCTTCGGCAACGAAACGTCGGAGATCTTTAAGGACACGGTCACTTCCAAAGTGCTTTTCCGAAGCATCCAGACGGGGCTTCAGCCTATATATTCCGAAAAGAAAGTGCACAGCCATTCCCCCAACGGCCTGACGCCCGTAACGCTCGAGGCCTGCTACACCGAATACAACTATAGCGTCGTCGTCGATTATAATAATAACGGCGCCGCCGGCACCGCCGTGCTCACCGATCTCACGAAAGACGACAGCAGCGTGACGACAAATTTCGAGATTTCCCAGAAATATTCCTACATCGACAACGAGGAGCTTTTGTTTGCGATCCGCGGCATGACGCTGACCGCGGCGCAGCAGGTCAATGTTTACAACGCCTCTTCCCGCGCCGTTCAGCCCGTCAAAGTTACGCCCGAGGCGGAAAAGACGGACACGTTCGATTTCGAGATCGACGGCGTCGGCAAGTCCCGCGAGATCACTTATTATCCCGCAAAAATCGCTTTGGCGATCACCAACCCCGGCTCCACGCTGACGGCATGGTACGCCAAAACGCAGCCCAGCCTGACCAACAACGTCTATCGCAACGTCATGCTGCGGCTGGAAACCCCGCTCTCCTATAATTTAGGAACGTTGGTCTATACCTTGAAAACGGCTCAATTCTCTTAATTTTGCCTTATCAAAAAACTTTACCGCCCGCGAGCATGCTCACGGGCGGTTTTTTATCGTCTCGGCGTCCTCGGATACCAAGCCTTTCATGAAAGAACAGCAAACCGAAGCCATTTCCTCGGGCGTTTCCCGCTTTTCCTTTTTCAGCCATTCGATAAAGACGTTATACATGGCGCCCGATAAAAAGTAAAGTCGGTACGAAGTCTCTGCGTTTTCGTCCTTGTGCAGATGCGGAAAAGCGGAACGGTTGAGACACTCTAAAATCACGTGTTCCTGTCCCGCGTCGATAATCGTGCTCAAGGCGGAGGCGTAACGGTCGGCATAATCAAACATCGTCAGCCAGAAACGGTACCAATCCCCGTTGCGACGGTCCTCGTGACAGACGGGATTGACGCTTTTGATAATGTAATCGATCAGACAGGTAAGCACGTCCGATTTCGCTTTGAAATGTCGGTAATAGGTCATGCGCGACACGCCCGCCTCCCGCACGATATCCGTCACCTTAATACTTTCGTAGGGACGTTTGCGCATCATGCGCAACAGGCCCTCCACGATATACGTCCTCGCTTCCTCATTCATTTCCCCTTGGGGAATCTTTGCCCTCGACATAGTTTCTCCACCTCTCTTTGCGGCGGCAAGGCGCTCTATTTCTCGTAAACGCAGCGTTTGAGCACGCCGATATACGGCAGATTGCGGTATTCCTCGGCGTAGTCCATGCCGTACCCCACCACAAATTCGTCCTCGATGACAAAGCAGGTGTATTCGGGTTCCATAGGCACCTCGCGGCGCTGGGGCTTGTCGAGCAGCGTTACGATATTGACGCTGGACGGCGATCTCGAATTGAGCAGTTTCTTTAAGTTATAGAGAGTATTCCCCGAGTCGATAATGTCCTCGACGATCAGCACGTCCCGTCCCGCGATATCCGTCGTGAGGTCTTTTTTTACTTGCAGACAGCCCGTGGAAGTGGTTCCGCACCCATAGGAGGACACCGCCATGAAATCCAGCTCCAGCGGCGTTTCCATATGGCGGATGAGGTCGGAAAAAAACATCACGCTCCCCTTCAAAATACACACCACGACGGGACGCCTGCCCTCGTAAAGCTTATCCAATTGAACCGCTACCTCCCGCACTCGGCCGGCGATCTGTTCCTCGGTGATCATAATTCTTTCCAAGTCCTGATTCATGGAAGTTTCTCCTTTTCTTTCGTGTCGTTATCGTTTATTTTTAATCGTAATACAGACGACGCGCACAGTATCGGGCGTCACCCTTACTCGCTCGGCGATTTCCACCCCGCATACGGCATAAACTTCGCCGTGCTCGTCCGCCAGAACGGGCAGTTCCGCACGTACCGCCTCGGGAATTTTTTTATTTACGAGATACTTTTTCAGCGTTTTTCTTCCGCCGCCGAATTTTTCGAAAGAATCTCCTTCCCGTCTCCGTCGGAATACCGCCGTCGCAGGTACGGCGTCCGCGTCGAGCCACAGCATCCTTCTTTGAATTTTTTCGCCGTCAACGGATACGCCGTCCTCGGTCGGAGACAACGCCCTGCTTTTAATTTTCTCTTTCCCAACGGATACGGCGGAAACGGTGACCACATACCTGCCCACCGAAAAAGTCCCCTCCCGAAACGGCTCGCCCTTCCAAGCCGACGACAGTGCCCGTTCTTCCGTCCGAAAAAAGACGATCTTATCGTAAACCCTTTCCGCCGTCAAGCCGTTCGGCAGGGGCAAGCGGCTTCCCGTTTGCAATTCGCCCAACGCGCGCAGCTCGTAAAGCCCCGCCGCTGTATAATCCCTCTCTATCCCCAGCCTTTTCAGCGCCGCAAGGCATGCCCGACGCATCAGGGGGGCATCCCCCGAAACCTTTACGCGCAACCCCGTGTCCCCGAAAAATTCGGGCGCGGTTTCTTCGACGAACCCGTCGGATAAACGATACAGCAACTTATCGTCCTCGACGGCCAGCCGCGCAAAGCGAAGCAGGTTTTCCTTTGCCGCGGGGACGGCCCTTTCGAGCGCGGGCAATATCTCCAGCCGCAATTTATTCCGCGTCGCTTCCGTTTCAAAATTTGTTTCGTCTTCGCGGAAAGGAACGTTTTCCCTCTTTACATACGCCTCCAGATCCTCCTTCGTCCAGTCTAGCAGAGGCCGCAGAAAGCCGCCACGGAGAGGCTCTATCCCGCGCAAACCCGAAAGCGAGGTACCGCGGCAAAGGCGGAAGAGTATCGTCTCCGCATTGTCGTCGCTGTGGTGCGCCGTAGCGACGAAATCCGTTTTTCCCTCGTCCAAAAGACTTTGAAAGGAACGGTAACGGAATTCCCGCGCGGCGGTCTCCAGGCTGAGCTTTTTCTCTTTGGCCTCGGCGGGACAATCGGCGGAAAAGGTAAACAGCGGCACCCCCCAGAGGGCGCAGATCTCCGCCACGAAACGGGTATCCCCGAGGCTGTCCGCTCCCCGTATCCCGTGCTCGCAGTTGACGGCGGAAAGGAAAAAGCCGTCACTCTCCGCCCGCGCTTTCAGCATATGCAGAAGCGCCATCGAATCGGCGCCGCCCGACACCGCCGCGCATATCCGTTTTCCCGAAAAACCGCTTAAATCCATCATGTTTTCAGTATAGCATACCCAACGGATTTTTGCAAGAATTTCCGCCGCTTTTCCCGAAAAACGCTGCCCGTCTGCTTTTTAAGCCCTATCAGTTCCCTTCCGAAAAATCCGTCTTTTCCGCGCCGACGGGCAGGCGTTCCGCCTTTCCGCCCTTGAGATATTTTGAAAACAATACTCCGAAGGTCGTCACCGTAGTCGCTACGGCGAGCGTATCCGCGATCGGTTCCGCAAGGAATATAGCCATCGTACTATCGGCGGAAAAAATATGCGGCAGAATAAAAATGAGCGGAATCAACAAAATCACTTTGCGCAGTACCGCGAGGAAGAAGGAAATCCCCGCTTTTCCCAGCGCGATAAACGTCTGCTGGCAGGCGATCTGCGCGCCGAAGATGAGGGACATGGCCATATAGACGCGCAGGGGAGTCAAGGCGTACGCGCCGAGCTCCGCGTCCGAAGTAAACATTTTGGCAAACAGCTGCGGGAAAAGCATGCACGTCGCCCACAGCGCCGTCGAATAGATCAGACAGGAACGCAGTAAAATGCCAAAGGTCTTTTTCACCCGCTCACGCTGTCCCGCGCCGTAATTATAGCTGACGATCGGCTGGGCGCCCTGCGTCAGCCCCTGGAGGGGCAGCATGGCGAACTGCATGACGCTGTATAAAATGGTCATGGCGCCCACGGCGAGCGTTCCGCCGTATTTAAGCAGGGAAACATTAAAGCAAATGGAAATGACGCTTTCCGTAAACTGCATGATAAAGGGCGACGCGCCCAAAAATACACAGGGCAGATAGGAGGCCCAGGATACCTTGAAATATTTGAGCCTGATCCTGAGAATGGTCTTTTTGCTCAACAGAAATCCCACCACCCAAACGGCGCTCACCGTCTGCGAAACCACGGTGGCGATCGCCGCGCCGCGCACGCCCATCGAAAAACCGTAGATCAGCAAGGGATCGAGCGCGATATTGACGACGGCGCCGATCACCACGGACAGCATGCCCATGAGAGAAAAACCCTGCGCGGTGATAAAGGCGTTGAGCCCCAGCGCCAGCTCCACGAAAATCGTTCCGAAAGCGTAAATGCGCATATATTGCACGGCATAGCCGATCGTGTCCTCGTCCGCCCCGAACATCCATAAAAGCTTTTCCGCAAAGACGACGAATACGACGGTCAAAACCGCCCCCACGATTACGGTGACAATCGTGCAGTTGCCGAGGATACGTTCCGCCTCCTTCTTATCCCCTTTGCCCAGCATAATCGACGCGCGCGCCGCTCCGCCCATAGCCGTCAGCGCGGCAAAGGCGGAAATAATCATGATGAGCGACAGACAAACGCCCATGGCCGTCAGCGCGAGCTTTCCCGAGCCTTCCATGTGGCCGATATACATTCTGTCCACGATATTATAGAGCGCGTTGACCAGCTGCGCGGCAATCGTAGGCACGGAAAGACGGAACAAAAGCTTTCCGACAGGCTCCTCACCCAGCTTCGCGGCGCCCCTTGCGCCCTTCCCCGCCCCTTGTTTTTTTTCCTGTTCTTCCGTGTATTGCGGAAACTCCGACATGCTTCTGTCTCCTTTTGCCGTAGTGGCGCAAGCACCTTTTATTTTACCCGTTTCCACAAAAAAAGTCAACCCCTTCCGCGTTTGAAAACGCAAAACGGAGCCGACTTTTATCCCTTTCTTTTATTTACTTTTTCTTTACGGCAAATCGATCTCGTACAGGTCCTTGGCGGGGATCTTTTTCGTCGAGTTTTCCACAAACTTTTTGACCTGAACCGTCGCTTTTTCCACGGAAAGATTGGTTCCCGCGCCCGCGACGCATCCGCCCGGACAGCCCATGCCCTCGATGAGACAGCCGTTCTTTTTGCCGAGCTTGGCAAGGATGAGCGCTTTTTTGCATGCGTCCAGCCCTTCCGCGTGCTCGATCTTCACCTCTACCCCGGGATAATAGGCCTTGACGCACTGTTCGATTGCGGACGCAACTCCGCCCGCGCAGGCATACCCTCTGCCCGCGCCCGTCGCCTCGTGCAGGGAATTTTCCTCCTCGTATTTTGAAAAATCGATATTCCTTGCGTCGAACATGCCCGCCAGCTCCTCGAAGGTAATGACGAAATCCACGTCGCTGCGGACGGATTCGCGCGAGGCCTCCAGCTTTTTGGCGGCGCAGGGGCCGATGAACACGACGCGCGCCTGCGGGGACTTCTGCTTGATTTTTCTCGCCGTGGCGACCATGGGGGTCAGCGCCTGCGAAACCTCGTCGATCAACTGCGGAAACTGCTTTTTCGCCAGCATGGCCCAGGCGGGACAGCACGAAGTCAAAAGGAAGGGCAGCTTTCCGGGAACGACTTCCTCCACGTAATGATGCGCCTCGGTGGAAGCGCCGACGTCGGCGCCGCTGGCCACCTCGTGCACTTCCTTAAAGCCGATATCTTTCAGGGCGCCCTTGATTTGGGCGAGGGAAACGTTCTCCCCGAATTGCCCCACGATGGCGGGCGCCACCTCCGCCACGATATAGTCGCCCTTTTTAATCGCCCTGATCAGCTGAAAAATCTGCGACTTGTCCGCGATGGCGCCGAACGGGCAGCTTACCATACATTGACCGCAGCCCACGCATTTGTCGTTGTCGATCTTCGCGCGGCCGAGCTCGTCCGTGACGACGGCCTTTATCCCGCACGCCTGCGAGCAGGGACGCACCTTATGCGCAATCGCGTCGTAGGGACAGGCTGCCTTACATTTGCCGCAGCGGATACATTTTTCCCTGTCGATCACCGATTTTCCGTCCACGATGGAAATCGCGTCCTTCGGACAGGCCGCCACGCACGCCTTGGCGACGCAGCCGCGGCATTGATTGCTCACCTCATAAACGTTGTCCTCGCACGCGTCGCAGGCCGACGGAATCACCTGCATCAGCGGCGGCTCGTAATACTTATCGGAAATATTGCTCTGATCCAGCCCGCTGGTAAGGTGCACGGGCTTATCCGAGGGGCGCAGGGACATGCCCATGGCAAGGCGCACCCGCTCCGCCGCGATCGCCCGTTCGCGGTAGATGCTTTCGCGGTATTGGGGCACCTCGGTGGGCGTAATGGTATAGGGAATCGCTTCGATATCGTTGTTAATTTCCTCGGGGGCGGACTCGTAAGCGACCTTCGCTACCTCTTTGAATACCTCGTGTCTGAGGCGGACGACGGAAGTTTCCAATCCTCTCATAAATGCTTGCTCCTTCTTCACCGAATTTTCGAAAAAATATTTTCGTCGGCTTTTAATGATTTTATATTCATATAATATCATACCGCAAAATCGGAAAATTGTCAATCGTATCGGGATATCCGCGCATTATTTTTACTTCTTTATGCCGCAAAATCAAACGCGCGGAAAGATTTCAGTCCTTTTTCACATTTTTCCGTGCCAAACAAAAAGGGACAGCGCCGCGTTCACCGCAGCCCTGCCCTTTCCTTTACGCTTTTAGACGGGTTCGTGCTTCCCGTAATAGGCGTTGAGATACATCTTCCTGATTTCCGAAATCAAGGGATAACGGGGATTGGCGCCCGTGCACTGGTCGTCAAACGCGTCCTCGCTCATCTGTTCCAGAGAGGCTTTGAATTCCGCCTCCGTGCCCTTGTCCCCGATCGCCTCGCGGATACTCGACGGCTGGCCGACAACGCGCTGAAGCTCTTTCATTTTCCCGATCAATTCCTCCACCAGCTCGTCGTCCGTGCCGCCCTTGCAGCCGATATAACGCGCGACGTCCGCGTACCTTCTCTTACATTCGGGATAGGCGTACTGCGGAAACGTGCCCATTTTCCGGGGCGCGTCCGCGCTGTTGAAACGAATTACCTCCTCCAGCAGCAGCGAGTTCGCCATGCCGTGCGGCAGGTGCCAATAGGAGCCGAGCTTGTGCGCCATGGAGTGACAAACGCCGAGGAAGGCGTTTGCGAACGCCATACCCGCCATGCTCGCCGCATGCGCCATTTTTTCGCGGGCCAGAGGCGCGGCCGCGCCCAGGGTATAAGCGTCGGGCAAATACTCGAAAATCAGCCTGATCGCTTCCTTGGCTATGCCGTTTGTAAAATCGGAGGCCATGACGGACGCGACGGCCTCCAGCGCGTGGGACAGCGAATCGATCCCCGCGCAGGAGGTAAGTCCCTTGGGAATGTTCATCATCAGCTCCGCGTCGATCACCGCGACGTCGGGCATCAGCTCGTAATCGGCGAGAGGATATTTCATGCCCGTCCGTTCGTCCGTGATAACGGCAAACGGCGTCACCTCGCTGCCCGTGCCCGCGGTGGTGGGCACCGCCACAAACATCGCCTTGTCTCCCATGCGGGGGAAAGAATACACTCTCTTGCGGATATCCATAAACCGCATGGCGAGATCCTGAAAATCCGCTTCGGGGTGTTCGTAAAGCACCCACATGATCTTCGCCGCGTCCATGGGCGAGCCGCCGCCCAGCGCGACGATCACGTCGGGCTTAAACTTTTTCATCAGCTCCGCTCCCGCCCGCGCACAGGCAAGCGTAGGATCGGGCGTGACGTCGAAAAATTCCATATGCGTGACGTTCATCGCGTCGAGCACCTTCGTCACTTCCTTCACCATGCCGCTGTTATAGAGGTATTCGTCGGTGACGACAAACGCCCGCTTTTTGCCGTATTCCTTTTCACCCAGCTCCTCGAGGGCGAGGCGGAGACTGCCGCGTTTGAAATAAACTTTTTCGGGCGCACGGAACCACAACATATTTTCTCTCCTTTCCGCTACGGTCTTGACGTTGATCAGCTGTCCCACGCCGACGTTCTCCGATACGCTGTTCCCTCCGCGCGAACCGCAGCCGAGCGTCAGCGAAGGCGAAAGGCGGAAATTGTAGAGGTCTCCGATCCCTCCCTGCGCCGCAGGCGTGTTGACCAGCACGCGGTAGGTCTGCATCCTTTCCCTGAACCTCGAAAGCCTGTCGCCCTGCGTGCGTTCGTCGATATAGATCGCGGACGTATGCCCCGGCCCGCCTTCGCGGACAAGCCTGTCCGCTTTATCGAGGGCGTCCTCAAAGCTTTCGGCCTTATACATGGCGAGAACGGGCGACAGCTTCTCGTGGGAAAATTCCTCGCTCGGTTCCACGGACGTCACCTCCCCCACCAGCACCTTCGCATCCTCGGGCACCTCGAAGCCCGAAAGCGCGGCGATGGTATGCGCGCTTTGTCCGACGATCTTCGCGTTCAGCGCGCCGTTGACGATGATGGTCTTTCTCACCTTCTGCGCCTCGACCGAAGACAGGAAATACGCGCCGCGAAGCTGCATCTCCTTTTTGAATTTCGCATAGATTTCCTTTGCCACGATTACCGACTGCTCGGAGGCGCAGATCATACCGTTATCGAAGGTTTTCGAATGAAGAATGGACGAGACGGCCAGCGGAATATCGGCGGAAGCGTCCACCACCGCGGGCGTATTGCCCGCGCCCACGCCGATCGCGGGCTTGCCCGAGGAATACGCCGCCTTGACCATGCCCGGTCCGCCCGTCGCCAAAATCGTGTCCGCCTCCCTCATCACCGCGCCCGAAAGAGCCACGCTGGGCTCGTCTATCCAGCCGATGATCTCGTCGGGAGCGCCCGCCTTGACGGCGGCCTCCAGCACCACTTTCGCCGCCTCGATCGTGCATTTTTTCGCGCGGGGATGCGGGGAAATAATCAGCCCGTTCCGCGTCTTGAGACAGATCAGCGCCTTAAAAATCGCCGTGGAGGTGGGATTGGTGGTAGGAATGACGGCCGCGAGCACGCCGATCGGCTCCGCGATGCGCGTATAGCCGAAGGCCTCGTCCCGTTCGATGACGCCGCAGGTTTTGGCGTCCTTATATTTGTTGTAGATATATTCGGCGGCATAGTGATTTTTGATCACCTTGTCCTCAAACACGCCCATGCCCGTCTCTTCCACCGCCATTTTTGCCAGCGTAATGCGCGCCTTATCGGCCGCGGCCGCCGCCGCAAAGAAAATATTATCCACCTGCTCCTGTGTATAAGAGGCAAACTTTTCCTGTGCCGTACGCACCCGAGTCAACATCTTTTCCAACGACTTTTCGTCGTTCACGATAAAATCTTTCATAACGACCTCCTTTTTGCCCGCCGTCTCCGCGTCGGCGACGGATTATCTTCCTTTGCTCAATTCGCCCGCCAGAAGCGCGAGCGACGCGGAAAGATCCTCGTTTTTCAAAATAATGCCCTTCGGCACCCGCAGGGGCGCGGGCGCAAAATTCCACACCGCCTTTATGCCCGCGCGCACCATCGTATCTAAAGTCTCCTGAGCCGCGGCCTTGGGTACCGTGATGATCCCGATATTGATTTTTTTATGCTGCACGAAATCCGAAAATTTATCCATGGGATACACTTTTTTTCCCGCGATTTCCTCCCCGACGATTCGGGTATCGACGTCGAAGGCAGCCACGATGTTGAGTCCGTTGCTCTTGAAGCCCTCGTAGCCCAAAAAGGCCTTTCCCAGCCCGCCCGCGCCCACGATCACCGCGTCGGACAAATTATCGTAGCCGAGAAACTTCTCGATGTCGGCGATCAGCCGCACCACCTCGAAGCCCAGCCTCGGCTTTCCCGGCTTCGAGGAAACCAACGCCAGATCCTTCCGTACCAGCACCGCCGATACGGGAATATTTTGTGCAATCACCGCGGAAGAAATGTATTTCTCCCCGCGCGAATTTTCCTCCTGCAAAAATCGCAGATACAAGGGCATGCGCCCGATCGTCGCCTTGGAAATTTCCAGCTCGTTCATTCGTTTTTTCCTTTTTTATTGATATTTATTTATCGATATTATTATAACAAATAGAAGCAACGAAAGTCAAGTATCCGCTCTTTCTTTTTGAAAAATTTTCCTTTTGAAAATATTTTACACATTTTTTCTTTACTTATCCACAAAAAATCCCCAACTATCCACACTTTTCCGTACTCGGAGTCAATATCCGCCCTTGCGGGCGTATTTTTCACTTCAACGGTATTTTGTTGTCGCATTGTGCCATCGGCGCGTTATTCCGCATCAAAAAAATCGTTCTTCTCAAAGAAGAACGATTTTTTTGATTGATATTACAGCTCGGCCAGCTGCGCCGCAAACTTTTCCTTCATATCGCGGAACTTTTTCAGCTTTTCGCGTTCATCCTCCACCAACTTGGCGGGCGCCTTGCTGACAAAATTCTGATTGGCAAGTTTTCCTTCGGCCCGCGCGATTTCACCGTCCATACGTTCGATCTCCGAGGCCAGCCGCGCCTTTTCCTTTTCGATATCCACCAGCTCGCCCAAGGGAATATAGATCTGCGCGATCTCCGTCACCTGGGAGACGGTTTTGCCCTCTACGGCGGCGCCGTTTTCGACCAGCTTCACCGCGCCCGCACCCGAAAGCTTCATGATGCTGTCTCTGTTCGCCTGAACGAGGCGTTTGCTCTCCGTAACGAGATAGACGTCCACCTTTTTGGACGGGGGACAATCCGCCGCCTTTTTCATGCCGCGCACGGCCTTGATGATCTCCATAACCCCTTCGAAAGCCTTCGCTTCCTTTTTGTACGCCATGCGGGAATTATATCTCGGAAACGCGGCCGTCATGATACTGCCTTCCGTATTCGGCAGATTACGATAAATTTCCTCGGTCACAAACGGGATAAAGGGATGAAGCAGCTTCAAAGCGTTTTCCAAAACAAAGCAAAGCACCGCCAGCGTACCCGCCTTGCGCTCCTCGTCCTCGCCGTAGAGCGCGGGCTTTGACAGCTCGATATACCAATCGCAGAAATCGCCCCAGACGAAATCCGTGGCCAGCTCGCTGGCCACGCCCAGCTCGTATTTGTTGAGATTGGTCGTCACCTCGCGGATACAGTTTTGCAGGCGGGAAATAATCCATTTGTCCGCGGGCGTAAATTTTACGCTTTCGATCGCCGGGATTTTCTTTCCCTCCGCATTCATAAATACAAAACGGGAAGCATTCCACAGCTTGTTGATAAAGTTGCGGCAGGATTCCACTTTGACGTCGGAATACCTCGTGTCGTTGCCGGGCGCGACGCCCGTCAGCAGAGACAGCCGCAGCGAATCCGCGCCGTATTTTTCGATAATCTCCAGCGGGTCGATGCCGTTACCCAGCGATTTGCTCATCTTGCGGCCCTGTTCGTCGCGGACGATTCCGTGAATAAGCACGTCGTGGAAAGGTACCTTGCCCGTGTGCTCAATCCCCGAGAAAATCATTCTCGCCACCCAGAAGAATATAATATCGTATCCCGTCACGAGCACGTCGGTGGGATAGAAATATTTATAGTCCTCCGTTTCTTCGGGAAATCCGAGAGTGGAAAAGGGCCAGAGCGCGGAGGAAAACCAGGTGTCCAGCACGTCCTCGTCCTGTCTCAGCTCCGAGCTTCCGCATTCGGGGCAATGCGTCGGGTCCTCTTTCGAACAAATCACCTTTCCGCACGTCTTGCAATACCAAACGGGAATGCGGTGTCCCCACCAAAGCTGGCGGGAAATACACCAGTCGCGCACGTTTTCCATCCAGTTGTAATAAGTTTTGGAGAAACGCTCGGGCACAAATCTGACTTTATTTTTCATCGCCGCGGCGATCGCGGGCTTTGCGAGCGGCTCCATTTTTACAAACCATTGCTTCGAGACGATGGGCTCCACCGTCGAATGGCAGCGGTAGCAATGCCCCACGTTGTGCGAATGGGGTTCTATCTTCACGAGATATCCTCCCGCCTCGAGATCCTCCACCACCTTTTTGCGCGCAACGTATCTGTCCAGTCCCTCGTAAGCGCCCGCCCTGTCGTTCATCGTCCCGTCGTCGTTCATGACGCGGATAACTTCCAAATCATGCCTGCGCCCCACCTCGAAGTCGTTGGGGTCGTGCGCGGGCGTAATCTTCACGCAGCCCGTGCCGAATTCCATATCCACGTACTCGTCGGCCACCACGGGGATTTTTCTGTCCGTCAGGGGAAGCAGAAGCGTTTTCCCCACGAGATGAGCGTAACGTTTGTCCGCGGGGTGAACGGCCACCGCCGTATCGCCGAGCATGGTTTCGGGGCGGGTGGTGGCGACGATCACCTCGCCGCTGCCGTCGGCGGCGGGATAGCGGATATGCCAGAAGGAGCCCGCCTCCTCGGCGTACTCCACTTCCGCGTCCGAAAGGGCGGTTTTACAGCAGGGGCACCAATTGATAATGCGGTCCCCCTGATAAATCAGCCCTTTGTTATACAATCTGACAAACACCTCGCGCACCGCTCGGGAGCATTTTTCGTCCATGGTAAACGCCTGCCGCGACCAGTCGCACGACGCGCCCATTTTGCGCTGCTGGAGGGTAATGCGGCCCCCGTATTGCGCCGTCCAATCCCAGGCGCGCTTCAAAAAGCCTTCCCTGCCGACGTCCGCCTTCGAAAGCCCCTCTTCCTTCATCTTTTCGACGATCTTCACCTCGGTGGCGATGGACGCATGGTCATAGCCCGGGACCCAGAGCGCGGAATATCCCTGCATTCTCTTAAAGCGGACGAGGGTATCCTGCATGGTGGCGTCCATGGCGTGTCCCATGTGCAGCTGTCCCGTGATGTTGGGAGGCGGCATCATGACGGTGAAGGGAACCTTGTCGTGGTCGATCTCCGCGCGGAAATAGCCGGATTTTTCCCAATCGGCATAAATTCTGTCTTCGAAATCCTTGGGGTTGTACGTCTTTTGCATGTCCATAATCTCTAAATCCTTTTTTCTCTGTCCCGCTCGGGGGGAGACGGTGTGCTTTTTTATTATATCCCTTTCGGCGACGATTGTCAATTATTAACGCCGACACATATGATATATTATTCTATTTTTTTAACGGAGTTACCCCTATGAAAAAACTTTCGGCTATCGCACTTTCCGCTTGTTTCGCCATCCTTCCCCTTTCCGCCTGCGGAGAAAAGGACGACGGACTCACTAAGCTCAAAATCAACGAAGTCACACACTCTATCTTCTACGCGCCCCTGTATCTCGCCGACGCGCTGGGATATTTCAAGGACGAAAACCTGAAGATCGAGCTCACCAACGGCGGCGGCGCCGACAACGTCATGTCCGCCGTGTTTTCGGGCGATTCGGATATCGGCTTCTGCGGCCCCGAAGCGGCGCTTTACGTGCTCGCGGGCGGTTCCACGGACGTCCCTTCCGTATTCGGCCAGCTCACCAAGCGCGACGGCTCCTTCCTCGTCTCGAGAAAATCCGAGCCCGATTTCAAATGGACGGATCTGAAAGGGAAAGAGATCCTCGCGGGCCGCAAAGGCGGCGTTCCCGCGATGACCTTCGAGTACGTGCTCAATCAAAACGGCCTTCACGACGGCACCGATCTGACGCTCAATTTCGACGTTCAGTTCAACCTGATGACCAGCGCCTTCGAGGCGGGCACGGCCGACTACTGCACGATGTTCGAGCCCGTGGCGTCCGAATACGAGGCGGCGGGAAAAGGCTATGTAGTAGCGTCTGTGGGCGAAGCGTCCGGCGCCGTTCCATACACCTGCTTCATGTCTAAAAATTCCTGGATCAAAAAGCACGAAACGGAGGTAAACGGATTCCTTCGCGCGGTGACGAAGGCGATCAAATACATCAACGAGACGCCCGTCGGAACGGCGGCGCCCTACTTAACCTCCTATTTCGAATCGACGTCCGTCTCCTCGATCTCCACATCCCTGCAAAGCTATAAGGACATCGACGCCTGGGTCACCAACATGGCGATGACGGAAGACAGCTTCACGCGGCTTCAGGACATCATCGACAATGCAGGCGAGCTTCCCCGCCGCGTACAGTTTGCCGAGCTCATCAACACCTCCTACGCGGATCAGGCCTATAAAGACGTGTATAACTGATCAAAGTCGGGCAGCCGGGTCCTGTGAATACAGCCCCGGCGTCCCGCGTTTTCCTCCCCCTCCTCCCAAGAGGAACGCGGGGAAGAAAGACAAGATAAACCAATGAAGGTCAACCCATGAATGAAGTTTTACAATTTGAAAACGTATCGATGAACTATCACACCAAACAAGGGGAGACGGTCGCCGTGGAGGATCTGACGTTTTCCGTTTCGGAAGGCGAATTCGTCGCGATTATCGGTCCCTCGGGCTGCGGAAAAACCACGCTTTTGTCGCTTGCGGCGGGGCTTCTCTCCCCCACGAAAGGCGAAGTAAAAAATTCGGGCGTGTCGTTCGGCTATATGCTGCAAAAAGACGAACTGTTCCCTTGGCGCACGATCGAAAAAAATATTTTTCTTCCCCTCGAAATCAAAAAAATGGACACGGCGGAGAACCGCGCCCGCGCGCTCGCACTCGCCGAAAAATATGGTCTCAAGGACTTTTTGAAAAGTTATCCGTCCGCGCTTTCGGGCGGTATGCGTCAGCGCGCCGCGCTCATACGCACGCTCGCGGTCGATCCCGACGTTCTGCTGTTAGACGAACCCTTTTCCGCGCTCGATTACCAGACGCGCCTGAGCGTCTGCGACGACGTGTATAAGATCATCCGAAGCGAGCATAAAACGGCGGTGCTCATCACGCACGACATCAGCGAAGCGGTTTCCGTAGCGGATAAAATCGTGGTGCTCTCCCGCCGTCCCGCGCGCGTCGTTTCCCGGCACACCCTTTCTTTTCCCGAAAACGAACCGTTGAAACGCAGGGAAAACAAGGAATTTTCGACCTGGTTCGAATTGTTGTGGAGGGAATTAAACGCATGAAAAACAAACAAGAATACTCGAGAGAACATCTTCTCTACTTAAGGAAACTCAAACGCACCAATGCCACGGTGCATATCGTGCGCCTGGCGGTATTGTTTTTATTTCTGATTCTTTGGGAGCTTTCCGCTCATTTCGAGTGGATCAATCCCTTCATCACCAGCTCGCCCTCGCGGATTTGGAAAACGCTCGTTTCCCTTTATCAGAACGGAACGCTGTTCTATCACGTGGGAACGACGCTTTGGGAAACTCTTTTGGGTTTCTTTATCGCGGTGGTCGCAGGATATACGATTGCATTGCTTCTGTGGTGGAGCGAAGTTTTCCGCAAGATTTCGGAGCCCTATCTCGTCGTCTTAAACGCCCTGCCGAAAATCGCGCTGGGGCCGCTGATCATCATCTGGTGCGGCACGGGCAGTAAGGCAATCGTTTTTATGACGGTTCTCATCGGCCTGATCGTCGCTATCCTGAATATGCTCAACGGCTTTATGGCAACGGACGAAAACAAACTTCTTCTGTTGCGTTCGATGGGCGCCAATAAATGGCAGATCCTGAAAAAGCTGGTTATCCCCTCGTCCCTGCCCGCGTTTATTTCCATGCTGAAAATAAGCGTCGGTATGGCGTGGATCGGTTCGATCATGGGCGAATATATCGTATCCAAGGCGGGTATCGGCTATCTGATCGTTTACGGCGGGCAGGTATTCAAGCTCGACCTCGTCATGACCTCGGTCGTCATTTTGTGCGTGCTGGCCGCGGGCATGTATGCGATCGTCGCACTTATCGAAAAGGCGGTCATCAAAAATACGGACAAATGAGTTAAGCGCGCCGCGCTTCCCGCTCATTCGGCCATAAACTTCCTCCGATAAAGGGACGCCTTCCGAGGTAAATCGGAAAGCGTCCCGCTATTTTTTTATTTTCGGGGATTTTCTGACTTTATATTCTTTTATAAAATTCGCCCGGAAATTTTGCCGTCATAATTCTTCTTTTATTGAGGCATGTCTCTATCTTATCATAAGTTTTTATAAAACACTTTTTTAGTTCCAGATCAAATCCGCTCCATTCAACCGCTGGTATCGCAATTAAAAACATGCCTTATTAAAAAGCCCTTCAAGCGCTTCCAGATTTTCCACGGCTTTGTCAAGCGCACGTATTGTCACATTTGCGATAGGATAGGGCGGTTTTCCGAAGTCGCACGTATCGTTTTCTTCAACAATCTTTTTCCGTTCGGAACATATTCCTTTTTGTTCTTTCCAGAAATCGACGAACCCCTCGCGGTAAAACGCATGATAACACGCACAATTTTTGCAGAGGATAACTTTTTTCTTTGCGCTTCTCATTTTTTATAGTCCTCGTCCTGCTCTTCTTCCGATTGTAAAACTTGTCGGATCGCCGCGATTTCCAACAACAACTCGCGTAAAACCTTTACTGCCTGTTTCTTGCTGGAATAAAATTTTTTGTAATTGCTGTTCCAATTCGAACAAGTACCGTGTTTATCTACAATTTCTTCTTTCTCTAAACAATATCCTTTCTGCGTTTTACTGAAGCGATACTGCCCTTTGGTGTAATAACACCTGAAATTACCGCATCGAAAACACTTTTTGTTTGTTTTCTCTTCTTCCATTTTGGCACCTCTTTAATTATTTTGATTTATAAGATATATCTTATATCCGTATTATATCATAAGACATGTCTTATGTCAATGATTTTTTGTAAATTTTATCTTATAATTTAAGCATGGAAAATTTATTTGCAATTCGATTAAGTGAATTTATAAAAGAGACGGGATTAAGTAAGCGCAAATTTGCAGAAAAAGCAGGTATCTCTGCAATGAGCGTATCTGATTGGACGGCAGGGAAAATACAGCCTAACGCAGAAAGCATCTATTTAATCTGTAAATCCTTTAGTGTAAGCGCCGATTACTTACTCGGTTTAGAAAATAAAATCTGAAACTAAAATAAAAAGACACGGCCGTGCTGTCGTGTCTTTCCTTTTTTATAATTTAATTGCCTTCTCCACGGCAACGCCGCGTTTGTCGCCGCCTGCGGGAAGACGGTATTTCCTATCGAGCAGCAGGCCGAGGGCAAACGTGAGAAGTTCGGTAACGGGCATCACCCACCACAATGCTTCCCCGCCGAAAATCAGCGGTAAAATGAAAATGAGCAGGCCGCTCACGCAGATTCCCCGCACAAGGGAAATCGTCAGCGCGCCGGCGGGCTTCATAATCGCCTGATAGAAATAGGTGAAAAAGATATTGCGGGGAAGCAATACAAAGGACAGGGCGTAAATCCGCAGAATCCGCGGCGCGATGCTCTCGACGACGGAATCGGTTTTCATAAAGCCCCTGATGATTGCGGAGGGAAAGGCCTCCGCCGCCGCCAACGCGAGCAATCCCACGACAAACGCAGAAACGATGCCGTATCTTTGCACGCGGCGGATATCCTCGGTTCGGCCCGCGCCGTAAGCTTTGGAGACGATCGGCTGCGCAGCCTGTCCCACGCCGTAAGACAGGCTTTGCACCAGCGAGGAAAGATTGACGATTACCCCATAGACTGCCAGCGAGGACGTGTCGAGGTATTTCATAATCTGATTATTGAACAGCATGGCGAGTATTCCCATGGCGATATCGACGACGAATACGGAAAATCCCGCGACGAAAATCGCGCTTGCCTTTTTGAAAAAAGCCGAAAACCTCACCGTTTTCAGGCCGTTCTTTTTAGAGAAAAAGTGCGAACAGAGAATGAGTATCGCCAGTACCTGGCCGAGCGCCGTCGCCAGCCCCGCGCCCTCTACGCCCATATCGCACACGAACACGAAAAAGTAATCGCCGCCGATATTGAACACCCCGCCCGTAATCACGGCAGCCATGGCTTTGGCGGGCGCATTGTCGTTGCGGATAAAGCACGCGAGAAACTGCCCCATGGTAAAGAGGGGCATGGAAAATTTCATCCATTTAAGATATCCCTTTGCCAAGGGCAAAAGGGTGTCGTCCGCGCCAAACAGCCGCAGAAGGGGCGTTTCGCAAAAGATCAGCAAAGCCCATACGGCAAGCGCGACGACGGAAACGCAGACGAGCGCGCAGGTAAAAAATTCTCTACCGCGCCGCTCGTTCCCTTCGCCCCGCGCCTTGGACATCAGCGAGCCGCCGCCAACGCCGAACAAAAGCCCGAGGCTTAAAATAATCGTCCAGATAGGCATGACGACGGACAGAGCCGCCGTGCCGTTGTATCCCTCGTACTGTCCCACCATAATCGCATCGACGATAGAATAAATGGAAACGATAACGGCGCTGCCGATCCCCGCAAAAAGATAATGCAAATAAGTTTTCTTCAAGTTTTTTCCGTCAAAAATCATACTTTCCTCAAAAAAACACCGGACAAGTCAGTCGGTTTTATTCCGGCCATCTTATCCGGTGCATAAATCGCGTTTATGTCACCCTCCGATGAATGATATTTATTTTTCAAGTATCGGTATTCTAACAGAAAAAGCTTCTTATGTCAACTGTTTTGAGATATTTTTTTAATTCTTTTGCGGTTTTTACGCCCCTTTTTCCCGTCGATTGCGGATATCTGAACAAGTTGTTTTTTCGTTCCTTCAAAAATCCTTGAGCCGCTCCTTTTCCCCCTTTATCGGGATATTTTATCCTATTTATTTTTTTCTCACGTGCTCGGGATAACTTTAACGTCTTTACCCTTTCCCACGCTATCGTGGCACTTTACTCCTTTGCTCTTTCCCACGTTATCGGGATACTTTACCGCTTTTATTCGTTCCGCACTCGCAGGCCGTTTGTGCGCCACTCTCTTCTTTCGTCCGCGCGGCGGGGACAATGCCGCGGCGATTTCCTTTTTCACCGTAGTTTTTCCGAAATATACAGCCGCACACACCGCCGCCATGCCCATGCCGAACACGCCCAGGACGGGATACACGGTGGCGACGATGCTCTTAAAGCTGATAAAGGAGGCACATTCCGTCAAAGCGAACAGAATCCATTTTCCCGCGATGCCCAGCTTCCGCCCCGCCAACGTATATAAGGGATAAAAGGAGGAAAGCAAGGTGGTCAGCATGCCGCCCCCCGCGATCAGCGGAAACAGCTTTACGCCGCCCAGCACGTAAGAGAGAGGCAGGTCATACGCAAAGGAGCTTTTGTCCGAGCAGACGGCGGAAAGGATGAGTCCCACCGCCAGCGCGACAATCAGCGAGGAGACGAGACAGCACAAAGCGGCGGGCTTATCCTTGAGCTCCGCTCCCAGGTCGCACAGCACGGGCATGGACAAAAAGGTATTCATGGAGATATACAGATACATGGACAGCAGGGAGCCGAAACCCGCTTTCGGCGGTTCGGAGGGAGAAAGCGCGCCCGAGGAAAAAATAAGCGCGGTGACGGAAAGGAGAACGGCGGGCATTACGATCATGTTAACCGTCCCGATCCCCTTCACCCCCTTTTCGGAAACGAAGCAGGCAAAGACGAGAAACGCGAGGGAGAGAAAGGGCTTTGCATGCGGCAGGAGGGAGTTCAGCCCCGACAGCATGCCCGCGCACGAGACGAAAGAGCCGAATAAAATCACCGCCTTGACAAACCTCGAAAGCCTACCGAACACGCCCTTCAGGGCGCCCTCGAAGCCTCCGTAAATTTTACCGAGACGCACGCAGAGGAGAAAGGAAAAAAAGAAAAGCAAGCCCGTGCAATAGACGGTGGAAATGCGAAAGCAGCCGAAAAACTGCAAAAGCTCTCTCCCCGAAACGAAGCCCGCGCCGATCACCGTGCCCACCATCGTGAAAAGAGCTCCAAAGCCTTTCATTTTCCGCATATCCCGTCTCCTTTTGCGCCGCTTTAAGGGGCCGCTTCGCCGTCCCACTTCTAATTAACGCAAAAAAACGGCGGTTTAGAACGCCGCCGTCAAAATTATGAAATTTTTTTGCCGAAAAGGAAAACAGGCGTTATCTTGCGCCGCCGCCACCGCCGCCGTGTCCGCCGCCCGAAAACCCGCCGAACGAGCCACCGCCGCCGCTTCGGCCCACAAACGAACCTCCGCCGCTGCTTTGCGGACGCGTCATCATGCTTGCCGTAGCCCTTCTGAGGCAGGCGTTGATCAGCATATAATCGAAAATCGTCATTCTCGACCCCACATACCAGGAAGGCGGCTGAAGAAGAATGTTTTTGAATTTGTCCTCCCATTCCTTCGTCACACCCAGCACCTGCGCATAAGGCAGGATATCGTAAAACAGCTCGGGATTATCCTCCAGCATAAACTTGATTTTATCCTCTTCCGTCACCGTGATAAATTCCTTAAAGCCGAGTATTTCCCCAAGCACGAGAGTATATTCCTCGGTGCGGGACACCGCGGCGGCCCCGATAAACATATACGACCACGCAAATATCGCAACGAGCAGCTTTTCATAGGTGTCTATGATATGTTTTCCCTGGAAGAAGATATAAAACAGCGTAGCGAGCGCTTCTACGACGAGGATCGCGATCAGCCAGCCCGTCACCGAGCCCTTGCTCTTATAGCGCAGATTAATCCGCGCCCGCAGGAAAAACCCGACGATCACGACGGGAACCGCCATAAAGAAGCCCCCGAAATATTTATATCCTCCGCCCACCGTAAGGGAAGCGAAAAACGGCACGCAGAAAAACGTCAGCGCCGACAATACACAGCAGAGGATAAAGCCTATTTCCGATTTCTTTTCGTAATAAGGTATCTCTTTGGCGGCAAGCAGGGTTTTCGCCTTATCCGCCGAAGCGTAAAACTTATTGGCGAGCGACGAAACGGCCACGCTGTCCTGTCCTTTGAACAGTCCGTCGAACAGCACCTTCTGATGCGCGGGCGTCCCTTCGGGAAGATTGACCACTCTTCTGACAAGCACGGGATTTTTCTCGTCCTCGAAATTGATAAACAAATAGCCCTTGGAGGCAAACCAATAGATCATCGAGGTGATGTCCTCGTCGTTCACCGTTCCGTCGATAAGCTTACCCATGCGCAGGGGATCCATATCCTGCGGCGCCTTCAGGCCCACTACGGGGATAATCTCCCGCTTTTTACGGAAGAGGAAAAACATCAGCACGGACAAGCCCAGCCCGATAACTCCCACAAGCAAAAACACGCCCATGCGCGCCGTAAAGATGCGCGAGGCCGTATATCCCCGAAGCACGCCCGCCTCCGCAGCGAAACGGAGGGTAACCGCCGCGGCCATGGTCTCGTTATACGTGTCGTTGTATTCTAAAGGCAAATTGTCTGCGTGAAGCAGAAGCGCGTTGTTCGCCGCATCGGGGGTCACCTCGACGTATTGATTGCCCGAACTTCCGAAGCCGCCGCTATATACTTCATAGGAAGCGATTTTCCCGGGAAACTTCACCGTGACGTCCACGTCGTTGAGCTGCACGGGCCACCCCGCGCCCACTACGTCCAGCAGCATGCCGTCCTTTACTTCGTCGCTCGTGGAAATCATGGTATAGGAAATCTTATACCTCCAAACCTTTCCCTGCCCCGCGTTGCCCACGCAGTTTACGTCGATGAACCCGTCCATGTCGGGATTGTCGGCCACGTACCACGAAAAGGCGTCGTTTCCTTCGCATTCCGCCGAAAAATCGAGATATTTGTCCCCCTGATCGATGGGGAGACTGCGGTAGAACATCGTCAGCCCGCTTTTCAAAAAGCGGACGGTGATTTCTTCGCGCACGGAAATCCTGCGGTTTTGGGCGATGTCCATTTCTACGGTATATTTTTCCACCGAAATGGACGCAGAGGAACTCGCCTCCGCCGTCACCGCAGACATGCCCCCGCCGTTTTCTTTTGCGGGCAATAAAGCGAAGAAACAGACCGCCGCGGCCAGCACCTTCCTCGCAAAGGAGGAAAAAAGCTTTCCTTGAAAAAGTTTCATAAATTTCCCGTTAAAACTGCACCTTGACGTTTTTGCGTTCTTCCGCGCTGTCAAGCTCGAAATAGGGCTTCTTTTCGTAGCGCTTGGAGTTGGCCACGATGCTGGAAGGGAATACCTCGATCTTGATATTAAACGCCTTCACCGTGCCGTTGTAATATCTTCTCGCGCTCTCCAGTTCGCTCTCGATGCCCTTCAGCTGATTTTGAAGGTCGAGGAAGTTAGCGTTTGCCTTGAGGTCGGGATACGCCTCACTCACAGCGGAAATAAAGGTGCGGATAGAACCCGAAAATTCCTTTTCGGCCGCCATTTTGGCTTCGGGCGTTTTGGCGGACATCGCCGAACTTCTCGCCGCAATGACGTTTTGGAGGGTCTCGCTCTCGTGTTTGGAATATCCCTTTACCGTCTCGACGAGATTGGGGATAAGGTCGTATCTCTTTTTGAGGAACACGTCGATGGTGGCCCAGGCTTCTTCCACTTTATTCTTCAGGCGGATCAGGGCGTTGCCCATACTGATCCACCAGCCGACGAGGGCAATGACGAGGATCACGGCGACGACCGCCACGACGATTCCGACGATGGCGCCCGTACTGATCAACAGTGCGTTAAACATGTTGTTTTCTCCTTGCGATAGATTTTATATATCTATTATACTATATTCCCGCAAAAAAATCAATAGATTTTCACAAAACGGTTTTTTCCCCGCGAAACGGGAAGCCGAACCCTAAAAGCAAAGCCCTTTCCCTTCTCGCTTTCGACCATGAACGAGCTTGCCGCAGGCTCGACGACTTTCGACGTCGGCGCAAGCCCCGGCCCGTTCCCCTCGCCCGAACGGGAGGCGTCTCCCCGATAAAATGTATCGACCACCCGCCGTTTCGTCTCCAAGCCTCGGCCCGTGTCGGAGACGGTGACGCCGACGTGCGCTTCGGCCGAGGTCTGCCTCACGGAAATCTTTCCGCCTCGCCGTCAAGTTTAATTGCTTCCGCCGTTAACCTTCAAACCGCCCTGCCCGCTTCGTACGCCTCGCCGGCGGCTTTCGTTCCTTTTATTTCTCCTGCGGCGTTCGCGCCGGTGCCCCTGACGACGCCCTTGAGACAAACCCCGTCAAAGCAGGCAACCCAGCCTTCGATCCCCTTAACGGCCCCGTCCATCGCCTCGGGCGCGTCGTCCGCCGACGCGGCCAGCAGATACACCTCCCTAAAGGAATTTTCCTTGGGATAGAGCGGATTCATGCGGTCGAGAAAGGTTTTCAGCTGCCCGGACATCTCGTAATAGTAGATTGGCGTGGCAAACACCAGCACGTCGGCGCCGCTCACGCGCGGAAGCAGGGCGTTGACTCCGTCTTTGAGGATACATTCGCCGCGCTTGAGACAGGAAAGACAGCCCGTGCAGAATTACAGCTCCATATCGCGGAGATTTACCTTTTCCACGGCATGGCCCGCCTCCCGTGCGCCGCGCGCAAACTCCTCCGCCAGAAAGTCGGAATTGCCGTTTTTTCTCGGCGAGGAAGACACGATAAATATTTTTTTGCTCATACTCTTTTCTCCTTTGATTTTCGTTGGTTTTATCTTAATATAACCGAATTTCCGTTCCGTCAAACTCTTGTTTTCTATACCGAGCCGTTCTTCGCGGATATGCTTCCGGTTTCCCTTCTCCGCCCGCAATAGATACGGATTTACTTCTCTTTTCCGCACCCCGACGGGCACGGTTCGGTCTTTTTCAATTTTCCTGCGGCACGGTTCATTTTTCCAAACCGTCCTGCGGACGCGAGTTTACTTTTCTTCTTTTCTGAATTCCTCGTTTACGCACCTGACTTCTCGCGCGATATTTTTTCGGCGTTTGAAAACGCCCCGCAAAATACGCCATATCCAGAAAAACGGAAGCAGAAAAGGCAGTTTTTTAAGGACGGGAAAGGCCTGTTTCATCGTCCTGAAGGGCGGGAACAGCCGTCCGAACAGATATTTTCCGCGCCCCGCTTTTCGGCTCTCTTTGATCCAGCGTTTTTCCGCCCTGCCGTAAACTCCGTCGGAAAGAATTTCCAGCCCCGTTTCGTCCAAAACGGCGCTTTCGCCTTCAAACCAAAGCCCGATTTCCCGAAAGAGGATAGCCTCAAAATTTTTCAGCGGCGTACCCTCCGCGCCCCGCTTTTCTGCCAAAGCGTCCGCCGCGGCGATTTCCCCGTCGATGTATTCCCTGTTTAGCGTATCGCCGTACGCCTTCAGGAAAAGGTAAAAATCCAGCACCGTCCTGACACCGCTGCCTGCGCCCGAAAAATGTTTATAACCGTGCATCAGCATAAATATGTACTCATCTTCGGGAGAAAAGCGATATACGCTTTCCTCGTCCGTCGGCAGCGCCCTTTGCCAGGGATCGGCATAATATTCCGCAAAAGGAGACTCGTCGGGCAAAAGCGCGCGGTGCATTTCCACGTGCGTCACGGGCGGCCGCTCGAAAATCTGATGATGTCCGCCCGCGCTCTCCTTTTTATAGGTATAGCCCAGCGCTTGCAGGCCGTTTTTCACTTCAAAAAACTGCGATTTTCGGTACAAAATATCCAGATCGCCCATCAGCCGAAGTACGGTTTCGGGATAAAGTTTTTTAATGCGCAATCCTTTCAAGGGCAATACGTTTATCCCTTTTTCGGAAAAATCCTCTTTGAGCTCGTCCCAGGCAAACAGCTGCTGAATGTCGGCGTGCACACAGACGCGGTAGGCTCGCTCCCACTTTTCCCACACTTCCCCCTCGGGCTTTTCGTCCGCGCTTTCCAACGCCCGAAACGTGACGGCGGAAAGGGAGTGTTTTTCCGACAAATAAAAAATATCCGCCCATTTCACCCCGTCGGGCTTTTTCGGAAAGAGCGACTTCCTCCGATTTTTCTCCGCTCCCAAGCGCACCAGCCCGAGAAAGTACGCGCCCGTTTTCAAAAAGGTTTCCCTATCCATTTCACTCCCCCTCTCTATTCGATCTTCCCCTTTTCGATACGCAGAACCCTGTCCGCGATCTCCAGCGCGGCGGGACGGTGCGTGACGATCAGGCAGGTCTTTCCCGACGTATTTTTTATATTTTCCAAAAGCTTCCTTTCCGTCTCCCCGTCCAAAGCGGAGGTCGCCTCGTCGAGCAGCAATACGGGACGGTCGGAAAGCAGGGCCCGCGCTACGGCCAGCCGCTGAAGCTGTCCCTCCGAAAGTCCGCCGCCCCGTTCCCGCAGGGGCGTGTCCAACCCTTCGGGCAGCTCCCACACAAACTCCGCGCATGCCGCTTTCAGGGCCGCGCTTATTTTTTTCTCCGAAACGCCTCCTTTCTTTTCCCGCGCGCTTTCGCCGTTTTCCGAGTTACCCTTATTCTTTTTCGACGTATTTCCATCCCTTTCCGACAACGCCTCGTCCTTTTCTTCCGAAAAAAAGACGAGATTTTCGCGTATCGTCCCCGAAAAGAGAAAATTTCCCTGCGGCACGTAGGCAAACAATCCGCGTTCCTTTGCCGTCAGCGGAATTTTTTCTCCATGCAACGCCGCGTAAACACCCCCGCTCAAGGGAGTATAAACATTTAGAAGGAGCTTGAACAAGGTGCTTTTTCCGCTGCCCGATCCGCCCGTGATACAGACGACGGATCCCTTTTCGATTTCCGCAGACGCATCGCAGAACAGCCTTTCCCTGCCGTAATCAAAGGTAAGCCTCTCTACGATGAAACGCTCGAGTCCCGCATAAAGAGGCCCGATATCCGAACTCCCCGGCGGCTCGGGCGGGATTTCCTCCAGCTCGCAAAGCCGCTGCGCGCTCGCCGCGCGGGCATATACCAAAGGCATGACGGAAGAAAAGGCGGAAACGGGGTGTTGCAGCTGTCCCAACAGCAAAACGATCGAGAGGATAGACCCGTAATCCGTCGTGCCGCGCATAATCCCCACGCCGCACCAGATCACCGCAAAGATAAAGCCCGCGTTGCCGAGCAGGGAAAAGACGCCGCTCATGCCCGCCGTGAAACGGGCGCGTTTCATTCTTTTCCGATAATAAATATCCAGCAGCCCGCGCGATTTTTCCGCCGACTTTTCCTCCGTGCCGTAGGCCTTGAGCGTAAGCGCGGAGGTCAGGCTCTCCTGCATAAACGCGCGGCTCTCGCCCTTCGCCTCCGTCATTTCCCGATGATAGCTCATCACCTTTCGGCGGAACAGCGCCGTCAAAATCCCGACGACGGCCGCACCCGCGACAAAAATCGCCGTAAACAGCGGGTCCAGCGTCAGCAGCGCGGCGACCGCGCCCACGCACTGTACGATCATTCCCGCGACGGCGGGGAAAATATTGACGCTGTCCGCCGCCACCTCCGTTACGTCGGAATCGAAACGGTTGAGCAAATCTCCGCTGTGATACTTTTCGAAGCTTGCGTAATCGGCGCGGAGCGTCCTGAAAAACAGCTTATTTTTAAGCTCCACCGAAATTTTCGCGCGGCCCTTTTCGGAGAGATATTTTACCGCCGTCTGAACGAGAATGCGCAGCAAAAGCGTCGAAAGCAGAATAACGGCAAAGAGAATCAATCTTTTCCCGTCCTTTTCCGACGCGCTGTTGACGAGATAGCGGGTGAGATAGGCGAAGGCCAGCGAAAGCAGAGTACCCGCAACGGTGAGCGCCGTTAAAAAAAGGATAAAGGGCCGATAAGGGCGCATTTCCCTTTTCAGCCACGCTTTTCCCTTTTCCGTCCCCTGCCCTTTGTCTTTCTTCATTTTTCCGCCCCGTCGTTTCTCTTTTTTCCCCTGCCCCGACACGCCTTGACGACGTTTTTCAGCCGACCTTTCACGCGCGCGAAAAACCGTCTCGCGGGATAGAGCTTCACGCGGCGCTTTGCATAACGGAGATATTTTTTATCGGTGCAGAAAACGTGTTTGTCTTTGCGGAAAAATTCCGTCAGAACCCCCAGCACGTCCCCTTCGCGCACCGCCTCGTCGCCGTAGCAGTTATCCCCGCGGATAACGTATCCCCCGTCCTTTACCTCTATGACGCGATGGAGCACGTAATCCCCGCCCCGCTTGTAAAGGGCCACGTCCAGCCGTTTCAGCCGCCCGGCCGGGGGGCGTATCACGACGCTGTCCCGCCCCGTCTTCAGCATCGGGAGCATACTGACGCCCGACGTCGGGCCGACGTACTTGCCCTCTTTCAAAAGGACTTCCTCGATGTTGAGTTTTTCTTTTTTTTCCATGTCCGTCACGGCGTTCGTCACTCCGCAAAGGCATTGGAGCGCAGGATCTCGGCAAACCTTTCGACGTCCCTTTCCGCTTCCTCCCGCGAGACCTCGTATTCTCCCAGCAAAGCGGCGACCGCCTCTTCCTCGCTTTGTTCCTTTAAGAAAAAGTTCCACAAAAAGCCGCCCGTTTCGTTGAGCTTGATCATGCCGTGAAAGGACTTGCTCATTTCCCCGACGGGGACGACGATGTTCTCTCCGCCCACTTTGCGCAGGACGAAGCCCTTTTTGATCTTCATATTTTTACCCCTCTGTTTTTATTAAATTTCCCGTTCGTAGCTTTTGCCCGTCAGCGCCTCGAAGGACAGCTTCACCGCTTCCTCCGAAATCGTGCATTTCAAGAGATACGCGGGAACGGCCGAAATCAGCGCGTCCGCCAGCTCCAGCGTTTTGGCTGCGTTTTCCTCGTCGGTCGGAAGCAAAAGCTGCGTAAAAATACGGGAAGCCACCTCTCCTTCCGACAGTCGGACGAGAGAATTTTCCTTTGCCTGTTCGAGAAAGCACAGCCCCTTCAAAGACGCCCTGCCCTTTTCCCCGCGCCCTTCCTTGCCCATCCAGGGCGTGCCGTAGGCATAAAAGCCGCTCTCCGTGCAGGCGACGATCGGCTTGTCCCCGTTGAGGATTTTCGCTTTGGGCAGATACTTCAGCCAAAGCCCCGTATGCGTCGATTTTCCCGCGCCGCTGCGCCCCAGAAAGGCGTATCCCTCCCCTTTATAGTCCAGCACCGCCGCGTGCAGCAGAAAGCGCTCCAGCCGCGGCAGGCGCAGGCAGAGATCGCGGTAGATACAGATATTTTCAATATATCCGTCGGAATAGGCGGGACAAGATTTCTTTTCCTCCGAAAAGGCTTGTTCGGAGGCAGCCGCCGACAGATCGGGCGGCTGTGCCTGATCCGCCGCGAGATACCCCTTGCAAAATTCCGTCGTGAAAGAACAGCGGTTTTTTATTTGTATCCGCAGATCGGCTATTTCGTAAATCATGTATTTTTCGTTCCCCTTTCCCCTTGCAGACGTTTCTTTGAAGATTATATCACACCCCGTCCCTTCTGTCAATATCCCTTTCCGCTTTTTTCAGACAGGAAATATGCCTGAAGCGCGATGATCGTCTTTGCGTCTTTGATTTCGCCCGCCTCCAGCATTTCTTTCACCTTCTCCGCGGGCACAACCTCCGCCGTGAGAAATTCCCCCTCGTCGGGATGCGCGGCCGCGCGCGTCCCCTTTTCCGCCCGATAAATATATATCTTTTCGTCGGTATATCCGGGCGAGGGGTACATTACGAAAAGCAGCGTCAGCTTTTCCGCGCGCACGCCCGCTTCCTCCTCCAACTCCCGCGCGGCGGCTTTCATGGGGTCCTCCCCTCTTTCCAGCTTGCCCGCAGGGATTTCGCAGACCACCTCGCCGTACGGATATCGAAACTGTTTAACGAGCAGTATTTTTCCTTCCTCCGCGTACAGCACGCACGCGCCGCCGGGATGCTCGATCAGCTCCCGCTTGCAGGGCTTGCCGTCCGGCCGCAGCGCGTCGTCCGCGCGCACGGTGATGATCTTGCCCCGATAGACGTAATTTTTACTGACAGTCTTTTCCGTAAGTTCCATTTTATTCCTGACCTCCGTCCTTTCGTTTTGCCGAAATTAGATATTGTTTATAGGTTTTTCAGCCCATAGTGTCATTATAGCACAAAAACAAAAATAATTAAAGAATTTTTCCGAAAATATCTTGATTTTGCTTGTAAATTTATGTATAATATAGGCGACCGAAAAATTTTGGAGGTACGATCAAAAATGAAATCCGTTAAAATTTCTCTCGAAATGGCCCAGAAGGTGAAAGAGTTTGTCGCCATTACGCAGGACTGCCCCTATGAAATCCTTTTGAAGAGCGGCAAATACGTCGTCGATGCAAAATCCATCCTCGGTATCTTCTCGCTCGATCTTTCCCAGCCCCTCACGGTGGAGATCTATTCCGACGACTGCGAAGCGTTTTTGGAAAAGCTGAAAAAGTTTGCCGCGTAAGCGGACAAATTTTTCCCTTTGCAGAAAGACGGCCGCGCCGTTTAAGGGGCGGCTTCATTTGGCCGAAAAACTATTTTCGGTCTTTTTTCCGACCATTTGAGGAGCTTTTACCAATGCAGATACAGGGCGAAACGTCAGTAAACAAATTAATCGTTCTTTTCGTTTTCGATAAGATGGAAAGCGCCCTGTCCGAGCGCACGATCGTGGAAATGTGCACCACCAGCAACAATTGGCTGAATTATATGGACTGCATGGAGCTTTTGCCCAAGCTTTTGGAGGACGGGTTTATCTGCCGTCTGTCCTCCGACGAGGAGCCGCTCTACACCATCACCACGGACGGGAGAGAGAGCCTCAACAATTTTTACATCAACATACCCAAAAGCGTCCGCGAGGAGATTTCCGCCTTCGTCAAAAAGAACAGCGGCAAGCTTCGCAACCGTCAGGAATGCAAGGCGGATTACTATCAGAACAAGGACGGCACTTACACCGTATTTCTGAAAATCATCGCCCCCGTTCAGCCCATGCTCGAGCTGAAATTTGTCGTTCCCGACAAAAAAACGGCGCAAAATATTTATAAAAACTGGGAAAGCAAGGCTTCCGAGCTTTATTCCGCCATCTACGAAACGCTCGTGGATTGATTATCGTACAAGCGAGGTGATTTATTATGTTTACTTATTCCACGAAAGGAACCTGTTCGAGGCAGATCCTCTTTGACGTCGATGCCGAAAACAAGCTGCACAACGTGCGGTTTATCGGCGGCTGCGGCGGCAATCTCCAGGGGATCGCAAGGCTCGTCGAAGGCAAGGATATCGACGATATCCAGGCGCTTCTCTGCGGCATCAGATGCAGAAACGGCACTTCCTGCCCCGATCAGCTTTCCAAGGCGATCGCCGAATATAAAACGGAAAGAGAAAACGCCGCGGCCGAAAAATAGCCCGACGGCGTTTTTTGTTTTTTAAGGTATTTTTACAAAAATTTTCAATCGATTTTTTGGATAAACGGGCGGCTTTTCGTAAATAGTCGGTACTATCGCAAGAAAAGCCGATCCGTTTGCGCGCAGAAACGGCGCCTATTTCGGCAAGTAAAAAAACGTTCTTCCGTGGAAGAACGTTTTTTTGTTTATGTGGTAAAGGTCACAGAAACGCCCTTGATGAGAAAAGAATATTCCGATCGGCGGCGTTCCCTGTTGTCGTCGAGCAACTTGACGTTATTGCCGAGCATCAGTTCGATCCCCGAAAGGCGGCCGAAACCGAACCTGGCCGAAACAGCGGCATTTTCTTCGGCGTGCTCGCAAGGGAGCGCGTCCGCTTCCGAGTTCAGTCGGTTTTGGGTGAGGCGGCAGACAGCCACGGAGATTTTGCTTTTACGGTTCTCTTCCGCCACGCCGTAGCCCGCACAATATCTCTTCCCCTCCGAATCTATCAATACCGTATTGAGAATAAAGGCGTCGTCCGAAAAGCTTTCGATAAATACCTCTATTCTGTCCGCCTCGGAAAAATCCCCTTCGACGGGTAGAAACAGCGCGGGCGCTTCCTCGTTGACAAAGCTTCCGATCCGCACATATAGTTCTTTTCTGAACGGTTCACAAAAAACTTTTTCGCCGCGCGCCTCCGCTTCGGCGGGCGGAAGCCATATTCTGCGGGGACTTATCCGTTTTTTCAGACACAGGCTTTTCCCTCCGATTTCTGCGGAGATTTCCGCAATGCAGCGTTCGCCCGCCTTAAAGGTAAATACCGTGCATTTCCCCTTCCCGCATACGATTTCCGAGCCCTTTTTTCCGTCACAGAAAATTTCCGCTTCCGCGGGCGAATATACGAGCGCACGATTTGCGTCGGGGGCAGCTTCGCTTTCCACAAAAATATTATTTTCGGCAAAAACGACGTGTCCGCCCAGCTCCCGCCGCAATTCTTCCGCGTCGAAATCATAGACCAGCATCGTGCCTTTGGCGATACGGTCAAACAGGGAACACAAAGACTTTTTTATATCCGTTTTTCTGCCGTAAAAGCACTCCGCTTTACGGGCGGCGCGTTCTATAAGCATAAAATATTCGTATTCCTGCAAACCGAGATACAGGCTGAACAGCCGAAGCGACGGAAGCGGCGCGCCGTATTTTGTCTCCGTATAAAAGAGCAGTCCGTCCCCACAGGCGCCCGGAAAGAGAAGCGTTTCCTTCAAAACGTCGCAGTCGGTATATTCCCGGGCTTTTTCGTCGTATTTTTTCGTAAGGTTGGTCGCCCAATACAGATTGCCCGAAATATCGTACAAAAACCTCAGCCAGCTTTCGAAGCGGCTGTCGCGCATGGGGCTGTCCGTATGCAGATTGGGAAAAGGCGTTTTGGGCGCCACGCACCCGTACCACCAATTCTTTTTTCCCAACCCGCGGAGCTTTTTTTCCTCATAGACGTATTCGGGCTTAAAATATCCCCAATACGTCGGGCACCAGGTATCCACCTCGCCGTAAATCGGCTCCTTATTAAATACCGTAACGATATTATCCAACGTCAAAAGGCTGTTTTCCACGCCGCGTCTGCCCGTAAAATCGACGCTTTTCGCCACTTCCCGTTTCAGGTCGTGGATTTCGCGGTAAACGCGCCTTACGCTGTGAAACCTTTCGGGCGCGGGCTCGTCGATAAAGGTGATATAAAAATTAGCTTTTTTCAAAAGGTCGCACTCGTCCGTGCTGTTCTCGGCAAACGCCGTCAGCAACTTACGGAGGTAATCCGTGTCGAGGCATTCCTGTTCCTTTTCGTAAATCGTATCCTCGCGAAAGGTCTTATAGGGCAGAGAATAGGCCGCACAACGGACGTCTGCCGTCCGTTTCCTTGCCTCCGATAACGCCTCCTCAATCCCCCACGTGCCGTACGGAAGAAGCTTTGTCGGAGAAAGGCGGTAATGCAGATGTTCCTCGACGAGCTCGTCATACTTTTTCCGAAATTCTCCGGGATCGGCGCTTTTGATCATATCTTCCCGGATTGCAAAGGAGGTGACATTTCCGTTTTGTTCGGGCAGGCAAAAATCCAGCACTTCTATCTCCGCTTCCACCGCCGCCTTTCCCTCGTCAGCCGTTACTTCCAGCCGAACGGTATGGCGTCCCGCCGCGTCCGCAGGGATAGTTACGAAACACCAAAGCACGCCTTCCCCCCGTTCGGAAGTATTGTCTTTGAACTTTTCCGCACGGGAAGCATCCACCATGACGTCGGGATATTCCCCCGCGGTCGTCAGCCCGGAAGAGGAAGCGGAGAGCTTAACGTACCTTTCCCAAAAGATTTCGGCGTCCCATTCGCCGTCAGCCTCAGCAAAAGCGTTGTGAAAAGGCTTGGGCAGAATCGCCTGAAATGCGACCCGTTCCCCCCTTGCGCCGACGAGAGAAAGCCGCGTCCCGCGGCCGAAAGAATCGCCGAAACGGTGCTTGACGGTATTGGATAAAATATAGAGTTCCATAAAAAATTTCTCCATAAAAAAGGGCGCCGAAAGACCGACGCCCCGCCGTTTTTTAAGGCAACGCCGCACGATACTATACGGCATCGTCGTCTCAATATTTCTGTTTACGCTTTTTCGCCGCGGAAATTGTCTAAAAACAACTCGAATTCTTCGTTGGAACCCCCTGCCTCGTTCAAAATAACGATATCCAGCGTCTCTTTATTGTTTGCTTTAAGAAATTCCAACGTTTCTCTCTTGATTTTCAGCGTAAAAGACTGATCGGGATTGATCGTGAAACGATCGTATTGCCCCGAAGCGTATTCGTAATATCCGCCGTGAGCATTTTTGGCGAGATACGGTCTCCCATCGATACAGAGGAAATTTACTTCCGCATCGGCAAATACGTTTTCCAAAAATCTTGCGTCTATTTTAAGATTGGGATAACCGTTGTTTGTACCTACTTTCATGCGCAGGCTTTTTACCCCGTCCGTCGGGAAATCTCCCGCAACGTTTGTCTGAGTGACGTCGGCAAAGGATATCACGGGGCCTATTTCGCCGTCCTCGAAGCTCAATTTATCGCCGATGACGTTCACCGTGTAGAGATAGTTTCCCTCGGCCGTACGTATAATCACTTCCTGCTTGCCCGAAAGCCCTTTTAACGCCGCGGCGGAAAGCGTCGCCTGCTTATCGCCGATCGTCGCGTTTGCCGTTACATTTTTGCCGCCCAGAGACACGCTTTTTGCTCCGTTTACGGCGAAAGTCACTCCTTCACACTGATAAACGGTCTGTGTTTCCGCGATTTCCTTTACGCCGCGGAAATTGTCGAGGAATAATTCAAACGCTTCGTTCAAATCTCCGTTATTGAAAATAACGATATCCAGCGTCGCCTTATTCTCTGCCTTAAGAAATTCCAGCGTTTCCCGCTTGATTTTCAGCGTGAAAGCCTGGTTAGGTTTGATGTCAAAGCGGCCGTATTGATTTTTTGCGTATTCATAATAGCAGTCGTTGTGCGCTTTATCGACAAGATAGGGAGTCACATCGATACAGAGGAAATTTATTTCCGTGTTTGCGAACACGTTTTCCAAAAATCTTCTGTCGATCTTCAGCGTAGGGTAACCGTTATCAACGCTGATATCCAAATGCAGACTCTTTACCCCGTCCGTCGGGAAATCCCCCGCGACGTTCGTTTTTGCGATGCCGTCAAACATCAGCGCGGAAGGAATGTTTCCGCCTTCAAAGCTCAACGAGTCGCCGATTACCTCCAGACGATAGATCCAATCTCCCGCATCGGAAATCACAAGCAATTCGTTTATCCCCGCCGCCGACTTGAGCAGCCCTGCGGGAAGCGTAGCCTTTGCCGCCGCAAGCTGCGCTTCTCCCGTCACGTCCGTTCCGTTCAGGATTAATTTTTTAATCCCCGATACGTTTATTTCAAAAGGTGTGCCCGATCCCGTATAGTACGTATGGGCAGCCGCTTTAACGCCTCTGAAATTATCGAAAAAGAGTTCGAAGCTCTCGTTGGCGTCGCCCGCATTCAGCATGACGATATCCAACGTATTTTTATTGCCAGCCTTGAGGAAATCCAGAACCGCCCTCTCAATTGTCACCGTAATCGTCTTATCTGGAGAAATCGTAAAATACTGATATTTTCCCGAAGCGCACTCGAAATAGGCCTCGTGCGTTTTTTTCGCAAGATAGGCGCGCAGATCGAAACAAAGAGCGTCGTTTTCCGTATTTGCAAACACGTTTTCCAAAAATTTTCTATCGAGCTTCAGCGTAGGATAACCGTTATCCGCGCCCACCTCGACGTGCAGGCTTTTCGTCCCCTCCGTCGGGAAATCCAACGCCACGTTCGTTTTCATCACGTCGGAGAAGGAAAGGGCGAGGCTTTCGTTGCCGTCCTCGAAACCGAGCTTTTCGCCGATGACCTCCAGCGTACAGACCAGATCGCCGCCTTCCGCGATCACCAGCAGTTCGCTCCGTCCGATTTCCGTCAGAAGCGAGGCGGGAAGCGTCGCGTCCGTCGCGGTAATCGTCGCGCGGGCCGTAATGTCGGCGCCGTCGAGATAAAGTTTTTTAATTCCTTCCGCGACGATTTTACAGGCTTCCGTCTGATGGGTATAATATGCCTGTCGAGTCACATCCGCGCCGCGAAGGTTATCGATCCAGAAAGAGAATTCCTCGTTGCTGCCCTCTACGTTAAGGATCACGTATTCCAAAAACTCCAAATCCTCGTCCCGCAGGAAATCCAGCGCTTCTCTTTTTACGACGACGGTAAGAGAGGAAGAGGCCGTATGGGTAAAGTATTGATATTTTCCGCTCGCATATTCGTAATAGGCTTCATGGCTCTTCGCGCCGCCGAAATAGAGGTCAAAAGTAAAAGCCTCCTTTTCCTTAAATACGTTTTCGAGGAAATACCTGCTGAACTTCAGCGTAGGATATCCCTGCGCGGCCGTCGCCGTCAACTTTAAGCTCTTTCGGCCCTCCGTGACGTGTTCGTCCGAAAGCTCCGCCGTGCACTGATCGAACGCCAGCGCCGAGCTCATGCCATCCTCAAAACCTATGTCGGTAGCGTTGGTCACGACGTTATAGACGATCCGCGCCGCACCGCGCCCTCCTTCGAGAGCATATTCCAGCGTATAAGCTCCGTCGCTTGCGGGCTTAAATTTATCCGCCGCCCCGCCGTGCGCCGTCTCCGTGCCGTCTTTATAAGCCTTGAAAGAAGTGAGGTTTGCGTCGGGAATTTCTTTTTTCAACAGCTCCGCGGGAGAATACTCCGCTTCCTGCTTGAGATAACCGCCGTCGAAAACGCCGTAGATATCGTCTATGCACAGCTCAAATTTTTCGTTTGGCACCTCGTTAAGGAAAATCAGTTCGAAAATCCCCTCGTTCCCCAACATATATTCGAGGTCTGCCGCAGGAATATACAGCTCCGTTTTTTCCCCCGCTTTAAGCTCGCCGTACGTGTAAACGTCCTTCGCCTTTTCATAATAGAATTGATGAGAGGAAACGTTGCTTCCCCAAAGCGTAAGGTGCAGCTTGTCGTACCCCTTCGCCATGTAGCCGTCGAACGCGCCCTTGTCGAATACCACGTGCGGCCAGAAGGCGTCCATGCCCGTAGAAGCGTAAAAGTTTCCGTCCTTTTCCTCAAGCTTGAAAGAGAGTCCCTCCCCCGAAAGAAAACCGTCGTCCAGCCCTTCCTCGAAATCTTCCAGCCCGTCGAATTCCGCACGTTCGCCCGAAACGTAAAAATACGTCTGCGCGCTGTCGGAATTTCCCGATGTATCCGTCGCGGTGATTACCATGCGGTATCTGCCGCGCTCGGAGGGCATAAACTTTCCGTCAACGGCGCCCGACGTTTTATTGTCGGAGGGGTCGTAGATTTCAATCGTCTCGGAAGCGATTCCGCCCGCGTCGTAAACCTCGTATTCGGGCAGGGTCATCTCTTCGTTTACCCGATGCTTGGCAGTGCTCCCATCCACGCTGATGATCGGCTTGCCCGTGTCCGTGACGCTGACGCGCAGGACTTTTTCGAATGTAAAGCCCTTATATTCCAGCGTATAGGTAAGCGTATATTCCTGCAATTTTTCGAGCCTGAGTTTTCCGCCGACGATTTCCGCCGTTTTATCCCCGCACTTTGCGGAGACTTCGGGCGTATGTTCCCCGCCGTCGCTGTCGAATACCACTACCTTGGGTATGGCATATTCGCTGCCGATTTCCTGCGTCACGCTTTCGGGGACGATAAATCCGTCAAGCTGAGCCTCCGCCTCCTCCCGCGTAAACGCCTTTGTTTCGGTGCACGCGGCCGCCGATAAAACGCATCCCGCGGCCAAAAGCGCGAACAGTACTTTTTTAAGTTGCTTATTCATAGTTTTCCTCCCTATTTTTTCCTTACGGTCAGTTGCTGCGAGGCTCCAGCCGTATATTGTCGATATAGATATCCTTATCGTCCGCCGCACTGCTCCCCGCAAAATTGCCGTAGGTGATCTCGTAGGAATTTATCAGCGAAAGGAAGGAAGGTTCTCCCTCCTTGGCGGGGTTTTTCGCGGCAGCTTCCGCGAGGCTTAAACGACATTCCACCCACTTTTTCGGCGTGGGCGTATGGGCGACGGCATAAAATTTGTTTTCGCTTCTGACGTCGCTTTCGATATGAAAGGCCGAGTCGCTGTCGTTATAGAGATCAAACACGATATCGTAGTCCTCTCCGAGAGAAGCAAAATCGAGCTTTTCGATCAACGCTTCGCAGAACATGATCCGTACGTAACAGCTTTCGTTTTCCGTGCCGTGCGGTATGTGAAGCTTCAGAGATTTCTCTCCGCTGGAAACGAAACGGGGATCGGTATTTACCGTGATTTCGGGCACGTAAGGCGTATAGGCGCCATAGCCCGTGACATACAGCAGATAACGCTGATAGTCCGCTTCAAAATCGCACACCTCTCCCTCGCCGAGCACGATGGGGGTCGGTTCTCTCTTTTCCTCCGTATCTTTCACAAGGACGTTGTCGAGGTAATAGGCCGTGCGCGCGTCGGACGGCGTGAGGCCGTCAAACTCCAACGACATATACTCGAGCGAGGTGAAATCGTAGATATACGCAAGCTTTTCGTATTCTATTTCATACACGCATTTGCTCCAGGCTTTCGGAGGCAGGACGTAAGTCATCACCTCCGTTTCCAGCACGTCCCCGCTCGAAGCGACGCCCAAAGAAAAATAGCAGACCTTGCTTTCGTCCGAGGTATTATAAAGATCGAACACCACCCGTTCCGCCTTGGAAAAATCCGCGTTTTCCGCCGCGATTTTCGCGGGATACATAACCAGCGCGGGACGGCTGTACGGATCGGCATAGCCCTCGCCGCAGGGTTCCAGCTTTGCCGAGCCGACGCCGTTCTTCACGTACCTGCCGTCGGTATTTATCGAATATTTCCCGAAATAGTTCTTCTGCATGACCCCGCCGAATTCCGCGTATTCCTCGAAATTGAACAGCGAACGATACCCCTCGGGCAGAGAGAGCGTTTCGCCCGTCTCCCCCGACGCGCACCCCGCCGCCAGCATCGGCTGAAGCGCCAGCATCAATACGCAGAAAATTTTTCCCGCACCCTTCATTCGGTCACCTCCCGGGCCCGAAGCACGATATTGTCTATTAAAACAGTCCTTGCGACGTCGGATTTCGAGCCGAAATGGAACGCGATATACCGCACGTCGCCGTAGGTATCCCAGGCCAGCGAGCCAAGATCGGACAGCGTTACCTTCTGATAGCCGTGCTTCAGCGTGACGGCGCCGACGGGGATGAGAACGGGTTTTGCGGAAACCGAAACGTAAACGGTCAGGCCCACGTCTCCGTCCATATTATAGAGGTCGAAAAGAAGCGTGTCGCTTTCGGGCAGCGCAGACAGCCCCGCCGCCGTAAATCTCAGCGACTGCACCTTATCCGTGCTTGCGCCGAATACCGCTTTGAGAACGCGGGTATCCATATTGTCGTCCTCGAGCGTGCCGTCCGCCACGGACAGCTCCGCCATATCCGAGGAGAAGGCTTCAAGAGCGCCGTTGCCGTCCAACGTGGTGAGCAGCGTGCTCTTTCCGCCCAGATCGAGCCTCATCGTCTGACTTTTGCCGTCCTTTTCCGCCGTGAGGGAAAGCGCGTTGCTCGGCCCCTCGAGGGAGACTTCCACCGTATATCGCTTATACCCTTCCTTTTCCGCTTCGGCGCCCGAAAGGAGCTTCCCGCCCGCTTTCAGCGCAACGCCGTCGGCCGCCAAAATCTCGAACACGGTCTTTTCTCCCGTCGCGCGGATATCCGAAATATAGGTGTCGTAGCCCTGGCATAAGGCCGCCGCCCCATAGAGCGTTTCTCTCACCCGCATAAATTCCCCCGCGGTCGTCGTAACCCTGGCGCCCGCATACAATCGGCTGTAAAGCGTCTGCAACAGGTCGGTATCGTCCACCCCCGTCGCCGCATAGCGTTTTTCCAGATCCGCAAGCATCTCATATTCTTCCAGGCCGTCGCGAATGCTTTCGAGCCGTATGCTCCCTACGGGGCCGTCAATACCGTAAACGTCGCCGGGATACACCAGATACCCGTCCCCGTTGTCGCCGGGAAAATGCATGGGATCGCCCTCATACACGTCCGTCTTTTCGCGCACCTCGTCGCGGTAACGGGTCCAGAACACCGTTTCCCAATACAGATTGCCTGCAAGGCCGTAATCTTTCTGCATCCAGCTGACGATTCTCGAGCTGATCAAGGCGTCGTCGATCTGATAGGTGGGATAGGGATTGTTCGGCCCGATACAGCCATACCACCAGGTTTCCGTCCCGAGGGACTTATAAAATTCGCGCTCCGTCGCCGTATCGAAATAGTTGAATAAGGGGCACCAGTTTCTTACGCCCTCGCCGCCGTTGTTCATCCGCTCGGTATATTCGCTCGTTTCAAGACAGGGAATTTTACGCAGCGAAGCGCATACCTCGTCCTTGATCTCTCCCGTTACGGAGGCGGCGGCCGCAAGTTCGTCCGCGAGACGGTTGACGAGAAGATACGCCTGATTACAGATCCGCGCGGCTCGGTCTTCGATGCCGCCCATGCGCGCCTCATCTATTATTCCGAAATAATAGTAGCATTTTCCGACGATATTCACGCCCGTCTCGATCGATTTCAGCGCAAGGGATTTCGTCATTTCCTCCAGGAAATCCCAATCGACGTCTATATCCTTATGCGTTTTGCTGTACGTTTCCTTGTACGGCACCGCAAAAGAGGAAACGTCCTCTCTCGCCGCATACTCGTGGGCGCGGGCCGTGTAATCGGATATATCGTAATTGAGGGCGGGCAGGTACATGGGCATTACGCGGTGTTCCACCAGATACTCGTAGTATCTCTCGTAATTTTCCATGGTGCTGTCTCCGTAAAATTGCAGATAGTGCCTGCCCAGCAGAAAACAGCTCTTGGCCGTGACCTCGTCGCTCAACGTATAATCCGTCACCGTCACCGACGCGGGAATCTCGTATTCCGTCCCGTCCGCGCGGAGAAGAAACGTTCCCGTATATTTGCCCGCGTCCTGTTCGGCGGGCACTTTGCAGCTTACCGTGACGCCCTGGTTTTCGCCCGCGGAGATTTTATTTTCGCCGTATTCCTCCGCTTTCGCCATGGGCAACAGGGCGTCGGGATACCAGCCCAAGCCCGCGGAATACCCCTCCGAGGCCACGGTTACATTGCGGTATTTTTGATGATAAACGGAAAAGCTCTCTTTTTTCAGCGTTTTGCCGTCCGCCGATTTGAGATCGGAAAGAACCAGCGTATAGTTTTTTACCGCCTTTTCGGGCGTCAGAATAAGCTGTCCGCCCTCCTCCTCGTTTTTGCAGGCGAGGATATCCAGCCGCCCCGCCCTTTTGAATGAAGCCGCATAGTCCTTATCCCGCAGAATGCGCTCGGCCGCCGTATAGGACCAAACCTCCAACTTCCCCGCGGAGCATTCTTCCTTGCATCCGCCCGCGCCGAACAAAAGCATGGCGCACAGCGCCGCGCTGATCACTTGTTTTCTCATCTTTTATTCTCCTTGCCCGAGGTCTTCGTCCGTCAAAGCAATCCTGCGGATTTCAGGAGAAGGTTCCACTTCTCCACCGTCCAATAGGCGTATTCCTCGTCGAAAATCTGCTTGGGCGTTTTACGGTCGGCCGCGTTTTGCGCCGTGAAAAAGATTTCGGGATTTTCCCGTCCGCCCGTCCAGTCGGAAAGGCCGTTGATAGCGTTTCCGTCGCCGCCGTAATAGATCGCCCCCTCGGTAAGGGCGTAGATGGATTTGCTGTAATCGCTCTTTTTCTCCCAAAGCTCCGCATTTTTTTCTATGTCGTACATAAAGGGGAGCATATTTCCCGACGTGCAATCCATATAGATCTGCTGCGCCTCGTCCGTCGCCATATATTTGAGAAACTCCTTGGCAAGTTCCTTGGCCGTCGCATAGACGGGGATACCTACGGTGTGCTGTCCGCCGATGGAATGGCGGCAATGCCTCGCCTCGTCGATCCTGGCTATATCCGCGTCCGAAACGTCGGCGATTTCGCTTCTGTCGAGATTTCCGTCCACATAATCGATCACCCTGCTCAACGTGGCATCGTCCGCGATCGTCTCGCATTTTTCAATGATTGCGCTGACGACGGGGGTATTCATCATCCTGAAGGTATATTTGTTTTCGTCCTCGTCCTCTACGCTCTTCATCTCGTTTTCCAGCCAGTCGCCGTTGACCATCATCAGGCCGTTGCCTAAAATAAGCTGTGCCTGCGCCTGCGTAAACGTCAACGTATTCACGCTGCCATGGTTGTATTTTTTTTCGGCGTTTATCAGGCTGTCGAGCGTTTCGAGAGACACCAGCCTGCCCTGCTGCAAAAAGATATCCCTGCTGTACGAACCGTCGTCTATGCCGTTAAAGAAATCGATCATGCCGTCAACGCCCTGATACTGCATATACCAAACGTTGCGCAGATACGTCCAGTAGCCCGTAGCGGAGGAAAAAACGAAAGGAATCTCCCCGTCCCCCTTAATCTCGCCGCACAGCTTCAAAAGCTCGTCTGTCGTATTGGGAACCTCGTAGCCCGCACGGTCGAATTTCGTCGCGTTATATACCAGCCCCGTCATGCCCGTCGCCCAGCTGAAGCTGTAGTAATGCCCATTGACCTTTTTGGGCTCGTAACCGTCCATAAACCGATCGTAAACGGTTTCGCCGTCGATCTTGCTCTCCAGCACGTCGTCGATAGGCTCTAAAACGCAGTCGTAGCCCTTCAGCATTTTTTCACCCATATAGGCGTAGCTGTTAAAAACAGTTCCGTGAATGAACAGATCGACGGAATTTCCCCCGGGGCCCGCCGACAGCAAATCTTTCGGATCGACGTCCGAGGACTTGGACAGCACCACCGATACGCCGGGGTGCGACGCCTCAAACTTTTCGCCCCACCGTTCGATAAACTCGTACCCGTAACCGGCGTCGTAATACGCGATCTCCAGGGTATTTTCCGAATTATCCACTTTTTTTGTGCAGCCTGTAAACGAACAGCACAAAACGGCGGCCAGCATAAAAACAACTGTCTTCTTCATAACAATTCTCCTTGTCGAAATATCTTTCCACCGACCCTTTCAAAGCTTCTTTTTCGTAGGCTTTGAACAAATCGCCTTAAAAATTTCGTTATCCTTTCAGCCCGCCCATGCTCAGGCTTGACATAAACGTATCGCGGAAGCAGATAAAGACGGTAAGCACGGGGATCGCGGAAATGATGACGCCGCAGAAATATACGGGATAATTGATCGAACGTATCATCGCCGCTTCATATTTATACAGCCCCGTCGCCAGCGTAGGGAAGCTGGGCAGCCAGATCAACGACGTCATGTAATCGTTCCAGCCGCCGATAAAATCGGTAATGGCAAACGTCATCATCGGCGCCAGCGCCTGCGGAAACATGATCTTGACAAATACCTGCCAGTGAGACGCGCCGTCCATGTACGCCGCCTCCGCATATTCCCAGGGGATTCCCTTGAAAAAGGCCTGAAGGATAAGAAACTTACTGCCGCCCACGGCCAAAGAGGAAATAATTACCTGCAAAGGCGTATCGTAGATGTTGAGATTTTTACTCAACAGCAGAGCGGGCGCCATCGAGCCGTAAATGGGGAGCATCATTTGCAGAATAATTACGGAATAGACGACCTTGCGGCCGGGAAAACTGATTTTCGCCACGACGTAGCATACCGCCGCCGAGACAAACACCCCTTCTGCGATCGACAGGACATTGATCCAGAGGCTGTTCCAGATCATTCCGAAATACCCCGTCTCCCCCACCTTGAGCGTCCGAAAGCTGGTGAGGTAATTTTCAAACTTCCAATACTTGGGCAGAGCGAACGGATCTCCCGCCTCGTATTCCAAACTCTTTTTCAAGGAAGAAAAAAACATCCATACCATCGGATAGAGGAGGCTTAAGGCATAGAGAAAGAAGATGACGAAAAAGACGGCAAATACGATTTTTTCGCTTTTTCCCTTCACCGCGTGAAGACTTTCGGATTTTTCCATATTTACCTCCCCTCAATATTCGATATCTTCTATCTTGTTGGTGACCCATCTGCCCACGCATACGAAAGGCAGCGTAAACAGCGTCATCAAAAGCCCCATCGCCGCGGGAACGTTATAGTTTCCGCCGACGACGATCTGATCGTAAAACCAGTAGCTCAAGGTCGTCGTGCCGCTCCGTCCCTCGGTTAAAAGCAGAATATTCCCCGAAGCGCCCAGCATCCCGATGATGTTCAGCACCGCCTGCGTACCGATGAGCGGCCCCAACAGGGGAAGCGTGATATGCCTTATTTCCTGCCAAAAGCCTACCCCGTCGAGCTTTCCCGCCTCGATGATTTCGTGCGGAATCCGCGCCAGCGAGCCGCAGTAGATCAGCATATTGGCGGGGATTCCCAGCCAGATATTGGAGGAGAGCACCGCTTTCAGCGCGTAGGACGAATTGGCGAGAAATTCGGGAACAGCGTCCTTTTCAAAAACCCCGAGCGAGACCAGAACTTTGCATAGCGGCCCTGAAGGCATGATAAAATTTTTGTACGCCGTCATCCAAACCACCCCGCCGATGATGCTGGGCAAAAAGAACACCACCTGAAAAAATTTATATCCCGGAAGCTTTTTATACAGCAAAAAACTGACGAGTATATTGATCGGCATCAGAATCCAGCCCAGCATCCAAAAGGCAAACGTATTTTTTATGGCCGTAAACATCTCGCTTCCGCCCGAAACCAGCTCTTTGAACACGTAACGGAAATTACCGAAGGTGAGCGCCCCCGTGGAGACGTCTTTGAACGCCAGCGCTACCCCGTCAAAATTGACATAGACATAAAAGATAAAGAAATGGAGTATGGGCAAAGCGAGCACCAGATACGCAAACAGCCAGAGGCTGTGCTTCATATTGCGCATGTGCGCGCTTTTCTTTTTTCTTTGAAAGGGCTCGCCGAGGCGGCGGAAAAATTCATATACCGAATATCTGAATCTTCCCCAGCCGTTGAGTCCGTTTGTATCGTTTTTATTTCTCATTCCGTCCCCTTTTCAAGCGTCTTTTTTCATGGAGAAAATCAGGACGCTCATTCGAGTTCTATTACGTCTTTCGACTTGCGGGTGACCCATTTTCCGTCCGTGAAATCGGGGACGGGCACGACGCATCCCGTTGCGATGGATTCCTCGCTGAGCGCGCTTATACTCATCCAGGCCGCCGCGTCATATACATCAACGGGCATCTCGCCGCCCGTTTTCAGCGCCCGGATAAATTCGCCCACCGTAATGCCGTCCATGCCTCCGTGCCCCGATTGCTTGGCCTCCTCCGTCATATTCTTCCAGACGGGAGGCAAATATTCCGCGTACTTTTCCCTGTTGTTTATCACTTTTTCGGGCGTTGCCCACTCGTCCTCACCGTCGAGGAACACGGATTCCAGCGTCTGTTGGAAGTTCCCCTTCGTGCCGCGGACGGTAAATTCCCGGTCGTAACGCCGCGGCAGCGTGGTATCCAGCTTCAGCCGGATCGTCTCGCCGTTGGCGCACTTGATCAAGGTCGTCACGACGTCTCCCTGGCGGTAAACAAGCCCGTCCGAATATTCTTCGGGACGTTTTTCCTTTATGTATTCGCGCATTCCGACGCCCTTGCTCGCAAACGAAACCAAAGACAGCATGCGGTTTCCGCGGTTGATGTCGAGAATCTTTGCGATGGGTCCCAGCTCGTGCGTGGGATAATTTTCGCAGTTTCGGTGCAGGTAATTATCCTTGCGATAATGTCGGTTTTTATATCCGTCCGCAATCTCTTCTCTCAAATCGTGCCCGTACGCGCCCGAGCAATAAACAACCGTCCCCAGCTTTCCCCGTCGCACCATATTTGTGACCATCAGCTCGTCTTTATCGAAGCAACAATTTTCCAGCATCATAAACGGCGACTTTGTCCGTTCGTATGTCCGCACGAGATCCCAGCATTCCCGCACGGAATAGGCGCATCCCACTTCCATGGCCACCGCCTTGCCGCGCTCCATAGCGTCCATCGCGATGCCGATATGCGTTGACCAGTCGGTAAACACAAATACCGCCTCGATCGCCGCGTTTTTTGTCATTTCACGGTAATCGAGGGTCTTTGACGGCTCCCTGCCGTACGTTTCGGCAACGAGCTTCGCCGTTTCTTCCACGCGGTCACGATATACGTCGCACACCGCCGCGACTTCGATTTCCGTATTTTTCAGCAGGACGCTTTTGAGCATGGACGAACCGCGGCTGCCCAAACCGATTACGCCTACTTTTATCTTGCTTTCCATAATTCGCTCCTCTCAACGTTTGTCTGTTTTGCAACGCAAAACAGAAGGGTACCCTTCCTTGGGCTTTTTCTGACGCTTCCGAGACGGAAACGCTTTTTTCTCTGCGGCATCTATCTTTACCGCAATTTTATTCTATCATACTACGATTGGGAAGTCTATAAATTTTTTTATGATTAATATGGAATTTTTTATTGTGATTTATTTGCAAAACCATGTTTTATCTGTTATAATAAAAAAAAGAGTTCGGGAGGTTTTACAGTGGGTATCTACCATTTTCCGGAAAAAAATGTGTTAAGGAATTACCGTTCACCCTTTACGGAGCTGAATATCTCCGAAATAGGACTTCACGACCTCAGAAATATCCCCCCGCTACTCTATACGCGGAAGCAGGATTATTTTACTCTCCATTTTATCCTAAACGGCCGCGGGACGCTGTTTATCGACGATAAAAAATACGATCTGCAAGAAAACGATATGTTTTTTATCTCTCCCTATCAGCCGCATAAATATTATGCCGTTCCCTCCGATCCGTGGAAATATTTTTGGTTTATCCTTACGGGCAGTCTTGTGGGAGACTACATGAAAGACCTCCTTTTTACGAGGGAAAGCCCCGTTTATCGCTGCGAGTCGCCCGACAGGGTCAAGGCGTTGGCCAATTCGTTTTTTTCCAATAACACGGGCGTCACCACCTCCAAAGAAAAAATGTTTGCTTTCTTTTTCGAACTGACGGCGCACATAGCGGGCGAACGCCAGCCCAAAAATACCGCAGCCCGCACGGAAACCTCCGACTATATCGAAAAAATAAAAAATCTCATCTTCATCAATTATGCCAATCCCGATTTCAAAATAGAGGACCTGTCCTTTATGATTAATCTCAGCCACTCTTATCTGTGTTCGATCTTCAAAAAGGAAACGCATATTTCCCTGAAAAAGTATCTGTGCGATATCCGCATGGAACAGGCGCTCGATCTTTTGTTAAATTCGGAGCTGTCGGTGAAAGAGATCGCTTTTCAGACGGGTTTTACGGATTCCCTTTACTTTTCCAAGAGCTTCAAAAAGCAATACGGCGTTTCCCCCTCCGAATATCGGAAAAAACGCTAATTTCTCTCCGCATATAAAAAGCCTGCCGCGCATTTTTGCGGCAGGCTTTTATTCGATATATTTTCGACGATTTTTAAGGCTTCACGCCCTTTACGGCTCCGCCGTCAAAAGCTTTTACCCGTCCTTTTCGATTCTGCACCTCAGCCGCCCTTTACGGCTTTCGCCGAATATTTCGGCAAATACAAACCGACCCTTGCCCCGTACCGTCACTCCGTCGCCTTGCTCCAGCTCTTTGGACGGCCGCGTGCAAAGTCTGCCGTTGATAAATACGCGTTCCGCTTCGAAATATGCCTCCGCGTCGCCGCGCGAAAGGCGATAGACCGCGGCCACCGCGCAGTCCGCCCGCGGAGAGGAGAGAAACAGCGTCTCCTCCGTCTTTTCCTTTTTGGCGGATACCTGTTCCGCCGTGGGGACGCAGGCGACGTCGGTATGGCGTATCCGTTTGAGATTTTCCGCGATAAACGGCGCAACCTTGCTTAAGCAATAGACATACGCCGCGCCGCGGACGGGCAGGATATCGCCCAGCGTGGAACGTTCGAGCCCGAGATTGACCAAAGCGCCCAGATAATCGCGATGGGTAAACTCCTCGGCAAATTTTGCGTTTGTCGGCGTTATTTTCAGACAGCAGACGGGAAACGCCGCCTCATAGGCGCAGTTTCCAAACCCCGCTATTTGTCTCTCCGCGCCCTCGTAACCGCCCCAAAGGGCGACGCCCGCATAAGCGAGCTCCTTTTCGGCAGAATATAAATATTGTACCTCGGCGAGGGAAAGGAAGTCGGTAAACTCATACCTGCCCCGTGCGTAAGCGCGTTCGGCAAGCTCCGAAAAGCGGTTTCGCCACTGTCTCTCCTCTTCGTTCACTTTTCTTTCCGTCCTCCGTTTATCCCGAATTTCTCTAAAAAGGAATGTTCCGTTCCCGCCTGTTTATACCCTGCCATGGTGTCCAGCTGCACGTTGTGTATGCTCTGAAAAATATTGTTCTCCACGTTGGGATTTTCTTTTTTCAATGCCGCAATCAGCTCCTTTACGCGCTTTCGCGCGGAAAAGGCGGGCGTTTCCGCGGCCGTCGCTTCGGTAAATTTGCAGGCGCAGGCGATAAAGCTCAGCCCGTTATATTCCTTCCAGCGCAAAATATCCTCTTCGAGAACGCAATAGAGGGGACGGATCAGCTCCATGCCCTCGAAATTTGTGCTTTTGATGCGCGGCAGCATGCCCTGGATCTGCCCGCCGTACAGCATGGCCATCAACGTCGTTTCGATCGCGTCGCTCTTGTGATGCCCCAGCGCGATCTTGTTGCACCCCAATTCCTTTGCTTTCGCGTATAAATATCCCCGCCGCATGCGCGCGCAGAGATAGCAGGGGGAATCCCCGCCCGCCGCGATCGAAGCCGCAAAGACGTCCGTTTCGAAAATCTCGACGGGCACTTGCAGGAGGGCGGCGTTTTCCTCTATTCTCTTTCGGTTGGCCGCGTTATATCCGGGGTCCATCACCAAAAATACGAGGCCGAAATTTACCTCGCTGTGGCGATGCAGCTCCTGCATGAGCTTCGCCAGCAGCATGCTGTCCTTGCCCCCCGAAATGCACACGGCGATTTTATCCCCCTCGTCGATGAGGTGATATTTTTTTACCGCCAGCACAAACGGCGACCAGATCGTCTTGCGGTAAGTGGTGATGATCGAACGCTCGATCTGTTTATACCTTTCCAATTCCTTGGGCATACGTTGTCCTCTTCGGTCACTTTCAGGAGCGGTCTATTCCGTTTCCATAGACGCCCGCAATCGCCTTAACTGCTTCTCCCGCCGCAATCAGCCCCGCCACGGAGGGCACAAACGCCACGCTTCCCGGCACCCGCGGTTTATACGCGCCTTCGCGTTTTGCGGCCGTCTCCGATTGCGCCGCGGCAATGGGGATTTCCCTCGAATAGACGACCTTCAGGCGCTCAATGCCGTTTTCGCGGCAGAGCTTGCGCATAACCTTTGCCAGGGGGCATACCTTTGTCCGATAGATATCCGTCACCTCGAAAGCGGTCGAGTCGAGCTTGTTTCCCGCGCCCATACAGCTGACGATCGGGGTTTTCGCGGCGGCGCACGCCTTGACGATTGCCAATTTTCCCGATACGGTGTCGATCGCTTCTATCACGTAATCATAGTCGGCAAAACGAAACGCATTTACAGTTTCGTCCGTCACGAAAAGGTCGAAACAGCGTACGGCGCACGCGGGCGAGACGTCTTTGATCCGCGCCGCGGCCGCTTCCGTCTTGCGCTTTCCCACCGTACTCAAAAGCGCGACGATCTGACGGTTGATATTCGTCTCGGACACGATGTCGTTATCTACGAGATCGAGCGCCCCTACGCCGCTGCGGGCGAGCGCCTCCGCCGCATAGCCGCCGACGCCGCCCAGCCCGAACACCGCGACGCGCGCTTTTTTCAGCCGTTCCATACCTGCCTGCCCCAAAAGCAGTTCCGTGCGGGAAAATACGTCCATTTTCTATTCCTTTTCGTATGTTTTCGCCTCTATTATATCAAAAGCGCGTTTCTCCCGTCAAGCGCTTTTCAGCGGATAATCAACAGCTTTTCCCTCGCGCGCGTGACGGCGGTGTAGAGCCAGCGGTTTCGCTCGCCGCCGAACGCCCACGATTCGTCGAACACGACGACGAAATCGAATTCGGAGCCCTGCGCCTTATGGCAGGTGACGGCATAGGCAAATTCGAAACGGCAGATGGGTTCTTCCGACACCGATTTCAGCTTATGCAAAAGCGCGAAATTGTTTTCATGGACGATCGTCCCGTCCGCCAGCTTCACCGCCCTGTCGCCGTAGCCGTGCGCATACCGCCCCTCGGTGAACACGGCGGTATCGAAGGACACCCGCACGCTTTCCTCCGCGAAGTCCGCCTTGAAATCCATGGACGCCAGATAGTCCATGCTTTCGCGGATATTCGTTCCCGTCCCGATGATTCCGTTGACGAGATGGAAGTTTCCCGACTTGTCCAGCGGCTTTTCCCAATCGTTCAGCGTACAGATAAGCTTTTCGCCCTCCACGGGCAAAAGCGCGTCCTCGGGAATTCCCTTATAGCCGCGAATCTCGCGGTTGAGCGCCGCGCGCGTCTTATTTCTGCCGCAGATAATCTGGTCGGCCTTCAAAAAAATGCGCTTGCGTTCCGCCGCCGAAAGGAAATTCCGCCCCACCACGCACACCTTGTCGTCGTAATTTCCGTAGGGGATCGTCTTGCCCTCCCGAGCGAGGGTCGCCAGACGGATAATGGGATTATCCTCCGCCTGCCGCACGATTTCCGTCAGCATATAATCAGGATTTTTCAGCAGACCGCAGGTGCCGTTGACGGGCGGCAGCTGGGCATTATCCCCCGAAAACAGACATTTGACGCCGAAGCTTAAAAGATCCCGCAGAACGTCCTCGCCGATCATGGACGCCTCATCGACAATAATAAGTCGGATTTTTTCGTCGATTTTCTCCTTTTTGGTGAAGGAAAGCGTTTCCCTTTCGACGATTTCCCCGTTTTCATCCACGTTGAGGTCGTCCTCGTTGCGGGTATATATAAGGCTGTGCACCGTGCCCGCCACCGTGCCGTTTTTGATGAGCACCGTGGCCGCCTTTCCCGTCGGCGTCACGAATACCGCTTCCGTCCCCGCCTTGAGATGCAGCGATTCCCGAACGATACGGTCGATCAGGAAAGTCTTTCCCGTGCCCGCGTACCCCGCCAGAACAAATACGAGATTGTCGGTGTTGAAAAACCATTCCTTTATTAATTTTTCCGCGTTCTCCTGGTCGGGAGTGAGCACCTTTTCCATAGCATCTCTATTGTAGCATAATTTTCGATATACGGCAAGCATTTTCAAACATTTGTTTGCATTTTCTTTTCAAAAAAGCGGACCCCTCAAACGCTTCCGCGTCGGGGTCCGCCGTATTCTTCTCGGTATATTCGGTTGTTATTTTCGCGGCCGCTGGCGCCGTCATTTCCACGGTTTATTTTGTTGCGATTTTTTCGGTTACTTACGCTGTTATTTCCGTAACTGCCTTTGTTACGGCTTTTTCGGCGGCTTTCGCCCTCACTTTTGCACAAACTTCATCATCAGCATTTTGCCGCCGTAGCGAACGGAAACGTCGATCGTTCCCTTCTTGACAGGAAACTGTTTCTTTTTTTCCGCGCCAGCCACATTTGCGTAAATCGTCAAAACGTTCTTCTCGGTGTCGTAGGTATAACGAGCCTCCGCTTCACTTTTAAGCCCGCCCTTTTCCTTAAAGAATAATTTCATTTCCCCTTTCGGCTTCAGCTCGAGACGCACATAATCAAATTTATCCGTCTTTTCCTCGTCGCCGACAAAGATTTGTTCACATTCGTAGGTGCCCAGATAGGGCTCTGCGATGTCCTTGAGCCCGCCCAAGGAGGCTGCGTTGAAGAGGAGCGGGGAAAGCACGACGGCCGAACACAGCGCCGCGCTCTTTAATCTTATCTGCTTTTTCATATCCTTCAGTATGCGCGCTTTACGGGATTTTATGTATTCAGGCGTTTTTTTCGGCGCGTTTGCGCGACCGCCTGCGGACAATCGCGCAGACGACATAAACCGCGCCCCAGCCGCAGAGCATGCCGAACGCCGCGCCCGAAACGTCTATCCCGACGTCGGTCAGCGCGGGAGCTCTGCCCTCCGAAAAAAACTGCAGTCCTTCGTCGCAGAAAGGCACGACGAGCCCGATCAGGGCGGGTATCCACAGCCAAAGCTTTTTCGCCGTATAAGCGCGATAGGTGAGATAGAGCATCAGCCCCAGCAGCGCATATTCGGAAAAGTGCGCCACCTTGCGGATAATATGCCCGCTCACCTCGATTCCGCCGCCGGGGAAAAGCGCGTCGAAAAAGGTCTGTATCCAGCCTCTCACTTTAGAGCTTTGCGAAGAGGATTCGGACGCCGTTTTCAGCGAATTGGAAAATATCCAACCGATGAGGAGCAACGTCAAAAGGGTGAGGACAACCTGTAAAATACGGCGCCTGTTTTCCGCTTTCATCTCTTCCCTGCCCCTCCCTTCCGACCGTCGGGCCGTCAATAATACCTCGTCAGAAATCTCCTGACGGGTTTCGCCCGCTCCGCTTTTATTCTTTCGTCTTCAAGCAGAGCGGCCATGTTTTCCTGAATCCGCTCGAAACGGTCGCCGAAGCCCGCTTCCTCGATCGCCTCTTTCGCCTCTGCATAGACGGGCGCGCGGTCGTCCAGATTGTGCGTATCCGTGCCGAGACAATGCACCAGCCCGTGGTCGAGCAAGGCGAAGGCCATTCCCTTGGTCGATTTTTCGAGAAATGCGCGCGTGTTTACCTGCAAAAGACACCCCATCTCCACAAGCTCGCTGAGCAGAGCGGGCTTCTTCCGAGCCTCGTCATATCGCTCCACATGCGCGATTACGGGCACATAATCGGTATCCGCGATAAAATCCTCCAGCCGCCGCCAAAGGCCGCGGTTCCAATCGGACGCAAAGGGAAGCTCCGTCAACATATAACGCGTATCGCCGATCGCCAGCGAGCACAAAGCCTCGTTGGAAGCCGCCGTCTGAAGCGAAAAATGCACCTCCGCGCCGAGGCACGCCTCCGTTCCGCGGGGAACGCTCCCCTTGATTCGCTCGAATGCAGCCGCGCGAGCCTCGAGAAACTGTCTCGGGCTGCGCTTTCTGCCGTAATAATGGGAAGTAAACACCACTTTATCCACGCCTTGCGCCGCAAGACTTTCCAGCTGTTCCGCCGAAACGCCTTCGTCGGCGGCCCCGTCGTCAATACCGGGCAATATATGAGTATGCAAATCAATCATTTTTTATATCCCGCCGTTTTCCGCTTCGCTTCCATTCTTCCGTCGGACGATACGGAAAACGCTTTTCCTTTTTCTTTTCTCTATTCTCTCGATCCTTTGATCGTCTGCCGCTTTCTCCCGCTCCGCTCTCTTCGCAGCGGGAAGCCGGCACAAGTTTTCGGTTCTTATTTTTATAATTTTTAATCGGCTTGTTATTTGAAATATCTGACGCCGCTTTCGAAAATCCTCATATCGAAATTGCCTTCGACGTTTTTATAGAGATTTTCGCCCGTGCGTTCGGAGTGACCCATTTTGCCGAATACCCTTCCGTCGGGGGAGGTGATCCCTTCGATCGCCCACATCGAGCCGTTGGGGTTATACGGCGAAATCATGGTCGGCCGTCCCGAAAGATCGGCGTACTGCGTCGCAATCTGCCCTCTTTCCCGCATTTGCTCCAAAGCCGCAGCGGGCGCCACAATTTTGCCTTCGCCGTGAGAAACGGGCACTTTATACACTTCGCCCACCTTGCAGGCAGACAGCCAGGGAGACAGGTTGGACGCCACGCGGATATTCACAAGCGTGGAAACGTGTCTCGAAATGTTGTTGTAGGTGAGGGTCGGGGAGTCTGCCGTCATATCCGTCACCTGTCCGTAAGGCACCAGCCCCAGCTTGATGAGCGCCTGGAAGCCGTTGCAAATCCCCAAAATCAGACCGTCGCGCTGGTTCAAAAGGCGGGCAATCTGTTCGGCAATATAGGGATTGCGGAAGGTGGTGGCGATAAATTTTCCGCTGCCGTCCGGCTCGTCGCCTCCCGAAAAGCCTCCGGGGAAAGCGATGATGTTCGCCCGCCCGATCGCCGCGGCGATCGCCTTTACGCTTTCCTCGATATCGGAAGCGGAACGGTTTTTGACGACGACGATCTCGGGCTCCGCGCCCGCGAGGCGGAATTTCCGCGCCGTGTCGAGTTCGCAGTTCGTCCCCGGGAAAACGGGAATAAACACGCGCGGCTTCGCGGCTTTCGTGGAGATATTTTCGTATTTCTTCTCGGCGGTAAAATCGCAGCCTTCCGCTTTTCCGTCCGCCTCAGCCGTCGTGGCAAAAACGCTCTCCAGGGGAGACAGGTAAGCGTTCACCGCTTCCTCTACCGATACGGCTTCCCCACCGCAGACAAATTCGCCGCTGCCGTTCGCCTCGCCGATATACCTCTTTTCGACGCAGCCGCAAAGCGCGGTTTCGTCTTTCAGCGCGACGATCAGATCGCCGTAACATTCGCGGTAGAGCGCCCCCGCATTCTCCTTGAAATACACCCCGACGCCGTTGCCCAGCGCGCTCTTGATCACGGCCGCGCCCGCGCCGCCGTTTTCCGCGACGGTCGCAAAAGTAATATTCCCGTTTGCGATATTCTTATGCACTTCCGAATACAACGCTTTCAGCTTTTCGAAGTCGGGCACGCTCTGGTCGTCCTTGGGAACGGGCAGCTGCCACAGCTTTTCGCCGCCCTTTAAGACATTGGAAATAAGTCCGCTCGCCTTTGCGGGCGCAAGCGCGAAGGAAATGAGGGTGGGCGGAACGTGGATATTTTCGAAAGTGCCGCTCATGCTGTCCTTGCCGCCGATCGCGCCCAGCCCCAGCCCCATCTGCGCATATACCGCTCCGAGCAACGCGCCGGCGGGGACGCCCCATACCTTGGGATCGGGGGTCATCCGTTCAAAAAATTCCTGCAAGGTCAGACGGATATCCGTATAATCGGCGCCCGCCGCAACGACCTTGGAAACGGATGCCACAATCGAATAGATCGCCCCGATAAACGGGCTCGTTTCCATGAGATAGGGCGAGTAGCCGTAAGCCGAAACCGTGCACACGTCCGTTTCGCCGCCGCAGATCTTCGCGGCCATGGCAATCGCGGGGGTAAGCTGATTTTTCCCGCCCCAGGGCATATACACCGTGCGCGCGCCGATCGTCGAGTCGAAGGTTTCCGAAAGCCCCTTCTTCGCACAGACGTTGAGATCGGAGAGCACTTCCTTCGTTTTCTCGGCAAAGTCCGCTTCCTTTTCGTCGAACCAACGGGTGACCTTATCGCCGATTTCCGCGTCCGCCGTCTGCTTTACGCCGTTGGTATTGAGAAATTCGCGGGAAATATCCACGATCGGCCGACCCTTGAACAGCATTTTCATACGGCCCGTATCCGTGACTGCCGCGACGGGCGTGGCGGCGAGATTTTCCTCGGCGGCCAAAGCGATAAACGCTTCCGCGTCCTTCTCGTCCACAACCACCGCCATGCGCTCCTGCGATTCGGAAATGGCGAGCTCGGTGCCCGACAGGCCCTCGTATTTCTTGGGCACTTTATCGAGGTCGATGGTCAATCCGTCGGCGAGTTCGCCGATCGCCACGGAGACGCCGCCCGCGCCGAAATCGTTGCATTTTTTGATTTTGCGCGTAACTTCGGGGTTCATGAACAGCCGCTGAAGCTTTCTTTCCGTCAAGGGATTGCCCTTTTGCACCTCCGCGCCGCACGTTTCCACCGAACGGGCGTCGTGCGCCTTGGAGGAGCCCGTCGCACCGCCGCACCCGTCGCGGCCCGTTTCACCGCCCAACAGCAGAATGATATCCCCCGCCGCGGGCGCTTCGCGGCAGACCATATCCCGCTTTGCGCCGCCCACGACGAAGCCCGTTTCGAGGCGTTTCGCCTTATAGCCCTCGTGATATACTTCATCGACGATTCCCGTCGCCAGGCCGATCTGATTGCCGTAGGAGGAGAAGCCCGCCGCCGCCCTCTGGGTAATCGCGCGCTGGGGCAGCTTGCCCGCAAGCGTATCCTCCAGCTTCTCGCGGGGATCGGAGGCGCCCGTCACCCGCATCGCCTGATAGACGTACGTTCTGCCGCTCAAAGGATCGCGGATCGCGCCGCCCAGACAGGTCGCCGCGCCGCCGAACGGCTCGATTTCCGTCGGGTGGTTGTGCGTCTCGTTTTTGAACATCACGAGATATTTTTCCGTCTTTCCGTCGATCTCCGCGTCGATACAAATCGAGCAGGCGTTGATTTCGTCGGAAATATCGAGGTTGTCCAGCTTGCCGTCCCTTTTCAGCTTTTTCGCCGCGATCGTCGCCAGATCCATGAGGCAGGGATACTTATCGGGCCGCGTGCCGTTGATTTCTTCGTACAGTTCCTCGTAGAGGTGATACGCTTTCTCCACCGAACGGTTTTCCGAGGTGATTTTTATGTTCTTCAGCTCGGTGGCAAACGTGGTATGGCGGCAGTGATCCGACCAATAAGTATCGATGACCTTCAGCTCCGTCTCCGTAGGATTTCTGCCCTCTGTTTTGAAATAGTCGCGTACAAAGGCGAGGTCGGCCGTACTCATCGCAAACCCGATTTGTTTATGATAGGCGGCGATCTCCTCGTCGGACATATCGACAAAGCCTTCCACGTCCTTCACGTCCGCGCTTTCAAGCGTTTCGCGCGCCAGCGTCGAGGGCTTTTCCAGCGCGACCTCCTCGCTCTCCACAGGGTTGATGAGGTGCTTTTTAATCTTCTCCAGCTCCTCGTCCGTAACCCCTTTCACCGCATAAATTTTCGCGCATTTCACCAGCGGACGGGATTTTTTCGTCAGGAGCTGAACGCACTGCGCCGCGCTGTCCGCACGCTGGTCGTACTGTCCCGTCAGATAGCTGACCGCAAAAACCTTATACTCCGCGGGGATCTCTATCCTTTCGAGAAAGACCTTATCCACGGGCGGCTCCGAAAACACCGTTCCTAGCGCGGCCTGCAATTCCTCCTCGCTCAAGCCCTCCACGTCGTAGCGGAGAATGAGACGGAAGTCCCGCGCATGGATACCCAAAAGGGTTTCGATGTCCTCCGCTTCCTTTTTCGCCTGTACGTTGTCCTTTTTTTCCACAAAAATTCTGTAAATCATATGTCTCCTCGTCTCGCCCGTCATTTGTTTTATTGCTTGGGGATATCGCGGTATTTTATTCCGATATCCTTTCGGTAATGCATGCCCTCGAAACGGATTTTTTCCACGTTCCGATAGGCCTTTTGCCTCGCCTCCTCAATCGTCGCGCCCTTGGCGCACACGCCCAAAACCCGTCCGCCGTCCGTCACCAGCTTTCCGTCCTTCCGTTTCGTGCCTGCGTGGCAAAGGACGACGCCGTCCTCCAGATCGCCGACGGAAATTTCCTTTCCTTTTTCGTATTTCACGGGATAGCCGCCGCTCGCCAGCACCACGCACACGCACGCGCCCTCCTCCCATTCGATTTTTATTTCGGAGAGCCGCTCGTCCGTCACCGCCTCGAAAATCTCCAAAAGGTCGGTCTTGAGCAGGGGCAGCACCACCTGCGTTTCGGGATCGCCGAACCGCGCGTTGTATTCGATGACCTTCATGCCGTCCTTCGTCTTCATCAATCCGAAATACAGGACGCCCTTAAAGGGCCTGCCCTCGGCGTTCATGGCGGCTACGGTGGGAAGCATGATCTTTTCCCTCACTTCCTTCGCCGTCTTTTCTCCGTAAAAGGGCGCGGGAGAAAAGGTACCCATACCGCCCGTATTCAGTCCCTCGTCCCCGTCGAACGCCCGCTTATGATCGCAGCTGGTCGCCATGGGCACAATCGTTTTGCCGTCGGTAAACGCCAGCACGGACACTTCGGGCCCCTCGAGAAATTCCTCCACGACAACCTTATTGCCCGCCGCGCCAAACTTTTTGTCCAGCATAATCTCCTTCAGCCCTTCCTCCGCTTCGCTCAACGTGCGGCAGATCAATACCCCTTTTCCCAAAGCCAGCCCGTCCGCCTTGAGCACCAGGGGCAGAGCATGAGCGCGGACGTAGCCGAGCGCCTTTTCATAGTCGTCGAATATCTCATAGACGGCCGTGGGAATGTTGTATTTTTTCATCAATCCTTTGGAAAACGCCTTGCTCGCCTCGATTTCCGCCGCACGCTTGTTCGGCCCGAACACTCTGTGTCCGCGTTTCTCCAGCTCGTCCGCCAGACCGAGCGCCAGCGGATCGTCGGGCGCGATCACCGTGTAGCCCACATCCTTGTGCGCGTCCAGCCAATCGCCCACCGCCCCGATATCGCAGTAATCGACATCTACCGGCTCGGCAAGCTCCGCAATCCCCGCATTGCCCTTCATGGCGTAAATTTTTTCCGCTTTCGGCGACTTTTTCAGCGCCTGTATAACGGCGTGTTCCCTGCCGCCGTTTCCGATCACCAGAATATTCATAACAGCTCCTTTATCCTTGAAACAATTTTGCAAAGGCGAAAATCAGCACGGCAATCGCCGTGATTCCGACAACGGCCAAAACGATACATATGACGGCATATATTCCTCGAAAAGCCCTGCCGATCCTGCTGCGTTTTTTCTTTTTTCCCATCTTTCCCCTTTATATTATAGCTTTATATTATCCCGCGACCGCGGCGATAATTGCGACGATCAACCCGACAATAAACGCCGTCCATTCCCCAAACTTTCCCATATTCAGGCGGAACTCGCTCGGCTCGCCGTCGCAGGCGTAGCGCTCGTATTTAATCGAATGCCATCTGTTTTCCGATTTGCAAAGAGAATAATTGAAATACAGAGTGGGAATAGATATGCCCATACAAATTACATAAAGGATTAAAAGCTCAAACGCCCCGTCGATACAAATACTCACCGCGCCCGCGATCGCCGTGATACATAAACAGGCCATCAGCCGCAAACTCTTTTTTCTCTCGTCGTTGCCCATCAGTCAAGCCCTCCCGAAACGGAAATCACTTCAAACCTTCTGTCAAACATTATTTTCTCAAGCGTTATTCTTTCGGTAACCGTTTCTCCGCTTTCTATAACCGCAATGCTGAAATTCACCGTTTTTGAGATATCCTCCGAATCCTTTCCGTACAGACCGTTAAACGGATTGTGAAAGAACACTTCCACCGTCATCTCAAAATTCGTTATCCGCTTTTTCGCCGTCACCGTCAAGTCGTATTCCTGCGGATTAAAGCTGCTTATGCTGTTAACGGAAACCCCGACATATTCGGTATAGTTTTCCGTCGTCACCTCTCTGTCGCGGTTTATATAACCGATCAATCCCGAAATGCGGATCAATAATAGAATGACGATAAACGCCGAACAGAGAATATAACCGAACTTGCGCTCCCACGCGGAAAAACCGTTCTGTCCCGACGGATACGTTTCGACGTCGAAATCAATATCCTTCATTTTCTCGTGCAGCTTCTCGTAATAGCTCTTTTCTTCCCTGCGGCGCGGCGGGGAAGGGGTTGACGGCGTTTGCTCTGAAAGCGTTTCGGCCTCCGCTTTCGCCGCGGCTTTTTCGGCCGCGGGCACGGAAATCTTTTCAACGGGTCGGGGAGAAGCCTGCGGCGCAGGAGCGGACTGCTCCGCAAGTCCGGGAGAGGTCGGCGTAGAAGCGCCTTGCCCCGCAGGGTGCGACTCGGGAAGCTCTCCTGAGGCGCGCGGCGCAGAAAAGGTCTCGGGAGGTTCGTCCTCGCCCTTCAAAATCTCCTCGACGCTGACGCCGAGAGCCCGAGAAAGGGGCAGAAGGTATTTCGCTTCGGGAAAAAATCCCGCCTCCCAACACGATACGTCGTACGCGCCCACGCCCACCTTTTCCGCAAGCTCGCTCAAAGTCAAATCTAAAGCGATGCGTTTTTCTCTCAAGTAGGCCGCGCTTTTCTTCTCGTCCATTTATTCCCCTCTTTTCTCTTTCCCCAAACGACAGCTGCAAGCCTTACGCCCTTTTTCCGCAGTTTCAGCGGATATAAACCTTACGTCCCTCTTTTGCAACCCTTCCTTCACATAACAATTTTACGCATAAGGGCAGAATTTCGTGCTCCGCTTTCAGCACGCGCGCCTGAAGGCTTTCGGGCGTGTCGCCGTCCTCTACCGAAACCGCGCGCTGCATGACGATTGCGCCCGCATCGACGTCCGCTTCCACAAAGTGGACGGTGGCGCCGCTCACCTTCACCCCGTACCCGAGCGCCGCTTCGTGCACCTTCAGCCCGTAAAAGCCCTTGCCGCAGAAGGACGGGATCAACGAAGGGTGAATGTTGATGATTTTATCCTTAAAAGCCTCGATGAAGCTTGCGGGGATAATTTTCAGCCAGCCCGCCAGCACGATATAATCCACGCCGCCCGCCTTGAGAAAAGCCGCAAGCCTTTCATAAAGCTCCTCCAAAGAGGGATAGTCCTTTTTGGAAAACACGGCCGTTTCGATGCCCGCCTTTTTCGCGCGTTCGATCGCGCCTATTCCCTCTTTCGAAGCCACCAGGTATTTGATCTCGCAAAATTTATCCCGCTCGTTGGCGTCGATGACCGACTGAAAGTCCGTCCCGCCGCCCGAAGCGAACACGGCTATCTTTTTCATTTCAGCGTCACGCCCTTGCCTTCCGTCGTCCTGCCCAGCACAACCACCTCTTCGCCGCTTTCTTTCAGCGAAGCCGCCGCCGCGGCCGCGTTTTCGGGAGAGACGCATACGACCATGCCGATGCCCATATTAAAGGTGTTGTAAATCTGCTCGTCGGAAATGCCCGCCCGCTCCTGCATCACGCGGAACACTGCGGGGACTTCGTACGAATTTTTATCGATTTCGCAGCCTATCCCCTCGGGGAAAATACGCGGAATATTTTCGATAAATCCGCCGCCCGTGATGTGCGCGATTCCCTTTACGGGTACCTTTGCGACCAGCGTCAAAATGCTCCTGACATAAATTTTCGTCGGGGTAAGCAGCACTTCGGCGGGAGAAGCGCCGAGCCGCTCGTCGTACTTTTCCAGCTCCGCCCTGTCGCTGTCGCCGAACAGCTTTCTCACCAGCGAATAGCCGTTGGAGTGAATTCCGCTGGATTTAATCCCCAGCAGTACGTCGCCCGCTTGAATATTTTTTCCGTTGATGACCTTCTTTTTATCGACGATACCGACGGCAAAGCCCGCGAGATCGTATTCCCCGTCGGGATAAAAGCCCGGCATTTCGGCCGTTTCCCCGCCGATGAGCGCGCAGCCCGCCTGACGGCAGCCTTCCGCGATTCCCTTCACCACCTGCGCCTCCGCTTCGGGATACAGCCGCCCGCAGGCGTAATAATCGAGGAAGAAAAGCGGCTTCGCGCCCTGGCAGACGATGTCGTTGACGCACATCGCCACCGCATCGATGCCGATCGTGTCATGTTTTTCAAGCAGAAAGGCGTACTTGAGCTTGGTGCCCACGCCATCGGTGCCCGCCACCAGAACGGGTTCCTCCATCTTCTCGCCCGAAATCGAGTAAAATCCGCCGAACGAGCCGATGTCGCCAAGCACGTTATCGTTATACGTCGTCTTGACGTACTTTTTCATCAGATCCACCGCTTTATAGCCTCTCGTCACATCTACGCCGCTGTCTTTATAGGAAATTGCCATGCCTTTTTCTCCTCTTTTCTGTTGTCTTTATTTTATTCAAATTTGAATTTGCTGGGTTTATAGCCCTCCAGGCTGTAGGGATATTCCCCGTTGAAACAGCCGAGGCAGAACCCGATTTTCGCGTCTTTGCAGCTTTCCACCAGCTGTTCCACCGTCAGATATTTCAGCGAATCCGCGCCGAGATACTCGCAGATTTCTTTTTCCGTCTTGTTGGCGCCGATCAGCTGGCTGTACGACTGCATATCGATGCCGAGATGGCAGGGGTGTTTGATCACGGGCGAACATATGCGCACGTGCACCTCTTTCGCGCCCGCGTTTTTCAGCATGCGCACGATCCGCTTCGACGTGGTGCCACGCACGATCGAGTCGTCGATCAGCACCAGCCGCTTGCCCTGAATATTTGCCCTCAAGGGGTTCATTTTGACGTTGACGCTGTTTTCGCGCATCTTCTGGTCGGGCTGAATGAAGGTTCTGCCGACGTAGCGGTTTTTTTCCAGCGCCTCGACGTACGGGATTCCCGACGCCTGCGAATAGCCTCTCGCCGCGACGAGGGCGGAATCGGGTACGCCCGAAACGATGTCCGCGTCCACGGGATAGTTTTCCGCGAGAATTTTTCCCGCCAGCATGCGGGTCTGATAGACGCTGCCGCCGTCCAGAATACTGTCGGGGCGGGAAAAATACACCCACTCGAAAATACATGCCGCGCTCTTGCATTTCTTTTTGCATTCCATATGATAGGAATGCATGCCCGAGCTGTCCACCACCAGCACCTCCCCCGGCTCCACGTCGCGGAGGAAATTGGCGCCCACGGCGTCGAGCGCGCAGCTTTCGGAGGCCACCACCACGTCGTCCATCAGTTCGCCCACGCAGAGGGGGCGGATACCGTAGGGGTCGCGCACGGCGATCAGCTTATCCGCCGTCATCACCACCAGCGCGTACGAGCCCTTGAAGCACTCGCACGCCCTGAGCACGCCGCGCACGATGTCGCCGTCGGAATACTTGTTGATGAGCATCGCCATCGCTTCCGAATCGATCGTCGTCTGAAAGACGGCGTTATCCGCGATGAGATCGGCGCGAAGCTCGTCCGTGTTGGTGAGGTTGCCGTTGTGCGCGAGGGCCATTTTTCCGCATTTGCCCGTAAATACGATGGGCTGGGCGTTGACCAGCAGGCTGGCGCCCGTCGTCGAATAGCGCACGTGCCCGACGGCGATATCCCCCTCGGGCAGAGAGGCGAGCGCCCCGCCCGAAAACACGTCGGGAATCAGGCCCATACCCTTATAGTATTCCACCTTATTCGCGTACGCGACGGCGATGCCGCAGCTTTCCTGGCCGCGGTGCTGAAGGGCGTACAAGCCGTAATACACGGTGTTGGCGACGTCGCGCGTTTCCGCGGAATACACCCCGAATACGCCGCACTCCTCGTGCATACTGTCGAGCATGGGTTTCGAATCTCTCAAATACATAGTCCTTTTTTCCTTAAAAAATCGTCGTTTTGCGATACGTCGGCCTCTTTCCGTCAAAACGGGAAACGCCTCTTTACGGGTCTGTAAAGAGGCATACGCCGCATACGAAAAAGCCTTACTTGTTTTCGGAAAGTCTCTTAAACACTTCCTGATAAGCGTCCTCGACGCCGCCCATATCGCGGCGGAATCTGTCTTTGTCCAGCTTTTCGCCCGTGGTCATATCCCAGAAACGGCAGGTGTCGGGGGAAATTTCGTCCGCCAGCACGATTTTGTCGTGGAAACGGCCGAACTCGAGCTTGAAATCGATGAGATTGATATTCATCTTCTTAAAGAACTCGATCATGATTTCGTCGATGGCAAACGCCATATTTTTGATTGTCTCGATCTCCTCCTTCGTCGCAAGCTCCATGGCGAGGGCATGGTAATCGTTGATCATGGGGTCGCCGAGATCGTCGTTTTTATAGCTGAATTCGAGGACGGGGCAGGCGAGCTTGGTGCCTTCGGGTATCCCGAGCCGCTTGGACATGCTGCCCGCGGCGGTGTTGCGGATAATCACCTCGAGGGGAACGATCTGCACTTTTTTGACGAGGGTCTCGCGGTCGGAAAGCTCCTCGACGTAATGGGTGGGAATGCCCTTCTTTTCCATCAGCTGAAACATGAGGTTGCTCATCTTGTTGTTGATGACGCCCTTGCCCGCGATGGTGCCCTTTTTCAGCCCGTTAAACGCCGTGGCGTCGTCCTTATAATCGACGATAACCAGGTCGGGATCGTTCGTCGAGAATACCTTTTTTGCCTTTCCTTCGTACAGCTGTTCTTTCTTTTCCATTTTTTTATCTCCTGAATTTTTTTAGTTCCCTGCGTCCTTTATTCTTTACAGCATTTCCTGAAGCGCACGGTCGTCGGCGTTGATTTTTTCCCTCATGGCGGCCTTATGCTCCGCCAGCTTTTCCGCGATTTCCGGATATTTTATCCCGAGGATCTGAAGAGCCAGAAGCCCCGCGTTTTCCCCGCCGTTTACCCCGACGGCGGCCACGGGAATTCCCGAAGGCATCTGCACGATGGAAAGCAGGCTGTCCAGCCCACCCATCATGTCCGTTTTGACGGGCAGCCCGATGACGGGCAGCGTCGTGGAAGCGGCGACGACGCCCCCCAGATGCGCGGCCTTGCCCGCCGCGCAGACGATCGCTTCAAAACCGTTTTTTCTCGCGTCGGCCGCAAACGTATGCGCCTCCTCGGGCGTGCGATGGGCGGAAATTACCCTGACCTCCGTCTCCACGCCGAATTTTTTGAGCACGGCGACGGCGGGTTTCACCACCTCGAAATCCGATTTGCTGCCCATTAAGATCGCCACTTTAGCCATTGTTCGATTTTACCTCCGAATAAAAATTGCAACGAAAAAAGCACAGTCCCTCGTTTCGGCGGACTGTACTTTATAACATTTCTAAAGAATAACGTGACAAGAAAGGGTGCTATGCGCCTCAAAAATACCTATGCGAAAATCGTTTCCGCGCAGGGAAACGCTGCCCGAGCCCGAGCGCCGAAATCCGTTATAGCGTTTCATGCCGTTACGTTTCATCGAATACCAGACCTCTTTGTTTTTTACGTTTTGCGTCCTTTTCGTCTTTTTTCCCCGTTTTTTCCCCAAATTCGATTTTACGACTTTATTATACCAAAAACGGACGGGAAATGCAAACGGCTGACAGGTAAATTGCTTTCTCACTTTTCTTTGTAATTTTTTAACAAATCAAGTAATAAATTTGTCAAATCGGCCTTTTCGGGAAAAAAATCCCCCTGTGTTTGACAAAATCGAACATTCGTCCTATAATGTATCACAAAATAAACATTCCGCTTTTCATGCGGAAAAAGGAGCGGATTTTTATGATCTGTATGCAAAACGACGCGCCCGCGTCGGGCTCCGGACGTTCGGCGGGCATTTCTCTCGCCAAGCATCTTTCCTTCACTGCCGTCCTCGCGGCGCTGTGCTGTGTTTCCACCGTATTTTTCGTCGTTCCCCTGCCCGCGTCGGGCTATTTCAATATGGGCGACGTGTTCGTCCTTCTTTCGGGCTGGCTTCTGGGGCCTTTATACGGCGCCGCGGCCGCGGGCCTGGGCACCATGCTGGCGGACGTCGTCGGCGGCTACGCCTCCTACGCCCCCGCCACCCTGGTCATCAAGGCGGTTATGGCCGTCGCCGCTTATTTCGTTTCCCGACTGCTGAAAAAAGCAATCCGCAGGGAGAAGCTGGACGTTCTGCCCCGCGCCGTCTCCGCGCTGGTGGGCGAGGCTCTCATGGTGCTGGGCTATTTCTTTTTCGAGGGCGTTCTGCTCGGCATGGGCATGGGCGCCGCGCCGAATCTCCTCGGCAACGCCCTTCAGGGCGTCTGCTGTTTCCTCATCGCGGTAATCCTCATCGGCGCGATCTACCCTATAAAGCCCGTCCGCGGCTTCTTTCCCAAGCTCGGCTGACTTCTTTTCCCATAAATGAAAACGACGGAGAAATTTCTCCGCCGTTTATTTTTTACAAACATTTCAACGCCAGCAGCGTCTCCGCGTCGGCGAGCTGCTCCCGATCGGTAACGCGGTAATGGATCCAGCCGCCGTCGCCGCAGGGATACTTGCGATCGATATATTCCCGCGCATAGTCCCGCAATCGGGGATACGCCGTCTCAAACTGTTTATCCGTCAGCCTCATCATCACGGTAAACGCGCCCTCCTCGGCAAAAATATAACACATCAGCTTTTTCTTCTTTCTGTGCGCAATCCCCCAGCCATAATTATTCCCGTAGGGAAAAGCGATTTTCCGCTCCGTGCGATAGGTCCGAGCCAGCCATTCGTCGAGTGCGGCAAACAATTCCGAATTGCCGCCGCAGTACGCGGCCATTTCCTCCCGCGTCGGCTGTTTCCGCTTATCGAGCATACGTCCGTACATAAAGGGCCTCCCTGAAAGTTAATCGTCCCGCCTCCCGCGCTTATAAATCGAACGCGATCGCGGTGATATCGTCGGAAAAAGCGCCGCCCGAAAAGACGGTGAGCGCGGTTTTAAGCTTGCCTATAAAATCCTCCGCGCCCCGCGACTGAAGCAGAACGCTTTCGGCGCGTTCGATGCCGAACTGCTCCCCCGCGGAATTGGCGCACTCCGTCACGCCGTCGGTCAGCAGCACCAGCACGTCTCCCTTTGCGAAAGGAAGCTCCCGTTCCTCATAGACGAAATCGGGCATCCAATTGGAAATAGGCGGCGCGGGGGATTCGATTTCATTGATCCCCAATCCGTTTTTCAGCAGAATGGGCGCATTGTGCCCCGCCGCCGCGTAACGGAGCTTTTTTTCCCTATCGTCGATGCGTACCGCCGCAACCGTGATATACGACCGCTCGTCCAAATTGAGTTCGCGGAATTTACTGCTCAAAAGGCTGAGCGCGCGCGCCAACGAGGTCTGTTTTTTATCGAAGCCCGCCTTGACAAACGCGGACAGCATTCCCGCGGATATCCCCTTTCCCGACACGTCGGCAAGGACGCCGTAGGTCTGTCCGTCCAGCTCGTAAACGTCGGGCAGATCGCCGCCGATTTCGAGACAAGGAATATACATGTACGAATAAGGAATCCCCCCCATGCTCTTTCCCGCGGGCAAAAGCCGCTGCTGCATGCGCTGTGCCGAAAGCATCTCCCGCGCGATCTCCGTCTGATAGGTGCCGTCGGTGAGTCCGAGAAACAATTTTCCGCTTTCGTCCGCAGGCAAAATCCGGATACGGACGGTGATTTTGTCCGTTCTGTCCGCATGGCGCACGCTCGTCGAAACGGTATCCGCTTTTTCCTTTCCGTCCTTCACCGCCGCCAGCATGACGTTTCTGAAAGCGCAATATGCGCAGGACGCCCCTTGGCCGCATTCCTCCGCGCTCTCGCCGCAGCCGAGCGTCTCTTTAAGCTTCCCCCTTTGCTTTGCCTTATCCGAAAACGAACGCCGAAAAGCCTCGTTGGTAAAACGGACGCGCAATTTGTCGTCGAATACAAACACCCCCGCGGGCATCCGATCGAGTATTTTTTTATACATACCGCCAAACATGATCCGTCTTTTCCTCTCTTTGTCCTTTCTCTCCGCATTTCCCGCGTCAGCGATACACTTTCAGCCCCCGCTCTATTTTCGCGTCGAAATCCAGCCCGTCGTATAATTCGCCGTCCAGCTGCACCGTGCAGGGCGCGGCGGGCGTTATTTTCACCCGCTCGCAGAGAAAATGCTCCGCTCCCGCATATTCCAGAACCTTTCCCCTCATGAGATAGAGAAAGGCTTTAAGTATCTGAAGCTTGCCCATACATTCCACGGTCATCACGTCGATTTTTCCGTCGTCCACGACGGAAGCGGGGCAAATGCGTATCCCCCCGCCGATCTGCGTGCCGTTGCACGCGACGGCGATCAGCGCTTTGTGCGTTTCCCGCCGTCCGCCGCTTTCAAGCTCTATCCCGTACCCCTTAAAGGTAAACAGGCTTTGAAACAGGCTTAAAAGATATTTGATTTTTCCTTTGACGCGGCCCTTTTTACAGCGCACCAAAACGTCCACGTCCATGCCGAGCCCGCCGACGTTCATGCACCTGACGCCGCCGACGGAAAGAAAATCCGTCTCTTTGGGCGCGCCGCCGAGAATAATTTCCGCCGCCTTTTCCGCGTCGAGCGGAATGTTCGCCGCGGCGGCGAAATCGTTGCCCGTTCCCGAGGGAATCAGCCCCAGGCGACAGGCGGAGGGATCGGAAATTCCGTTGAGAACTTCGTGCAGGGTGCCGTCGCCGCCCACGACGACGAGCTCCAAAGGGACGGGCCGCAAATTTTCCGTTTGCGTCAAAGCCGCCTCGGCGGCCTGCCCCGCTTCGTCCCGAGCGGTGAGGCGCGCGGCGATCTCTTTCGCGTCGCCCGCTCCCGAAGTTTCATATACGTTATATCCGACGCCGCGTTCCGCCAGCAGCCGCTTTACGATTTCCAGATTTTTCCTCGCCCTGCGGCCGCCTGCGATCGGATTGACGATGATATGGTACATTTTAACATTTCCCTTTGTGTAAATTGTTAAAGGCGTTTGACGGTTTTCGTCTTTTTTCGGTTTTTTTGAAAAAACCCGTCGGAACTATTATATAACACTTTGCGGGGAATTGCAATTTATTTTGTAATTTGATATACTGTAAAAGGAAAAAATTTTAAGGAATTTTGTCTATGCAGCAAATCATCCCGGAAAAACTTGCCTGTCTTGCCAAAAACTGCCCGTCGCCGCTCTACGTCGTCGGCGGAAGCGTGCGCGATTTTCTCGCGGGCCTTTCCTCCGCCGAAAGCGACTGGGATATCTGTTCGCCCATGAGCGCGGACGTCTTTTTGTCCGCGGCGGAGAAGAGCGGCTTTTTTCCGCAGGCGGTCTATCGCCACACGGGTACGGTGAAGCTTAAGGACGCGGACGGAGTGGATTACGAATACACCTGCTTCCGTTCGGACAGATACGTGCGGGGCACCCATGTCCCCGTCGAAATATTTTTTACGGAGGATATTGTTTCAGACGCAAAGCGGCGGGATTTTACCGCCAACGCCGTCTATTACGATATCGCAGCGGACGCTTTCGCCGATCCCTTAAACGGAATCTCGGATATACGGGCGAAACGCCTGCGCACCGTCGATCGGGCGGAAAAGGTATTCGGCGAGGACGGCCTTCGGCTGATGCGCCTCGCACGGCAGGCGGGACAGCTCGGCTTTTCCCCCTCCGCCGACTGTCTCGCGGGCGCGAAGGCCAACGCCGCGCTCATCCGCGACATTTCCCCCGAACGCATCTGGGCGGAGCTGTGCGCCGTTTTGAAGGCGGACAAACGCTACGATAACCCGCTCGGGCATTACGAGGGGCTGAAGGCGCTCGAGGAAACGGGCGTCCTCGGGGAAATTCTCCCCGAGCTTGCGCTCGGTAAAGACATGGTACAGCGTAAAGACTTTCATAAATACGACGTTCTCGAGCATTCCCTGCGCGCTGTTTTGTACGCCGACGAAGAGGTGCGGCTGGCCGCGCTTCTCCACGACGTGGGAAAGCCTTTCTGCACGCTGCGGGACGGGGACTCGCACGATCATGCCGAGGAGGGTGCGCGGATTGCGGGCGATATCCTCAAACGGCTGAAAGCGCCCAAGCATGTCGCGGCGGAAACCGCCGACCTCGTCCTTTGGCACATGTACGATTTCGACTGCAGAGCGAAAGAAAACAAGCTTCGTCGATTTTTCGTCCGGCAAGCCGATCTGCTCGAAAAACTGATGCTTTTGAAGCAGGCGGACTATTCGGGCTGTATGGACGATCTTTCCCCCTGCCCTACCGATCGGAAATGGCAGGCTTTGCTCGAAAAAATGCAGAGAGAACGTGCGCCCATGCGGCTCAGGCAGCTTGCCGTGTCGGGACGGGAGCTGGAAGAGAGCGGGATTCCCGCCCGCATGCTTTCCTCCGTCCTCAGGGAGTTGCTCCTGCACTGCGCGGTATGTCCCAAGGACAATAAAAAAGAACGGCTGCTTCTTCTTGCCCCGTCTGCCCTGCATACCGCGCTGGAGAGAAAACCGACGACAAAAAGCGGCTGACGGTTTTTCGTTTTACCGAACGGGGGCGGCCGATTGTTCTCCCGTCTGTCATCCGAAAACCCCGACAAAAAGCGGCTGATTGTCCCCCGTCTGTCGTCTGAAAAACCCGACAAAAAGCGGCCGTCCCCTCCCCGCGCCCGCGCGGCAGCCCAACTTCACAAAGGAAATACAAGGAAAAAATATATGACCGAAAAAACGCTTATCCTAATCTGTATCGCCCTGCTTCTGCTCTGCATACTGCTGCTGTTCGCCCTGCTTCTCAAAAAGAACAAGGAAACGGAGAAGAAAAACGACGGGAGCATGGAAGCGCTGAAAGAAAAAATCGACAAACTCGGCGGGGTCGCGGACTACACCAACAAATCGATCACGTCGCTCGGTTCCATGACGGAATATCGGCTCAACAATATGCAAAAGACGGTAAACGACCAGCTTCGTTACGTTTCCGAAAACAATCAACGGGCGCTGGACGAAATACGGCGCACCGTGGACGACAAGCTTTCCCGGACGCTGGAATCAAAGCTGACGGAAAGCTACGCCGTCATTCAGCAGCGGTTAGAAGCGGTCTATCGCGGGATCGGCGAGGTGCAGAGCCTCGCGGCCAGCGTCTCCGACATCAAAAAAGTGTTTTCCAACGTAAAGCTGCGCGGCACCTGGGGGGAGACGCAGCTGGGCGCGCTCCTTTCGCAGATGCTGGCGCCCAACCAATACGCGGCCGGCGTCAAGCTCAACCCGCTCACGGACGCGATGGTGGATTTCGCGGTGCTTCTGCCCGACAAAAACGGCGCGTGCATTTATCTCCCCATCGACAGCAAATTTCCCATAGAGGAATACCAGCGCCTCATCGACGCGGAAAACGCCTGCAACCGCGAGGCGGAGGAGCGCGCGATGAAAAATCTCGGCAAGGCGGTAAAGCTTCAGGCCGACTCGATCGCGTCGAAATACATTCTGCCGCCCCGCACCACCGATTTCGCGGTGATGTATCTGCCCATCGAAAGCCTCTATGCGGAAGTGCTGAAGATTCCCGATCTCAGCGAATATCTCTCCCTGCGCCGTATCCTCGTCTGCGGCCCCACCAATCTGAGCGCGCTTTTATCCACTCTGCAGACGGGTTTTAAGGTGTCGGCAATCGAGCGCCGCTCGCAGGAGCTTTGGCAGCTTCTGGCCGTGTTCAAGCACGAATTCGGGAAGTTTACGGACGTGCTCGAAAAGACGCAGAAAAAGCTTCAGGAGGCGCAGGATACGATAGAGACGGCCGCGGGCAGAACGCGCGCCATCGCAAAGAAGCTGAAAAACGTCGATCTCGGCATTCCGAACGACAACCTCCTTTCCGAGTTTCCCGACGATACGCCGCCCGCGGGCGGCAGGCCGTAACTTTCTTCTTTCGGTGAAAATTTCGGACAAATACTTGCATTTTCGTCCGAAATGCATTATAATGTAATTATACAAAAGAAAATACGGAAAACGCGGCGGTTTTGCGCCGCGGACAAATACGACGCAAACGGCTTTCCCGGCAACGGCGGAAGCGAAAAAAGTGAGGTAAACGGTATGGCTACATATTACGACGACACGGAATACGAGCGCAGGGGCGGCGGTTTTTGGGGAAAGTTCCTCGCCGTCTTTCTGGGTTTTTTGTTCGGCATTATCTGCACCCTCGGCGGACTCGCGGGCCTGGGGTATGTTTTATACGCCAAGATAAAGATTGCGGAGGGCTTCAAAGCCGTCAATAAAATCACGGGCTCCGACATCGATTACACCGAATATATCACCGAGGAATACGCCCAAAAGACGATCGCCGAGCTGATGAAAGACCTCGGCGCGCTCTCCTCCGATTTCCAGAATCAGACGGCCAGCCTTTCCTCTTTGGAAAAATTTTCCCCGAAAGTGCGCGAGACGGCGGAGAGCATTGTAAAAAAGATTTCGGAATACGGGGTGGCTGTGGATACGGACGTGCTCATGACCACGCCGTTGAGCGGAATGAGCGAATTTCTCACGGACACCCTCAACACGGTGGAGGTGGGCAAAGTGCTCGATAAATCGGGCATTCTCGTGGAGAGTAACGACAGCTACGAGATTTTGATGCTGCTCTGCTACGGCGAAAAGGGCGTCGATTATGCGGTGGACGGCGAAGGGCGCCCCGTCAAAGACGACAAGGGCAATGTAACCATGCTGGGAAGCGCAGCCCCTACCACCGTGGGCGACCTCACCAAGGACACCAACAAAGTGCTCGATAAAATGACGCTTTCCGCCGTCATGAACGCGACCAATTCGCTGGACAATTCCGACCCTATGATCCGCGCGCTTCTCTACGGCGCCGAGGGCGAAAGCTATACCTATGACGAAGAGAAAAAAGAAGTGACGATGCTTCCCCTCCGATACAAATACGACGAGGAAAACAACTCGATCACGGACGCGGACGGAAAAACGTATGCCTACGACGAAACGGGCAAAAAATGGCTCGCGGAGGACGGCGGGTATATTCTTTCCCTGTCCGCCCAACCGACCGTAAAAGCTGCGGCGGCCGACGAAGAAACCGTTTCCTATACCTACGCGGTATATACCAAGGAAGGAACGCTGGTCTGTTCCCTCGCGGCGGCCGAAACGCCCGATACCTATCACGCCTTCGATAAGCAAAACAACCTTCTGAAGCACCAGCCCCTTTCCGTGGGCGATCTCATGGGCGGAGACCTCACGGGGATATTAAACGATATCCGCCTGGGAGACGCGCTGAAGGTAACGGCCGCTTCGGACGCGATCCTCATCGCGCTGGCCTACGGCAGCGAAGGAACCGATTACATAATCGAGGACGGCAAAATCAAGCCCCTTACGCCGCCCACCACCATCGGGTCGCTGACGGACGGCCAAACGAGCGAAATTTTCGATAAAATCGAGCTGGGCGCGGTGATGAAGGTCGATCCCTCCGACGACGTGATGTGCGCGCTCGCCTATGGCACGAAAAACAAGCATTATAAGGTCGTCGAAGAGACCGTCGGAGAAGAAACCGTAAAGACCATAGAAATGCTGCCGATCGTCTATACGCTGAAGGACGGCGTGCTTTTCGACGACGAAGGCAACGAAACCGTGTCCGAGCTCCTTGCGGGCGGCGTCTATAAAGTGACGATTGCCGAAGGCGAGGGCGAAACGGCAACAGAGACGATCTATTACGCAAAGCCCGACGCGGCCGGAGCTGCGGATTATTTCCTTTATGAAACGGAAACTTGCGCGGGAGACAAGATACTGTATAAAAAGACGACTTTGAACGATTTGATGAACGGCGACGCCTCCTCCCTCATCGACAATGTGGAGCTGGGCACGCTGATGGGCCTCGACGGCAGCTCGGATAAAATGTTGTTGTCGCTGGCGTACGGCAGCGAAGGCGTCGATTACGAGATCGACGCCTCGACGAACGCGATCGTGCGTCTCGAGGGCGGCAAGGCGCCCACCACCGTCAAGGATTTGAGAAACGACGAAACGGCAAGCGGACTGTTAAAGGGCCTTAAGCTCGGCGACGTGCTGGGGATTTCCCCGCTCGATCAATTCGACGACGCCAAAAAAGATCCCGATCCCATGATGCTGGCGCTCGCTTACGGCGAGGAGGGCACCGATTACGTCATCGAGGAAAAGGACGGGGAAAAGGTTATCGTCTGGCTGGGCGATTCGGGTCCCCGCACGATCGGCGACCTCACGGCGGGCGACAGCGCGATTTTCGATACGATTACCCTGGCAAGCGTCATGAACCTCACCCCCGCTTCCGATCCGATCATGATTTCCCTCGCGTTCGGAAAGGACACTCACTACACGATCGTCGAAGAAGAATTTGTCATGCTGCCGCAGAAATATACGCTGAAAGAGGGCGTGCTCTACGACGACAACGGCGAGGCGGTCACAGCCGAGGCGACGGGCGTCGAGGGCGTATATAAGGTGACGTTCGTCAAAGGGACGGGCGAAACGCAGAAGACGGAAATTTACTACGCCAAGGCCGACAGCGCGGGCGATGCGGAATATTATCTCTATACCGACGAAACCTGCGCGGGCGAGAAAGTATTATACAAAAAGACCTCCATCGGAGACCTGAAGGGCGATAACGCCTCCGATATCATCAAGGATATTCAGCTTGCCACCGTTCTCGATCTCACGCCAAGCTCCGATTCTATTCTCATCGCATTGGCCTACGGAAACGAGGGCGAGGATTTCGAGTACGTTCTCGACGGCGAAGGCAATAAGACGGGTTTCCGGATGCTCGGCGACGCAAAGCCCCGCACCATCAAGCAATTGAAGGATTCCAACCTCGTCAACGAAATCCGGCTTTCGGCTATCCTTCAAACGAAGCCCGAAGACAAGATTACAATGTATCTCCTCTACGGCGTCGAGGGCACGCATTATAAAATGGAGAACGGCGAAGTCGTCATGCTGGGAGACTATCCCCCCCGCACGATCGGCGATCTGTCGGGAGACAATTCCCCCGTTTCCACAATCACCAAAGATCTTACCATCGGCGATCTCGTGGGCACTGCGGGCGACTCTAAACTTCTCGCAAAAATTTCCGATTGGAAAATTGCCCAATTGAGCGATCAAAGCCAGATAAATACGATAAAACTCGGCGAAGTCATCGACATCAAAGACACCGATCCCGCGCTCCTTAAAAATCTTGCGGAAACTTCTATCGGCGAACTCAATACGCGGATCAATACCATGACGCTTGCGGAAATCCTCGGCGAGGAGCAGGTAAACGGCAGCACCTTCCTCAAGCATTTGGATACTTCCACTATCAACTCGCTGGCCGCCGACCTCGACAAGCTCACCATTCAGCAGGTGTTTGAAGATAAAATCTACAAAAAGGACGCGGACGGCAATTACGTGCTCGGCGAGGACGGCAGCAAGGTGCTTACGGGCACCTGGAAATATCTCCTCGTAAAGGACGGCAAGGAACAGGAATGCCAGATCAAGGAGATTGATTCCCTCGTTTCCAACATGACGGCGAACATGCAAAGCGCCACGCTGAACGATTTATCCGACGATAAAATACTGACGCTGGACGAGGCTTTCCGCAGAAAAAATATCAAATACGATTTCGGCCCCCTCGAAAAAATCGAGCCTTATTTCAATGCCCAAGGCCAAGAAAAAACGACGATCGGCGAACTGACCATCACCGAGCTTGTCGATTATGTCGGAAAACTTCTCGATAAGGTCGGCGCATAAACAGACAAGGGAACGGAATTATCCGTTCCCTTATTTTATTCCACCCTCGCGTTACTTACAAAAATCGCCCTATTTTCCCTTAAAAACAATTGACTAAAAGGCAAAAATCGGGTATAATAGTAATACAGCTTTGAGACAAGCTGTTATCAGCCTTGCATACCGAAAAAGTATGCCGAATAAGACCGGGAGGTGAAACAAAACTATGGCAAAGTACGAAATGCTCTATTTGCTCAACAACGACGCCACTGACGAAGTGAAGGCGGCCGAAGTCGAAAAGTACGAAACTATCGTAAAATCGATGAACGGCACGGTTGTGTCCACGGACAAATGGGGAACGAAAAAGCTTGCGTATCCGATTAAGTTCAAAAACGAAGCCTATTACGTTCTCATGACGTTTGAAGCGGACGGCAGCGTTGTCAACGAGCTCGACCGTATCGCGGGCATCGACGGCGAAGTTTTGAGACGAATGATCACAAAACTTAACTAAAGGGTAATTGTAATGAATAAGGTTTTTTTAATCGGAAATTTAACGCGCGACCCCGAGCTTACCGAAACGCCCAGCGGCGTTGCGGTATGTCACTTCGCTATTGCCGTCAACAGGAATTATTCCTCTCAGGACGGCGAGCGCCAGACGGACTTTTTTAATTGCACCGCATGGCGCCAGACGGCGGAAACGGTAGCGCGCTACACGAAAAAAGGCAACAAAGTTGCCGTCAGCGGAAGCGTACAGCTTCGGAATTATGAAGACAACCAGGGCGTCAAACGCACGGCGGTGGACATCATCGTGCAGGACGTGGAATTCCTTACCCCCAAGGGCAGCGGCGATTCCTTCGATGACGCGCCCGCGGCTCCTTCCCGTTCCGCAGCTCCCGCCGCTAAAAAGAAGCCCGTCCTCCAGAGCCTGGACGACGACAGCGATATTCCCTTTTGATTTTTCAAGGGAAAAAATAACATAAGGAGTAAAAGTCATGGAAGAAAAGACTGCCGTAAGGAAGAGCTATAAAAAAATGCCCCGTAAAAAAGTCTGCGCTTTCTGCCAGGAAAAAGTTACCGAAATCGACTATAAAGATATCAACCGTTTGAAGAAATTCGTAACGGAAGGCGGTAAAATCGTCCCCCGCAGAATGAGCGGCACGTGCGCGGCGCACCAGAGAGTTCTCGCTACCGCGATCAAGCGCGCGAGAATCGCGTCCCTTCTCCCCTTCAAGGGCGAGTAATCGGACGGAGAACTCCGCAAAAGTAAAACTTATCCCCTGCTTTCGAAAATTCGAAAGCAGGGGATTTTTCATAAACGAATAAAGGCGCTGAACAGGGCCTTTGGTTTTTAAGCGGAAAACCGGTTCCCGCCGCCGACGTTTATTCGAGATAGAACACCTCTTCGAGCAGCGGCTGCGCGCCCGTCTTTTCGTCCATCGTCATGTCCATCACGTCCTTCATAAACTCGTTCCAACGCTCGACGACGGGGCTTTCCGACTGTATCCGCGCGGCGTAGGCGGACCCCTTTTCGCATTCGTAATACCCGAAAACCTCCTCGCCGTCCAGCCAGATCGAGTAGTTTACGATCCCCGCTTCCTTCAACACACTTTTCATCTCGGGCCAGAGCTCGTCGTGGCGGCGGATATATTCCGCGCGTTTGCCGCTTTTGATCGCCGCTTTCCATGCATAACGTTCCATGGCGTCCTCCTTACTTCAATACGCCGTCGAGAGGCGTGACGCCAAAGCGCGCCGCCAGTCCTTTCAGCGTTTCGTCGGGGATAATATTTACGGCGCGGCCCAAAGTGAGCATATAAATCTGCGCCGTCTTTTCCACCGTCTCGATCAACCCGAACGCCTCGTCCATATCCCTGCCCGTGCCGTAAATTCCGTGATTTGTCCACACGACAAGGCGGAATTTTTTCATCTTTTCCGCGGTGGCCTCCCCGATCTCGTTTGTGCCGCAGACCATGCAGGGCAAAATCCCCACGCCGTCGGGGAAAACGACGATACTTTCCGTATTCGACCGCCAAAGCCTGTGCGTAAAGTCCTTTTCGTCCAAAGGACAAACGGCGTTCATCGCAATCGTATAGGTGGGGTGCGAATGGATCACCACGCGGTGCGCGGGGTCGATTCCGAGGCGGGAAATATGGCTCATGAGATGAGCGGGCAGCTCGGAAGTAAATCTTCCGCCGTCCTTATATCCCCAAAGCAATTCCGCCGTGGTGCCGTCTTTGGCGATGCGGATAATGCCGAGATTGGTTTCGGGGTCGTCGTCCACGTTTTTGAAATACTTCCCCGTGCCCGTGACGATAAAAATTTTTCCGATCAGCTTGCCCGCGTCGAAGCCCGTTGGAATGGTGCGGATTACTTCGTCGGGGTCGAGATATTCCGCCACGTCCTTTTCGTTGATCAGATAGCTGATATTGCCGCCGTTTCTTTCATCCCAGCCCAGACGGTACATGTTCGCCGTCGCCTTGAGCATTTCCTTCATAAACGGCGCGTCGAAAATGTTTTTTCTCGTCAGCTGCTTTGCGCTCTTTTTCAATTCGTCCATAAAACCCATAATCGTATCTCCTTAAAATTTTTTTTACAAGCTCTGTTGCGTCGAAAATTCTCCCGGCGGACAACCGCGTTTCTCCATATTATGCCTCCATATCCCTTTCCCGAGCCTTCTCCGCGTCAAAGCTCTACGATATCGAAAGATTTTTCGATCATCTTTCTGCCCTCGCCTACGGAAGGAAGCTCGCCCGCCCCCACCATCTGCATTAAAAAATTTCCGATCGCCGTGCCCTCGGTCGGGCCGGTTACAATCTTTTTGCCCGTATATTTTGCGGTCAGTTCGTTGAGAAGCTCGTTTTTGCTTCCGGTGCCGATGATATTCAGCGTCGAATAGCTTTCCCCCGTCAGCTTTTCCAGCCCCTCGAGGCTTTCGGCATAGCTTTTGGCAAGGCTGTTAAAGATACAGTACGCCATACCGCCCGCGGAAAGCTGTTTTCCGACCGAGGCATTGATGGCGTCGATCATGCTGACGGGCGAAAGAAATCTGGCGTCGTTGACGTCCACGGTTTCTCCCACGCGGCTGATTTTCGCCAGCGAGGTGAGCGTCGCAAAATCGTATTTATCGCCCAGCTCGCGGCGAACCTGCCGGATCATCCAAAGCCCCATGATATTTTTCTGGAGCCGAAAGCGGCCGCCGACGCTGCCCTCGTTGGAATAGTTGAGCTCCCGCGCCTTGTCCGTCGTATAGGCGCGGTTCCGCTCGATGCCCAGCAGCGACCAGGCTCCGCTGGAAATATACGGCGTCTGCCCCTCGAGCGGCGCCGACAAAACGGCGCCCGCCGTATCGTGCGTGGCGGGCAAAATGACTTTTGCCCTATACCCGACGATCGACGCCACTTCCTCCGTAAATTCTCCCGCTTCCGTCCCCGGCTGAGCCAGCTCGCCGAACCACTCCTTTTTATAATCGAGCTTTTCTATAATTTCTTCGTCCCACGTATGCGTCAAAGCGTTGACCATGCCCGTCGTCGTGGCATTGGTATATTCCTGTTTTTTGACGCCCGTCAGAAGAAAATGAAAATAGTCGGGCAGCATGAGAAAAGACCGTGCTTTCGCGCTCCTGCCCGTGCGTTTGTCGTCGTACAGCTGATAGACGGTATTAAACGCCTGAAACTGAATCCCCGTCTTTGCGTACAGCTCCGCAAACGGAACGCGGCGGTGAACGGAAGCGACCGCGCTTTTCGTGCGGCCGTCGCGATAACAATAAACGCCCCCGATAGGCTCGTCCTTTTCGTCCAGCAAGACGTAATCGACGCCCCAGGTATCCACCCCTACCGAATAGGGCGCTTTTCCCAGCTCCCCCGCCTTTTTCAGCCCGTTGAGAATTTCCCGGAAAAGTCTCTTTGCGTTCCACATCAGCCGCTTTCCGCCTTGACAGCCCAGCGCGCCGGGCGTCCCGGGCAGCGCTTCGGGCGTATTGGAAAAGCGGTAGATCTCTTCGGCAATTATCTTTCCGCCCTCGATGTGCGCCAGAATATGACGGCCCGCCGATGCGCCGATATCGACCGCAAGATAGTATCTCATGATATCGCTCCTTGATATATTGATACACGATTTATTATCTATTATATCACATATTTTTTCTTTTGTCTATATATGTTTGAAATATTGACAAAAAAGCATTTTTAAGACGTACTGCGGTCAAATACAATCACAAACGCGCACGCTCAATGTATCGGGCGTTGAAAAAGGCCTGCGGGCCAAAAGGAGTATAAAACAGGGCGGAAAAACAGATACTGTTGTCAACTGTCATTCAGGAGTATAACCGTCATGAAAAAGCTTTTTTGCCTGGTATTTTCTTTACTTACTTTTTTAACCGTTTCCTGCGGAACGCAGAGAGCGGCCGCCCAAACGGAATCGTCTATCCCAAGCATGGCCTCGACTTCCTCCGCGTCCTCGGAAGAATCGTCCGCTAAAAAGACTCCCCCGCGCGACGATACCTCCGAAACGGTGTGGAGTACCTCGGACATAGACGTATCCCACGTTGACATCAATAAAAAGCTGATCGTATTTTCGTTTGACGACGCGCCCGACGTCACTTTGAAGCCGCTCATGCGGACGTTTGCTTCCTTCAATGCGCAAAACCCCGACTGCCCCGCTTCCGCAACCTTCTTTTCCAACGGAATCAGAATCGACGCCACCACCTTTTCCCGGCTAAAGGAGGCTTACGCCGCGGGTTTTGAGCTGGGAAACCACACCAATCGGCACAAGGACCTCACGAAGCTGCCGCCCGAAAAAATCCGGGAGGAAATCTCCGTCGTGGACGAAATTCTCTGCAAGATAGACGGCAAGAGAAATCACCTCCTGCGCGTACCGTACGGCAACTTTAACGATAAAGTAAAAAAACAGGCGGAAACCCCGCTTATCGACTGGTCGATCGACACGGAGGACTGGAAAGGAATTTCCGCACAGCAGATCTACGACGTCGTATGGAAGGAGAAATACCCGGGCGCGATCGTACTCATGCACGACGGCTATCCGAATACCGTCGAGGCCGTAAAGCGGCTGCTTCCCGCCCTCAAGGACAACGGCTATCAGGTGGTGAACGTCTCTCAACTTTCCAAAGCGCTCGATTGTTCCCTCGTTGCGGGAAGCGTATATACCCACATCAGACAAAAATAGTAAAAGCTTCCCCGACAGGTTTGTCGGGGGAGCTTTTTATCGTCGTATCAAATTTTTTCGTCCCGTCAATACTTTTCTTCCGTAAACAGACGGAAGAAGCTTGCGCAATCGTCCAGCCATTTGGCGTTTCTCTTCAAAAATTCCGCGGGTACGTTCACCTCGAAGTTACAGCTTGAAGCGCCGTGCTCGCCCTGCGGATATACATGCAGCTCGTAAGGAATTTTGTGCTTCGCCAGCGCTAAGGCGTAAAGCAGAGAATTGGCGGAAGGGACGCAAGTGTCCGTGCTCGTCGTCCAGATAAATGCGGGCGGCGTATCGTCCGTGACTTCTTGGTCCAGATCGAGGGACTTCATCAGTTCCCCCCTTGCTTCCTCCGTATAGCCCGACAGCAGATTTATATAGGAATCCTCGTGCCCCGCCTTAGAGCTGATCACGGGATACCCCAGCCCCACCGCTTTGGGACGGCAATCGAGCTCCAAGCCCGATTTTTCCTTGACGGAAGCGTATTCCACCGCGAGATCGGCAGTCAGATGCCCGCCTGCGGAAAATCCGACGACAAACACTTCGTCTGCGTTTACGTTATATTCGGCGGCGTGCTTCTTTACGTAATCCACCGCGGCCGAAAGTTCGATCAGCTGCTCGGGATAGGAAACGCCGTCGGGGCTGCAAAGGTAAGTGAGTATAAACGTTTGAAAGCCTCTGGCGAGAAATTGGCTCGCCACGGGTTCCCCTTCCCGTTTGCTCACGCCCCAATAGGCTCCGCCGGGGACGACGATCACCGCGGGACGCTTCCAGTCGGGTGCGGGGGCGTCAAACGGACTTTCGCAAAGGATACACTCCAATTGTCCTCCCTCGATCCCATACGCTTCTTTCAGCGAAATCTTGTAAGTTCTCATTATTTTCTTATCACTCCTTTTTCGCACCGCAAGGTACGATTTTTTGACAAACTAAACCTTTTATGCCTCCGAAGCGCCGTCCCAGGGACGAATATAATGAAAGATTTTACCGTCCTTGGCAACGCTTCCGAATACGGGCCGCCTGGAGAAATAGTCGCATTTATACATTTCCTCCAGCATGGACTGTTTTTCGTAGTAACGCAAGGTCTGCTTCAAAAAAGCCTTTACGTCTTCGGTAAAGCCGTCCTCCGAATAGCGCGTGCTCTCGTAATCGTAATGCGTCCAGACGCCGTCCTTGCCCTTTACGGAGACCGTGGTGCCGTCGTAATAGATATCGTTTGTGAACAATCCCGATTCGCGGCTGACAAAGACGCTACTCCTGTCCGAAAACATGCTGACGCCGTGATAGAGGTTGGTATTATAGCTGTATCCCGTCAGCTGCAACAGCGTAGGCAGAATGTCGAACGAGCAGGTAAACTTATCCACCTTCGTCCCGCCCCGCAGAGGACTTTTAAGATCCTTCGACGCCCGAAAGGACAGATTGTGATAGCCCTCGTAAGGCAGACGACTGAGGCCGAGATCGCAGTCCATACTGCCGCCGTACCACAAAAAAGCGGGGATATTATAGAGAGCGGTATTCCAGCCCTCTCCGAGCGGCACCCCTTTGAGATAATAGTTCTGCTCGTTGTAATAAGCGGTGTGATCCGCATAGAACACAAACGCCGTATCGTCCAGCCGGCCCGTGCGCTCGAGGTCGTAAAGCAGCGAATTGACCGCTTCGTCCAGATCCATCAGCCCCGCCTGAAAACGCTTGTACCGAAGATAAACTTTTTCCAGCGTTTCGGGCGAATAGGGAGAGGCGTCCGAAGTGTCCAGCTCGATCCCCTTCGCGGCGAACGTTTGGGGATAGCCGTCGATCAGCCGGTAATATTTTTCAAAGTTTTTAACGGCCGCTTTTTTGGAAAATTCCTCTTTTAAGCGGGCCTGCTCCTTCAGGCATTCCTCCTCCGTCATATCGGAATCGTAGTACCGCTCGTCTGAAAAATCGCTGAAGGGATAATCCCCGTAATCGACGAGATCGTTGTACGCGCCGTGAGAGGACAGGGTCATGTGCATGGTAAAAAACGCCCGGTCGCCCTCCTCTTTACGGGTATAGTCGTCGAAATAATTTTCCGTCACCAGCGCGTCCCTGTCGAAGTTATAGAAATTCTTTTTGATTACGTTCCCGTTTTCGTCGCACCCGTCCAACGCGGGCATGTCCTCCAGAAAATGCGCCGTGTCGAAGCCGTAATTGCCGCCCGCGCCGTGGGTGACGTTGCGGTTGTAAAAGCTTTTGGTGTTGGGGTGGAAATAGTTTGTCGTATATCCCGAGGCCCGCAAAACGTTGGGCAGGGTAAAGGAAAGGTTGGACTCCTTGAGTTTTGTGGATACGTCGTTTTGAGGGTCGATCGGATAGCTTCCCAAAATGGACATCGCCTCCGAATGATTGGTCTTATCCCGCGCGTAATATTCGGTGAAAGAAATTCCGCCGTTGGCCATGGCGTAAAGCGTGGGGGTGTATTCCTGATTAATGCCGTACCACTCCCCCGACTCGATGACGATCAATACGATATTTTTTCCGTTCAGCACGCCCGTGTAGAGGTTGTCCCCGTAGGTCGATTCGCTCATCTCCCCCTGCGAAAAATAGTTGTCCAGCGCCAGAAGCGACTGCCTGCCGTCCGTCTGCCCCCCGCCGAGCAGGGAATTGAGCGTATTGGAAACATTCATGAAATAGAACCCGAAAAACCCGAATTTTTTAAGGGCCTTCGAGGGAATAAACTGAGTGGTGTATAAAATATTGTCGTCGTTATAATCGGCCAGCTCGTCCGACACGGTGGCGCTGCGGAAGGTGTTGAGCGTGGCCTGATAGAGGATCATCGCGGCGTTTTCGCCGATGATACAGCAAACCAACAGAATGATGACCGCATTTCGGGTAAAACGGGCGTGCTCCGTCTTAAGATATTTATTGAGAAATACCATGCACGTTATTTCGGCGGCCAGCAGAGCGACGAGCCCCGCCACCAGCCACCAATTGACGAAGTCGCGCGAAAAGACCCCGCCCACCTCCGTAGCGAGGTTGAGCATATTGAGACTGAACACCATGCCGCTCATGCGGTAGAGCGCCTCGTTGATAAACGCGACGATAACCTGAACGCCCAGCAGAACCCCGTTGACGACAATGGACGCGACGGGCGAAGGAATGACGAAAATAATGATCGCCAGACCCAGAATAAACGCGAGATCTATTCCCCAGAAGGAGGGGAATACGCCCAGCCCCATCACGCAAAAGGTAATGATCTCTATCAACAATGCGGTAAAGACGTACAGGAGCGCAAAGTACGTCTTTTTTTTCAACAGCCTGTCCATGACGCTCCTCCTATAAAGAATTTCCGACCCGAGAGGATCGGAGTTTGAAAAATCATAAAACGCTTTCCGCCAAAGACCTTACGAGAAAAACTCCCGATAAATGGCGCGGATACACGGCGCGCAGTCCTCGCCCGCCACGCCGACGATAATGTTCAGCTCGCTGGAGCCCTGATCGATCATGATGACGTTGATGCCCGCCTCGGACAGCGCCTTGAAGAGCCGCGCCGAGGTACCGACGCTCCTGGCCATGCCGTGCCCCACCGTCGCCACCAGCGCGATGTTTTCGTGGGTATAGATATGGTCGGGCCGCACCGCTTCGCGGATCTCCTCCAAAATGGCGCCGAGATCGTCGTTTTCGAGGTATTTATTGTCGATGACCACAGACATGGTATCGATCCCCGAGGGGAGATGCTCGAAGGAGATGCCGTGGCGGCTGAGCACCTCCAGCACCTTCGCGGCAAAGCCGATCTCCGAGTTCATCATGGATTTTTCCAGCAGAATGACGGTGAAATCCTTTTTCCCCGCTATGCCCGTCACGACGTTGTCCTCCCGTCTTCTGCCCGACGTGGCCACGATCAGGGTGCCTTCGTCCTCGGGACGGAAGGTGTTGCGGATACGGATGGGGATACCCGCGCTTTTGACGGGAAAAATCGACTCGCTGTGCAGGACGTTGGCGCCCATATAGGAAAGCTCGCGCAGCTCCTGATAGGAAAGCTCGTCGATACAGCGGGGCGAGCTGACGATCCGAGGATCGCAGGCGAAAAATCCGCTGACGTCCGTCCAGTTTTCATAGAGGGAAGCCTTTACGGCGCGCGCCAATACGGCGCCCGAAATATCGCTGCCGCCGCGCGAGAAGGTCTTTATCTTTCCGTCCGCGCCCCTGCCGTAAAAGCCGGGCACCACCGCGCGGGCGTATTTTTTCAATACGGAAGCCGCCAAAGCGTAGGTCTCCTCGTCGAGGCTGCCGTCCGCCTTAAAGCGCACGATGTCCGCCGCATCGACAAACGGGACGTCCAGCACCGCGGCCATGATACGGGCCGCGAGATATTCGCCGCGGGACGCGCAATAGTCCCTGCCCTCGCCCCGAAGCACCCGTTCTTCGATTTCGTCCAGCATGCCCTCTACGCCCAGATCGAGCCCGATTTCCTTTTCGATATTCAAAAACCGCGTGCGGATTTTGGAAAATTCCGCCTCAAAAGCTCCGCCGGTCTCCGCCAGCTCGCTGCATTTATACAGCAGATCGGTCACTTTAATATCGCCGCCGAAACGCTTTCCCGGCGCGGAAACGACCACGTAACGCCGCGCAGGATCTGCGGCCACGATCTTCGCCGCGGACTGAATGATATTGCCGTCCGCCATGGACGTTCCGCCGAACTTACAAACCTTGATGCCCATAAAGACCTCGCTTTTACCGAAAAAAGCGCCTCGGACGAACCGCCTTTTTCTACCGTTTGGATTTTCTCCTTTTCCCCGCCGTCGTCAGTAGATTTCCATGCCACTATATTGTATGAAGCGCCGCGCGCGCAACGTGACAGCCGCGGCCGCCAAATATCAGATATTCAGCAGCAATACCACAAATATCGCCAGAAACACGGCGGCCAGCTTGATCCACAGCTTTCTGACAAATACGTTTTTCAAAAATTTTCCGAGCTTATTCATTCGCCGCCTCCTTTATTTGTTTTTCTTGTCCGACAGGGGCAATTCCTGCCAATAATAGTCGCGCAGGGCGCTCTTCAAAAGATCGTAATCGGCATACCGCTGAACGTTTCCCTGTTTAATCACGGAAATGATCCCCGTCTCCTCGGACACCACCAGCGACACCACGTTGGCCACCTCGGTAATCCCGATCCCCGCGCGATGGCGGGTGCCGAAATCCTTGGGATAACTCGTCTTTTGCGTCAGCGGCAGAAAACAGCCCGCCGCCTGGATTTTATGCCCGCGAATGATCATCGCGCCGTCGTGCAGGGGCGCCTTGGGGAAAAATATTCCCTCGATCAGCTGGGTGGAGATCTCCGCGTCCAGCCGCACGCCGCTCTGGATCACCTGCTTGGGCAGATTGCCCTTCGAAAGAACGATCAGCGCGCCGACGTTGTTTTTCGACATGTTCTGCAACGCTTTGATGATGTCCGAAATGCAGTGTTCCACGTCCGCCTGCGAACGGGCTTCCGTTCCGTTGACCAGCTTCTCTATCTTTTCCTTTGCGGGGCTGTGAATGTCCCACAGACTCTTTTTGACCTCCACGTTGAACATGACCAACATGAACATGGACAAAATGAGCACGAAATAGAAATAGAACTGCGTATCGAACAGCTCCACCGCGTATTTCATCGCGCCCATGACCACGATGAGCCCCCAATACAGAAGCATCAGCCGCGTGGCGTCGTTGTCGCGGAGCACCTTCGAGACATAATAGATCAGCAGATAAAAAAGCACTATCTCCACGCCGTAGGCCACGGTAAAGCCCGTAAAAAAGCCTATGATATTTTCGCCGAGTTTGGTCAGCGCGTCGGTGAAACCCGCCGCCAAAGCGTTTGTGTTCATAATTTTTCCTCCCGCCGTCGTTTCCCGCAAACGGTTTCCTATGCTATACGATTACAGAATATATTATATAAGATACGCGCCTAAAAATAAAGTGTTTTTTCATAGCTTTGCGCGTTTTTCACAGCATTTTCTTTTATAAGCTGCGTTCGAAGGGTTATTCCGCCCTTTTTTCCCCGAAAAACAGCCGCGCGGTAACCGTTTTCAGCGCTGAGGCGGCGGTAAGCTCACCGCATTTGATCCCGCCGATCGCTTCGTAAATGCTCCTGTAGCAACGCAGCAGCTCCCCTTTGGGAAACTTCGCCGCCTGCTCGCGGTTTTTGCGCGCCGCGTATTCCTTGATCCCCAGCGCCGCCGCCACCTCACGGTCGCCGCCGCGGGTCAGCGAAGCTTCGTAAAGCCCCTTGAAATAATAACACAGGGAATTGAGCAGGGAAATTTCGTCGAAGCCTTTGGACGAAAGCTCGCTTAAAATTCGGGTATAGGCCGAATAATTTTTACGCGACAGCGCGTTTGCCAATTCGTAGATTTTATATTCGGAATCGGGATAGACCACCTCGTCCACCATTTCGTCGCTTAAGCGGTCGCTCTGCCGCGCGCGGCAATAGATCAGCAGTTTTTCCGTCTCCATGGCGATTCTGGACATATCGCAGACGCAGTACGCCGCTATCTTGCCGCAGGTGACACCGTCCGCATACACGCCCGCGCGCTTGCACGTGACGTAGATCCACTTTTTTATCGTTTCTTCGTCCGCCCTGCCGCAGTCCACATAGGTGACGCCCGGCTTTTTCGCAAGCGGCGCGCTCCCCGTCTTTCCTTTCCCCGAATTGACAATCATCAATATACTGTCCTTCGGCGGGTTTTCGAAAATGGGTTTCAGATAGAAGTCGTATTCCTTTTCGGCGGGATAAAATTCCGTCACCTTGACGAAGCGTTTTTCGCTTAAAAAGGGAAAACAGTTGACGGCGTCCGCCAGCGACTTGAGCTTATCGCCCTTCAGCGCGGCGCCCTCGAACGCGGTAAAATCGAGCGTAGGCTCCTTCAGAAACCGCTTGGTGAGAAGCTCGCAGCCCCGTTCGCGGAAATACGTTTCCTCCCCCTCGAACAGATAGACGGGAAGCGCGCCGTGCTCGTCCGTAAATTTTTTGAAGTCCACATATTTCATACCCTCCGCCTCCCCGCGAATTTTCTTTTAACGGCTCCGCCTTCTAAAGTTTTTATTCTATACGCCCGCCTTTGAGCGGCGTCTCCTTTCCCGCTATGCCCTATCTGCCTGTAAGCGGCCTTCGTGTCCTTTTATATCCCATCCGCCCGTAAGGGGCGCTTGCTTTCCTTTTAATTATACCATATTTGTCCCGAAAATGCAAGAAAAACGTTTTACCGTTTTTTTCCTTTCGGCAGACGCGCCTTTCACAGGTTGAGCGCGCACACGGCGGCCGCAAACGAAAGGCAGATTATCCCCAAAAGAACCTTTCTCAAACGCCCGGGAAGATTGAGCTTGTCCGACAGAAAAATAAAAAACGCATAAAAGAGAAGCGCGGCCGAGCCGAGGCGTATTCCTTCGACGGCAAACGAAGAAAAATCGACCGCATAGAAGGCCAGCAGAAGCGCCGACCAGAGCATGGAAGGAACATACAGCAGGATAGGAGCCGCGGCAAGGGGCAGCAGGGCTGCGACGAACGCAAGAACGAGGAGAAAGGAAAACGCCGCGCCCACGAGAGGCACAAAGAGAAGGTTGAGCGCAAGTCCCCAGAGCGAGACATACCCGAAAGAGTGAAGCAAGATGGGCGCGGTGGCAATCTGCGCGGCCAAAGAGACGGACAGAAGGGAAACGAGCCCCCTTTGGAGCTTTAAGGAAAAACTTTCCGCCGTATTTTGCGAAACGGACGAGGCGCGCGCAAAGGGAGCGGAAAAAGCGGCGCGGAAGGTATGGGAGAGCGTTCCGATACCGAGGCAGGCGGCAAAGGAGAGCTGAAAGCCCACATCGAACAAAAGGACGGGACGGACAATCAAAAGAAACAGCGCCGCAAGCCCCGCGCTTTCGGGAAGATCGGGCTTTGTGCCGATCAGAGAGGAGGCATACAGGGTCAAACACATCACCGCCGCGCGCGTCACGGAAGCGGAAAAGCCGCACACGCCGCCGTAAAAGACGAGGATCGCGGATACAAAGAAAAAACGGAAAAGTTTCGGAAGCCGCTTGAGCCGGGTTTTATTGAAAAGCAGCAGGCAAAAAGAGTAAAGCGCGCCCACATGCAGGCCTGAAACGGCGAAAATATGCGCGATTCCGCCCCTTCGGACGTTTTCGAGCAGGCCGCTTTCGATCCCCGATACGTCGCCTGTCAAAAGCGCGTACGCGACCGCCGCCGTATCGTCGTCCATGCCCGCGTACAGGGCGCTTTTTATACGGAAACGTACCGCGCGGAAAAGATTTCCGTCTCTTCCCGTCACCGCTAAAGATACGGCCTCCGCCTTGAAGCGTACGTTGTCAGCGATATCTCCCGCACGAAACCCATACGGACCGAACTCGTCGGTATCCGTCGTTACTGTGCCCCTGAGCACCACCTCGTCGGAAAGCGCGGCTTTCTCCGCAAGCGAAGCGCCCACGGCTGCGACGAGCTGCCCCTGCTCCCGCGTTCCGTCGATATACAGATCGGTGAGATACAGTACGGAAAAGCGGCCGTATTCCTTCTTTTCGGCGATCGTCCCCACGACGGTATGCCCGCCCGCATAAACGCCGCAGTCTTTGAACCTTTGCACCGCCCGCGTAAAAGACAGCCCGCCGAAACAAAAACAGAGGACGAGAACGCCCGAAGCGAAAAGCGCCCTGCGCCTGTCCGCGGCAAACCCTACGGAGAGAGCGAAGATCGGAACTCCCGCAAGAAGCCACAGGGACGAAACAGCCCCGTACTTTTTCCCGTACGCGAACAGGATTCCGAGCGCAAAAAACGCCGCCGCAAACAAAGCGGGACGGAAATTGAAAAGCTTCCCGTCCGATCTGTTTTCGGCGACGCTGAAAAATTTTTTCATGAGATTCTTTAGTAAAAACACTTAAGAGTATGTTCTGTAGCAGCGTTTAGGAGTATCTTCCGTAGAAGAACTTGAGAGCATCTTCCGTAAAAAAAGCTTAAAAGTATGTTCTGTAGCAACGTTTAGGAGTATCTTCTGTAGAAGAACTTAAGAGCATCTTCCGTAAAAAAGCGTAAGAGTGTTTTCCGTAAAAGCGTTGAGGGTTAGGCCAGCGAGATTCTGTCGGACACGGAACGCACGAACAAGCCCTTTTCCTCGCCCAGCGTCACGCAGTTGTTGACATAGACGGCAAATTTGTCGGTGGGCCTCGTGACGCGCAGGAGATTGCATACAATCACCATGATCTCGTCCATATACAGCGCGACCTTATCTTCCAGCGCGCCGCGTATGAGCGCGATAATCTCGTAAGGCGTGAAATCCGTTTCGTTTCTGCGCAAGGTTTCCCCCGTCTCCACGCGATAGCGGTCGAAGCCTGTGTTTTTGTCCGTTTTGCGGTAATAGGCGGCGCCGAAAATACGCTCGTACTTAAACCCGCAGAGCGCGACCAACGCCTGCATGCGCGCATCTACCTTGGCGCCGTATTTGCTTACGCCGAGCGAGGAAAGACACCTGCGCACGAGGAAATCGTAGGAAATCGGTTCCTCCGCCGAAACGATCGCCTTGAGACGGGACATGATCTCCGCGTCGTTTTCGCCCGAGGCGATAAACGTGGCGTTTTCAAAACGCTGGTCGAGCGACGCCGCCTTATACGGCCTTTTGCCGCGGTTAAGCCCCGTACCGCCGCGTTTGTCCGCACCCGTCAGCTTGTCGAGGAGATCCTTGATCTTTTTGATCTCCCGCTTGGGGTTGTTGTAATAGTTGACCGAATACACGCGCGTGACGTTCCAGTTGTTGCGCTTGAGGGTCTGAATCTGAAGCACGTTTCTGTCCTTGACGGAGAAACGATTCGGCCCGTCGCACATCACCGCAAGGATAAATTTATGCTTATTTTTGGGATCGGTGACGGCGACGTCGATTTTGAAATCGGACACGCCCACGTCGTAGCGGCAGTCGTAGCCGTACGAGGAAAGCTCCTCGGCGATATATTTCCCTATCCCCGATTTTTTGGCGACGAGGTTGCCCGAAGGGATCGCCAGGGTCGTCCTGCCCTTTTCCGCAAACTCGAGAAAGGCCTTCAGCCCCGCCACGCCCTTGGAGCCCGTTTTGGACAGATCGATCATCGCGCCCGTCATGGAGGAGAAAATCACCATTTCCTCCCGCGCGCGGGACACCGCGACGTTCAGCCGCCGCCAGCCCCCCGCCTGATTGAGCGGGCCGAAGTTCAGCGAAACCCTGCCCTGCTTATCGGGGCCGTAGCAGACAGAAAAGAGAATTACGTCGCGCTCGTCGCCCTGTACGTTTTCGAGGTTTTTCACGAAAATGGGTTCCTCGCGGTCGTACGCGGGGCCGTCCAGCCGCTTTTCCGCGATCGCGGCCGTCAGCCTGCGTTCGATATAGTCCTTCTGGACGTTGCTGAACGTGACGATACCGAGGCTGGACTTGCGCGCCGACGGATCGGAGAGCCGCCTGATTACCTCGGCGACCAGCGCGTCCCCTTCGGGCTTATTGCGCTTGGTGAAGCCGCGGTCATATACGCCGTCCTCCACCCGCACGAATTTCACCTTGCTGTCGGGCGCGTCGGGCGACGGGAAAGTACACAGCTTGTTGCCGTAATACATGATATTGGAGAAAGCGATAAGGCTTTCGTGTTTACTGCGGTAATGCCACGTCAGGTGCCGCTGGGGAATCCCCAGAGCGAGACAGTCGTCCAGCACGCTTTCCATGTCCTCGTTTTCGAGATTGTCCTCGTCCACGTAATTGGCGCTGAAGAAGGCGGTGGGCGGCAGCTGTTTGGGATCGCCGACGACGATCGCGCTCTTCGCGCGCGCCAGCGAGCCGATCGCTTCCGACGTGGGCATCTGCGAGGCCTCGTCGAAAATCACCATGTCGAACATTCCGTTTTCCGCCTGAAGATACTGCGAAACGGTGATCGGGCTCATCAGCATACAGGGCGCGAGGACTTTCATCAGCTCGGGAAGCTCCTCGAACAGCTTTCTCAAGCCCATGCCTCGGAGATTGTTTTTCGCCAATCGCTGGAAATTGAGCAGTTCGAGGCTGAGGCTGCCCTCCGTGGAAGGGGTGGGCAGGCGGGAAATGAGTTTCGAACGGATTTCCTCGCGGGAGAGCTTGGCAAACTCGTCCATGGTCAGCCGCAGGGACTCGGTCTCCTCCTCCTGAAGGGCGGCGGAGAAGCGGGACAGCACGGGATCGAGCGGAATATTCGTCTGCAAAAAGTTTTTATAAATATTCTTTTCGAAGCTATCTACGATATTTTCGCCCGTCAGAGCGCCGCTCTCCAGCGCGTCGGTCATAAACGTAAGCCCCGCGTCGTTCAGCTTTTCCGCGGTGGCGCGGTACATGCACCAATTGGCCAGCATGTCGATATTGTCGATCAGCGCGCCCGCTTTGGCGGTGTAATACTCGAGGACGTCCTCCTCGGGGATTTGCCCGCGGTCGGCGTTGGTGATCGCCAAAAAGCTCTCCTCCGCCGCGCGGAAGCTGTCCACCGAACGGAGCAGGCCCTTCAGAACGGGCTTGGTGTAATCGTTGGCCGCGCGGACGCACATGCTGTTGAAGCTGTCCGCGTTGTAGTCCATAAACAGCGTCGCGCACAGCTCGTGCAGGGTATAGAGGTCGGCGAGGAAATTTTTTCTCGCGTCGAAAAAGTCCACTCTGCCGAACGCGGAGGTGAAATTTTGCGAAAGCTTGGTATTGGCGCGGATACGCTCCATCGCCTCGTAAATTTCGCATACGTTTTGAAGATGCTTGAGGATATCTTCTTCGCTAAGCGGCGAGGAAGCGGCCTTGGTCAGTTTTTTGACGACGGCTGAGGCGGTTTTGTCGCGCGCGTAATCCGCGCCGCCCGTATCCAGCCAGGCGCCGAGTTCCTTGTATTCCTTGCCGATATCCACCAGCTTTTTGAAGCGCTTGAAATAATAGTCGAGGCAGACGTCGAGGCGCTTGTTCGCGTTGAAAAAAGCGTAAAACTCGTCCTCGTTTTCCTTGAAATATTTATTCAGCGTGCCGCCGTCCAGCAGCCCCGCCACCGACGTCAGGGCGTCCAGCTTCTTGCGCGTCAGCGTACTGATCCGCTGGCGGTAGAGCTCCAAAAAGAGCGCGACGTAGTTTTTCAGGTGCTTGATCTCCGCGATGACGACTTCAGACGAGCAGTAAATGGCGTCCCGTTTGTCGCGGCTGTATTCGGTGAGGTTGACGTTGGAAAAGGGCGAATTATAGACGCCGCCGCATTCCTTCGCCGCCGCGGCCGCCTGCACCATCATATTTTCGTAATTCTCTATCTTTTCCTTGGTGAGGCTGTCGTAAAACGTGCTCTCGATGTTCATGATATCGGGCGCGTTTTTGTTTTTCAGGCAGATGAGGAGCGCCTCATATACCGAAACCCCGAGACGGCGTTTTTTATGCAGAGCGGAAAGCGGTTCCGCAAGATCGGTTTTCAGCTGGGTAATGGAGCCCGATTTTTCCGAAAGGCTGACGTTTTCCTGCGTTCCCGCAAGCGCCAGCGTCGCCGCCAGCTTCTGCAATACGTCCGCCTTGTTCGTTTTATTGGAATGAAGCTCGAGACAGAAATCGCCCAGGCCGAGCCAATCGAGACGTTTTTTGACGACGGACAGCGCCGCCTGTTTTTCCGCGACGAAAAGCACCCGTTTGCCGTCGTTTAAGGCGTTGGCGATGATGTTGGTGATCGTCTGGCTTTTACCCGTCCCGGGAGGGCCGTGCAGAACGAAGGTTTTGCCCGTCTGGGACAAGGCCACCGCCTCCCACTGCGACGAGTCCGCGGGCAGGGGCATCAGCGTCTGCGTGGGCGGACAGTCGTCCTCTCTGAACTCGACGTCCTTGGTATCCTTGATTTCGCAGCGGTTATGGAGCAGGGAGGAAATGAGCTCGTTTTTCGAAAACTCGTCCATATTCCTGCGAAGATCCTGCCACATCTGATAACGGGCGAAGGAGAACGCCGCGACATATACGTCGTCGAACACCTCCCAGTCCTTCATGTTGACGATCTCCATGCGCACCATGGCGAGAATCTCGGAAATCTTCAGCCCCTGGAGCGCGCCGTCCAGGCCGCGGATATCGATATTAAATTCCTGTTTCAAAAACTCCAGCAGCGTGGAGTTGACGGAAAAATCCTCGTCGGTGGGCGCGATTGCGTAGCCGACGCCCCCCTTGCCCTTTTTGAGCGTAACGGGCTGGAGGACGAGCGGCGCGTAATTTTCCTTGCCGTCCTCGCGGGAATACCAGCGCAGAAAGCCCAGCGCGAGATAGAGGATTTTCGTGCCCGATTCCTCGTCCGCCTCCTTGCTGCGCTTGATCAGGCGGGACACCGTTTCGTCCAGCACCACGTTTTCGGAAAACGTGCGCATGATGCCGCCCGATACCTCCAGCGCAATCAGCTCGCGCATGCTTGCCACCTCGGCCGAAACGCCGAAAAACACCTTCCTTCTCGCCACCTCGTTTACGGCGAGCGTTCCGCCCGCCAGGGTCATCTCTCCTTTTTCGGCAAGCGCCTTCAGGATGGAATCGGGGTCGGCGGACAAAACGTGCAGCACCATTTTTTCAGGCTGGAAATGGAGCAGCGTATTTTTTAAGGACAGATCGAGCAGACGGCGTTCCCACTGCTTGTCCTTGCTCTGTTTTCCGTCGAGCGAAAGTTTTTTGACCGCGGTGAGGCTGCGGGGCGCGGCGTCGGGGGACATATCCTCCTCGGAGAGTATCTCGTAGCCCTTAAGATTGCGCGCGCGCAGGGGCAAAGGCAGCAAATGCGCGATGCGGCAGCGGCGGATATCCACATATTTGTCATAGCGGTCGCCCGCGTTGAGTTTCTGAACAAAGTGCGCTTCCGAAGTGGAATACGCCACATTTTTATCCGAAAACAGATCGTTGACGTCGAAACAGCTTAAATTGTTGATGCCGTCGGCAACGTATTTTCCCAATCTTTGGAGATCGTCGGAAACGGTGTCCATGAAACAGCTGTCGTACAGCCACACGCCGCAGGTAATTTCCTTTTCGCCTAAGATCAGCACGGGGTGCAGGCCGAGGCTTTCGAGACACGCGCTGACCAGAAGCGCCATTTCGAGAGGCGTGGCCCTGCGCTCGTTCAACAGCTTTACGCCGCTCCCCGCCTCCACGGGCGCGGAGATATCGCATTCCTCGCGTTCGAAAGCATAGCGGCGGATACAGGCATACAGCGCCGCCGCCGTCTGTCGTATGACGTTTTTATCGCAGCCCTCGTAACCGTTTATCTCGCCGGGCACCCCCCACTTTTTCAGCTGGACGCCGATTTCCGCCTGCAGGCGGGCGCAGTCGGCCAGCTTGGGGCGCACAAAGGAGGCGAGCAGCTCCGCATTGCCCGACGTCCCCTGCCAATAATCGAAGGGCAGAGCGGTGACCGTCACCGTCTCCGCCGCGATCGTCTGCTTGTCCCGCTTCAGCTCGATACACACCCTTTCTTCGCGCACGCTCTCCAGCCCGACGAAATAATGCGGGGAGAGCACGTTGCCGAGATCCACCTCCACCGAGCTTTCAAAAGGCACTTCCGCGATCGGCTTTATGCAGGAGACGACGAGCCCGTTTTCGTTGGAGACGGTCAGCGTCAGATCCGTAGCCGCGTCCGCGCCCGCATTCTTGATCTGAAGCGAGGTAAACAGCGGCGTCTGCGTAAAATAATCGGCGTAGGAGACGACGCCGAGGGCCTCCGCGCTCAGGGAGATAAATTCTTCTGTTTTTTTCGTTTTCTGTGCCATAATCGATTCCGTAATCCGCGAGATTTTTTCTCCTCTATTATACTCTCAATTTATAAAAAAATCAACTCCGACGGCATATTTTTCCGCGAAGAGAGCCTCTTTTTTGCAAATTTGCGCATCTTCGTGCATATCCGACAAAAAACGCCCGCGCCAGTCAGGACGCGGGCGTTATCGAAAATTTATTTTTATCCGTTTAAAAAATCTATTACGCTATTAATCGGGATACAGTATGCTAATCCATATATAATATCTCCCGAAGAATCTTTTATCTGAAACGTCGTTATTCCTATCAATCGGCCTTTTTTATCTAATAAAGCCCCTCCGCTGTTTCCTTCGGAAATTGTAAGATCACACTGTATTGCTTCTCTCGTTATGTTGTCATACTCGATATTTACTTTCGGTATGCCGATTATGCCTTGTGTGATAGACAATCCAAGATTAGATCCGTTACCAATTGCATATACCCGCTCACCGAAAAACACTTTATCCGAATCACCGAGTTTCAAAGGCTTGCATTGAGCGGTATTATCTTTAAACTTCAGCAGGGCGATATCTTTTTTAATATCATATTTAAGCAACTCGACGTTTCTGTAGTCTTCCTCCGAAGCAAATCGGATAAAATATGTCTCAAAAGTTTTTATCGAACCTTGATGCTTATAAGTTACTATATGCGCATTGGTGACAAGAGTTCCGTCTTTATCAATAAATACCGCGGTACCATAATTATCTCCAACACTTTCTGCAGAAGCCTTTAATTCGACTATACTCTTAAGCGACTTATAAAAAATTTGTTTTGCCGACAGGGGAACGGTTAGACCGACGCAAAGAATAACAGAAATAATGAGTACCGACACAATTATTCCACATGTAACCTTTTTAACTTTTGTTTTTGTAATCGCATTTACCTCCATGTTCACCGTGATAATTTTTCAAAAATATCTATTTATTCCCAGTCGACTTCGCCGATACTCTTTCTTTTGAATGAAATTCGTCAAAACAACTACTTTCCCCTATCCGAGTTAAATCGTTGGCCAACTCAAATTCACGCCCCCAACCTGAATATATTTCCACCGTTTCGTCTCTTTTTTCGTTTAAACCCACTACAACCAAAAGACGTGATAAGAGAAGCGCATTCGGTTGCGACATATCCGTATATTTCTTAAAAACCTCAGGATCGTCCAGCCAGTAACACGCCACATGCTCCGGATCGGTGTTCACTTCTTCCTCCGTCCTCAACGGTACCGTTTTTTCTTCAGGCTTCAACGGAATTATTTTTCCGTCTTCCCACCCTGCCGCAGGCATTACTATCCACGTTTCCTCAAACGAAATACGTTTAAACGAATATTTTTTTGTCAGCAATCTATCCACCAATTCAAACGGCGCTCTGTAATCCATACTTCTCCCTCCTCTTATTTTCTTCTAATGATTTTACCAAATGAGTTGCTTTTCGATATCCGCGTCAAATCGCATAATAATTTAATACCCAGGTGATTTCCTATATATATATTCTCCGTTTCGTCTTTTTTTTCATTTAAGCCGAATAAAACCAGAATACCTGTAAAACGCCCAACTCCGTGCTGCGACATATCCGTATATTTTTTGAAAACCTCAGGATCGTCCAGCCAGTAACACGCCACATGCTCCGGATCGGTGTTCACTTCTTCCTCCGTCCTCAACGGTACCGTTTTTTCTTCAGGCTTCAACGGAATTATTTTTCCGTCTTCCCACCCTGCCGCAGGCATTACTATCCACGTTTCCTCAAACGAAATACGTTTAAACGAATATTTTTTTGTCAGCAATCTATCCACCAATTCAAACGGCGCTCTGTAATCCATGCTTCTCCCTCCTCTTATTTTCTTCTGCCATAAAACGAATGAATACTGTGTTTAGGGCCATATACTTGTCTTCCGTCTCCTGCTATTTTTACTTCTACATTGTCTAAAAACGGATGATAATGAGGATATTGCCCTACTTTGTGCACCGGATGACATTGGGGAACATATCCCGCTAATTCCAATATCCCGGCGGCGTCGTCCGAAAAATAAGTGTACATATTTCCCCCTAGTTTGATCCAAGCAACAGCAACTTCATCGTTTACGGGGAAAGGTGATACCTGCAGTTTTATTCCATCACCCACGCGAAGACACGGATAATAAATCGGCCCATCCCAAGCCTTATTTGACCGAACTTCTTCTTCGGTACTTTGGGCGAACGTATCTGTCAATTCCACATATTCTTCCGCGATCTCCGCAACTAAGGCAACACAAGCGGCAATCGTAGCCGTAGCCGCGGCTATTGCAAAGGTTGTTGTAGAAATTGCGGCCGCGCCAGCAGTTGCAGCTGCGCCGAGGGCGGCAATTGCGGTAGCTCCTGTAGATGCTCCCACTACTGCCGATCCTATTGCAGTTGCCGCCGCAACTACGGCGGGAGCCACCACAACCGCCACTGCGACCACCGCAGCAGTCACCGCAACGACTGTAGCGGCAAGTGCTACCTTTTTAAGAGCCCTCGAAAACCAGCCGCAATTTTGCAAAAGCATATTTTCGTCAAAGTCGCTTAAAAATACAGGCCCGTCTTCCGTGGCAAATCCGATATCGATTTCTCCCTCCTCCGTTAAAAACGGAACGCCCGATAAACGCTCGTGTCCTTCATAGTAAGACGGAAACGCATAGGTATCAACTAAAAAATAGAAATCGTTGGTATCGGCCGAATACTCAAACATAAATTGTAATGTTATATCTTCATCTAACGAGCATTCGATTCCGATATCTTCTTCAGCTATGGAGCCGTCAATTATTTTTCTGAAGCTGAGAAAAATAGAATTAGTCTCTTCCTCAACATACATATCAACATTTTCCAGTCCGTTCTCATAGAAAAAATGTTCATAATCAACAGGTTCTTCCAAGACCGATATTGCTCTTACGCTTACGTTCGGTTTCTGAAAATAAGGAACCGCATAATATAAACCAACAAGAAAGGCAAGTAAAAATGCAATACCGTTAATCAACCAAAGCTTTTTGTTTTTTGTCATTTGCGTATCCTCCTACTTCTTAAATTCAGCCTTCGCTAATCAATTAGGCTTTTCTTGCCACATATATTACCATATAAAATTAGAATTGTCAATATTATTATAAAAAATATCTTTTAATATTTTTAAAATTTAAGTATTGTAAACATATAACAGCTCTTCCCGTTTGGAAAGAGCTGTTATTTATTTAAGAAAACTTACAGATATTGGGAAACGGTATAAACCAGCTTGTCGAGAATCTCCTCCACGTCGCCGAACAGCATACAGCCCGCGGCGCGGACGTGCCCGCCCCCGCCGTAAACGCCCGCGATTTTATTGACGTCCGCATAGCGTTTCGAACGCAGAGAAATTTTATACTGTCCCTTTTTTACCTCCATGACGGACGCGCACACTTCCACGGTGTCCACCGTCAGGGGGAAATCCACAAATCCTTCCGTCATGCCGTTGTCCGCGCCGAATTTCTTCATGGCGGCCTGCGTAATGACGATCGCCGCAAACTTATCGTCTAAAAAATAACGGATACGGCTCATCGTGTCGGCATAGAGCTCCGCGCGCGCACGCGGCTGTTTTTTGAACAAATTATAGTTGAGAAACCGAATATCCGCCCCCGCCTTCACCAGCTTCGCCGCCGTCAGAAAGGTTTCCTCCGTCACGTCGTCGTGGGAAAAATTCCCCGAATCCGTCAGCAGCCCCAAGAGGAGATATTCCGCCATGCTTTTATTAAAAGGCACCCCCATGGCTTCGATGAGCGCGGCGATATTCATGCAGTTTGCCGAACATTCGCGCACGTAATTATATTTTGCGTAGCGGGTATTGGATACGTGGTGATCGATGTTGATCGTATCTCTTTTTTTCACTGCGAGACGAAAATCGTCCGCCAGCGCGCCGAGGCGCGGCTCGTCGCTGGAATCTACGGCGATATAAAGCTCCGCTTGCGGGTCGGGCTTTTTTTCGATTTTTTCCAGCCCCTCTAAAAAGGCAAGATTGGAGGGAAGCTCGGATTCGTCGCATACGCAATGCTCTATGCCCAGCGCGTCCAGGGCGCAGGAAAGCGCCAAGGCGCTGCCTATCGCGTCGCCGTCGGGGCGCATATGAGTTAAGATCACCGCGCTGCGCGCGCGCTTTACCCTCGCCGCTATCTCTTCAAGGGTCGAATTTACAAAGCTCACTGATACTCCTTTTCCGTTTTCAATCGTCTTTTTTGTCCGTTTCTTCTCCGCCTTGAATCTTTTTGAACAGCTCGTCCATTTTCGCGCCGTAGGCCATGCTCCCGTCCCAAAGGAAAGTGAGCGAGGGCACCGTGCGCATGCGCATAACCTGCGCCAGCTCGTGGCGGATAAAGCCCGCGTTGGCGGAAATGATATCGAAGGAGGCGAGCTTTTCCGCCTCGTCCTTCGCGTAAATACTGATATAAACTTTCGCCGTCTTGAGATCGGGCGCGACGTCCGCTTCCGTCACGGAAATGATACCCGAAAGCTTGGGCTCCTTATCCTTGAGGCGGGTGCGGATAATCTCGCTGATCTCCTTTTGATATTCCCCGTTCAGGCGGGAACTTCTCGAAACCTTCATTCGGCCTTGATTTCCTCCGTTACATAACACTCGATGATATCGCCCACGCGGATCTCGTTGAAGCCGTCGATGGCGCAGCCGCATTCGTAGCCCTTGGCCACCTCCTTGACGTCGTCCTTAAACCGCTTCAGCTGTTTCACGCCGCCTTCGCAGATCATGATGTCCTCGCGGTAAATTCTCAGCTTGCCGCCGCGGACAATCTTGCCTTCCGTGACATAGCAGCCCGCGACCGTGCCCGTGCCCGTAATGTTGAACGTCTGACGCACTTCGCATTTGCCCATGAGGTTTTCCCTGATCTTCGGCGCGAGCATGCCCTTGAGCGCCGCTTCCATATCGTCGATCAACTCGTAAATGATGCGGTAGCTTCTCACATCTACTTTGCTGGACTCCGCAAGCTTCTTCGCCTTTGTGTCGGGGCGGACGTTGAAGCCGATGATGATCGCGTTGGCGCTGTCCGCCAGCATGACGTCGCTCTCGTTGATGGCGCCCGCGGCCGCATGAATAACCTTCACGCGAACCTCTTCGTTGCCGAGCTTTTCCAGCGACTGCCGCGCGGCCTCCACGCTGCCCTGCACGTCCGCTTTCACGACGAGGTTGAGGTTTTTGATCTTGCCTTCCTCCACCTGCGCAAACACGTCGTCGAGCGTGACGCGGCTCTGCTGCTTGATCATGCTTTCGCGTTCTTTGTTCTTTCTTTCTTCCTGAACCTGCTTCATGAGCGCCTGATCGACGGCCATGATGCTGTCGCCCGCGTTGGGTACGTCCTCGAGGCCGAGAATAGAAACGGCCATGGAAGGCCCTGCGGATTTTACGCTGCGCCCTTTATCGTCGAACATGGCGCGGACTCGGCCCATCGTCGTACCCGAAAGGATGTTGTCGCCCGTACGCAGGGTACCGTTCTGTACGATAATGCTCGCCACGGGGCCCTTGCCCTTATCCAGCTTGGCTTCGATAATCGTACCCTTGGCCTGACGGTCGGGATTGGCCCGAAGCTCGAGGATTTCCGCCTGAAGGCTGATCGCGTCGAGAAGCTCGTCGATCCCCTCCCCCGTCTTTGCGGAAACGGGAACGATCATCGTATCGCCGCCCCATTCCTCGGGAACGAGGTTCTGCTCGATCAATCCCTGCTTGACGCGGTCGGGGTTGATTTCATATTTATCCATTTTGTTCATGGCGACGATGATGGGCACGTCTGCCGCCTTGGCGTGGTTGATCGCCTCGACGGTCTGGGGCATGATGCCGTCGTCGGCCGCCACCACTAGCACCACGATATCCGTGACTTGAGCGCCGCGCGCACGCATGGCCGTAAAGGCCGCGTGACCCGGGGTGTCGATAAAGGTAATCTGTTTGCCCTTCGCCGTTACGGTATAAGCGCCGATGTTCTGCGTAATGCCGCCGGCTTCGCCCGCGGTGACGGACGTGGCGCGTATCTTGTCGAGCAGGGAGGTTTTGCCGTGATCGACGTGCCCCATCACCGTGACGACAGGGGCGCGGGCGGCCAGCTTGGAAGTATCCTCCTCCGTCACCACCGCGTCCTGCAACACTTCCTCCGCCGTCTTTTCGGGCTTGTATTCGAGATCGATCCCCAGATCGGCGGCGATCAAAGCCGCGTTGTCGTAATCGATAGAATCGTTTATACTCTTCATAATCCCCTCCCTGAACAGCCGTTTGGAAATTTCGACGGCGGAAATGCCGAGCTTATCGGAAAGTACTTTGAGGGGAATTTCCTGCGTCGTCACAATCGCGTGATCGATCTTGACCGACTGGAGCTCCTGGCGCTTCTGCTTTTTCGGGATACGGAGCTTTCTGTAGCCCGACTTATTTTCGTCGAAGTCCTCCACCGTCATGCCCTGCTGTTTGATGAGCGTGCGCTTGGAGACGGGCTTCTTTTCGACGTAGGTTTTGTCGTAAACCTTTTTCTTGGGAGGCGCGGTAAACGTCTTGCTTTCCTTGGGTACGACGGGCGCGGCGGCCGCTCCGCCAGCGCGGGGCTTTCCGCCCGCGACGCCGGGACGTCCGGGAGCGCCCGGTCTGCCCGGATAAGGTCTGTCTCCCTGGGGACGGGGCGGACGGTCGCCCATGGGGCGGGACGGTCTGTCCGTGCGGGGACGGTAGGTCGAACCCGTGCCCGCGTTGGCGTCCACGCCGGGTTTTGCGATATAGACGCCCTGCTCCTGTCCGTTGCGGAAATACCTCGGCGCGCGGGGCGCTCCCGGCGTCGCGGGACGAGCGGCAGCCGCAGGCGCCGCGGGTGCGGGTCTGCTCTGTACGGGAGCAGGCGTCGCTTTCGGCGCTTCGGGCTTTTCCGATTTTTCGGATTTCTCTAATTTTTCCGTCTTTTCCGATTTTTCCGTTCTTTCGGTTTTTTCCGCCTTTTCCTCTTTCACGGGGGCATCGGCAGACGCCTTTTCGGGAGCTTCGGCGGCCGATTTTTCGGAAAGCGGAACGGAAGGCGCGCTTTCGGAAGGCTCCTTCTTTTCTTCGTTTGAGGAAACGTCGGTTTTTTCCGCCTTGGCCGCGGGCTCGGTCTGCCGCTTGGCAGGCTTTTCCGCCTTGGCCGCAGGCGCGGGCGCTTCGGGCGCCTTTTCGGCGGGACGGGGAGCTTCGGCTTCGGGCGCGGAAACTTCAGCCGACGGCGTTTCGTCCCGCAGGGCTTCCTCCCTTGCGAGTTCGGCGTCTCTTTCCGATTTGTCGGCTTCCAGCGCGGAAAGCTTTCTCAGGATCTCCGCAAGGCTCTTTTCTGTGGAATAGATACGTTTTTGCAGCTGCCCCAACTGCTTTTCGTCCAATAATTCCGTTACTTTTTCCACATTTTCGTATTTTTTTGCCATAGGTTCAGTTGTTTCCTCCCGAATATAATTTATATTGCGCGTCGCTTGCCGAGGCGGTAAGAATCGCCGAAGCGAGATTTTTGTCTTTGACGGCCGCCGCTTTTACGGCGGGCCGATGTAAAAGTTCGCTTAAGGAGACGCCTTCCGTCACGAGGAGCGGACAGGAAAATTTCTCTTTCAATTTGACGAGTACCTTCATCGAGTTTTCCGACAGGGTTGAATCCGCAATCAGAAGATGCACGCCCTTTTTCAAGGCTTCCGCGCGATCTACGCCGAAGACGATTTTTCCCGAACGGATACAAAACCCCAGATATGTCGAAATTTTATCGTTTTGCAAAAAATTCCTCCTCTATCCCCGCATAGACCTCCAAAGGGACGTCGGCGGAAAACGCTTTGTTGAGAAGCCTTTGCTTTTTCAGCCTTAAGATACATTCCTCTTTGTTGCAGATGTACGCGCCCCTGCCGGGCGCCTTGCCCGAAAAATCCAGCCTGATCTCCCCTTCGGCGTTCTTCACCGCGCGGAGCATATCCTTTTTCGGCATCATCTCGCGGCAGGCGATACACATTCTCAAAGGGACGGATTTTGTCTTTGCCATTATTCTTTTTCAGGCTCCTCCGCTCCGCTTTCGGCCGTCTCCGCGCCCTCGAGGGGCGCCTCGTCGTTTATGTCCCCGACGTCCTCGACGTCCGCGGGACTGTCGGCCGCTTCGTCCGCGAAGTCGTCCCCGAAGCCCTCGTCCGAGTAGTCCTCGTCGTCTCCGTCGCGGTTTTCCGTCGTGTTCAGGTTCATTTTCTCGGCGGCGGAAAGGCTCTTGACGTCGATCTTCCAGCCCGTCAGCCTCGCCGCAAGGCGGGCGTTTTGGCCGTCGCGGCCGATCGCCAGCGAAAGCTTGTCGTCGGGAACCACGGCGATGGCGCTCTTTTCCCCCGTCTGCGTCACGGAAATGACCGAAGCGGGCGAAAGCGCTTTTGCGATAAATTCCAGAGGGTTTTCGCTCCAGAGGATAATATCTATCTTTTCCCCGCCGAGCTCTTCTACGACGGCGTTGACCCTCGAGCCTTTATTTCCCACGCAGGCGCCCACGGCATCGACGCGCGTATCGTTGGAACAGATCGCCATTTTCGTACGGTGGCCGGGTTCGCGGGAGACGGCCTTGATCTCCACGATCCCCTGCGCGATTTCGGGCACCTGCTCCTCAAACAGTTTCTTGACGAGGCCGGGGGCCGCGCGCGAAACGAGGATCTGCGAATTTTTTCCGCTGTTTTTGACGCGCTTGACAAATACCTTGAGCCGGTCGCCCATCACGTACCGTTCGGCAGGCGTCTGATCCTGAGGAAGCATTACCCCCTCGATTTTTTTCTCGCCCAGCTCGACGGAGATGTTTTTATCGTCCACCTTGCGGATAAACCCTTCCATCAGCTCGCCCTCCTTATCGGAAAACGCGGAGAAGGTATTGTCGCGCTCGGTTTCGTGCAGCTTTTGCAGGATTACCTGCTTGGCGGTCTGCGCGGCGATACGGCCGAAATCCTTGGGCACGAAGCTTCTGACGATTTCGTCCCCCTCCTTATACGCGGGATCGAGCTCCTGCGCTTCCTCGAGCGAGATTTCCTTATCCCTGTCCGTCACTTCCGCCACGACGTGCTGAATCGCCTTGAATTCGATGGTGCCGCTTTCGGGATCCAGCTCGACGGAAACTTCCGCGCCGCCGTCGTACTGTTTTTTATACGCGGACGCAAGCGCGTTTTGCAGCGTTTCTATAAACGCTTCTTCGCTGATTCCCTTTTCTTTTACCAGATCGGCAAGCGCCGCAAAAAACTCCTTATTAACCATTTTATTCAATTCTCCTGTTTGATTTCTTGATTTATTCCCGCCGTCCGTCATTCCCCGTCGAAATCGATCGCGCGGCTGATCTTCGCGATGCGATTGAGCTCGAGCTTCATTTCCTCGCCGCCGTCCGTCAAAACGACGCAGTTGCCGTCGTAGCCCGCCAGCGTCGCCTCGAAATACTTCTTTCCCTTAAGGGGCGCAAACAGTTTGACTTCCACCTTTTCGCCCATGCACTTTTCAAAATCCCGCGCGGTCTTTAACGGCCTATCCAGCCCGGGGCTGGACACGTTGAGCGTATAGGCCGCGCCGAACGTCGGGTCGAGTTCGTCCAGAAGCTCGTCTATCGCGCGGTGAAATTTTTCGCAGAGCTTCAGATCCACGCCCCCGTCTGTGTCGATAAAGACGGTGAGCGCGGGCGAACGGCCCTGCTTAAACTCCACATCTACGATCTCGATATTCATTTCGTCGGCGACGGGCTGTAAAAAGGCCCGTATCTCCTCTAAAGGCTTCACTTTCATGCGACGTTCTCCTTTCCCGCCTCGGGCAGAAATACCCTTACATAGCAATATTGAGAGTGGCGAACCACTCTCAATACTCAGTATCTGATTATTAAGTAACCTCATTATACCATTATTTTGCCCGATTTGCAACTATTTTTACATACTGTTTACGGTTTTTTTGATTTTTTCTTTTCGTGACAACTTTACATTTTTTTCCAAAAAGTATTGACAGTACCCCCCCCCCCGTGATATAATAATGAAAATGGATAATTATACTTAAAGGCATTATTGTTATTTAATATTTTCCTTTTCCTATCGTGGGGACGACACGGAGCATTTTTTTTGCTTTGCGGCTGTCTCAAACTTTCTGATTAAGGATAGTCGATGAACATAAACAACGAATTTATAAAATACGTGCAAACGTTTACGGACAGGATAAAACCCGTTTTAGAATCTTCGCCCGAAGGGTGGGAGCATTTTATTTTTTGCGTGGATATCTTCGGGTTTCGCAATATCAACCGCCTATACGGCCACGAAGCGGGAAACCGTCTCCTGAGCGCAATCGACGCGTTTATGGAACGCAACGACGATATTCTGTTGCATACGCGGTTTTATTCCGATCATTTTCTCTATTTCGTCCGCTATGAAAAAGGGACGTCGGACGAAGAAATCATCGCGGACAGGCAATCCCGCGTAAAGGGCTTTCTCCTCTCCCAACAGCAGAAATATCCCGCGTGCAGGCTCAATTTCCCCTGCGGCTTCAGCCGTATCGAAAACGCCGACGTAGAGCGGGCGATCGAGGAGGCGAACTTTGCCCGCAAGGAGGCCAAGCGGACGGGAGAGGGAAAGACGCTCTCCTTCAACAGTGAGCTTATCAAAGATATTTCTTTGCAGCGGCAGCTGGAGGAAAGCCTGAACCTCGCCCTGCGGGACGAGCAATTTTGTTTTTTTCTTCAACCGAAAGTCGATCTCACCACGGGTGAAATCTGCGGCGCGGAGGCGCTGGTACGGAGGATAGGCAGGGACGACGCCATTATCCCGCCCGACGCTTTTTTACCCGCCATGGAAGCGAGCGGAGCCGTCACGGAGCTCGACCTGCTCGTCTGCCGCCAGGTGTGCCGCTTTTTGGCGGAACGGATCGCCAAGGGGCTGCCCGTCGTGCGCACCTCCGTCAATCTCTCCCGCCTGCATACCCAAAACCCCGATGTAGCGGACGCCTTTCACAGCATCGTTTCGCAGTATTCCCTTTCGCCCGAGCTCATTCAGTTCGAGCTGACGGAGACGATCTTTCTCAACGACTTTTCGGGCGCAAAAAAATTGATCGACAGGCTGCGCTTCTTCGGATACAGCGTCGCCATCGACGATTTCGGCTCTGGCTATGCGGGGATCAATATCTGGCAGGAATTGGATTTCGACGTACTTAAATTGGATAAAAGGTTTCTCAACGAAAATCCCGAACGCGCGCTCAGAAACGAGGCGATCCTGCCCAACGTCATCAATATCTCCCAAAGGCTGAAAATAGGCGTGCTCTGCGAGGGCGTGGAGACGGCCGAGCAATGCCGCCACCTGCTGCGGTTGGGCTGCAGGCGGGTGCAGGGGTATTATTTTTCCAAGCCCGTCCCGCCCGAAGAATTTTACGAGTCCTACGAAAAATTGCAGGGGAGATATTCCTTAAACTTTCCCGAACAGAAAAAACTGACGGGCGAGGAGCGTAAGCAAAAGCACGATCTTCTCTCGTATAAAAAGTCCGCCCGCCGCCCCCGCTTTTTCGTTTATGCCCTCACGTTTCTGTTTCTCGCTATATTCGTCTCCACCTCCGTGGCCGTCACGTTTTCTTTTTACAGAAAATCCACGCAGCAGCAGTTTCAGGAGATGACGACGGAAACCCTCAACGCCTACGCCTCCGAACAAAAAAGCAGCGTTCTCGCCGGAATTGTCAACGAAGTGGATACGCTGAAGGCGCTTTCCGTCATCATCGGAGAAAATCCCGAAAAGACGTACATCGACGCCTATCTCAAGGCGTTGAATTCGAGTTCTGCCTCCAACGTATTTCAATATAGCTCCGCTTCGGAGCTGGAAATTCTTGTTTCCAAATATCCCGAAAACGCGCAGCCCGTCGCCGCGCTGAAGAAGGGAGAGACTGTCGTTTCCGACGTGTATTATTCCACTTCGCGGAAGGTTTGGGTCTTCTCTATCGCCGTGCCCGTGTTTAACGGCTCAAACGCCTTTACGGGCGGGATCAGGGGGCTGATCCCCGCAGACGTCCTCACTTCTCTTTCCCCCTATCCGCCCGCGCAGGGCAAGGTGACGGCCTGCTATCTGACCAAGGGAACGGGCGAGATCGTCTCCGTCGCGGACGGCATGCCGGGCGGCAGCGTATTCGAGCTTTGCGAAACGGACTACGAACGGAAAAATCTACAATGCCTCTATTCGATTTCAGGCGCCTGCGACGGAATTTTCGACGTAAACAGCATTCGTCTCGAACAGGAAAACACTTCTCCTATCTACGTTTCGCTCGCCTCGCTCGATTATAACGACTGGCATCTCGCCATCTTCCTGACTGCGGACGCGGCGGCCGCGCGCTCCCGCGCGATCGTCCGGAATTCCTTCGTGGCGACGGGGATTTTGCTCGGCGCGACGGCTGTGGCGTGCATTTCCTCTATCCTTCTTTTTAATCATCAGCAAAAACGCCTTTCCTCGGAAGAACGGCGTTACCTGCTTCTGGAACAGTTTTCCGACACCGTGCTGTTCGATTACGATATCGCCAAGGATACCATACGCTTTACCTCCAATGCGGAAAAGCTGTTTTTAATTCATGACCTCGTTCAGTCCTCCTTCCTCAAAAACTTTGACCAAAGCTATATTTATGCCGCGGACGCCACGGCCTTCCGGAAGATGCTTTTGGGCGCTTCTTCGCAGAGAGAAACGCGGATACGGCTGCTCAATCCCGAAAGCAGGCAATATTTCTGGTGTCTCGTGCGGTTTCTTTACGTCCGCACAAAGGGGGTCCCGACTTCGGTCGTGGGTAAAATAGTCGATATCGACAACCTCAAGCAGCGGGAGGACAAGCTGCTGGAGATTGCCGAAACGGACGGACTGACGGGCTTTTTCAACAAAATCTCCGTCGCAAAACAGGTACGGGAGCAGCTCGAAAGCGTCCCTGCGGGGTCACTTTTCATGATCGACATCGACGATTTCAAAAAAGTAAACGATACCTACGGGCACTTTACGGGCGACAAGACGCTGCGGCTGCTGGCCGAAGAAATACGAAGCGCCTTCGGGGAAAACGGCGTTTTCGGCCGCGTGGGCGGAGACGAGCTGATCGTATTTTCCCCCGAATGTAAAGACCGATCGGCCGCCAAAGCCAGGGGCGACAAATTGTTGAAACGTATCGCCAAGGTAGCGGAAAAGGACTCGGCCTTCCCCTTCGTCAGCATCGGGATCGCGGTGTGCCCCGCCGACGGCACAACGTTTGAGGAGCTGTTCCTCGCCGCCGACCGCGCCATGTACGAAGCCAAGCGCCAGGGAAAAAACCGTTGCAGCTTCGACGCCAATCGATAAGCTTGTAAAAAACGGCCCCGGAAAAATTTTCCGAGGCCGTTTTTTGTACCCGTCGGGCAATTTACCGACGTTTTTTATATCTATGCGACAATCATCTTTTTATTTTGTCAAAGAGGTCTTCCTTGCGTTAAGGAAGCTTTTTTCTTTTTTTAATCAGCTCGATAAAAATTTTCGCCGTCGTCAACGCGTCGTCGAAGGCGCGGTGATGATTGAATACAAATCCGTAATAATCCGCGATGGTATTCAGTTTGTAATTGCTCAGCTCTCCCCGCAGCAGCTCCTGCGCCAGCGTCAGCGTGTCGTACTGCTTCTGGTCGAACATATAACGATTTTCCTCGCCGTAATAACGGACGAAACGATAGTCGAACTGTACGTTGTGCCCCACGAGGAAACAGCCGTCGCAGAATTTATAAAAATCGGGCAGAACCTTGTCGATGGGCGGCGCTCCGACGAGATCTTCGTCGCGGATTCCCGTCAGATTGATTATTTCGGGGGAAAGCCGATCGGGACACGCCACAAACGAGGAAAACTTTTCCGCGACGTCTCCGTTGACGAGCTTCACCGCGCCGATTTCGATGATCCGATCCATTTTTCCCATGGAGGGCTGATTGTTCAGGCCCGTGGTTTCGAGGTCGAAAACGACGAAGGTATTATTTTTGAGGTCGTCGGGCTTTTCCAGACGGTCGAAAAATCCCGCCTGCGTATAATCGACGTAAGGCTCGGGAAATACGGTGCGGTAAACGGCGGGGACGGGCTTTCCCTTGCGGGGTTCGGGTACAAAATTTTCGGGCGCGGTACCGTAATTGATCTTTTTCGCCGTATAGGAAACACTGCCGTTGAAGGCCTCGTTCGCGCCGCTGAGCACCACCCAGTCGCCCACCTTCAGCTCGCGGATTTTTTCCACTGTGGCCTTTTTGGGAAAATAGGTGACGCGCATGCTGCCCGTTCCGTCGGAAACGGTCAGCGAAAAACGCACTTTTTCCACTTCCTCGCCCGTCTTTTCGTTCTTTTTGGTATAAGCTCTTTCCTGTAAATAGGTAATCGCGCCGCAGAGGGTGAGGTCGTCGTTTTCCTCGCTGCCGCAGTCCGCGATATAGGCGGCATATTTCGGTACGGCGTCCGCGCCGTCCAGACGCCTGAAGTTGCAGACGGGGAAAAATCGGGTCGTCTGTACGTATTCTTCGCCGTCGTCCGCGGGCAATTCGTCTAAAGATATCTCCTCGCGTTCCTTTTCCACAATGCGCACATTGCCGTAAAATGCGCCGCAGAAAACCGAACGGAGGTACGCGCTGACCTCGTCGAGGATCTTCCCCGAGGTGAAAAGAGACTGTTCCCCCGAGGCCACGTCGAAGCAAAAGCTGGCGCCGCTGGAGAGCAGCTCGATGGAGATATCCTCTTCCTTCAGAAAGGCCGCCGCCGCGGGAAAACGCGAATTCATAAATTCGTATATCCGCTTTTTCAATATTTCCGCGTCGGGCACCCGCTTGGTGATTTTCACGCGCGGGGAGAAGGCGGCGGGCAGATATTTTCCCGCAATCCGCCGCGCGGCTTCCTCCTCGGCGGGCGCATATGTCTTGTCCGTAATCAGCGAAAATTCCGCCGTCATATCCCGCTTGGAGACGGAAATTCCCGTCAGTATAGCGTTTTGCAGGCCGCCCAGCGCGCGGATCTCGTTTAAGTATTCTTCCGTTTTATTCGTTTCCATCTTGTAACAGTGTCTTTAACTCCTCGAAAAATTCTTCTTCTGCATTTTCCGCGCTTATCTTTTTATACGGCACCCCTTTTCGGAACAACAGGCAGAAGCCCTTTCCGCCCGCGATCCCGAGGTCTGCGTTCCTCGCTTCGCCGGGGCCGTTTACCACGCAGCCCATGACGGCCACTTTGGCTTTTTTCTTAAACGGCCGCACAAATTCCGTCACCTTTTTTGCCAGCCCCATGCTTTCCCACGCGCATCTGCCGCAGGTGGGACAGGAGACCACCTCCACAAACGCCTCGTCCAGCCCGCACGCGCGCAAAATATTTTTCGCCGCATATACCTCCTGCACGGGATCGTCCGTCAAAGAAACGCGGATCGTGTCCCCGATTCCTTGCAATAGCAGCGCCCCGATCCCCACGGCGCTCTTGACGATTCCCGCTTCCGTCGTCCCCGCCTCCGTCACCCCCACGTGCAGGGGATACGCCGTCCTTTCCGCCAGCAGGGTATAGGCGCGCACGGTCAGCGGAACGTCGGACGCCTTGACGGAAATCACGATGTTTTCCACGCCGAATTTTTCCAAAAGCCCGACGTTATACAGCGCGCTTTCGACAAGCGCATGTTCGCTTCGGCCGTATTTTTCGAAAAAATGCGGTTCGATACTGCCCGTATTGGAACCGACGCGGACGGGAATACGATGCGCCCTGATGCAGTCCGCCACGTATTTTATTTCCTTTTCCCCGCCGATATTGCCGGGATTTATGCGCACCTTGTCGGCGCCGTTTTCGATGGCGGCCACCGCCAGAGAGGGCGAAAAATGAATATCCGCCACGAGCGGCAGAGAAATGCGCTCCTTTACGGCCCGCACCGCCGACGCGTCCGCTTCGTCGGATACCGCCGCGCGCACGATTTCGCAGCCCGCCTTTTCCAGCGCGTCGATCTGCCGTACGGTAGCCTCGACGTCCGCCGTCTTCGTCGTCGTCATCGATTGGATCTTCACGCGGGAGCCGCCGCCCACCTCTACCCCGCCGATAAGCACCCGTTTCGCGCTTCCGCTCATTTTCCGCCTTCCTTTTTGCCGTCCGACGGCGCAAGCTGCCCCGCGTCGGGCCTTGGACGGGCGGAGAGACGCTCCTGCGCGCCCGCCTTCATCATCTCCTGAAGCTCGGCGAGAAAGGAGGAGATGTCCTTAAACGAACGATACACCGACGCATAGCGCACATACGCCACCTCGTCCGCTTTTTTCAGGCGCTCCATCACCATTTCGCCGATTTCTTTCGAAGTGACCTCGCTGTCCATGCTGTTGTATATTTGCTTGGAAATATCCGCCACGATCTCGTCGATGACGGCCATGGGCACGGGTCGTTTTTCACAGGCCTTGATGATGCCGTTGCGTATCTTTTCGGCGTTATAGGATTGGCGGGTCCCGTTGTTTTTGACGACCAACACGGGCGTCACCTCGATGGTCTCGTAGGTGGTGAAACGCCTGCCGCAGCCCACGCACTCGCGGCGGCGGCGGATCGTCTTGTCGTCGTCCGCCGAACGCGAATCGATCACCTTGCTTTCGGTGCAGTCGCAATATAAACATTTCATAAGGCTTTATCCTCCTGAGGATGATTTTTTCACTCGAGCGGTCGGAGCGGTAACTTTTTTACCGCACAGCGGGTGCGCTTCTCCCCGCGGCTTTATCGCCGCGTTTCCAAGCACCCTTTGCTTTCATAAAAACTCAAAAATATTTTGTCATCGAAAAATTGGTCAGCCTTTCGCCGCGGCGTTCCACGCTTCTTCTTGCCTCCGCGACGTAGCCCCTCTCTTCGAAAAAGGGTTTTGCCGTCAGGGAAGCATACGTCGATATTTTTTCCGCGCCCCTTTCAAAAGCGTATTTCTCCAAAGCGTCCGCCAGCGCGCCACCCACGCCCCGCCGCTGAAAATCGGCAGCGGCGTAAAGCCGATCGAGATATCCCGTCCCGTCGATATCCCCGAAGCCGACGATTTTCCCGCCCTCTTCCGCAACCAGCGCGTAATGCGCGGAAAGGGAATTTCTCCAGCGCTCCTCGTCGGGCAGGCGGGGCGCCCAGGCGTCGAGCTGCGCGGGGGAATAGTCCTTTGCCGCGACGAGATGTACCGCGTCGTAAAACAGCGCCAAAATTTCCTTCAGATCCTTTTCGGAATAGCTTCTCAATAGCATTTCAAAGGCCCTCCGAGCTTTTATCTCTTTTTTCCCTTCCTTTCCCGTATCTCCTTCACCGTCTTTTCGTAACCGTTGCTTCCCGGGACGTAATATACCCTGTCCTTGAGCGAATCGGGCAGATATTGCTGTTCGACATAGCCGCCGTACTCGTGCGGAAATTTATAGTTTCTGCTTTGCGCCTTATCCTCGCGGCTCCCGAAGGAATTGTCCTTCAGATAGGGCGGCACCGCGTCGTCGCTTACCCTCGAAGCGTCGTCCTTAGCTGCCAGCATGGCTGTCTTTACCGAATAGCTCTTTTCCGCCTCGCAGACGTAAACGATCGCCTCCGACAGGGGAATGAGCCCCTCGGGATAGCCGATCTTTTCAAACGCATACATCGCGGACGCGGCAATCTGCAGCGCGCGGGGGTCGGCCATGCCGACGTCCTCCGCCGAATGGATGACCAGCCGCCTGGCCACGAGCATGGGATCGCACCCGCCCTCGATCAGCCGCATGGCGTAATAGAGCGCCGCGTTTGCGTCGCTGCCGCGCAGGGACTTGCAGAATGCGGATAAAAAGTCGTAATAGGCGTCCTCGTTGTAGCTCAGCGCCTTTCTCTGAATAGACTGCTCCGCGTCCGCCAGCGTGATCCGCACCTTTCCCTCCGCGTCGGGGTCGGTGGTCATGGCGGCCAGCTCCAGCGCGTTGTATGCGGTGCGCAGATCACCGCCCGCCATGCGGGCGATGTGGACGATCGCCTCGTCGTCCGCCGAGACGTTCATTTTTCCCAGCCCCTTATGCCGATTTTTGAGGGCGGCCCGCAGCGCGAGAGAAATATCTTCTTCAGTCAGGCGCTTAAACTCAAACACGCGGCACCTCGACACGATGGCGGGGGTCATGGACGCATAGGGATTTTCCGTCGTCGAGCCGATAAAAATAATCGTCCCCTGCTCTATTGCGGGCAGGAGGGAGTCGCTCTGCGTCTTATTGAAACGGTGACATTCGTCGAGCATCAGATAGGTGCGCTTATTGTATAATTTGAGATTGTCGCGCGCGGTATCCACCGCCTTTTTCACGTCCGCCACGCCCGAGTTTACCGCGTTCAGCTTGATAAACTCGCCGTTGGTCGTCAGCGCGATGATGTTGGCCAGCGTCGTTTTTCCGCAGCCCGGAGGCCCCCAGAAAATACAGCTTCCCAATTTGTCCGTGGCGATCGCGCGGCGAAGCAGCGAATGCTGGGATACGATATGCTTTTGTCCGATAAATTCGTCCAGATTATTGGCGCGCATCCGTTCTGCCAAAGGCTTGGCGGTTTCTTCGTTGTTGTTGAAATCGAATAAATCCATATTTTCCTCTGTGGGGAAGCGGGAAAAGCGCTCTCGTCGCAGCCCTGCCCCTTCCGTTTTCGTTTTATCCGAGCAATTCCTTTATTTTCGGAGCGTATTCCACCCCCAGCTTGTATCCCTGATCGAACGCATAAGGAAACTTTTTGAAGGAATATTGGCTCATGTCGCCAAGCTCGGGCTCCAGCCAGAGATCGATAATCTCGGCGTTCTCCTCTCTTCGCCTCGCCGTGCGGTAATTGTCCATCAGGTCGATCATCTCCAGCAGCATGCCGACGGCGTTGGGGCATTTTTCCTTACATTCCTTTTGTCCCAAAACGTCTATCGCGACGATCTTATCCGCGCCCATTTCCTTTAATTGAGCGGCGGGCACCCGCTCGAGAATTCCGCCGTCCACGAGTCGCATATTGTCTTTTTCCATAGGCTTGAAAATAGCGGGAATACTCGAAGAAGCCACGACGGCGTCCACCACGCTCCCCTCGGAAAACGTCACCACCGATTGGGAATACATATCCACCGCCACACAGCGGAAGGGGATCTTCAGCTCGGAAAAGGAGATATCCCCGAGTGCCTTCGTCAGTACCTTTCGTACCTTGCGGGTATCGAACAGGCCGCCGGGCTTGATCGTCACGTCCAGAAGATCGATCGGCTTCAGCCTGCATACTATTTCCCGCATGTCGCACGGGGGCATGCCCGAAGCGTAAGCGGCGCCTACCACCGAGCCCATGGAACAGCCCGTCAAAAAATCGGGTTTGATCCCGGCTTCGTCCATCGCCTGCAAAAATCCGATATGCGCCACGCCCCGGCTTCCGCCGCTGCCCAGCGCAAAGCCGAGCTTTTTCTTTTTACCCATCTTTTCTCACCTCTCATTTTTTATCCGTACAGATACTTTCGTTTCGACAAATGATATTCTTTCTTCGTATTTCGCTTCCGTTAATTTACCCTTCGTTAAATCCCACCTTCATAAATTTGCTCTTTTATAATTCACGCAATTTATTAAATTATCCGCAATATCCGATACGGATAAAAACGAATCTTTTCTTTCCGGCGCATTCCCTGCTGTCTCTCGTATGGGTGTAAACCGCGGCTCCAAGAAGATTTGCGTCCCGTCCTGCTCTTTGCCTACCGATAAATCAGGCATCGTATGATAGTCAAACTTGCTCCCGATACTGAATTGCGTCCCCGTAAAATGCGCGCGGTTGTATTCATCATCCATCACGTACCAGCCGTCAAACGTATATCCCGCTTTGCTGGGGACGGGAAGCTCTATCTTTTCCCCGAAGTCCTTTATGATGGCTTCGCGCCAGGTATTCTCTTCTCTGTCCGCCAGACAATAAATCGAAAAACCTCTTTCTCTGACAAAATGCACATAGACCTTATAGGTGCCTTCCAGCTCTTTTAGATTGAGAAGTTCTTCCCAAAGATTGAATTTCGTCCCGTCTTCCAAAGCAAAATACTGAAATTTATATCCTTCTTTTACTTTTATTTCGTCGAGAAACTCCCGATCTCCCGCCTTGCACTCCGTTTCATATACAAACGTTCCGTCGCCGCTCTCTTCCTCTTCGGCTTTCCGCTTCGTCCAGTCCGCCGTCAGCTCGGTATCTTCAGTCACTCCGCCGTCCCGCGTCGCCTCGCCCGATTCGTTTGTATAAAACAATCCGTCGTCGGTTTTCCAGCCGTTAAAAATATATCCTTCGCGCTCCGCGGGGACGGGTACGTTAAACGTTTTGCCGTATTTTACTTTCATTTCCTCACTTGCGGGACCGCCTTCATAGCCGTAATGTAAGGTAACCGTATATTCCGATTCTTCCCATTTCGCATAATAGGTCTTGTTTCCCGTTTCGCCCGCCTCGATTTTCGTTATGGGAACTCCCGCAAAAGAAGCGTCGTTATACCACCCTTTGAACGTATAGCCTTCAAAGGTCGGCACGGGCAATATCTTTCCCGCTTCGTTGCTATACTTTGCGTCAAAGCTTTCTACCGTTCCTCCGTTTGTATTTAATACGATCGTATATTCGACCGGCGTCCACTCTGCAATAAATTCTACGGTATTTTCGGTACTCAACCAATTCTCCGACGGATCGATAAACCTCAGCCCGCTGCCGTCGTCATATTTCCAACCGATAAATTGATATTCCGTTTTCGTAGGCACAGGGAGCTGTCCCACGGCCTTGCCGTACAGTAAAAGCATATCCGCTACGACGCTTCCGCCGTCACTGTTAAAATGTACGACCGTCTCCGTTAATTCCGTCGAATTTGTATCGCTTTCCCACTCGGAGGAATAATCAGAGTTACTATTGGAATTGCTGAAATCTTCTCCCGGCTTTTCCTTGCCGGAACACCCCGCAAACAGTATCCCCGCCGTCAAAAGCGCTCCGCTTAATATCAAAGCCCCAAATTTCCTTTTCATTTATTGCCTCTCTTATTCTATTATTCCGCTTTTTCGAAATTTCCTTTCATATTTTCCGACTTGTCCTCATAGGAATAGACAAATGCTGCATTCTTCTTCCGCCGCTGCGGGAAAGCCCCGCTCTGCGGCCCGAACAAAACCGAAAAATTTCAAAGCCAAACTGAAAAAAGCCCTGCCTACCCTCTTTTTACTCGCGTTTGCGGCGCTTTTCGCGGTCTTTCCCGACCGCTATGTCCCCGTTTGTTTAGACGGCATTGCGCTTTGGGCGCTGAACGTGCTGCCCGCGGTATTCCCTTTCCTGTTCGTCACCGCGCTGCTGCGCGCAAGCGGCGGGGCACAGCGGGTTTCGCGCGTCTTTTCGCCCTTTGCGAAAGCGCTTTTCGGCACGGGCGGGGAGGGAGGTTTCTGCTTTTTCATGAGCGTCCTCTCGGGATATCCCGTCGGGGCGAGCCTCGTTTCCGCCTTCAAAGCGGACGGGGTGTTTTCGGACGACGAAGCGCAGATCCTCGCGTGCGCCTGTTCTACCTCGGGGCCGCTGTTCGTCATCGGCAGCGTGGGCGCGGGCATGTTTTCCGACAAAAAAATCGGGTTCGCTATTTTGGCCGCGCACCTGCTTGCCGCGCTTTTGTCGGGCGTCCTGCTGCGCTTTTTCTATTACCTGCGCCGAAGGGGCGGAAAACGAAACCCTTGTACCAAAAAGCAAAGCGCAAGGACACGGACAAAAGATTTTTCCCTCGCGGAATGCGTACAGAACTCCGCGCTGTCCGCGATCGGCGTGGGCGGGTGTATCGCCGTTTTTTACGTGCTGGCCGCCATGGCCTCCGATTTCGGATTGCTCTATCCGCTCCAACGGCTGATCGGCTTACTGCCGCAGCTCGCGCCCTGCGCGGAGGGGCTTTCCAAAGGAATAGTGGAAATGACGGGAGGCTGTCTCGCGCTTGCGGGGCTGGAAACGCCCCTCGCCGCACCCTGCTGCGCCTTTCTCGTCACGCTGGGCGGCGCGAGCATTCTCTTTCAGCAAATCGCTTATCTGCGTTCTGCGGACGTCAACCTGTTTGTATTTCTGTCCGTAAAGCTTTTGCAGGCCGCAGGAGCGTTTTTCCTCTGTCTGCTGTTCGTCGCCCTGTAACGGATTTCAAGCCGTTTGCCGCTCCGCGACAAACCTTACTTTGCCCTTTTATATGCGCCGAGAAGCTTGCATTCGAGGACGCCCTTTTCGATTTCGGAGAGAGCGTCCTTTACCCGTTCCCCCGCCGCGTCGCCCTCCGCTTCCACAAAGAAACGGTATTCGCCGGGGCGGTCCTTGACGGGACGGCTCTCGATTTTGGTCATATTGATGCCGTGCGCCGCGATAATCCTCAACAGGGACATCAGGCTGCCGGGACGGTGCGGACAAACCGTGGAAAAGAAAAATTTGTCGCTCGCTTCGGGCAGCCTTTCCCGTCCCTTTTCGATCAGCAAAAACTGCGTGAAGTTATTTTTTTCGTCGGAAACACATTCCTCGGACATGGTGAAGCCGTCGGGGATAAACGCCGTATGCGCGCCCGCGATCGCCGCGCTTTTACCCGACTCGTCGTCGGCCGCCTTCCCGATCCCCAGCGCGGTGGATTCCGTTTCCTTCAACGCTGCAAAGGGCGTCTCGCGGCTTAAAAACGCCGCGCACTGATCGAGCGCCTGACGGTGGGAATACACCCTGCCGATTTCCCGAAAGGGCGTCCCCGTCCTGTAAATCAGCCGATGGTCGATTTTCAGCACGTGCTCGCGAACTGCGTACAGCCCGTCCGCGCACTGCAGGAGGTCGAGATTCTGCAAAACGCCGCCCTGCAGGCTGTTTTCGATGGGCACCGCCGCCGCGGCCACCCTGCCCGACTCCACCGCGGCAAACACCTCGGGAAAGTTGCGAAAAGGGATACATTCGTCCCGTTCGAAGGGCGCCTTATCGTCCGCGCCTTTCGTCTCCTTGAGAAAAATTTCCGCCGCCAGATGGGAATAGCTGCCCTCGGGGCCCAGATAAGCGATCTTCATGTTTTTTCCTCACACTTCGTCGGCGATATCGAGAATCAGCCGCTCGGTATTTTCCCAGCCGAGGCAGGGATCGGTAATCGATTTCCCGAACACCTCGTCGTGCGCCTGGTTGCCCTCGACGAGAAAGCTTTCGATCATAAAGCCTTTTACAATGCCTTTGAAATCGGCGCTGTAACGGCGGTTTTGCATCACTTCCTCGGCAATGCGCATCTGCTGGCGGCACTGCTTGCCCGAATTGGAATGGTTGCAGTCCACGATGATCGCGGGGTTTTTCAGCTGCGTGCCGCGGTATAATTCCAGCACCTTCATCACCGTCTCGTAATGAAAATTGGGCACGTCTCCGCCCGAGGCGTCCACCCCGCCGCGGAGCACCGCATGCGCGTACGGATTGCCCGTCGAACGCACCTGATAATTGCGGTACTTGAATACCTGGGGGCTTTGTGCGGCAAAAATAGAATTGATGAGCGCGCTCAAATTTCCGCTCATGGGGTTTTTCAGCCCCACGGGCGCGTCGATCCCGCCCGCGACGAGGCGGTGGAGCTGATCCTCCACGCTTCTGGCGCCGATGGCGTGATAGGACAAAAGGTCCTCGACATAGGGCGTGTTTTCGGGATAGAGCATCTCGTCCGCCGCCGTCAGGCCCGATTCCTCCATCGCCGCGATATGCAGGGCGCGGATACTGCGGATCCCCCGCACGATGTCCTCCGCGCCGTCGGGATTGGGCTGGATAAACATACCCTTATACCCTACGCCCTTCGTGCGCGGCTTGTTGGTGTAAATTCTCGGCACGAGCACCAGCTTGTCCTTCACCCGTTCGTTGAGCCTGCCGAGGCGGGAAATATACTCCAGCACGGGTGCGCTCTCGTGCGCTGAACAGGGGCCGACGATCATCAACATCTTGTCGCTTTTGCCCGCAACGACCGCCTTCACCTCCTCGTCCCGCTCCCGTTTCAGCTTTTTCAAGGCTTCGGGAAGCGGGGTCTCCGCGATAAATTCTTCCGGTTCGGGAATATAGCATTGTTTTTCCAACATCTTTATAAAACTCCTTCTTGACTCTTCATCCTTTGCGTTTTTCTGCTTCCGCCGCGTAAATATACGCCTCTACCTCTTTCGTCACGTATTCGTCTATGGGCGCAGCGAATTTGAGGCTGTTTTTCACCATGGTCGAGCTGACGTGCAGCAGCTCCTGCGGGCAGGGCAGATATACGGTAAGAATCTCCTTGTCCAGCTTTTCCGAGGCGAAACGGTTGGCGTTTTCATATTCGAAATCCACCGTGTTTCTCAGCCCCCGCACATAAATTTCGGTATTTTCTCTCTTTAACAGCTCCGCCGCCGTGCCCGAAAAAAACACGATCTTTATCCGTTTTTCGTCGGAAAACATCAGCCGAAGCATTTCTTCCCGCTGCGCGTCCGTAAAAAAGGGACGTTTATCGGGATTGATCATCACCGCCACGGCCACCTCGTCGAACAGGCGGAGGCAGTCCTCGATCAAGGCCTTATGCCCCAGCGTGGGGGGATCGAACGTCCCCGCAAATACGCATTTTCTGTACGTCATAGCCGCCTCCTCACGCGCGGCGGAAAAAGGAAAGCACCGTCCTGCCGTATTTCCGCTCGTCGTACTTCTCCAGCCCCGCGATCTCTCCCTCGAAGGGCCTGTCGCGCTCATAAACCGCGATCCCCTTTTCGGAAAGCAATCCCTTTTCCGCAATCTTTGTCAGCGCGGGAACGCCATAATCGAAACGATAGGGCGGGTCGAGAAAGATAAGGTCGAATTCCCCTTTCAATCCGTTTAGACAAAGCAAGTAATCCAACGAATACACCTTCGCCTCGTCCTTTCCTATCCCCAGCGTCCGCAGGTTTTTTTCGAGTATCTTTACGCTCTCGCGGGAAAAGTCGTTAAACGTCGCTTCCGACGCCCCGCGGGAGAGACATTCCAGCCCCAGCGCGCCGCTACCGCAGAATAAATCGAGCGCTCTCGCGCCGTATATTTTCAGGGAAAGGATATTGAAAAGCGCCTCCCGCACGCGGTCGCCCGTGGGACGCACGTCCATGCCCTCAAACTCCGCCAGCACCCTGCTTCTGTATTTTCCGCCGATAATTCTCACGTTCGCCTCTCATCTCCGTTTTTTGGGCTTTGTGCCGGGCAACCCGCCGTAATTGATCTTTTTAGGCTTACTCTGTTCGGCCTCCGCCGCGCGCGCCGCAATTTCCTGCTGGCGGAGAGTTTTGTTTCTGCGCCCGTACGCGCCCGCGATATACAGCCCGCCCGAAACGGCGATGGGCAGGAGGATAAGCAGGGAGGCGAGGAAATAGCTGACGTACGTGCCCGCGTTGTTCAGCGTCACAAACGGGAACAGCGCCCAGCCTGCGAGACAGTTGAAAATGAGGACGACGGCGGTCAGCCCGCCGCTTAAGGAAACGTCCTCCGAAGCCGCCGCACGCATCATTTCCGTCTGATTGCAGCCGAATATAATACTGCCGATCAGCACGAAAATCCCCGCGAAAGCGCCGATGATAAATCCCTTCCAGGGACGGTATTCCTTTTGAAATTTATAGCTGGTGATTTTGAGTTCGCTGCCCAGCTGCATGGCCGAACGCCGCTTCAGGTTTCCCGAAACCAGCATTTCGTAATGGGAACCGCCGCAAACCCACATCAAAAAGCCGTTGTAGGCCAGCGCGCCGATCGCGCATACCACCGCCCACGTAATCGTGGCGGAAGGGGTCTTTACCTTAGTCCCGATCAGCATCAGCAGGATACTTGCGACAAAATACATCGCGGCGGGCGTCAGCGCGCGCAGGGCGCACTCCCCGACAATCCTCCAGAATACCTTCCATTTGGTCTTGAAATCCGACATAGTTCTCCTCCGATTTTGATTTCTTCTTTCGTCAAACTTCCTTTTTTATCATGATCAGACGCTTGTCCGTCACAAGATAGTCGATTTTTTCGTCAAACGCCTCGCGGGGCACTTCCTTTACGAGCTGAAAATCGAAGCACCAGCCGACCGCCAGCGTTTCGGAACGGGACTTTAGAAACTTATCGTAATAGCCGCCGCCGTAGCCGAGTCGGTTTCCCTGTTCGTCCGCGGCCAAAAGGGGCACGACGGCCACGTCGATGCTTCCCGCCCACGGGCTTCCGAGGGGTTCGCGTATGCCGTAAGGGGAAAGGGAAAAATCTTCGCCGAGCGGCACCGCCGCCATCTCCTTGCCCTCCGCGCGCGGGGCGTATATTCTTTTTCCCGCCGCCGTCAGCCGCGCGATCAGCTTGTCCGTCGGCGCTTCGGAAGAAAAGGAAAGATAGACGAAAAAGCTCTCTTTTTCCGCAAAGCCGCCCGCGAAAAAATTTTCGACGAGCAGGCTTTCCTTGATGTCCCGATTTTCGTTTTCTCCCCGCCGCCGTTTCATATACGTCCTCAAAGACGCCTTTCTTTCCGCGGCGGAGCTTTCGCGTTTTTCGACGAAGCTGAATTTATCTGTAATCATATTCGAACTCCGCGCGCTTGGTGGCGGCGCACAATATTTCGTAGGAGATCGTCCCCGTTTTTTTTGCGGTCTCCTCCGCGTCCGTCATGACGGGAACGAGGCTTCCGCGGACGCCCCTGCCCTTTCGGATACACACGTCCATGCAGAGGTTGTTGGCGTTTTTCTCGCCGCCCCGCATACCGTTGTCCCTATGTCGGGAAAATCCGTCCGCATAGCCCGCCCGATAGACGGTGAGATAAGTAAACTCTTTTTTCTGCGCTTCGCTCAAGACGCCGTACCCCGCCCCGCCGAAGGAATACTTTCGGTTTTCCACCGCCCGCGCATATACCTTCATCGCTTTGCGGAGACGGAGCTTTTCCTTAAGCTCCTCCTCTATGCCCTCGGGCAGATACCCGTAAAGTCCCAGCCCCACGCGCACCATGCCGAAAGCAAAATCGTCGCCGAGCAAAGCGCCGTACGTGGAGGAAAGGTGGCAGAGGACGTCGGGGAAATACCGTTCGCAGACGGCTTTCATTTTCATAAATACAGCCCTCTGCTTTTTGCACTCCGCGCGCGAATGGTCGTATAAATGGGAATACAGCCCCTCCACCGACACGCGCCCCTCCTTCGACAAAAATTTGCATACCTTGCCGAGCATGGACGCATTCATGCCGTAGCGGTTCATCCCCGTATTTACCTGCAAATGAACCCTGACCGCAAGAGAATATTTTTTGCAGGTGCGGGACAACAGCCGCGCCGTCCAAAGATCGGGCACCGAGGCCGTAAAGCCGTTTGCCGCGAGGCACAACGCCTGTACCTCGTCCGTCGGGGGCGTCAGCACGAGGATCTCCTTTCCGCACGCCGCCGTGCGTATGGAGACGGCTTCGTCTATCAACGCCACCGCAAACGTATCCGCGACGGCGGAGAGCGCGCTCGTCACCGCTTCCGCGCCGTGTCCGTAGGCGTCCGCCTTCACCACCGCGCACAGCTTTGTATTCGTCAGGCGTTTAAACGCCCGCGCGTTGTCCTCTACGGCTTTCAAATTGATTTTAGCGATTACTTTTTGCACATTCCATTATATGCGCTTATACCGCTCCGCCGTGAGGGAAACGAAAATTTCTTCCGCCTGCGCCCCTGCCGCTACGCGGTACGGAAATCGCCACGATTGTTATTATTTGTCAAACACGGAGAGGCAATCGTCGTATCCGTTCGTCATTTGCCGCAAATCATGAGTCGGGTATTGCCGTATCCGTTCGCCATTCGCCGCAAACATGAGACGATTGTCGCGCCCGATCGTCATTCGCTGTAAATAATACGGTGACAATTGTCGCACTCGATCGTTCCCCCGCCCGTCAGCTTGCTTCGGGCCGCGAGGGGCGGCTCCATACCGCAGAACGGACAGCGGTTATCTTTCAGCGCGCCCACCACGGGGAATACCCTCTCCTTGCGTTTGGTTTTATACTTTTCCATCGCCTCGGCCGAAATGCCTGTCGAAGCGGCGGAAAGCTCGGCTTCGATCGCCTTTCTGTCCCCTTCCCGGGAGGCCTTCACCGCGTTGTATTTTTCGTAAGCGTCTTTATACTGCTTCTGCATGGCGATGACCTGCTTTTTCAGCTTCTGATATTCGTCGTGCGTAGAGTTGATGCTCGCCGTCAGGGCGGAAAGCTCCGCCTTGATTTTTTTCAGCTGGTCGGCGATGGAAACGGCGTTCTTTTTATAAAACGCGATGTCCGCGCCCCCTTCCACAAGTTCGTCGAGATGGGCGAAATCCTTCAGCGTATCCTCCGTCTTGAGGTATTTTTTCGTCAATTCCACCGCCATGTTTTTCAGCTGCGCCGCCTTCGCGTCATATGAATCCAGCTTGTCTGCGGCAGTCTCCAAAAACTTTTTCGCTTTCAAGTATTCCTTGCGCTCCTCGCAGCCCGCGATTTCGCGCTCCAGCGCGTAAAGCCTTTTGTCGATTTCCTGATACTTCAAAATTTCCTGTAACTGTGACATATATTCTCCTCCCGTCAAAGCAGCGCTTCGTCCGTGTGAAATACGCACGGAATCCCCGCCTGCTTACGGATTTTTCGATAATAATTTTCAAAGCCGTAATTTTCCGACGCGTAATGCGTAAGCTGGATTACGGCAAGCCCCGTCTCCAGGGCAAGAGCCAAAATATGATGCTTGAAATCGGCGGATATGACGACGTCCGCGCCGTTTTTCGCCGCAAACTCCAACGCGCCCTCGTCCGCGCCCGCGCCGCAGAAGCTTGCGGCCCGCTTCACCGTCCGTTCGTCGCCGTACACCGCGACGCGCTTCGCGCCGAAAACGTCCGTTATTCCCTCCGCCAAAGCCTTCAGCGAAACGGGCGGCACGTCGTACGCCCTGCCGTAGCCGCCGACGCTCAAAGGCTGATAAATCGCAGCGACGTCTTTCGGCGGCCGCAGCCCTGCCCCCGCCCTTTGCGCCGATGACAAAATTCCCTCCATGAGACTTTCGTCGATCCCAAAGGGCGCGGCGTCGAGGTTGAGGTGCATGGATACGACGGATATCCCGTGCTTTAAGCACTCCGCCAGCTTTTTGCCCAGCGGATCGAAATCGGAAACGCGGATACCGCCTATCTTCGAATAGACGGCGGGATGGTGCGTGACGATCAGCCCCGCGCCCGCGCGTTTCGCTTCTTCCACCGCCGCGAGGGACAGATCGAGCGAAAACAGCGCCTTATCGATCTCCCCGCCCGCATCTACCAGCACGCCGCTGTTGTCGTAGGCGCCGTAGGTTTTACAAAACTCGTCGCCCAACGCCTTCGGCGCGAGTGCGTCCAACAGGGCGTAAATTTCATTCAGCTTCACCGCTCAACACCTCCTCCAGCCGAGCCTTTCTCTCCTCCAGCGCCCTGCGGCTCGCTTCCTGGAGCCCGCTTTCCGAAAGGTAGGCGTCTATTTCTTTCAGCTGTTTTTCCGTTCTCTCCAAAAACGCCTGCGGCCGCTTTGAGAGATTTTCCCGTCCGAAGCGGAACTGCGCGTCGGTATATCGCTGCGCTTCTTCGCCCGCCCGAAGCCTGCGGCCGCAGATTACGTCGTAAAACTTTCCGTCGCGGAAGGTGAAATCCCGTTCGAGATACGCCCCCGAGGAAAGGAGATACCGCCGCAGCTTTTCCGCGTCGTGCATGGGCTGAAGCACGAAAGCCGAGGGCAGAAAACCGTACCGTTTATCGGAAAGGATACCGATAATTTCCCTGCCGCCCATGCCCGCGATCAACACTTCGTCCGCCGTATCGGGGACGCCGCAAAGGCCGTCCCCCAGCACTGCCCGCGCCCTGCCTTCCGCTATGTACGGGGCGAGCAGGGTTTCCGCCTTTTTAAGGCTGCCCCTGCTGATGTCCGAAAACACCGCTTTTTTGCAGAGCCCGCTCTTCAGCATGTATTCGGTGCAGTACCCGTGATCGCACCCCACGTCCGCGAAAATCTCCGCCGCCGTCAAAAGCGAGCAAAGCGTTTCGATACGCTTGCCGTACATCAGTCGAGAAAATCCTTGAGCTTTTTACTTCTCGAGGGATGGCGGAGCTTTCTCAACGCCTTGGCCTCGATCTGGCGGATACGTTCCCTCGTGACGTTGAATTCCTTGCCGACCTCCTCGAGCGTGCGGGGCTTGCCGTCGTCGATTCCGTAACGGAGCCGAAGCACTTTTTCCTCGCGCGGGGTCAGGGTGTCGAGCACGCTCAAAAGTTGTTCCTTAAGCATGGTGAAAGCGACCGAATCGCTGGGCGTCGTGGCCTTGTCGTCCTCGATAAAATCGCCGAGATGGCTGTCCTCCTCCTCGCCGATGGGGGTTTCGAGGGAGACGGGGTCCTGCGCGATTTTCTGTATCTCGCACACGCGGTCCTCGGAAACGCCCATCTTTTCCGCGATTTCCCGAGGGGTGGGTTCGCGGCCCAGCTCCTGCAACAAAATACGCGACACCCGCGTCAGCTTGTTGATCGTTTCGACCATGTGCACGGGAATACGGATCGTGCGAGCCTGGTCGGCAATCGCGCGGGTGATGGATTGACGTATCCACCAGGTGGCGTAAGTGGAAAATTTGAAGCCCTTCTGATAATCGAACTTTTCCACGGCCTTCATCAAGCCGAGATTGCCCTCCTGGATAAGGTCGAGAAAGAGCATGCCGCGCCCCACGTACCGTTTGGCGATGGAGACGACCAGGCGGAGGTTGGCTTCGGAAAGGCGCTTTTTCGCCGCTTCGTCGCCGTCCTGCATATGCTGCGCCAGCTGAATCTCCTCGTCGGCGGAAAGCAGGGGCACCCTGCCGATGTCTTTCAGGTACATTTTGACGGGATCGTCCAGCCCGATGTCCGACAGCGCCTGCTCGAACAGCTCCCTGTCGCGCTCGTCCTCGTCCACGATCTGGATGCCGGCCTCGCCGATCGACTTATACACAAAATCGATCTGGTTGGCGCTGGTATCGTACTTTTCCAGAATATCGCAGAGCGCGTTGGTGGAAATGCTGCCTTTCATCTTGTAGTTATTGATGATACCGTTCAAAATTTCGTTGAGTTTTTGTTCGGATATGTTACTCACTTTTTATCCTCCGTTTGATAACCGAAACAGTCGCCTGTTTTCTCTCTTAATTTCAATACAACTTTTTTACTTTAAGGTTTGTTGATATCGCGTCATATTATCTATTTCGCGAATTAGTTGTTTTCTCTTAGCCATGTCTTCCTCAGCATCGATCAGATGGTTTAGTTCTTCTATCTTTTTATTCACCTGTTTCAGTTCCATCTTTTGAACACTTTCCGAGAAAAATTTTTCTGCGATCCCGTCCGAAAGCTTGTCTCCGTAATTGAGATCGAGTATCTCGTTGAATTCGGGACAATCTTCGTCCAAAACCTCAAAAAGCTCGCTCGGGCGCACCCGCTCCGCATTCTTTTCGCATTTTATGATGTATTCGGCTATGATTTTATGCACATTATCTTCAAATTCAATACTTTCCAGATCGCAATTTTCCGCATAGGGAGCGGAAAAAAGCTTTGCGGCAAGTATAAATCTCGCGGCCGTTTTATACATATCCGTGCCGATCTCCGACGGCGGGGGCACCGCGATTTCCATCTGTTTCTCCTCGGGGAGATTTTGAAGATCCCGTTCCAGCGATTGATAGCTGACATCCGTCTTTGCGTGGAGCATTTTCAAAAGATCTTCCTTTTCGCTTTCGCTCTCCGCCGTGCGCACCACCTTCAGCGCCTCCGCACGAAAAGCGCGCTTGTCCTCCGAGCGCTTCAGATCGTACTTTCTCTCGAGGGAATGTATCTTATAGTCGATGAGGGGCATGGCCGCGTCCAAACAGGCCTGATAGGCGTCCGCGCCCTGCTTGGCCACGTCGTCGGGATCGAGCCCCTCGGGCATGGGAACGACGCGCACGTTGAGATTTTCGTCCTTTAAGATCTCCAATCCCCGCAAATCGGCCTTCTGCCCCGCAAAATCCCCGTCGTAGCTGATGAGGACGTTTTCCGTATAGCGCTTGACGAGACGGGCCTGATCCTTGGTAAGCGAAGTACCCATGGAAGCGACGACGTTATGGAACCCCGCCTGATAAAGCGAAATCGTGTCCATGTAGCCCTCGACCACGATCACCTCTTTGATCGTCTGCGTCCGTTTGAGCTTTTTCAGGAGATTGACGTTGTAGAGCGTTTTGCTCTTATTGAACACCATGGTCTCCTTGGTGTTTTTATACTTGGCAAAGTCGGATTTTTCGAGCAGTCTTCCGCCGAACCCCACCACCTCGTCAAAGGCGTTGATGATGGGAAAGATCAGCCGTCCGCCCTGCGAATCGATAAGTCTGCCGTTTTTCGACTCCGTCAGCACGCCGCTGTCGAGCAGGTTCTCCTTCGAATAGCCCCTGCCCGAGAGATATTCGGGCAGGGAATAAAAATCGAGCGACGCGCCGAGGCCGAATTTCTTGACCGTCGTCGGCGCGAGCTTCCGCCGTGAGATATATTCGAGATGGGCGTCCGCCTTTCCGCCGTAAAGGTTAGAGAGATAAAATCTCGCGCTCGCGAGCAGTATCTCCACCAGCGCGTCGCGTTTCTTTTTGAGAAGCGCGGCCTTTTCCGAATCGAAATTGCTTTCGGGCACGGGAATTTTCGCCCGAGCCGCGAGGATACGCACCGCGCCCATAAAATCGGTGGATTCGATCTCCTGCACAAATTTCACCACGTCGCCCGACGCGCCGCAGCCGAAGCAGTGATAAAACTGTTCCGACTCGTTCACTGCAAAGGAGGGGGTTTTTTCGTGATGAAAGGGACAGCAGGCCCAATAGTTGCCGCCCTTTTTATCTAAAGCGACATAGCTGCCGATCACTTCCGCAATATCGTTTTTCTGCTTCAGCTCCTGCATGAAGCGGGGATCGAGCCCCCTGCCTCCGCCGCTCATACCGTCACCCCTCCCAAAGAAAAGTTTTCGGGGATAAACAGCGCCTCGAACACGTTGATCGCATACCTGTCCGTCATGCCCGACAGATAATCGCAAATGATCTGTTCCCTGGGCGCCTCGTCCGAAAGCCGTAGATAGGCCTCGGGCAAACATTCGGGACGGCGCATGAAATACTCGAACATCGCGCTCAGCATGCGCTCCGCGCGGTCCTGCATGGATTTGTTGGTGATGGAGTAAATATTTTTGAACATGAAGCTTCGCAGCTCGAACGTCGCCGCCGCCACCTCCTCGGACATGCACACGGCAGCCTTTCCCAGCGAATGGGCGTAGATATCGGTGATGGCGGTGTTGATCCGTTCCCGCGTGGCGTGGCCGAGCGTTTTCACCGCCCGCGGCGGAAGATCGGTTTCCTTTAAGATACCCGCGCGGATCGCGTCCTCGATGTCGTGATTGATATAGGCGATCCTGTCGGCCAGCGACACCGCCATGCCCTCGAGCGTTGCGGGGCGGCCCGTGCTTTTATGCTGGAGAATGCCGTCCCGCACCTCCGCCGTTAGATTTAGCCCCCGTCCGTCCTTTTCGATGACGTCCACCACCCTCAAAGACTGAACGTTGTGCTCGAAGCCCGTGGGAGAGAGCATGTCCAGCACCCGTTCGCCCACGTGTCCGAAGGGCGTATGCCCCAGATCGTGCCCCAGCGCGATGGCTTCCGCGAGATCCTCGTTGAGAGAAAGCGCGCGGGAGATGGAACGGGAAATCTGCGCAACGTCCAGCGTGTGGGTCAGCCGCGTGACGTAGTGATCCCCCTCGGGCGCAAAAAATACCTGCGTTTTGTTTTTCAGGCGTTTGAAGGAGTTGCTGTAGATGATACGGTCGCGGTCGCGCTGAAAATCCGTACGGAATTCGCACGGCGGTTCCTGTCTCGCGCGGCCTTTCGTCTCGTCCGACTTCATGGCATAGGGCGAAAGAAAACGCGCTTCTATCTCATAGGTCTTTTGCTTGACCGAGATCGGCGTGGTCTTATCCGTCATTTTGTCTCCTCCTTTTTTCTTTAAGCCTACTTTGTGCCTAATTTATATATATATTCGACGTCTTATGCGAAATTCCTTTTTTTCCGCGAAAATAATTGTATTTTTTTGTTCAAAGTTGCAAAAAGAACGGAAAAATCTTCCGTTCTTTTTGCAACTTAAAATTCTATTTCCAAGCCGTCGAACGAAACCACGACGCCGTACTTTGCCGCCTCTGCGGCCAGCTCGTCGTAGGTCGCCCCTCCGTTGTGCGAAAAATGATTGATTACCTTAATCGTCCGTTCGTCGGCGATTCCCTCCTTCTCCATGCGCCGAAATACCTCGAGGTCGGTTTCCAGACACATGTGCCCGTCTCTCCAGCCCGTCCTGACCCCGCCCGTGCAATCGAGAGACACGAGATCCAGCCTCCCCGCCTTTTTCAGCTCCGCCCAGACTTTTTCGGAAAAATATCCCGTATCGTTTCCATAGAGAAGGCTTTTGCCGTCTCCCTCCACACGATAAAACACGGGCGAGGACGCGGGATCGTGATTTGCCTCCAAAGGCAGTATGCGATAGCCGCCCACGGTAAAGGCGTGGAAAGGCGTTATTAAAGCGACATCCGCGGCCGAACGCATCAGCTCCGAATCCGTCACTGCCTTAATCTTCCGATATCCGTCTTCCCAGGCGTGAAAATGCAGGGTGTTCGTATATCCCTGGCAATAGTCCCGCCGCGCAATTTCGATATCTTCGGGATAGAGATGGTCGCTGTGGCTGTGGGTAATGAGACAGTGATTTACCGCGCTCAAGTCCAATCCGTAACGTTGGGCATGCCATACCGTATCCGCGGGAAAATCGACAAGCAGGTCATCGTTTATCAGCGCCTGCGAACGGGAACGCAAGCTTCGGCCGCCCGCCGCGCGCGACTTTTTGCACGTTTCGCATTGACAGTATAAGGAAGGCACTCCCTCATAGGCCGCTGTTCCGAAATATTTTATTTTCATATCTTTTCTCCGAGAGAATGGGACGGATTTTTTTATGCCAATTTACGCCCCATCAGCACGCCCATCACCGAGGCCATCATCAGCCCGCGCGTCCAGCCGCTGGAATCGCCGAGGCAGTGAAGCCCCTTAATATTTGTATTAAAATCGGTGTCCATTTTGATGCGGTTGCTGTAAAACTTGAGTTCGGGCGAATACAACAGCGTTTCCGTCGCCGCAAACCCGGGCACCACGTAATCCACCGACTGAATAAAATTGATGATGTTGATCATCGTGCGGTAGGGCATGGCGGCCGTGATATCCCCCGCCACCGCGTCCTTTAAGGTGGGGCGGAGATTGGAGCGGGTGAGTTCTTTATCCCACGTGCGCTTTCCGTCGAGAATATCGCCGAAGCGCTGAACGAGGATATGTCCCGCGCCGAGCATATTGGTCAGCTCGCCGATCTTCTGCGCGTAAGCGATCGGCTGATTGAACGGATAGGAGAAATTGTGCGAACAGAGAATGGATACGTTGGTATTGTTGGTTTTAAGCTCCTTGTAGCTGTGTCCGTTGACGACGGCGAGATTGTTGTCGTAATTTTCCTGCGAAACGAAGCCGCCGGGGTTCTGGCAGAAAGTGCGCACCTTGTTTTTGAAGGGCTTCGGATAGCCGATAAGCTTGGACTCGTACAGCACCTTGTTCACCGTTTCCATGACTTCGTTTCTCACTTCCACCCGAACGCCGATATCGACGGTGCTGGCGACGTGTTCCACGCCGTATTTTTCGCAGAGCTTTTCCAGCCAATCGGCGCCGCGGCGGCCCGTTGCCACGACGGTATCCTCCGCAAAGATATCCATGCTCTTACTGCCGTCCGCTTTGGTGACGGAAACGCCCTTGCATATCCCGTCTTCAATGAACAGCGTATTGCATTCGTAATCGAAAAGAATTTCCACGCCGTGATTTTGCAAATATTTTTCAATGGAGAGATAGATGCTCTGCGCCTTTTCCGTGCCCATGTGGCGGATGGGACAATCGACAAGCTTCAACCCCGCCTGAATGGCGCGCTTGCGGATTTCCTTAACCTCTTCGCCGACGTTGAGGCCTTCGATGTGCTCGTCCGCGCCGAATTCGAGATAAATTTTATCCGTATAATCGATCGTATCCTGCGCCAGCGTCTCGCCGATCAGCATGGGCAGGTCCCCGCCCACTTCACTGCTTAAAGACAGCTTGCCGTCCGAAAACGCGCCCGCGCCCGAAAACCCCGTCGTGATGTGACAATAGGGCTTGCAGTTCATACACTTCTGCGTTTTGGCCTTGGGGCAGTGACGGTTTTCCACCGATTTTCCCTTTTCGACGATGACGATTTTTTTCGCGCTGTCCTTTCTCAACATTTCGATCGCCGTAAAAATACCCGCGGGGCCTGCGCCCACGATGACTACGTCTGTTTTCATACTTTCCCGTACCTCCTTAAATCGTAACGTGCCGACGGCGTCCGATTGCATAAAAAAACCGCCCGACGGATATATCGCCCACGCTTTCGCGTATGGCCAACCGAATCGGCGGTTGTCAATGCTGTTTTCGGAGAAGCTCCGTTTCTTTCACGCCTTTTTGGCACACGAATAATTATATCATGTCCCGCGCGTTTTGTCAAGCCTAAATTTTACGTTTTTGCGGGCGGAGAAATTTTTTATAATTTAATTATACTATTCCACTTTAGGAATATCAAACCTTTTATTGTATTTTTAGAATATAATACTTTTACTAAGAAACAACTGCATTAGGTATATCTTATGGCAAAAAAATATCCTCAATTTCCGCTTAAAATTGATCCTGATTATTTAGATAAAATGAAATATATAGCCAATGAAAACGGGCGTTCGACAAACAAAGAAATCGAACAGCTTATCATTAAATATATCAAAGAATATGAAAAAAGCTACGGAGAAATAGAAAAAGAGGACATTGAACATCTTTTCAAGTCTCTTATATAAGACAAACGATATATTTTATTCCTTTTTGTCAAGCGCTTATTTCAATCGGTTCGCCCGTTGGGAGCGTCTCTTTTTCCGCCGCCCGCCTTTGTTTCCGCTCGTTGCTTCGGTACAACACTTTCATCTTGTAAAAATTGTAGCGCAGGATAAAATAAGGCAATATATTCATAATCAGATTGATCACGGCGACGGGAAATCCGAAGCAAAGCCAATATTTCAGCGGATAGAAAAAAATAATCACAAAGCCCAGAAAACAGCCCGCGAGATGAATAACTTCCCCGTAAGCGGCCTCCAGCATATATCGTTCCAAATAGACGTTGTTGCGGGGTTCCGCCACTTTATTTTTGTGAAAATTGGTAAACTGTCCCAGCTCGGGCACTTTGTCCTTCCATTTGCGGATTTTTAGTTTTTCGTAAAACTTTTTTTCCTTTGCCGAAACCTGAAAAAACCTTCTTTCGTGTCCAAACCACTTTTCGGGCAAACGGCGTATGAGAAAAGCAAAAAGGCCGTCAACGGCAATCACCGCAACGACGTTTATGAGCACTGCGCCGAGAATAAACCAAAAGCTCACCCCGAAACGGGGCGCGGCAAAAACGGCATTTACCCCCGTCAGAAGGCAAACGCAGACGAATATAATCGAACCGTATAAAATCATTCGCTCCTTTCCTCCTGTTCTCCGTAATCGAGCGGGATCTTATAAACTTCCTCGTATTTTTCCACCCAGAGATGATAATTTGTCTCTTTCATGCGTTCGGCCGCCGCCCTTTCGCTCAACGTCTTATCGGGATAGATGGGGTCGAGGACGTGCAGCGTATGCCGCTGAACGGGATAACCGCTGCCGTCGAGCCGTTCGTCGTCCCGCATTGTGATAAACATAGGCACGACGGGCACGCCCGCACGGCAGGCCATTTTGAACGCGCCGAGCTTCAAAGGCCGCGGCTTGCGGTAATTCCACCACATCGCCTGTTCGGGATAAAGCAGCACCGTCTCCCCGCGGGTCAGAAGTACGTTGACGGCGGAGAGAAAATTGATCATCGTGCGCGGATTGCTCGACAGAGGCAGGGTGTTGCAGTGCTTGAAAAAAAAGCCGTACAGGCCGGGAAAATTGGTGTAATTCCCCTCGCGTATAACCTTATAGAGCTTGCCCTTGGGAAGCTCTTTTTCTATGGATTTATAAATGACGTAATTGTCGAACGGCGAAAAATGGTTGCAGGTAATCATCGCGCCGCCTTTCAGCGCCGCGAGATTTTCCTTGCCTTCCACTCCGTCGATTATGAGTACGTCCTTTTTGATCAGCCGCGTAAAGTAATGATCCGCGATGAAGTTAGAGATCCCCGTGGCAATCCTGCTCTTCAGCTTTTTGTTGAGATAATCCACCCGATCGGGCAGAAGCACGGGCGCGGGCGGGTCGTTTTCCACGTCCTCGTCAAAACGCCTCTGCCGCTCGTAAAGCGCAATCTTTTCCAGCACTTCCCTTCTGTCGGGAGCTACGTTGTTCAAATCCATGGCAGATCCTTTTTCGGATTTATTTCATCCTTCCATACTGTTTTTTATACACCGTAAAATAGTTGTCGGGGCGTTCGATTTCGCTGCGCGCCAACGCCTGCAATCCCGCCTCGCACTTCATATCCCTTTCCATGTCGGCAAAGGAAAACTTATCGAAAATCTCCTTCAGCAAGCCGTAAAACTCCGTCTTTTCGGCGTATTCCCAAAAATATTCCTGATAGGGAATGTCCGAATAATGCCAGGGCTTCCACGTCATGCCGTAATGCACGATGCGTAAATCCTCGCGGGCAAGCTTATCCTTGGCTACGGGGAATTTGTTCCAGGCGCGCGGCAGACGAAGCACCCGATCTTGACAGAGCACGTTGAGATAGTCCTCGTCCTGAATGACGGTGAATTTATATTTTTTGAGAAGGTCCGCAAACCGCTCGTAAAAATTTTCCTCGCGGAAGCTCTTGAGGTTCATGAGGATCACGCCCGCATTGAAAAACATGGAGGGATCGAGGCCGTCCACTTCGGAGACGTATTTTTTATACACCTCAAAGCTGTTCACGCCTTCGCAGGGCGCGCCGCCGATCAGGTTGTCGCCCAGATCGTACGAATAAAGCGCGCTGATATCCCCCAAAATCACCGTATCGCAGTCGAGATAAAGCGCCTTGTCGTATTGCGGAAACATCCCCGCGATAAAAATGCGGAAATACGTGGTGCAGGTGTAATAGTCGCGCATGTGCAGGAGAGAAGATATCTCCTGAAGCCTTTGGCTGACATCTACAAAGGAGATCTCGAAACCCTCTTCGGAAAAGCGCATGATCTTTTCGTAATAGTTTTCGCTGACGCCCGAATGAAGGACATACACTTTATAAAGATAGTCTTTAGACGAGTTTTCCTTTAAGGAACAAAGCGTCACGCCCAAAAAGGGCAGATAATTATCGTCCGTGGCAAAAAACAGCGGAACGACGGGTTTATCCTTTTTGGAAGCAGTATCGGCAAAGGTACGGCGGTCGCCCTTAGCGAGCACCGATTTTCCCGCTTCCGTCTTGAGCGGCGTATAAATATGGGCGTCGGGTTCCGACCAGCCTCTTCTTCCCAGGTAAGCCGTCCGACCTTCAGTTTCATTAACGGCAGCCGACGTATTTTTCATAAAATCAATCTCCTCTTTCATTCTTAACTTTTTTGATGCCGCGCCGCAGCGCCCGCAGACGTCTCCCTCGGGCGGCAGCGCTTTTTGCTACTGATATTATTTTATCCGCTTTTGGGAGAAATTTCAACCTACTACCGCGTTTATCTCCTCTACTTGCCCGTTCCTTAATTCTACCGCCATTCACCTTGCCTCTATCTTCGAAATCGCCCCTGAAGCCATCTTTGCAGCGCATATTTTTTGGGTATAATTATTTATATTTTATTTATTTCATGCACCATTTTTTCCTGTTTCCCGACGCGCAAAAAAATGGGGGAAAAACCGTTTGGAAATGCGGCGGAATCGGCAAAAAATCAAGCTTTTCGTCCACTTTTTCCAACTTCGTTTTTCCCGATGAAAAACGCCTTTTCAAAAATGAAACTATGCACGGAAGCGATTTGTCCGCACTTTTTCCGCAAAAAAGCCCGCCGCGCGGGCGCGGCGGGCCAAGTTCCCCTTCATTCCTTCTTCGGTAGAGCAAAAACAGCCGATTCTACCGTGAGTAGAGAGGTTTTTTCCCGCATTCTACTCACAGTGTAGCTATTGGGGAAAATTTTTTTAGATTTGTCAATGCTTTCAAAGAAATTTTGTTTTTTGTCATACGGCAATATTACATTGAAATTCTTAAAATGACAATCATATTTTTCAGCATTAAACAGTAGAGTTATAAAAAGGAAAGAATTCTACCCTGCGTGGAGAAAAATTTACATGCATACCGCACGGGTAGCGACATTTCGGGAAAAAGCGGCGTCGTGCTCGACAAACAACAGCGTAGGGCGGAAAGACAGGATGAGCTCTTCTATCTGGATACGGGAAAGAACGTCGATATAGTTGAGCGGTTCGTCCCAGATATACAAGTGCGCCCGTTCGCAGAGGCTGCGGGCAAGCGCCGCCTTTTTTCGCTGCCCCGCGCTCATTTGGGAAAGCTCCGTCTCAAATTCGCGTTTGTCAAAGCCGAATTTGTTTAACACGGCCTTGAACAGGCTCTCGTCGAGCGCATACCTTTCCGCGTATTCCGCCAAAGTGCCGTATAAGTCGGCGGCGTCCTGCGCCACATAAGAAATTTTAAGCCTTGAGGCTTTCAAAAGAGCTCCGCCGAACGGCGCCTTTCCCAAAACCGCTTTCAGGACGGAGGATTTTCCGCAGCCGTTTCTGCCCGTCAAGCAAACCCTTTCTCCTTGATATACAGAAAAAGATACTTCGCGGCAGACGGGGCCGCAGCCGTAATCCACGCTTAGCTCCTTGACTTCCAGAAGCCGCTCCGCATGAAAGAGAAGAGGACTGATCTTTAACGAGCCGACTTCCTCGACGTTGCGCAAAAGCGCGGACTTTTCCTCCAACGCTTTTTCCCTGTGCGAGTCGATGACTTTGGAGGTCTTCATCATTTTCGCCGCTTTATGCCCCACGTAGCCTCGATCCGCCTTCAAGCCCGAGTTGCGCGTGCCGAATTTTCCCGCTTCCGTCTTGTCCGACCAGTCCGCCGTACGGCGCGCCGCCTCCTTCAGCCGCTTGATATCCTTACGCAGTTTATCGTCGCGCGCGCGTTCAAACGCTTCCCTGCGTCCGGTATTTTCCCGCCAGGAGGAAAAGTTTCCGCTTTGCACCTCCACGTCCGTTTTATTCAGCGCAAGGATATGATCGACGCATTCGTCCAAAAGCTCCCGATCGTGCGATACGAGCACGAAGCCCTCCTTTTTCCGAAGATATGCGGAAATCGTCTTTTTCGATTGGTTATCCAAATGATCGGTAGGTTCGTCAAGCAAAAGAAAACGGCCTTCGCGCAAAAACATCGCCGCAAGCAGGGCCTTTGTCCTTTCGCCGCCCGACAGGGTATCGAAGGGACGGTAAAGCGCCTCGTCGGGGAACTCCAAAAGAGACAATTCGCGCAATACGCGCCATTCTTCCGCGCCGCTGATCTCCTCTGCCACACTGAGGACATATTCTTTCCCGTCCCTTACGGCGCACGGGAAATACTCTATGCCCGCGGGGCGGGAAACCGTCCCCTGATATTCGCCCTCGAACTCCCCCTTCAATAATTTCAACAGCGTGGTCTTTCCCCTGCCGTTCCGCCCGATAAGGCCCGTTTTCCATTCCGTATCGAGCTGAAAGGAAATATGTTCAAAGACGCTTTCCCCGCTTTGGGGATAAGAAAAAGAAACGTTTATAAATTGAATCGTCATAAGCACCTCCCATGCGCGTTTTCAAAAAAGCGCAAAAAAAGCCGCAAGAAAGCTTCTTACGGCCTGTCGCTTTGACAAAATCAATTCACTTTCTTGCTTTTACGGCAAGCCTATCCCCGCGAAGCCTGTCAGCTCCGCAAAAATACGCTTTGCGCGTTTGAATTTTCAGCAAGAAAAGTTATACACTCCTTATTCCTCCGAGTTTTATCTTTATTATTGTAGCAAATTTTTTTTCGCCTGTCAAGAAAAATTCAGGGCTTTGGATTGCAAGGACTGCCCTTCCGTAAAAAATTTTACGATACTTGAGGATTTATTTTTTCTTCAATCCTGCTTTAACGCCTTTCTCGGACGTTTCAAAAGGCTTTTGGCCTGCCTGTCCCGAAAGCTTCTGCTCCGACAGGCGCTTCTCGTAAACCTTATCGATCCAATCGCGCAGCCTGCCGCATTCCTTTTCGTCAAGCGCCTCGATTTTTTTGCCCGTCATCTTGACGACGACCTCCTCCAGCTGTTCCCGCGTGTAACCGATCTTTTCCCAATCCTCTTCCTCTAGCGAACAGCCGACGCAGTCCTTTTCACGTTTTCGCGCGCCCCCCGACATGCTTTCCGCCCGCGGATAGGAAAATACCGTCTTTCCGCGCTCATCTACAATGACGAGGCGGCGGATTCGTCTGCCTTTATCGTAATCCACCTCGGCCACGTCGTATTTTGCAAACGGATTGGTCAGCCTATACCTGGCCCCGTCCTTTTGGGTGGGAACGTTAAGAAATACAAACGGCGCGGTGTAAAGCTCCCGCCCGATCCCCCACTTGACGCCCGCGCGCTTGAACGCGTCCGACGCCTCGCCCTTCTTCTCGTTGCCCGCGTCCTCGCGGCTTTCGATGCCGCAGTCCCATTTCCATACGAAGGGCTGCTCGGGAGAGCTTTTGAGACCGATCCCGCAATAGAGATTGCCGTGGATCTCCTTATAGTCGTCCGCCCAATTTTCCGCGCCTACCGTCTCGTCGAGAATATCCATATCCACCCGCGAGGTCTTATAGATGAGCGCCACCGCGCCCTTTTCCGTCGCTTGCTTTACCTTCACTTCTATTTCTTCCGCTTTCAGCAGCCTGAATTTCTTTTCCATAGTTCCTCCTTTCCACAATAACAGAATGTCACTTTTCAGGAAAGACTATGCTTTTCCCGCAAAAAACGGCAAAAACTGTTTTCGTCAAGCGCCGCCTCTGCCTCATGCGCGTGCCTTTACATGGCCGCCTGCGCACTTGCTCCGCTGTCCCCTTGCGCATATGTCGATATGATAAAAAAGCACTTCGAAAGCTATATCCGAAGCGCCGCCTAAATTAAATTTCTATTTCGAGGCCGTCGCGGGCCGCCGTAAAGCCGTATTCCCGTTCCGCCCGCTCCAGCGTTTCGCTCAAGGGGGCGTTATTGTGCGAATAATGCGTGATCACATACCTGGTATTTCCGTCCGCGATCCCGCGTCGAAGGAATTCCTTTTTCATAGCCTCGTCGTCGGGAAGCCCCATATGTCGGGACTCACTGCCCGCCTCGTAAAAAAGGAAGGTACAGTCGAACGTGACGAGATCGACGGCCGCGCCGCGCGCCTTCATGTAGGTTTCGAGAAAATCGAGCGTCTCTGCGGGAAGCCGTCCCGTATCGGTAAGATGAAGATAATACCTTCCCGATTTTTCAAGCAGATATACGTAGGCGGCTTCCGCCTTGCTGTGGCGGGCCTTCAACGCGACCGCGGTATAGCGGCCGAAGGAGAAGGGGACGAAGGGGAGCACCTCCCGCAGCTGTATATTTGCCCGAACGTCCGCCCGCATTTCCCGTCTCGTACATTCGGCGAAAACCCTCGCCACCTCCCCGTTGCCGAAGATGAACAGCGGCTCGGAGAGCTTTTCCGCATACTTATACCCGCGCAGCACAAAATCGTGGGCGTAAAAATGATCCATATGGCTGTGCGTGATTAAAAGATATTTCACCGCGGAAAGATCGACGCCGAATTTCAGCGAATGGGCATAGGCGTCGGGCGGAAAATCTATGCACAGCTCCCCGTCGATCAAAAGCTGCGAACGGGTGTGAAATTCGCCTTCTCCGCGACGCCGCACCTCGCGACAGGTGTCGCAGCTGCAAAACATGGCGGGGACGCCTTCCGCCGCGCCCGTTCCCAGATATGTAAACTTCATAATGCCTTTCCTTACTTTTTCATTTTTTTCTTCAACGCGTCTATCTGACGTTGATTTTTGACGACGACCGTTTTTTCGGGATACTTTTCCGGCGCTTTCCGATAGCGTGCCCTGTGCCGTTTTTTTCTTCCGTCCCAAAGTATCCACCGCACAAACTCGAAATCGATCTTTTCGTCGCAGCCTTCCGTCATGGAATCGCGGCTCTTTCCGCGATTGCGGCGATAGCGGCGGAGCGCGCGGAACAGGCAGGAAACGCGGTTAAATTGCATCACGACGACCAAATCCGCCTCCTCGAGACGTCTTTCGAAGGACAAGCTCCAATAGTTTCCGTCGATCACCCAGCTTTCTTTTTCGTCCAGAAAGCGGGCGACGATCTCCGTCTCCTCCGCGCGCGGCCGCTCCCGCCAGCCCGCAAGCCAATGCACGCAGTCGAGATGGAGCACCTCGGCGCCGTAATATTCGCCCAGCGCGTTCGCCAAAGTAGATTTTCCGCTTCCGCTGTAACCGATCACCGCAATTTTCACGGCTTCTTTCCTTCCCGAATAAAACGGATCAATGTTTCCATATCGTCGAATCCGTCATAATCGCCCGTTATCCCGTCCCTGTGATAGACGATTCCGTCTTTCTCGTTTCTTTCCAGGCAGTCCATCAGTTCCTCGGCGCCGTAGCGCGCGACGAACGCTTTGAATGCCTGCGGCTTCATCTTTTTCAACAGCCCTTTTTCGCAGGAAACGGAGCATTCGTAACAGCCGCCAAACCCCTTTTCCTCCGAACACCGCCGGTTTTCACACCAGGCCGCGCCTGCGCATCCGTCCGAGCGGCATCCCTGGCAGTCCGCCGTGCAGAGGCAGCAGGCGAGTCCGCATCTGGCAATCCCAAGTTCTCTCTTCATTTTTCTTCCCCCGTATTTTTATCCGTTTCGCCCGCGAACGCCGACAAATCCATTTTTATGTACAGATCGTAGGCCGCTCCGCATTCCTCGCGGGACAGCCTAGTGGCCTTTGAAAGATAGGACAAGCATTCCTCTCTGCTTTCGAAACGGCCGATCGTCTCCCGAAATTCCTTTATTCCCGCCATCGCGCGGTGAAATTCTTCCTCCGATATTTCCTGCATGCGCTTCTCCTATGATTATCCTGCCTTTTTCTATCGATAAACGGCCTTAAACGCCGCCGTTATTCGGCCTCCAGCAAAATAGTGACGGGGCCGTCGTTCAGCTGTTCGATCTTCATATCCGCGCCGAATATCCCCGTTTTTACGGGTACGCCCTGTCCCGCCAGCTTTTCCGCCGCATAGAGGTACAAAGGCTCGGCGCGCTCGGGCCGCTCGGCCAAAGTGAAGCCGGGGCGGTTGCCGTGCGAAGCGTCGCCGTACAGCGTAAACTGCGACACGAACAAAACCTCTCCGCCCACGTCTTTCACCGAAAGATTCATCTTTCCGTCCTCGTCCTCGAATATCCGCAAATTGGCTATCTTTTTTACGATATAGTCCGCTTTCGCTTCGTCGTCTCCGACCTTTACGCCGAAAAAGACGACCAACCCGAAGGGAATTTCCGAAACAAGCCTCCCCTGTACTTTAAGAGACGCGGCTTTTACCCGCTGAACCACCGCTTTCATCACCCAAGCTCCTTTCAAAAGAATACAGCAAAACGCAGGATAAGAAAATTCCGATCCTGCATTTTGAATTTACGTTTAATTTTCAAGCTTCCGAGCGGGGAAATTACACTCTGCTCATGTACTCGCCCGTTCTCGTATCGATACGGATCGTTTCGCCCTCGTTTACGAACATGGGTACCTGAATGACCGCGCCCGTTTCCACCTTGGCGTTTTTCATGACGTTGGTGGCAGTGTTGCCCTTGACGCCGGGTTCCGCCTCGATGACTTTAAGCTCTACAAAGTTTTCGGGTTCGACGGAGAACGCCGCGCCGTAGAGGAATTTCACGGTGACCACGTCGTTTTCCTTGATATATTTGAGAGCGTCCTCCACCTGATCGTGCGTGAGCATCGTCTGATTGTATTCCTCGTCCATGAATACGTAAAATTCGCCGTCGAAATAGGAATAGGTCATCTTTTTGGTTTCCACCTGCACGGTTTCGAGCTTGGCGGTAGGGTTGAAGGTCTGATCGGAAAGCACCTGTCCCGTCACCACGTTTTTAAGGGTCGTCCTGACGAACGCCGCGCCCTTGCCGGGCTTCACGTGCTGGAAATCGGTAACCGTATAAACGCCGCTCTTATATTCGAACGTTACGCCCTTTCTGATATCGCCTGCTAACATCTGTGCCATATAAATTTTCTCCTTGCCTTAAACTTATGATTTTCTTTGTTTTATTTTCCTCTTGCGCCGGAAGCTTTCGCTTACAGGATCACAAGATTTCTGTCCGTTTTGTGCATAAAACTGCTTACTTTTCCGTCCTTAAGCGTAACCGTATCCTCGATACGCACGCCGTACTCGCCCGCGAGATATACGCCCGGCTCGTCCGAAAACACCATGCCGTTTTTAAGGACGTCCGTTCCGCCCTTTCTCACAGAGGGAAATTCGTGGATATTCAGCCCGATCCCGTGCCCGAGCGAATGGGTGAAATACTTTCCGTATCCCTTTTCCTCGAGGTAGTCCCGCGCAATCGCGTCCGCTTCGCCGCCCGTCATGCCCGCGGTCAGCTTCTCTTTTACGAGATTGTGCGCGGCGAGCACCGCTTCATACGCTTTTTTGAATTCCCCGTGCTTTTTGTCGTCGCCGAAGAGAACCGTCCGCGTGATGTCGGAACAATATCCGTCCACCTTGCAGCCGAAATCGATCAGAATTTCGTCGCCGAATTTCAGCCTGGTATTTCCCGTCTCGTGATGAGGCACGGCCGCATGCGGCCCGAATGCGACGATCGTATCGAACGAGGTGCTGTACGCGCCCAAGGTGCGCATATTGTATTCCAGCAGCGCGGCGACCTCCGCCTCCGTCATACCCTCCTTAATCTCGGGCAGGAGCTTCAAAAAGCCCTCCTCCGCGATATCGCACGCCCTGCCGATCGCCGCCAGCTCCGAAGCGTTTTTCAACGCCATGCAGCTTTGAAACGCGGGCATGCTGTCCACGAGGGTCAGCCCCAGCTCTTCCAGCTTTTTATATTCGGGATAAAAGGTAAGCTCGAAAGGGATACCCACCGTCTTGTACTTTTTCAAAAGCTCGACGGGGCGGGAGAAGCGGTCGATTTCCTTTACGGCCACCTCCGTGCCCGCGAGCGCCTTGCGGGCCGCCTCGGTATAGCGGGCGTCGGTGTACATCGAGGTGCCGTCCTTGTCCGTGATGACGAAGCCGCCCTCCGTGAAGAAGCTGGTGACGTACCGCCTCAAATAATCGCAGGTGGTAAACACGGCGTCCGCGCCCACCGCCTCGAATATCTTTTTTCCGTTCGTTTCTATCATAAACAAACCTCTTTTTCTATATTGTAGCAAAAAAATCCCGTTTCGTCAACCGTACGCGGAAAGCGATTATAAATTATTATAAATTTTTTTCATCTCCGCCGCGTCTTCCGCCTGCGTGCCCGCGGATTCGCTGACGATGTACGGCTCCAGCTTCAGCGCCTTAAGCGCGACGGCCAGCGGATAAAACTCGGGGCCGTAAATCTTGTCCTCGAAGGTGAGGTGCTTCACTTCCCCTTTCGCCGAGTACATGATTTTGGAAAAATGCGCGTGAAAATGCTTCATGCGCTCGTAGCCCAGCTCGTCCACCATATACGACAGGCGGGAGAGATAGTCCTCGACCGTCTTTAACGAACCCTGTTCGCGCGCGTTGATGTGCCCGAAATCCACGCAGGGGGTATAGACGGGATCGATTTTACAAAAGCGGACGATTTCCTCCACCGTGCCGATCTGCGCCAGCTTGCCCATCGTCTCGGGGCAAAACTTCATATCCTGCATATCGTTGAGATAGATATAGTCCCGTAAAATCTTCAGCCGCTCCTCCGTCTTTCCGACGGCCTCTTCGCGGCCCGCTTTGCCCTGCGCGGCGGGATGGAACACGACGCGCTCCCCGCCCATCAGCTTCACCATTTTTCCGCTGTCCAATACGTAGGCATAGGATTTGGCCGCCATCTCGTCGTCGGGGTTCGCAAAATTGATGAAGTAGGGCGCGTGGACGGACAATTCCACCCCCTGCCCCGCAAAGGCCTCGCCGATTGCGATCGCCTTTTCCTCGCTCATGCGGACGCCCCGCCCGAAGGAATATTCGAAGCAGTCCAGCCCCCGCCGCTTTACGTAGGCCGCCGCTTCCTCCGTATGGGAAAATCCCTCTTCGTAAAAGCTTTCCGAATTGCCGCTCGGTCCGAATTTAATCACCCTGTCTCACTCTCCTTATATCTGATTCCAGCTGTCTCTTCAATGCGTCCGCGCCGTCGAATTTTTTTACGCCGCGAAGGTATCGGATAAATCTCACCTCGATCGTCCTGCCGTACAGATCGCCCGAAAACCCGTCGAAATAGGTCTCCGTCAGCACTCTTTCGTCTCCGAACGTGGGGCGGGAGCCGAAATTGGCGATACACTTATATTCCCTGCCTTCCACTTCCGTGCGCGCCTCATATACGCCCTCTTTCAAGGGGAATTTTTCCTCGGGATAGAGGACGTTCGCCGTCGGAAAGCCCATCAGCCGCCCCACCTGCCTGTCCCTGATTACTTCTCCCTTGAGAAAAAACGGCTCGCCGAGGAGCTTTGCCGCGGCCGCGGCGTCCCCCTCCGACAACAATCGCTTAATCGAGGAGGAGCTGACCTTTTCCCCGTCTATGCAAAGAAGCTCCTCCGTCTCCACGCGGACGCCCGACGCCGCGATCAGCGCGGGCGTGCCTAAAGCGCGGAACCCGAACCGAAAATCGCTTCCGCAGACGAAAGCTTGGGGCTGAAAGGAGCTTTTCAAAAGGTCGATAAACGCTTCGGGCGGCAGCTCGCGGATTTCCGAGAAGGGCAGCTCGAACGCAAAATCCAGCCCCAGTCCCTTAAAAATATCTTCGCGCTCCGAAAAGGTAAACAGGCTCTTTTCGCCCTTGCCGCCGCCGATCGTCATAATCCCGACGGGCAGGGAATAGCGCTTCGCCCGCTCCGCGAGCCTTCTATGCCCCGCGTGGACGCCGTCAAACCCGCCCAGCAGCATGACGCAGGGCGCGGCCCTATCGAATTTTCCCGATAAATCCACCGTCTTCAGCATATGCGATTTCCCTTCAGCAGAGCTTTGTCTTTATCCGCGCCCGCCCGTTTTTCACTTCGGCAATCCCGTAAAACGTATCGCCTCGATAAATCTTATACCGTCCGTCGGGATAGTCCGTCGCCGCGGGCACCCCGTTAAAAATTTTTTCCCATCCCGCGCCCTTTAATACAAGCTTTTCGAAAGGCAGAACGTTTTCCGTGGGGACAATCAGGCTTTCGATGTTCTCCTCCGTCAGCTCGTCGGGAGAAACGGCTTCCGCCGCTTTGAAATACCCGCTTTGCGTGCGTCTCAAGCCGCTCATGACGGCCTTTGTGCCGAGCTTTTCGGCAATATCGCGCGCGAGAGAGCGGATATACGTCCCGCCGCCGCAGCGGATACGGAACCGAAAGGCGTCCTCTTTCACCTGTTCCAAAAGGGTCACTTCGTCGATGGTCACGCGCTTGGGCGCCAGCTCGAACTCGACGCCCGCCCGCGCCAGCTCGTAGCCCCGCCGCCCGTTGACGTTTTTCGCGCTGTATTTGGGCGGAAGCTGGGAAATCTCCCCCTCGAACAGGGGCAGAACGCCGCAAATTTCCGCTTCCGTCGGTATGCGGCCCGAGACGACGAGCTCCCCCGTCGAATCCAGCGTATCCGACGTCACGCCGAAGGTAAATTCCGCGACGTATTCCTTTTTTTTATCCAAAAAATATTCGAACAGCCGCGTCGCGTTGCCGATTCCCACGGGCAGCACCCCGCTCGCCAGAGGATCGAGCGTGCCCATGTGCCCCGAAGGAAGCCCCGTCAGCCGCTTGATTTTATTGACCACGGCCGACGAGGTAAGCCCCGACGGCTTATCCGCGTTGATAAATCCGAGAGTCTTGATTTTGCTTTCCGCTTTCACAAAGCCTCCTTTCAGCGCAGCTCGACGCCCAGCTTGAATTTGAGGTTTCCGAGTATCTTTTTCACAAACCCGTCGAGCGCCTCGGGCGTAAACGCCTTTTCCGAATGCGCGTCGGGCGTAAAGGTAAGCGTGAAGGCCATGCTCTTTTTCCCCTCGGGCACCTGTCCGCCGCGATAAACGTCGAACAGCCTCGCCTCCGTCACGTATTTACAGGAATGGAGCAGCACTTCCTCCACCTCCGCGCAGGTGAGCTTTTCGTCCGCAATCAGCGCGAGATCGCGCTTGACCGCGGGAAATCTGGGAAGATTGACAAATTCGATTCCGTCCCGCATGACGCCGCCCAAAACCTCCATGTCCAGCTCGCCGAGATACACTTTTTTATCCAGACCGAGGGAAAGCGCGATCGCGGGATCGAGCTCGCCGATGCAGCCCGCCTCCTCGTTTCCGACAAGGAGCTTTGCGGAAATCCCGGGATGCAGATAGGGCTTTTCCGCGCGCTCGTACTTCACTTCGAAACGGAACGCCTCCGCTATCGCCTCCACAGCGCCCTTGAGATCGAAGAAATCGTATTTGTTTCCCCAAAGCCCCAGCGCCAATTTTCTTTTTTCCTCGGGTTCCTCGCTCAAGGGAAGCGCTTTCGGGAGATAGACGTTCGCCACCTCAAACTCCCTGCCCTCGTCGTTGCCGCGGCGTAAGTTGCGCACCGCGTTCCCCAGCATGGACGGCGCGAGGAAGGTGCGCATGACGGACAGTTCCTCACTGATCGGGTTGAGAATGCGCACCGCATTTCGCTCCGCCGCGTCTTCGGGGAGGCGGAAAAGCTCGAACTCCTTCGGCGAATAGAAAGAATAATTGCACGCTTCGTTAAAGCCCTGGGTGCGCAAAACGTTCTTTAAGCGCAGTTCGCGTTTCTGTTCGTCCGTCAGCCCGCCGCCCGTCACGCTCGCCTTTTCGAGGAAGGTCGGCGTCAGATGCTCGTACCCGTACATGCGGATAATCTCCTCCGCCAGATCGGGATAGTCGTCCACGTCGTCGCGGTAGCCGGGGATTTCCACCGTCAGCGTATCGCCCGATAAAACGGGCTTGAAATTCAGACGGGCGAGGATTTCCTCGATTTCCCGTTTCGGCACCTCTATGCCGAGCAAAGCGTCGATTTTGGCGACGCTCGCCGTCATTTTTCTGTTTTCGAGGGACGCGGCGCAGCAATCCTCGCTCAAATCCGTCACGACGCCGCAACCCAGCTCCTCGATGAGATGAAGCGCGCGCGCCATGCCCAGCCCCGTCGTATAGGCATCCACGCCCTTCTCGAAACGGAAGGAGGAGTCGGAGCTCTGCCCCAGGGCGCGGGAGGTCTTTCTCACGTTGTCGCGGGCAAATTTCGCCGCTTCGAAAAAGACGTTTTTCGTCTCGGGCTTAATCTCGCTGTTCAGTCCGCCCATAATCCCCGCGAGAGCCACGGGCTTGCCTCCGTCGCAGATGACGAGATTTTCGGGCGAAAGCGTAAACTCTTTTTTGTCCAGCGTGACGATTTTTTCGCCCTGCCTCGCACGGCGCACGACGATCTTTCCGCCGCCGAGCTCGTCCGCGTCAAACGCGTGCATAGGCTGGCCGAGCTCGAGCAGGACGAAATTGGTGATATCCACCACGGGGGAAATCGAGCGAAGCCCCGACAGTGCCAGCCGTTTTCTCATCCACGCGGGCGAAACGCCGCCCGTCACGTTTTCCACATAATGCCCCATGTAGCGCGGGCACAGGTCGGGCGCTACCACCTCGACGGCGACGGGCGCGGCATTCGTCTTATGCTCCGTATAGGAGCAATCGGGCGCCTTCAGCGGCTTTTTCAGCGCCGCCGCGACCTCGCGCGCCATGCCGAGGATACATTGACAGTCGGGTCGGTTCGCCGTGACGGAGATATCGAAAATCCAGTCGTCCAGACCGACGATTTTGCGGATATCCTCGCCGACGGGCGCGCTTTCGTCCAGCACGAGCAGCCCATCGACTTCCGCCCCGGCATAGAAATCGTCGTTGATGCCGAGTTCCTCGCCCGAACAGAGCATGCCGCAGGATTCCACGCCGCGCAGCTTGCCCTTTTTTATCTTCTTCACGCCGTCGGGGTTCTTTTCCAGCATTGCGGGATTGGTTTCGCAGACGGTGGAGCCGTCCAGAGCGACGGGGGTCTTCATGCCCTCGAACACGTTGGGCGCGCCCGTGACAATCTGCACGTCGTGCCCGTACTCGCCGCAGTCGACGACGCAGACCTTCATATGATCGCTGTCGGGATGAGGAACCGCGGACTTCACCTGTCCCACTACGACGCGGCTCACCTTTTCCCCGAGATAAATAAGCTCCTCCACTTCGAACCCGCAGGAGAACAGCTTGCCCGCGAGTTCCTCCGCGGAAATATCGATATCCACGTAATCTTTCAGCCAGCTTAAAGGTGCTTTCATGTTTTCGTCCTCCTTATTCCGCGAATTGCGCCAGAAAACGCACGTCGTTTTCGAACAGCGCCTTAATGTTGTTGATGCCGTATTTGAGCATGGCGATGCGCTCGATTCCCATGCCGAACGCAAATCCCGTGTATTCGTCGGGATCTATGCCGCAGTTTTCCAGCACGCGGCGGTTGACCATGCCCGCGCCGAGCACCTCGATCCAGCCCGTGCCCTTGCACAGGCGGCAGCCCTTGCCGCCGCATTCCGCGCAGCTTAAATCCACCTCCACGCTCGGTTCGGTAAACGGGAAATAGGAGGGGCGCAGGCGCACCTTTGTCGAGTCGGTAAACATTTTCCTTGCAAATTCCGCCAGCATGCCCTGCAAATCGCAGAGGGTAATTCCCTTGTCCACCACCAGCCCTTCCATCTGGTGGAACATGGGCGAATGGGTGGCGTCGTCGTCCGAACGGAACACCCTGCCGGGGGACAAAATCTTGATGGGCGGCTTTTCCTTTTCCATGACGCGGATCTGTCCCGCGGAGGTCTGCGTGCGAAGCAGCAGATTTTCCGCGAGATAAAAGGTATCCTGCATGTCCCGCGCGGGGTGATCGTGCGGCGTGTTGAGCGCGGTGAAGTTATAATAATCCGTCTCGATTTCCGGCCCCTCGAATATCTTGAACCCCATGCCCGCAAAGACGTCGATCAGCTGATTTTTCACCAGCGTGACGGGGTGCAGAGTGCCTGCCGAATATTTTCTCCCGGGCATGGTGATGTCGATACGCTCCGCCTCGTATTTCCTTTCCAGCTCCTTTTTCTTCACGACCTCGGCGCGGGCCTCGAATTTTTCCTCCATGCTCTGCTTAAACTCGTTGACGACCTTTCCAAAGGTAGGACGTTCCTCCTTGGGCAGCTCCCGCATGCCGCTCATGATGTCCTTGAGCTCCGCCTGAAATTTAAGCTTCAGCTCGTATAACGCCCTGCCCGTCTCCGTCTTTTGGACGGCCTCGTCGATCTTTGTCTTCAATTCCCGTATCTTTTCCTGCATAACCGTTCCTCCGTTAAAAAAATATACGCCCTGCGCGCCGATCCTCTCGGCGCGCAGGGCGAAAAACTTCCGCGGTACCACCTGCATTCGCGCGGACGCTTAAAAAACGCCCCGCCTTATTTTATTCCGCCGTAACGCGCGGACCGCGTCGCCGACTACTTGAGGCGCGCGCCCCGTTCCCCGACGAAGCTCCAAAGGGAAAGGGAATGCCGAAAACCGCTCCCCGCCTTTCAGCCCGAGGGCAAGGGTCTCTGTCGTAACGGCCGAGCTTCGTCAATCCCGCTTTTTCATCGCTTCTTGAAAGTATTATACCCTTTCTTTTTACAAAAGTCAATCGTTTTTCTTCTTCCCTTTCCCGTCTTTGCCCAAAAGTTTTTTTCGGCGCAGGTCTTTTTTCTCCGCGTTCTCCTTTTCCTCGAGCATGCGCGCGTACGCGGCGGAAAATTCCTCCTCGCTCATGCGCTCGACGTTTTCCCGCACGTATTCGGGAATTTTTTTATACGACATCAGCCGCTTTCCCTCAAACCAGTCGGGGCGGAGCTTCAGCCCGATCAGCGCCACGCCGCAGACAACCGCCGCGCCGATAATGTTTACCAGCATATCCATCATGCTGTCCTTCAGCCCCGTCCCGCGCAGGGAGGACGTAACGTATCCCCCTTCCGCCCAAACGGGCGCCCCGCCCGCGGTGACGATTCCGTCCTTCCAACGCTGCATGTTGGAGGCGCCGATAAACCCCGAAAGGCGGTAAGTGACGGTATCTACGGCATACTCGACAAGCTCCCAGATGTACTCGATGGACAGCGCGAAACAAAAGCTGAACAGGACGATAAAGAAGGGGGAAAGCTTCACTTTTTTGCTTTCGAGATTGGTGAAGGAGAGCACCACGGAAAAGCCGATAAAGGCGATGATCGCGCCGCCCGTCGTATGCAGCACCTTATCGAAAAGAATATAATGATCGTAAAAGCGATAGATCTCGCCCAAAATGAAATGAATAAAGATAAAGCAATAGACGATGACGGCGATAAAATCGGGAATCCGCACCTTCAGCTTTTTCTGAAAGAACACGGGGATATTCAGACACACGATCGCCAGCACGCACATCTGTATCTGATTGATATACGTCTCGAGCATCTCGCCCGAGCCCAAAATACACTTCACGAGGGAATATACCGCCGACGCCGTCACGAGGATCGTCATAATGAGGAGCACCCAATACAACACCCGATTTCCCGTATGCTGCTTCACGAGCTTGCGCGTCCTGAAGCCGATCAAATCTTCCTTTTCCGATTCCGTCATAATACATCGCTCCTTAAATAAATGCGGAAAAACGGCGAAAAAGCAACCTTTCGTCCTTTTCCGCCGTTTTTCCGATGCCCGTCCGTTTTTGCTTACCGCTGCTTTAACAGATCGCGTATCTCCTCCAAAAGCCTGGTATTGGCCATCGCTTTGGCCTCGGCCTCCGCACGCTCGGCGGCCGCCTTTTCTTCTGCGAGACGCGCCTCTTCCTTTTTGGCTTTTTCGGCTTCCTCCAGCTCCTTACGATATCTTTCCACCGCCTCGTCCCGCGTCAGCCCTTCCCTGCGGTACTTTTTCACGGCTTCCTTTTCCTTGCGGTATTCGTCCTTCAGCTTGCCCTGCGCCTCGGAGACCTTATTGATCGTCCTGACGATACAAAACAGCACAAACGCGATCAGCAGGAAATTGATAATGGCGTTGATAAACGCGCCCCAGTCGATATAAATGGACTGCGAGAGATCGAGAAGCCCCGTCGCGGAATCGTAAACGGGCTTGAGCACCGTATAGATATCGCTTAAGGAATCCCCGCCCATAATCGCGGCGAGCAGCCAATCGATCAAGGGCTTCAGAATGTTGTTGCTGAGCGCGTTGATGATTGCGGTAAACGCGCCGCCGACGATGACGCCGACCGCCATGTCCAACACGTTTCCGCGGGTGATAAACTTTTTGAATTCGCCGAAAAATCTCTTGAAACAGTTCTCTTTCTTTTCCATATGATATTTTTCCTTTGCATCGGAAGCCGACTTCCGTTATTTTTTCAATCGCCGCTCACAGGAAAAAGGAGCGTAAAAATATTCCGTTATAGTAATACGGATCGTTTATGATTTCGAAAATAATGCCTATGTACGCAACGATGGCGATAAAAGACAGCACCATCGTCACAATGGAAATGACGATGCCCGCCGTGGCCATTCCCTTTCCCTCGCCGCCAAGCTCCCCGGCTTTTTTGCTTCCGATAATGCTTAAGATCAATCCGATCAACGGCGCCACAAACGCACAGATAAAGCCCGCCAAAGCCATAGTGTTGCTCTTGCGTTCGACGGGCGGCTGATAGCCCGCGTTTTGAGGCGCGTAATAGTAAGTACCTCCGTTGGACGAGGAGGCCGCAGGGCGATAGGCGTCCTTATTTAGGCTGCCGTCGGGATTGACCGCGCGTCCGTCCGCGGGAGGCATCGCGTCGTGGCGGCATACCTTTTCCCCAAGTTCGGTGAGGGCGCCGCAGTGCCCGCATACCGTGTCGTTGTCGTTGACTTTCGAGCCGCAATGTGTACAAAACATATTCTTTCACCTTTTCCCGATCTTTTTCGTTCCGATCGTTCTTTATTATTCTACTACACATACGGGTAAATTGTCAATAGGTAACGCAAAAATTTTTCCCCTATCCGCAATTTTTATACGTTTTTGCCCCGTTTCGCTTTTTCGAGAAGCAATATAAAAGTTTCCTCACCCGCAATTTTTTCCAACGGGATACGTCCCTTCATCAATAGCTCGCCCGCCGCCGTCAACCGCCGCGTCTCGTCGAAAAGTCCTTCTTTCCGCACGCTCACCGCATACACGGTCCCCGCGTCCAGCCCGCGAAGTGAAATTCCCTCGCGGCCCGTAAACCGCGGCGTTTCCCGTCCTCGGACAATCGCGACGGCGGAAAAGCGGTTTTCGGACACAAAAATATCGCCGCATTCCCGCCCGGAAAAATCCTTCAGCCGATATCTCGTTCCGCGCACGAGCAGCTTGCGGTATTTTTTATAAAAGGCGAATTTCTTTTCGGGTTCCCCTTCGCCCGACGCAAGAAAAAAGTCAAAAAAACCGTTTTCGCCGCAGTCCGCGACGCCCTCCGTCCGCAGGGAGGGAAAACGCTCCGCCAGCTTTTCCGCCACGGCGTACAGCCCCTCCGCATATCGGAAAGGGTCTCCCTCACACGCGCCTTGCGCCGACGGCTCCGTCTCGGACGGCTCGTTTTCCCATTTCATATAGACGGCCTTCGTTTCCGAAAGCAGCGCGGATAACGCGCGCACGGCGTATTTTTGCACCCGTTCGTCGGCAAAGTCGAGCAGCGTGCGCCCGTCGGCGCCGAAAATCTCCCTGTTCCGTCCCCTCAAGGCAAATTCGGGCCGCTTTTCTAAAATTCCGCCCGAGGAGGGCGCCGTACGCGGCCGCAGGCGGACGCCGAACCTCATGCCCTTTTCGCGCACGAGAGCGGCAATTTCCGCTTCCGTTTCCTCCCGCTCCGCGAAAACGTCCGCGTCGAGGACGAAGATTTCCGCGCCCGAGCGCGCCGCAAGCTCTATTTTTTTCGTGAGAGCTTCCCGCGCCGCGAACTTCATTTTCTCCGAGAGAGCCTCCCCCTCCGCAAGCTCTATTTTCTTCGTAAGAGTCTCCCCCTCCGCGGCGTTTTCCCCGAAAAAGAGCGCGGGGCGCTCCCTGTCCTTCCACTTTCCGCGGAGGAGATGTCGTGCAAAAAAAGCGCCGACCGTCGCGCGGACGCTATCCTCGTCCTCGGCGAAGGTCATCAGGGCTTCGGGCGAGGAAAGGCCTTCCCCCGACGCCAAGGTTTCCCGTGCGGCCCCGTTTACCCCTATCCGCAAGCGCGTGCGGGGATAAACGTCCGCCGACGCGGCCAGGCGGGCGTTTCCGGAGTACAGCAATCCCGCCGCATAGACGCGCGAGGGTCTTTCCAGAAGCGCAAAGGAGTCGCAAAAAGGCGCGCCGAACCCCGCGGACGTCTCCTTGACGAGCGTTGCGCCGACGGGTACGGGCGTTTGGGTTTTTCTCTCGAAAAATCCGTCCGAAAAGGAAACGAAGCCATACCCGTCTCCGAATACGTCCAGCTGAAGAGAAGCGGGCCGATTTACCGAAATTTCCTTTTTTCCGCCGTTGACGAGGCGGGACGAAAGGACGATCGCGTCGGAATCGTCGAATACCGTGTAATAAACAAAAAGCTTAAGCTTGGACGGCTCGTCCGTAAATTCGAAACACAGGGTCTGACAGGCGTTTTTTTCTTCGGACTCCGAATAGGAGCAGGGCAGCGGCGAAAGCGCGGGCTTGTCCGCAAGCCCCGCGCGGCGGAACACAAAGCGCGGAAAAAAAGCGCGGCCTTCCAAGACGCAGGAAATCCCAAAAGGGCCCTCCCCGCCGAACGCGGAAAAGGGGCGAAGCGCGTCCTCCTCGCTTTCGTCCCTCAAAAATTCGTAATCACAGCCGCCGACGGCAAGCCGCCCGCCGTAATAGAGCTGCTCTCCCCCCGCACCCAGCAGCAGCGTCGTCGCGGGGGTATCCAGTTTATATACGTTTCCCTTGCGCCTGATCATAGCTTACCTCTACCGTTTTTCGCAGGCACCATTATATCACAACGCGAGGAAAAAGTACACCGTTTTTTCAGTCTTTTTCCTTTTGGTCCGCGCGAGCGGCAAGCAAATCCTCGAGGAAAAACACGTCCTCCGCCACGGAGGAAAACGCCTCGACGAGATAGACCCTCGTCTCCTTTCTCCTGGCGGAAAAAATGGCGGTGCAGTATTCCCGCATCAGCGATTTTTCCATAAAGAGCATGTCCTCGAGGCTATCGTATTCGTTCAGCGTGATTTCGCGTTTGCTGTTCTTCATTTCTTTTCCCCCGCAAGCTTGTCGAGCGCGCCCTTGCGCCGTTCGTGTCTCAGGGCCAAAGCCTCCATATCCTCGGCGAGCGCCGCGTCGGTGAGCAGCCTCGAATAGATTCTCGCCTTCTTGACGGACAGCTCCTCGGCTTCGGAGAGCATGGAAAGAAGTTCGCTTTCACATTCGAAAGCGTCGTTATAAGCGTCCATTATCAAAAAACCTCCCTATCGTTTTACCCGCAGTATGCGGAAAACGGGGAAGGTTTATTCATAAACGGGCGCCCTTTATTTTTCCTCGGGCTTCTTCTTTGCGTAATCGCAATAGGGCGCGAGCGTGCAGCTTCCGCAATCGGGCCGCTGCGAATGGCATACCCGCCTGCCGTGCCAGATCAGCCAGTGATGCGCCTTCGACCAATCGGCTTTCGGCACCGCCTTATGCAGTCCCTCCTCCACTTCCGCAGGCGTTTTCCCCTTTGCCAGTCCCAGACGGTTGCTGACGCGGAAAACGTGCGTATCCACGGCGATGGCGTCCCCGCCGAACGCAACCGAATAGACGACGTTGGCCGTCTTTCTGCCCACTCCCGCAAGGCTCATCAGGTCCTTTATGTTGTCGGGTACGTTCCCTTCGAAACGCTCGAGAATATCCCTGCTGGCGGACAGGATATGCTCCGCCTTCGTCTTATACAGGCCGCAGGAAAAGATGTATTTTTCAAGCTCTTCTTGGGTCAGCTCAAGCATGGCGGCGGGCGTCGAATGATTTTCGAACAATTTTTCCGTCACCTGATTGACCCGTATGTCCGTGCATTGGGCGGACAAAATCACAGCCACAAGCAATTCGTACGCCGACGAATATACAAGGGCGGGACGGGCGTCGGGATATAATCTCTTCAGTTCGGCAAGCGCCGCTTTTTTGTCGTTGGATTTCATAGCGACATCAGTATAGCACATCGGCGGAAAAATCGCAAGCCTTTCGCAAAAAAAGTGTTTTTTTTTCGGATTTTTTATCCGCCGTAAACGGCGGAATAGGGCGCGACGACGGGACGGCCGTTTCTGTATTCCATTTTATAAAAGCCCTTAAACGCGGAATATCTTCCCAAACGCAGCACCGCCTGCGCGCGCACGAACGCCGCAGAATCGAACCTGACGCACAGGCCGCAGCCTATATGCGCCTCCTTGGGCGCGGAAACGGTCTGCGCCGCCACGCCGTATTTATATAAACGCCCCGCGTAATCCATACACTGCGCGCGGGAGCGGAACACCGCAAGTATCGTCATAATGTCATACCTACCTCCTCGGCGGAATAGTATATCTTATGAATTCATAAAAAAAGAGGTGACTTTTCATGATCTATTTCGACAACGCGGCGACGGGGGGACGCAAGCCCGACGCCGTGATTTCCGCCGTTTCTTCCGCCGTCAAGCTGTGCGCAAATCCCGGGCGGAGCGGCCATAAGCTCTCCCTTGCCTGCGCCGCCGTCGTCCAAAACTGCCGAAGCGCGCTCTCCGACTATTTCAACGGCTGGGGCTTCGAACGGGTGATTTTCACCAAAAACTGCACCGAGGCGCTCAACATCGCCATTTTCGGCGTCCTCCGAAAGGGGGATCACGTCGTCACTACCTGCATGGAGCACAATTCCGTGCTCCGCCCCCTCGAACGCTTAAAAAAATCGGGCGTCATCACGTACGACGTATGCCCGATGACCGACGGTAATATTTCCCCCGAAAGGTTTGCGTCGCTGATAAAGCCCGATACGAAAATGGCGATCGTCACCTCCGCCTCCAACGTCACGGGCGCCATTCCCCCTTTGGACGAAATCAGGGCCGCTATTCCCGAAAGCGTGCTGCTGGTATGCGACGGGGCGCAGGGCGGCGGGCACTTCCCCCTCGATATGCGAAAGACGGGCATCGACGCGCTGGCTTTAGCGGGACACAAGGGTATGATGGGGATACAGGGCAGCGGCGCACTGCTCTTTTCCGAACGCATGAATCCGCAAAGCGTAATGTTCGGCGGAACGGGAAGCGAAAGCTTCTCCCTCGACATGCCCGATTTTTATCCCGACGCCTTAGAGGCGGGCACGCTGGCTTTTCCCGCCGTGTCCTCCTTCTTCGAAGGGGTCGTCTATCTGACGGCGCACGGCGGCGAGATCCGCTCGAAGATTCTCTCCATGACGGAATATCTGCTTTCGGGTTTGAAGAGATTTCCCGCCGTCCGCGTCTATTCGCGGCCCAATCCCTGCGGGATCGTCGCCCTCGAACACGCGGCGATCCAATCGGAATTTCTCGCGCAGGAACTTTCGGAAGTCTATTCCATCGCCGTCCGCGGCGGACTTCACTGCGCCCCGCTCATGCACGCGGCGCTCGGCACGCAGGAAAACGGGCTGGTTCGCGTCAGTCTTTCCGCCTTCAATCATAAAAAGGAAATCGACGCGCTTTTAAGCGCGCTGAAGCGAATCGGAAGCCATCCCGATCCCGCCTGTTTTTCCGTTATGTAAGCGGCGCCTTTGAACGAGCGCTCAGATGCGTTTCAGCCGTTCGACCACGCTTTTAAGCTGGCGGCGCTTGGCGTTGTCGAGAAGCGGGGAAAACTGCTCGTAAAAACCGTCGATCTCCTCGTTTGAAAGGGTGCCTGCGCGCTTGCTTTTTTCCGCTTCGCTCAAAATATTTCGGAACATGTCGGCGCTGCTCTTGCCGTTGTACGCCGCGGCGATCTTTTTCGTCAGCTCTGCCGCCGAGCTCTCCAGCGCGGGATCGGGCTCTGTCACGGCGCGGGCGAGGGTCTCTCTTTCGTCGGGCACGGGCGAGGGTTGATAGTCCTTGAAACTTTTCATTCGGGATTCCTCCTTGCGGGATAACTTTTACATTATCCTATGCGGGGATGAAATTTTTCGCAACCGCGGCTCATATATTGTTAGTATGGAAATCATGATGCTGATGTTGTTATACTTCCTTGCGCAGAATCCCGACTTTCCCGAAAGCGTCAAGCCGCTGATGGGCAAGCTGAAAAATTCCGAGGAAATGCTTAAATTTTTGAACGATCTTTCCCGCTTTTCCGAGATGTTTTCCCTCTTCCAAAAGCAAGGGAAGGAAAAGGACAAGACGCCGCCTCCCCCGCCCCCTCCCAAAGGCGAAAAGGCGGAGCCTGCCGCACCGCCGCCGCCCGAAGAAAAAGAAAAGCCGCAATCCCCGACCAGCGGAATTGCGGACGAATTTATCGAGCAGTGCCTCGAACGATATTTCAAAAAGAAGTGAGCGCAGACGGCCTTAAACGACGGAAAAGCCGCCGTTGACGGGCAGATCGACGCCCGTAACGTAGTCGTTTTCCACTAAAAACAAAACCGCTTTCGCCACGTCCTCCCCGCTGCCAAGCCTTTCCAGCGGGATTTCTTCGCGCAGCGCCTCTATCTCCCCGGGCGAAAAGCATGCGTTCATGCGCGTATTGATGACGCCGGGCGAAACGCTGTTTACGCGGATACCCGACGGACCCAGCTCCTTCGCCAACGCCTTGGTAAACCCCAAAAGCGCGGCCTTGGACGCGGAATATGCGCTTTCGCAGCTGCCGCCCACCTCTCCCCATACGGAAGAAATATTGACGATCAGCCCGCTCTTTTCGGCGATCATGCCCTTCGCCGCTTCCCGCGCGCATAAAAACGCGCCGCGCACGTTTACCGCAAACAGTCGGTCCCATTCCTCCGCGGTCACGTCCTGAAGCTGCTTGACGAGGGAAATCCCCGCGTTGTTCACCAGCACGTCCACGTTTCCGAACCGACGAAAAAGGGCCTTTACGTCCTCCTCCTTCGCCACGTCCGCGCGAAACACCTCTATGCCCGCCGCCTTCGCCGCCGCCGCGCTCTCCTCGTCCGAGAAATACGCCGCCGCCGTGCGGTATCCCTTTTCGACAAACTTCAGCGCCGTCGCCAATCCGATTCCGCGCGTTCCGCCCGTCACCAAAACCTTTTTCATCGCACCCCTGCCCCGTCCGTTTTTTCCGCCGCCGACAAATACGCCTCCTTTAGCGTTTCGATCACGGCCGCCGCCGATTCCTCCGCCGTGCGGCCATCCACATCGACGATAAAATCGGCCACGTGTTCGTAAACGGGCATCCGCTCCTTCAAAAGCACCGCCAGACGATCGGCGATCACGCCCGAATCCGCCTGCAACAGGGGTCGGTCGTCGCTCACTTTCAGCCGTTTGATCAGCGTCTCCAAAGCGGCGCGCAAAAATACGATTTTTCCGTTTACCTGGAGAAGCTCGTTGTTTTCCCGCTTGAGCACCAAGCCGCCGCCCGTGGAAATAATAAGGTTGTCCTCTTTCGCAAGCTCTTTGACGATATCCGACTCCAGCCTGCGGAAATACTCCTCCCCGTAATACTCGAAAATATCGGAAATATTGCCGTAGCGATCGACGATCATCTGATCGGTGTCGTACCAGCGCCGCCCCGTCAGTTCGGCGATTTTTACGCCGATGGTCGTTTTGCCCGCGCCCATCATGCCGCAAAGAATGATATTCATTTTATTTCTCCCTGCTCCGCCGCTCGTTTGAGCCCTTCCATCGCCGCCAGATAGCTTGCGGCGCCGAAGCCGAACACCACGCCGCGGCATACCTCCGACAAAACGCTGCGGCTTCTGAACCCTTCGCGCGCGCAGATATTCGACATGTGCACCTCCGCCACGGGGATATCGATAGAGGCGATTGCGTCGCGCAGCGCGTAGCTGTAATGGGAATACGCGCCCGCATTGAGAAGGATCGCGTCGCACGACCGCTTCAAAAATGCCTCGTGCAGCTTTCCGCAGAGCGCGCCCTCCTCGTTGCTTTGATAAAACTCCGCCTCGTCTCCGTTTTTTGCGCAGTGCGCGGCGATTGCGTCATTGATTTCCGCGAGGGACGCTCTTCCGTAAACGCTTCGTTCCCTCAGCCCCGTCAGGTTGAGATTGACTCCGTTGACGATCAAAAATTTCATGGTATCCTCCTTTTTTCGCGCCTATTTTTCGTCCGCATACGCGCGGTACATCTTTTCCGCCTCGCCCGCGTCAGGCCGTCTGCCCAGATAGAGACAGTCGGACAGGTAGGCCTGATAAAAGAGCATGGCGCGGCCGTTCAGCGTTTTCTTTCCGCAGCTTCGCGCCAGGCGCAGAAATTCCGACTCCGCGGGCCGATAGATGAGATCGACCGCCGCGGCGCATTGTTCTATCTGCTCTCTTTTAAGCGGCGAAACGCCCGCGCTCTCGTGCATGCCCACCCCCGTGCAGTTGATAAACAGCTCGCAGGGAAAAACCTCGGGGGCGGGCTCCACGCCCAGCTCGCGGCAGACGTCTTCCAAAAGCTCCTTTCGCTTCCGATAGAGAAAGACCTTCGCGCCCGCCCTCTTCAACACGGCGGCCGTGCTCCGTCCCGCGCCGCCCGCGCCGAGCACCAGCGCCGTGCGCCCCTCTGCGGCCAGCCCCGCGCCCGAAAGCATCATCATAAACCCCGCCCCGTCGGTATTGAAGCCCGTCCGCGTCGCGGAAATCACCGTATTCACCGAGCCGAATTCCGCCGCGTCCCCCTCGATGCTTTTCAAATACTGAAATATCTCCCGCTTGTAGGGAATGGTGACATTGAAGCCGTCCGTCTCCCGAAGCAGGCGTTTCACCGCGGGGACAAACTCCTCCGCGCCCGCGGAAACGTTTTCGTAATCGCAGGCTGCGCCCTGCGCGGACAGGATAAAACGGTGCATACGTTCGCTTTCCGAGCCCGACACGTCCCTGCCGAGGAGTCCGAGTTTTAATTTTTTCATCGCGCTTTCCTCATATCCCGAGTTTTTTGAAAAAATCGGGGAAGGAAATGGCGCAGCAGTCGGGCCGATCGATACTGCCGCCGCGTTCGGACGCCAAAAGCCCGACGGCAGCCGTCATGGCGATGCGGTGATCGAGATAACTGCGCACGTCCCCGCCCGCGAGCGACGACCGTCCCCTGATAAAAAACCCGTCCTCCGTCTCGACGCAAATTCCGCCGAGCGCCGCGATCATCTCCGTCGTCGAACGGATACGGTCGCTCTCCTTGACGCGCAGCTCCCTTGCGCCCGAAATTCGGCTTTCCCCGTCCGCAAACGCGCAGAGCAGAGCCACGAGGGGAAGCTCGTCTATCATGGAGGGCACGTCCTCCGCGGCGAGCGTAATCCCCCGCATGGGCGATTTTTCCACGAGAATGTCCGCCGTTTCCTCGCCGCCCGAAACGCGCCTGTTCAACAGGGAATAGGTCACGCCCAAACGGTCGAACGCGGTCAATATTCCCGTCCGCGTGGGATTGATTCCCACATTTTTGGAAAGCGTCCGCCCTTTCAGCGCGCCCAGCGCCATAAAATACGCCGCCGAGGAGATGTCCGCGGGCACGCACACGTCCGCCGCTTTGAGGCGGCTTTTTTTCACCCGCACGGCGTTGCCGTCCGTCGAGATATCCGCGCCCATCGCGGCCAGCATCCGTTCGGTATGGTCGCGCGTCTTTTGCGGCTCCCTCACGCAGGTCTCTCCATCAGCGGACAGGCCCGCCAGTAAAACCGCGCTCTTTACCTGCGCGGAAGCAATGCTTAAAACCACCTCTGTCCCCCGCAGCGGGGCGGGCGATACATGTACGGGCGCGTGTCCGTCCGTCGTGCGGATATCGGCGCCCAGCAGGGACAGGGGAGCGGCCACCCGCGCCATGGGACGGGAGGAAAGAGATTCGTCTCCCAACAGCTCCGCGGCAATGTTTTTTCCCGCCGCAAATCCCGTCAGAAGCCTCATCGTCGTACCCGAATTGCCGCAGTTCAGCCGCACGCCCGTCCGAAAATGCGGGGTGCCGCGCACGCGCAGCGTCGTTCCGTCGATTTCGATTTCGGCGCCCAAAGCGCGCATGCACTGACATGTGGAAAGGCAATCCCCGCCCATCAGGGCATTGGTGATCACCGCTTCCCCCTCCGCGCCGCCGTTGAACATAATCGCGCGGTGGGTCACCGATTTATCCCCGGGCAGCTCAAATTCCCCCTCGAAAACGCCCGCCGGCTCAATTTTTTTCATTTGCGTCTCCTCCTCTTTCCCGTTCCGCTTCCCGCGCCGCTTCCGCAAGCTCCTCGCGGTACTTTTCAAACGGCAGGGAAAACAGCGCCCATTTTCCCTTTGCGGCCGCGACCGACATGCAGATCCCGCCGCCCTCCGCGTTCTTCTTATCCGCCCGCGCCTTTTCCGCGTCCGAACGGACGCGCGAAAAATCGATTTTGCCGACGGGCGGCACGTCGAGGGCCCTGTGCACCAATGCCGTCAGCTCTTCGCCGTACTCCCGCGCGCAGACGCCGTACTTCATCGCGAGCTTCGTCTCGAGCAGCATGCCCCAAAGCACGCTTTCCCCGTGCGAAAGGCCCGACGCCAGCTCTAAGGCGTGCCCCGTCGTGTGCCCGACGTTGAGGGACTTCCGCTCCCCCGTTTCCTTTTCGTCCTCTTCCACCACCTTCGCCTTATGCTTTACGCTCGGCAAAATCAAAGAAAACAGAAATTCCCGCTCGGAAAGCTTGTCCGCGTTCGCCTTCAAAAGCTCGAAAATACCGCCGTCCAGAGCGGCATATTTCACCAATTCGCCCAGCCCGCATTTGATTTCCCGCGGCGGGAGGGTGGAGAGAAACATCGGATCGACGATCACCTCGCAGGGCTGATAAAAGGCCCCGACCACGTTTTTCACGCCGCCGAGATCCACGGCGGTTTTCCCGCCCACGCCGCTGTCCGCCTGCGCGAGAAGGGTGGTGGGTACCTGAACGCAGGAAATGCCCCGCATATACAGCGCCGCCGCCAGGCCGCCGATGTCCCCCACGACGCCGCCGCCCACGGCGAACAGCCGGGAAGTACGGTGCAATCCCGCCTCCGTCATGCGCTTCAAAATCTCGAAAAGCCGCTGAAAATTTTTATTTTCTTCTCCCGCGGGCAGCACGAAAACCTCGCCGTCCCCGAAGTATTCTCTTAAAAATTCCCCATACAACGCAAATACGTTGGAATCGGTGACGACGAAATTTTTCCGTTCTTTCACCAAGGACGGCAGACGGAGCGCCGCGGCGCCCTCGCCGATCGTGATACGGCCCTCGAGAGAGGGCGTTTTCAAAAAAACCTCTTCCATTTTTTCTCCCGTTAAGCTCAAGGCAGGCGGGCATATCTGTCCGCGACCTCCGCCATCGTATCCCCGCCCAGCCGCTCGGCCACCGCCTCCGCCAGCACTTCGGCCACGGCCGCTTCCGCGATAATCTCCAGGGCGAAAATCGCGCATACGTCGCTGCGCTCGGAAGCGGCGACGGCTTCCTCGCGCGTCGCAACGTCCACCGTTTTCAGCCCCTTCATTAAAGTGGGAATAGGCTTCATGGCGACGCGGAGAACGATTTCTTCTCCGTTGGACATGCCGCCCTCGATCCCGCCCGCACGGTTGGTGCGGCGAGCGAAGCCGCCGTCGTAAAAAATTTCGTCGTGCACGTCCTTCCCGCTCAAAGACGCCGAAGCAAACCCCAGGCCCGTCTCCACGCCCTTTACCGCCTGAATACTCATCAAAGCGCGCGCCAGCCGCGCGTCCAGCTTCCCCGCATAGGTCATGGGGCTTCCGAAGCCGCTTTTCAGCCCACGCACCCTGATTTCCGCGACGCCGCCCGCCGTATCGCCCGCCTTTTTCAACGCGGCGATTTTTTCCTCGGCTCTGTGTTCCGCCCCTTCGTCCAACATGCCCAAAGGGGTCGATTTCGCGCGCTTCAGATCGTCGAACGCATATTCGCCCTCGTCCTTTACGCCGCATACCTCTCTGACGAAGCCGCCGATCTCCACGCCCAGCGCGGAAAGATAGCTTTTAAATACGCCGCCCGCGGCCACGCGGATGGCGGTTTCGCGCGCGGAAGCCCGTTCGAGAATGTTTCTCGCGTCGCTTTGGCCGAATTTCAGCATTCCCGAAAGGTCGGCATGGCCGGGCCGCACCCTCGTCACCGTGCGCGCGGAGACGTCGCACGCTCCGTCCGACATATACGGCCGCCAATTTTCGTAATCCTTATTGTAAATGCACAGCGTGACGGGACTGCCCAGCGTTTCGCCGTTTCTCACCCCCGTCAAAATCTCCGCCCGATCGGCTTCTATCTTCTGCCGCGCGCCCCTGCCGAAGCCGCTCTGGCGAAGCGCAAGCTCGCGGTCGATTTGCCCGACGTCGATTTCAAGATGCGCGGGCAGTCCCTCGATCACCGCAATCAGCGCCTTTCCGTGCGATTCGCCCGCCGTCGTCAATTTCATACCCGCCTCCTCTTTTTCCGTCGATATACTTCTTTATGCTATCTATTTTACCGCAAACAATCGAGAAAGTAAATCGTTTAGCGGGAAAAAATCACATAAAGCGCGAAAAAAGCTCGTTTTCGGCCCCGTCGGGGCAAAAAAACGCCGCCGCGCTCCGTCCCTGAAGACGTAAGCCGCGGCGGGCATGTTTGTTTTTCGGTCTCATCTCGCGGCAAACGCAAACGCGCCGCCGATAAAATCCACCGTTACGCGCTGACCGTTTTTCACGTTTCCCAGCAAAATCTCCTCGGACAATCTGTCCTCTATCCGCCTTTGAATGGTGCGCTTGAGCGGACGCGCGCCGTATTGATTGTCGTACCCCTCCTTTACCAGCTGCTCGAGGGCGGCGTTCGTCACCGAAAGCACGATTCCCCGTTGTTCGAACAGCCGTTTCGACAGCGCATCGACGATCTTGACGCCGATCTTCGCGGTATCGCTTTGGGAAAGGCGGTGAAAAACGATGATATCGTCCAATCGGTTGAGAAATTCGGGGCGGAATCTCTCTTTCAACGCCTTGGTGATATTCTCTTTCATTTGTTCGTACTGCCGTTCGCCGTCGGCGTCCGCCTGTTTATCGGCCGAAAGCTCGCCGCCGAACCCGTAGGAAACGGCTCGCTCCGCTTCCGCCGCGCCCACGTTGGAGGTGAGGATGACCACCGCGTTTTTGAAACTGATCGTCCGTCCCTTGTTGTCCGTCAGCCGCCCGTCGTCTATAAGCTGCAAAAGCAGATTAAACACGTCGGGGTGCGCCTTTTCTATCTCGTCGAAAAGAATGACGCAGTACGGCTTGGTGCGCACCTTGTCGGTAAGCTGCCCCGTCTGCATGTCGTCGTAGCCCACATAGCCCGGGGGCGCGCCGATCAGCTTGGAAACCGACTGCTTTTCCATGTACTCGCTCATATCGAGGCGGATCATCTGATCCTCGGAGCCGAACAAAGCTTCCGCCAGCGCCTTGGTGAGGTCGGTTTTTCCCACGCCCGTGGGGCCGACGAAAATAAACGAACCGATGGGGCGGGAAGGGTCTTTCAAGCCCGCGCGGGCGCGGCGGATCGCCTTGGCTACGGCGGATACGGCCTCGTTCTGCCCCACGATCCGCCTGTGCAGATCCTCCTCGAGGTGCATCAGCTTTTCGCCCTCCTCCTGCGTAATCTTCAGCAGGGGGATTTTCGTGCGGGAACTGACGATCGCGGCAACCTGTTCCTTGCCGAGCGCATACCGCCCGTCCGCCAGCCGCTCCATGCAGTGCGCGCGGCGCACCGCCTCGATCCTTCCCTCCAGCTTCTTTCTTTCGTTGAGGGCGGCCATCGCCTCGGTATATTCCCCCCGCGCGCGGCGGAGCCGTTCCTCTTCGTCAAGGACTTCCGCGTCCGCCAAAAGGCTTTTAATTTCGTCGTCGTCCTCGGCCATGATCCGCGCCCGCGCGGCGGCCTCGTCGATGAGGTCTATCGCCTTATCGGGCAAAAAACGGTCGGTGATATAGCGGGCGGAAAGCTTCACCGCCGCTTCGATCGCGGCGTCGGTGATCGCTATGCCGTGGTGTTCCTCGTATTTGGAACGCAGGCCTTTCAAAATTTCCACCGTGTCCGTTTCGGAGGGCTCCTCCACGTAAACGGGCGTAAACCGCCGCTCCAACGCGCTGTCCTTTTCGATATACTTTCTGTATTCCTCGATCGTCGTCGCGCCGATCACCTGCAAATCCCCGCGCGCCAGCATGGGCTTTAAGATATTCGCCGCGTCCATGGTATTGTCGGCCGAGCTTCCCGCGCCCACGATCGTGTGGATTTCGTCGATAAATAAAATAATGTCTCCGTCTTTCATCACCGCGTCGATGAGATCCTTGAGACGCTCCTCGAAATCCCCGCGATAGCGCGCCCCCGCCAGCATGCCGGGGATATCCACCGAAAACACCGTCTTATTGTAAAGCTGTTCGGGCACGTTTTCGTCTATGATCAGCTGCGAAAGCCCTTCGGCGATCGCGCTTTTGCCCACGCCCGGCTCGCCGATGAGGACGGGATTGTTCTTCGTGCGCCGCGACAGCACCTGAATTACCTTTTCAATCTCCTTTTTCCGTCCGATAACGGGGTCGATCCTTCCCTTTTTTGCGCGTTCGGTCATGTCTATGCCGTACTGAAGCAATTTTTCTCTCGCCCCGTCCGCTTTTTTCGCCGCGGACCTTTTCTTTTCGGCAAACCCGTAATTTTTCGTCTGCGTCCCCGGCTTTTCCGCCCCCTTCTCCCGCTCCTTATCGGACTCCGCTTCCCACGAAGAAGCCTCGTCCCCGTCCTCTTCGTCCGCCTCGTCGTCCACCGCGCCCTCGTTGTCGAAATCGTCGTATCCAAGCTCCTTGCGATGCTTCTGCGCGCGCAGTACCTGCTCCGTCTTTTCCTTCATGCTCTCGACGTCCGCGCCCAGCCTTTTAAGAATCTTCACCGCGTAACAGCTGTCGCTCTCCAGCACGGACAGTAAAAGGTGCGCCGTCCCCGCGAGCGTGCCCGTCTGCACGGCAAACTTGATTGCGCGGTCGAACATCTGCGTCGTGCGCGCGGTAAAACCGGGTGTGGTGATATTCGTGTCGATACAGCGGAAAAATACGTCCTGGTACTCGCTTTTGGCAATCCCCTCGCTCGCGAGTATGCCGTAAGCCGAACAGGCGGGCAGGCTTAAAAAGCCGTAGATGACGTGTTCGCTGCCCACATATACGGCGCCGTGCTCGATCGTCGCCTGATTGGCGATCTTCAAAGCCTCCTTCAGATTTTCGGAAAATTTAGATAAATAGTCCATACGGCCGCTCCTCGCCTTTTCTCTGCCTTTCTCCGCGCGATAACATTATATATTATATGCTCCAAAGCCCGCGCGCCGTCCCTTCTCCCGCGGCGGAATCCGCGCACCGGCCCGTAAAATTATTCTCCCGCCTCGTCCGCGCGCCGCACCAGGTCGGGCAGAATCTTGCGCACGATTTTGGCGCGCAGCAAATCGCACGTCCGCTCGTCCTTGGCGTCGGGGCAGTTCCCCATTTTGAAGGAAACGGGGCGCATGTTGGCGATAAAATCGTTTAATCGCACCATATCGGGCGCGCGGAAAAATCCCAGCGCCACGCCCAGCTTCACCTTCACCATGCCCGCGGTGAGTTCCTTGACGGGCAAAAGCGCGCAGTTGGTCAGCGCGCCGTACGCGCGCAGACACATGTCGCGGTAGCCCGTTTCGTCCTCCTCCAGCATCCGCTCCCGCGCGCGGATCTCCAGCTCCGCAAGATTGAGCGTCACCTCGTCCATGTGCGAAAGAATATCCGCCTCGGAATATCCCAGCGTGCGTTCGTTGCTGATCTGGTAGGAATACCCCTCCGCCGCCGTGCCCTCGCCGAACACGCCGCGCACGGTGAGGCCGTTTACCTTCAGGGAAGGCAGAAGCTCCTCCAGCTTTTTATACTTCGCAAGCCCGGGGAGGAACATCATGACGGACGCGCGCATGCCCGTGCCGAGATTACTCGGACAGGCCGTGAGATACCCCAGCTTTTCGTCGTAAGCGAAACTGACGGAACGCGCGATTCCGTCGTCGATCCCGCTGATTCTCTCGTACGCCTTATACAGGTCGTACCCCTTGAGAATATATTGCTCGCGCAGGTGATCCTCCTCGTTGACCATCACGGAAACGTCCTTATCCGAGGAAATGAACGCCGCGGACACCTCCTTACGCCTGATCAAATCGGGGCTGATGAGATGCTTTTCCTGCAAAAGGGTCGCTTCCTCCGCGCCGATTTTTCCGATGTCGTATTCGGTAAACTCGTCGAGGTGGTTGAGCTCGTACCCCACCATGCGGACCACTTCCTTTGCCTGCGCCGGGTTCAGCTTGTCGGGAAAGGGAAAGCCGAATAAATTCCGCGCCAGACGGACGCGCGTCGAAGTCACCGTCGTTTCGATAAACGCGGCGGAATCCGCTTCAATCATCGCTTTCCTCCCTGTACAAAAAATTATTCAGCCGCTTGAGCTCCTCCGAACAGATTTTCGCCGCCTCAAAATTTTTGTCCTTGATAAATTCCTCCACGCGGTTTTTCAGGAGATTGCGGCGCCGCACCGTCTCCTCGCGGTCTCCCGAATTTTTCGGTTTCTTGCCGCAGTGGATTTCGTTTCCCTGCAAGCGTATCACCACGGGGATCACCGTGGGCGCCAGCGACTGATAACACTGCGCGCAGCCCACCAGCCCGCGCGCGCGGAAGTCCTCCTCCGACGTTCCGCAATACGGACACATGGCAATCTGCCGCCCCCGCGCCTTGGGCGGGGACGGCTCGACGTCGATAGAAATAAACAGACGGTGATAACAGTCCAGACAATAATACTCCGTCTGCTTTTTCCCGTCTGTAAACTTCTCGTACGTTTTCGTCGCCTGATTTTTTTTGCAATGACAGCACAGCATGTCCGACGTTTCCTTTTTTATGCCTCCGGAGTCTTTTTCTCCTTTTTATCTTTCTTTTCCCCGCCTCGGCTCTTGAACAGCGACCAACGGAAGAAGCACCACAGCGTCTCCAGCGCCTGAAGCGGCACGCCCAGCAAAAACAGCAGCCACAGCCTGCTGTAATCCTCGTGTCCGAGACGGACCATCACCACTCTCGAGGTGACATATACGGCGACGAGCGCCGTCCAGATGAGCAGGGATACGGCCACGAAATTGGTGATTTTATATTTCCACGCCGCAGCCAGCGAGGTAATGACGATCGCGTTGATGGGCACGGCGTAAAGAAACGCCAGCCACCATTCCCCTTTTTTCGGAAACACGATATTGAGAAACACAAACACGACGGTGGCGACCAGCCACACGATGCCGCTGGAAAGCAGCATGATGAGGATGTGTCTCCACTTCGACATTCTTTTCGGCGGCGCCGCGGACGAACGTTCGCTGACGAGGTCGTTGACGGTAATCCCATATAATTCCGCCAATTTGAGAAGGATATAGATATCGGGGACGCCGTTTCCCGATTCCCACTTCGAAACGGACTTGTCGGAATAGTTTATCTTCCGTGCAAGCTCTGCCTGAGTCAGATTTGCCGCCTTTCTATAATAGATTAAATTTTTGGCAATCCGCTGATTGGTCGTTTCTAAGTTTTCCATACCGCTATGATAGCATTTTTTTTTGCTTTCGTCAAGCAGGTGCGGCCCGTATTTAACGAAAAGCGCGCTTTTTTATTCATTTCTACCCTCGGTAGAGTGATTTTTGTCCTCTCTATTTTCCAAAACGTGGAAATAGAACGCAAAAAGCCGCGATAGAGGCGCGGCGGTTTTTAAGTAGAATTAAGTATCGGAAAGGATAGAGAGAAGCGCGGCGGCGAGTAGAGCGTTTTATGTTTTGAATAGGTTGAAATCGGTCAATAATACATATACAATAAGTATATCATATATAGACGGAAGGGTACGGGCGGGAAACGAAGAACCAAAAGGGCGGTTTCCCTCACAATATAATTAAGGATTATTTTTTAAGGAGTTTCAAAAGGATTTATGGAAAGAACGTTTGATTTTATCACCGATACTTGCTGCGGCATGCCGCAGGAATACATCGAAGCGCACGGCGTCACCGTTTTGCCTTTGGGCTACACCATCGCGGGGGAAACTTACGGAGGGATCGAGGGCAAACAGCTGCCGCCCAAGGAGTTCTACCGACTTCTGCGCGAAGGAAACGTCTGTCACACCTTTCAGGTGACGGCGGAACAGGCAAAACCGTCCGTCGAAGCCTCTTTCAAGGCGGGGCGGGACGTGGTGATCGTCACCTTTTCCTCCGCGCTTTCGGGGACCGCCTCCTCGTTTACGATTGCGGCCAACGAACTGATGGAAAAGTATCCCGCGCGCAAAACGTTTATCGTCGATTCCCTCGGCGGCTCGCTTGGCGAAGGTATGCTTTTGGAATATCTCGTCAAAAAAGCCGATGCGGGCGCCTCCATCGAAGAAGTTTATGCCTACGGAGATTGGCTGAGACACCGCATCGCCTACCTCTTTACGGTGGACGATCTCGACTGTCTGCGGCGCGGCGGCAGAATTTCGGGCGCGGTGGCGGTCGTGGGGAAGCTCCTCAAAATCAAGCCTCTGCTCCACGCCAACCCGAAAGGCCTTTTGATGCCTATCGCCAAGATCGTCGGCAGAAAGCGCTCGTTGGAGGCGCTGGCGGACGAAGCGGCGAAACGCTCCGACCTCTCGCCCGAAGATCCCATCTATATCAGTCACGGCGACTGCGAAGAAGACGCCGTAAAATTGGCCGCCCTGATGAAAGAGCGTCTGGGCGAACACCCGACGATGATCAACTTCGTCGATCCCGTCATGGGCGCGCACGGAGGGCCGGGCGTCTTGGCGGTATTTTTGAAATGTAAGGTGCGCGAGTGACGTTCGCCGCAACCCTGCCCCCTACAAAAATAAAATTTTCTGTCAATAAAACGATAAGGAGCAAGAAATTATGGAAAAAACATTCAAAATTCTGAACGACAGCACCTCGGCTGGCGAGCTGGAAAGCGCGTTAAAATCGGGCAGCGATCTCGTAATCGTCAGTTCCCCTTCCGAATATTTCGAAGGCTATGCGGCGCAAAACGCCATCGGTCTGATGAAAAAATATCCCGAGCGGAAAATTTTCGTCACCAGCCGCGTCTCCACCTCTATTTTGGAAAAGGTCCTCGCCAAGGCGGAATCGGGAGCGGGGCTTTTGGACACCTACGCTTACGCAGAGGGTCTTTCCCGCGAGCAGCGCGTCTGACGCGCTTTTGATACGAGCCTGCCGCAAAAGACGGCGACGTTTTGCGCGGCACTTTTACTATGCCCACACTTCACCATAATCCTAAAAGGAAAAACCGAGAAGCTGTCTTCTCGGTTTTTTCTTTATAATCGTTGCCTTTAATCCGACAATTCCACTCCTCCCTACGCTGCCTTGCAGCCGTTTGCGCCGTAGGCTTACCTGTCAATAAGCGCGGGCAAAAATGACGACGTGCTCCGCTTTTTTGCCGCACACCGCGCAGGTTTTTGCCGTCTCTCCCTCGGCATAAACGCGGGCGCTGGCCGCGGTCCGTTCCTTAATCTTATCCTCGCACGCACGGCAGCCGCACCAGCCCGCTTTGACGAAGTTTCCGCCTTCCACGCCCGCGAGAATTTCGTCCGTATCCTTCGCATAGACGATCCGCTGATCGCGGCGTGCCCTGGCGTTTTCCAGCATCTCTTTCTGCACCGTTTTCAAAAGCGCCTCCACGCCCTTCACGGCGCCGTCCAAAGGCAGCTCCGTCTTTTCCAGCGTGTCGCGGCGGGCGCAGAGGATCTTGCCCGCTTCCAGATCGCGCGGGCCGATCTCGATCCGTACGGGCACCCCTTTCATCTCCCATTCGTTAAACTTCCAGCCGGGGCTGTTTTCGCTGTCGTCGAATACGACGCGAAGATTCGCGGCTTCGAGCTCCGCTTTCAGCTTCGCGCACGCTTCCAAAACGCCTCCCTTTTTGGCGGCGATGGGCACGATGACGCACTGCACGGGCGCGACGACGGGCGGAAATACCAGCCCGCGCTTGTCTCCGTGCGTCATGATAATGGCGCCGATCAAACGGGTGGAAACGCCCCACGACGTCGTATAGGCCACTTTGCGCGCGCCGTCCTTGTCGAGGTACTGGATATCGAACGCCGACGCAAAATTCTGTCCGAGATAATGGGAGGTGCCCGCCTGCAGGCTTTTGCCGTCGTGCATCATCGCCTCCATGCCGTAGGTGGCCACCGCGCCCGCAAACTTTTCCTTTTCCGTCTTTTTGCCCGTAATCACGGGGATCGCCAGGCAGTTTTCGGCAAATTCTTTATAGACCTCCAGCATGCGCTGCGTCTCTTCCTCCGCCTCTTCGGCGCTCGAATGGGCGGTATGCCCCTCCTGCCAGAGAAATTCGCTGGTGCGAAGAAACGGCCGCGTCGTCTTTTCCCAGCGCATAACGTTGCACCACTGATTGATTTTAAGCGGCAGATCGCGGTAGGATTGTATCCATTTGGAATACATCGTCCCGAAAATCGTCTCGGAAGTGGGACGGATCGCCAAAGGCTCGGCAAGCTTTTCTCCGCCCGCGACGGTCACCACGGCGATCTCGGGGGCAAACCCTTCGACGTGTTCCGCCTCCTTGGTGAAAAAGCTCATGGGGATCAGCAGGGGAAAATAGGCGTTTTCCACGCCCTGCGCCTTAAACCGCCTGTCGAGCTCCCTCTGAATATTTTCCCAGATCGCATACCCGTAGGGACGGATGATCATCGTGCCCTTGACGGGGCCGTAATCGACCAGCTTGGTCTTTAATACCACATCGGTGTACCATTGGGGAAAATCCTGTTCGATATCCGCGATCTGTTCGACGAATTGAGTCTCTTTAGCCATACTTTATAACCTCTTTGCGTCGGGCCGTGCCCGATTTTTGTCTATACTTTAATCATTATACAGCAAACGCGCGCAATTTTCAATCGTTTTGCGCGCGTTTTTTTCTTTTTATCAAATTGAAACAACGGAAAATTTCTCAAAAGAGCCTCAGGACGGTAAGTCGTCGCCAAAAGCGCCGCGCAGGGCTTAAAAGCCCGTCAGCTCCTTTCTCGTCTTGACGCTCAGCCAGCCGCAGGATACCGACCCGGGGCCGACGTGGGCGCCGATGACGGGCCCCATGATGATGATCTTCGGCCGTACGCCCCATTTTGCCTCAACCATATCGGCCAGCTCGTTTGCGCCCGCTTCGTTGTCCGTGTGCACCACTACGGCCAGCTTTTTCTCGTCCATGGGCGCCTTTTCCTGCGATTCCAGCACGTAATTGAAGGCTTTTTTCATGCCGCGGCATTTATCCACCACCTTCAGTTTTCCCTCGGTGTCGAAAATGAGCATAGGCTTGATATTGAGCGCGGTGCCGAACACGGCGGACACGGCGGACACGCGGCCGCCCTTTTTGAGATAAAACAAATCGTTGGGGACGATGCAGTGCTGAATCCTCAATCTCGCGTCCATGAGATAATCGTAGGTCTCCTGCGCGGTCTTTCCCTCGTCCCTCATATCGCAGGCGAGGGATACCAGCAAGCCCTGCCCGATCGTGGCGGTGAGGGGGTCCACCGAAAGGAGATTAAAGTCGGGGAACTCCTTTTTCACTTCGTCCGCAGCCTGCTTTGCCACCGTGACGGTACGCGCCAATCCCGAGGAGATGCTGAAATGCAAAACGTCCTTTACGCCCGCGGAAGCCATTTTTCTGAAATGCTCCACGTGCGCCTGATAATTGAGCATCGACGTGCGGGGAAACGCCCCTCCCTCCACTTTCTTATAAAAGTCGAGGTAATCCTGATAACAGGAAAACTCGTCCACGCCCTCCTCCTGCTTCCCGTCCTTGTCGAGAGTAAAGGTGAGCGGCGCAAACCAGATATGACGTTTTTCGATATAATCTTTATATAAATCGCAGGTCGAATCGCTGGACACGTCAAAATTAATCATGTTTATTTCTCCAAAAGTATTAATCGTCATAATAATTTATGACAAAATTATTATAACATATAAAAGGCCGTCTGTCAACGATATGGGGAAAAATATATTTAAGTTAATTTCACAGTCCTTTGTCATATCGCATTTTCGGCCTTCCTATGCTTACTATAATAACACTTTCGGAGGCTCCGACGTCTAACGCAGTCTTTTTTCTTCCTTACGGTTTCGTAAGCTTCAGGAGAGCGTGAAGCTTTGCGATTTGAAGGCGCAGTAATGCCTGCCCTTTTCCGCGGTAAAACGCAAAACGCAGTAATCGGGGTCGGCGACGCCCTCTTTATAATACAGAGTGTCCCCCGCCCGCCAGATTTCCTCCTTTGTCTCCGCGTCCTCCAGCACCTCCATTGTGCCGATCAGCATAACGCCCTCGTAACGGAAGCGGCCCTTGTTGTAAAAATAGACGCTCGCTTTGGGATTTGCGCGATATTGCGCGACGCGCAGGGAGGAGGTGTTTGTCGTGAAATAAATCCTGTTCCCGTCGATTTTTCTCGGGGCGAGCATGGCCTTCATGTTGGGAAACCCCTCCTCGTCCACCGAGGCGATAAACGACGTCTTTTGTTTTGAAATAAACTCAAAAATCCTTTCTTTGCTTATCATTTTCTTTTCTCCTTGATTTCTTTCATTATAAGCGCGCGTCGGGGATTTGTCAATACTTTTGTGAAAAAACGATAAATATACGGAAATCAAAATTTTTACAAGAATTTTCCCGAAAAGACTTGAAAAATACGCCGAAAACCGTTATAATAGAAACGAATATAAAATCGTGCGGATTTAACGCTTAAAACGGACGGGGTTTACATTTTTTCCACGGGAGTTTACATAAAAACACAATGACTTTACAGGACTATCTGAAACTGAAAAACGGTACGGACGTGCGCGGGATCGCGGCGGAGGGCGTCGCGGGCGAAGAGGTGAACCTCACCCCCGAAGCAGCGGAACGGATCGCCGAGGCCTTTTGCGGCTGGCTTTCCCGCCGTACGGGCAAAACGGCCCTGCGCATAGCGGTGGGGCACGATTCCCGCATTTCCGCGCCCGCGCTTTCGGAAAGCGTGCTCGGCGGAATCGAAAAGACGGGCAACACGGCGGTGTTTACGGGCCTTTCCTCCACCCCCTCCATGTTCATGCTGTTGAAGGACGAACGCTGGGCGTGCGACGGCTCCGTGATGATCACGGCCAGCCATCTCCCCTTCAACCGCAACGGGCTGAAGTTCTTTACCGGGCAGGGCGGGCTGGAATCGGAGGACGTCAAGGAAATTCTCACTTCGGCCGCGGAGGGCGCTCCCCTTTCTCCCACGCGCGGCGTTCGGGAAAGCAAGCCCTATCTCGACGCCTACGCCGCCGGCCTCGTGGAAAAGGTAAGAAGCGCGACGGGCGAAACGCAGCCCTTACAAGGCAAACGTATCCTCGTCGATGCGGGTAACGGCGCGGGCGGATTTTACGTCGATAAGGTGCTGAAGCCTTTGGGCGCGGACACGACGGGCTCGCAGTTTCTCGATCCCGACGGCCGTTTTCCCAACCATATCCCCAACCCCGAAAACGAAACGGCCATGGCCTCCGTCTGCGAGGCGGTGAAGAAATACGGCGCCGATTTCGGGATTATTTTCGATACGGACGTGGACAGGGCGGGCGCTGTAGATAAAAACGGCGAGGAAATCAACCGCAACCGCCTCATCGCCCTCATTTCCGCCGTTCTTCTCTCCGAACGGGCGGGGACGATCGTCACCGACTCGGTCACTTCGGACGGGCTGGCGGCGTTTATCGCGGCGCGCGGCGGAAAGCACTGCCGCTTTAAGCGGGGCTATAAAAACGTCATCAACGAAGCGATACGCCTCAACGAGGCGGGCGAATACGCGCCCCTCGCCATCGAGACGAGCGGACACGCGGCCTTAAAGGAAAACTACTTCCTCGACGACGGCGCGTACCTCGTGACGCGGCTTTTGATTGCGCTTGCGAAAGCGGCGAAGTCGGGCGGGGAAATCACGGACATCATCAAAGACCTGCCCATGCCGAAAGAAGCGGCGGAGCTCCGCCCCACCTTCGCGCGGGGCAGCGATTTTGCGGCGCTCGGCAAAGGAGTGCTCGCCGATCTCGAAAAATTTGTTTCGGGTCTTTCCTATGCGGCGCCCGCGCCCGATAACCGCGAAGGCGTCCGCGTCAACTTCGACAAAGAGCACGGCGACGGCTGGGCGCTGGTCCGCATGAGCCTGCACGAGCCGATTCTGCCCGTCAATATAGAAAGCGATACGGAGGGCGGCGTCAAAAAAATCGCCGCGCAGTTATATAAATTTTTGCAGGCTTATCCCTTTCTCGAGCTGTCGGCGTTCGATGCCCTTCTTTCGTAAAAAACAAAAAATAAAAAATTAGGAGATATTAAGATGGACGTACAACAGACCACTATCAACGCGGTACGGATTTTATCCGCGGAAGCAATTCAAAAGGCGAAATCGGGGCATCCCGGGCTTCCTATGGGCAGTGCGCCGATCGGCTACACGCTTTTCCAGAATTTTCTGAAATTCAATCCGAGAGATCCCAGGTGGGACGACCGCGACAGATTTATTCTCTCCGCGGGCCATGGCTCCATGCTCGATTATTCTCTTTTGTACCTCTACGGCTACGACCTGAAAAAGGAAGATCTGATGAACTTCCGTCAGCTCGGCTCCAGGACCCCCGGTCACCCCGAATACGGCCATACCGCAGGCGTGGAAACGACGACGGGCCCTCTCGGCCAGGGCATCGCCAACGGCGTGGGCATGGCGCTCGCAGAGGCGCATCTGGCCGCAAAATACAATAAGCCCGGCTTCCCCGTGGTGGATCACTATACGTACGTGCTGTGCGGCGACGGCTGTCTCGAGGAAGGGATTTCCTACGAGGCCTGCTCCTTTGCGGGCACGCACGCGCTGGGCAAGCTCATTCTCATCTACGACGACAACGACATCACCATCGAGGGCGACACGGACGTCACCTTCAAGGAAAACGTGGGCGCGCGGTTCGCGGCGCAGAATTGGCAGGTGCTCCACGTCGATCTCGTCACCGATCCCGACAACGTCGAAGCGGTGTCCGACGCGATAGAAAAGGCGAAAGCCCGCGCCGATAAGCCCTCGATCATCATTTGCCATACCAAGATCGGCTACGGCTCCCCCCTCGAAGGCAGCGAAAAATGCCACGGCGCGCCTCTCGGCGAGGAAAACCTGCAAAAGACCAAAGAAAAACTCGGCTGGCCCTGCGAAGAGGCCTTCGACTGCCCGAAGGAAGTGTTTGAGCACTGCCAGATCGCCGCGGGTGCGGGCGCGGAAAAGGAAATGCAGTGGAAAAAGATGTTCGCGGAATACGAATATGCGTATCCCGAGCTCGCCGAGGAATATAAGGTGGCCATGACGGGCAAAAAGCCCGAGCTGGAGGCAATGGAGGAATTGTTTGCGTTCGATAAGCCCATGGCTACCCGCCAGACCTCCGCGATCGTCTTAAACAAGCTCGCGGCGGTCATGCCCCAGCTGATGGGCGGCAGCGCCGACCTCGCCCCCTCCAACCTTTCGGATATGAAGGATACGGACGAGATCAAATACGGCACGTTCGCGCCCGATTCCTACGAGGGCAGAAATATTCACTTCGGCATCCGCGAGCACGCGATGGCGGCGATTGCCAACGGCATGCAGCTCCACGGCGGTATTCAGGCCTACTGCGCCACCTTCTTCGTCTTCTCCGATTACTGCAAGCCCGCCATGCGGTTGGCGGCGCTCATGAATATTCCCGTCACGTACATCATGACGCACGATTCCATCGGTGTCGGCGAGGACGGCCCCACGCACGAGCCTGTCGAACAGCTGATCTCCCTGCGTTCGATCCCCGGCATGAAGGTTTACCGTCCCGCGGACGGCAAGGAAACGGCGGCGGCGTGGATTTCCGCGCTCAACGGCACCCGGCCCACCGCGCTGGTGCTTACCCGTCAGAACCTGCCCCAATACGAAGCCAGCGGCCTTGCCGCGCTCAAGGGCGGCTACGTTCTCGAGGACTGCGAAGGAACGCCCGACGTTCTTCTCATCGGCTCGGGCTCCGAGGTGGAGCTGTGCGTAAAGGCGAAGGCCGCGCTCGCCGAAAGGAATATCAACGCCCGCGTCGTCTCCATGCCCTGCATCGAGGAATTTGAAAACCAGACGGAGACGTACAAGGAAAGCGTTCTTCCCGCGGCGGTCAAGGCGCGCGTCTGCGTGGAGGCCGGCTCCCCTTACAGCTGGTATAAATACGCGGGCACGGACGGAGAAATCGTCGGCATGACGACGTTCGGCGCTTCCGCCCCCGCCGCGCAGCTGTTCGAAAAGTTCGGCTTCACCGCGGAAAACGTCGTCGAAAAGGCGCTTTCGTCCATTGCGAAAGCGGGAAAATAATTTTTCCGCACACAGACACGGCGGAGCGCTTCCCGCGTTCCGCCGTTTTTATTCGGCAAACAATCCCTTTGCGCGTCTGACGCGCGAAGTTATCCACACCATTCCACACCATTTATTTTTCGGGAGATAAACAAAATGACGGTTTCTCAACTCAAGGAGCTCTATCTCGCCCGACAAAGCTGTCGGGAATTTTCTGCGAAGCCCGTTGCAAAGGAACAGCTCGAAGAGATCTGCGCCCTTGCGGGTCTCGCGCCCTCCGCGTGCAACCTCCAGCCGTGGAAGATTTTGGCGGTGACGGGCAAAAAATTGTCCGAAGTTATCGATTGCCTGAAAAAGCGCGGCAAAGCCCCCTTTATCGACAACGTGCCCGCCATGCTCGTCGTCGCGGAGGATACAAGCGGCTCGGAGGGCTCAAATCCGCCCCTGTCCTATTTCGCGCCTTACGACGTGGGCGAATTTACTTCGCATCTGGTGCTCGCCGCCGCGGCCGCGGGTTTAGCCTCCTGTATTTTGGGCTGGCGGGACGGCGCAACGTTAAAGGAGGTTCTCTCTTTGCCCGAAAAACTTTCCGTTCCCTATGTCGTGGCGTTGGGCTATGCGGCGGACGGTTACGAAACCCGCCCCAAAAAACGTAAACCTCTCGAGGAGATACTCGAATTTATCGACTGAATTTTTTTCATCAACCGACGCAAAAAGAGCTTTGGAAATATCCAAAGCTCTTTTTCAAACGGCGGCCGCATAGCCCCGTGTTATTCGATATCGAGATCGGGCGGGACGTCCAGCTCCTCCGAGACGTATTTTCCGTTCTTTTTGCGCTGTCTCACGCATTCGGACAACAGGTATTCTATCTGTCCGTTGACGGAGCGGAAATCGTCTTCCGCCCAGGCGGCGAGGGCGTCGTACAGCTTCGGGGAAAGGCGGAGCGGCACCTGCTTTTTTTGGTTTTCGTTCACGTTAATAGAGACTTCCCGAGTTTACTACGGGCTGGGCGTCGTGGTTGCCGCAGAGCACCACGAGGAGATTGGACACCATGGCCGCTTTCCTTTCGTTGTCCAATTCCACCACGTCGTTTTCGCTCAGCCGCTCCAGAGCCATTTCCACCATGCCGACCGCGCCGTCCACGATCATTTTCCGCGCGTCGATGATGGCGGAGGCCTGCTGCCGCTGAAGCATGACGGCGGCGATTTCGGGCGCGTAGGCCAGATAGGTGATGCGCGCTTCGATAATCTCGATCCCCGCTTCGTTTACGCGCGATTGAATCTCGTCGCGGATACGCGCCGCGACCACCTCGCTCGAACCGCGCAGGCTTCCCTCGTCGGCGACGCCGTCCCCCGTCGTATCCACGTTGGGCGCGACGTCGTAGGGATATACGCGGACGATGTTCCGCAGCGCGCTGTCGCATTGCAGGGACAAATATTCCTTATAGTTATCCACATTAAACGCGGCCTTCGCCGTATCTACCACCCTCCACATCACCGCTATGCCGATTTCCACGGGATTGCCCAGACAATCGTTGATCTTCTGGCGGTTGTTGTTCAGCGTCATGATCTTGAGGGAAATTTTGTTGCTGAGCGTCTCCGAGCTGCCCGTGGCCGACTTTAACGTCAGCGGCCCCGAATGGCTGTCAACGTCCCCGCTCTGATTGAGCTTCGTCTTTGCCGCGGGGTTGACGGCGGTGCAGAAGGGATTGACGAAATAAAACCCCTCTCCCTTCAGCGTGCCCACGTATTTCCCGAACAGCGTCAGCACCAAGGCCTCCTGGGGCTTAAGTACCTTCAGCCCCATGGGAACCCACATAAATATAACCAACGCTGCAACGGAAACGATCGTCACCGCCGCATAGCCGCTCGCCGCGCCCGCGATCACGCCCGCAATCGCAAGTATATATACAGCGATCGTGATCAGCAGAACCGACATGCCGTGCTTCTTGTTCTTCAAAATAATTTCTTCCATAAACCTCTCCTTCTATTTTCTATTTGATATTAAAATGATATCATATTGATTTAAGTTTGTCAAGAGGTTTTAATTAAATTTTCAAAAAATTTAACGGAGCGGGCCGTTGGGCGGGCCGCTCCGTCGATAAAGTTGTTTTATTTTGCGGCAGAAATCGAGTTCCATGCCTCCAAAATTTCCGCGTCGCCGTCGTAATTTTCCGCGACGGTATGCGCGCCGTCCTCGGGAAGTACGCCGCGGCCGTGGATACAGTTTTCCGTCAGCGGCCACAAAATGCGCGCGGTGGTCAGCTTGATGGCGTCGGGCTTGCCGAACAGCGAGGAGGCGAACGTGCGCTGCATGATTCCCTTGCCGTAGGTCTTGGTTTCGCCGCTTCGCGAGGAGAGATAGATATCGGAATAGCTTATCGCGCCGTAGTCCATCATACAGCCGATCAGGCACTCGGAGGCGGAGGCGGTGCCGTTGTCCGCAAGCACGGAAATGCGGCTGTCGGGCGCGAAGTATTGCGCATACTTATTCGCCGTCGCCTCAAATTCCGACCTTTGGTTGTCGGGATAATCGGCGATCGCCACCAACGGCGTCCCGTCCGTCGCGCCCTTGCAGAAATAACCTGCGATATCCTGTAAAATGTTCAGATATCCCCCGCCGTTGGAGCGCAGGTCGAGAATGAGATTTTTCTTCTTCTCCTCCTTGAAAATATCCATCACGGCAGCGAATTCCTGCGCGGCCTGTCCGTTGAACTGCGTGAGACGGATATACGCCGTCTCCTCGTCGAGCGCGGACAAAACGTTTTCGCTTTCCGTCAATACCGTGGCGTTTTCGCCCGTAAAGATATAAGCAGAGGCGCGGGAACGGTAAAACACATAGTTTTCGATAAAGGCTTCCTTGGCCACCTCTTTATAAAAAGCTTCCCCGCCCTTTTGCCCCGTCATCTTCAGGATAAATTTTTCGCCCTCGGCCCGCTCCTTTAAGAATACGGAAAGCTCCTCATAGGAAACGCTTTCCGCAATTTCGCTTTCCGTGACGCCGAACCCGACGACGGCCATGCCGGGCAAAATCCCCGCCGCCTCGGCGGGCGAATTTCCCGACACGCGGGTAACGAGCAGCTGCTCATTGTCCTCGCCGTCCTTTACGGAGAAGGTGACGCCCAGGCCGCTCCATTTCCCCGTCGCTTCCTCTATCATATCCGCGTACTCGTCGGGCGTCAGATATCCCGAGTAGGGATCGAGCAAGCCGTTGACGCCGTCGAAAACGGCATTGTAAAAATCCTCGTCCGTTATCTCCTGGTAATAGTGCTCCTGAATCTGTTTTTTTGCCCAGATCAGCGAGCGCATCTCTTTGTCGAGCGCTCCCGCGTAGGTATAATAGCCGCCGAGAAAGCCCATGCCCGCGACGAGCAAGGCCCCCAGACAATAGCCCGCGATTCTCCAGCCGTTCGCCTTCTTTGCTCGTTTCGGCGCGGGAGGTACGCCCACCGACGGCTCCCGCAGCTCCCGAGGCTCCCGTTCGGGGCCGTTGCCGAAAAATTCTTCCCGTTCGTCTTTTTTGTTTTCGTCCATGTTAAACTCCTTATAAAACTCACTGCGCTGTTTGTGCGCGCATAGCTCTTTATTTTGGCCGGCTTTTTTCGCCCGAAGGGATAATTCCCCCACCCGGCCGCATACTATTATATGTCCCCGCCTGTCCCGCCTCACCGCTCCAGCAATTTATAGAGCACGGTAAGCACCCGAAAGGACACGGCGTCGGGAAACTGGCGTATGTTCAGCCCCGTCGCCTTTTCTATTTTGTCCAATCTGTATAGGAGAGTATTCCTGTGCATATATAAGTTTCTCGAAGTTTCGCTGACGTTGAGGCTGTTCCTCAAAAATTCCTCGGCGGTGTTCACCATTTCCTCGTCCTCGAAAATCTCTTTCGCGCTCTCGTCGGTCATCTCCGCGAGATACTCCGCCAGCTTGCTTTCGGGCACGTCCTCCAGCATCTTCACCAGCATGTATTCCTTGTACGAATGTACGTTTCCCTTGCTGGAAAACACGCCCGCGTAACGCAGCGCGCCCGCCGCCTGCGCATAGGAAACGGCGACGTCCTTCAGCCCTTTCACTCTCGAGCCGACGCCCACCGTCACGTCTATGCCCAATTCTTCCTTCAGCGACTGCGCGAGAAAATCCGCGTAATCGGCGGGCGAGGAATATTCGCTCTCCTCTTCCCCCAGATATTTCACGAGAACGCAGTTGTGACGGTCGGTAGTCACCACGGTGTCGAGGCTGTTGCCGCCGTACTGCGCGACGAGCGCCACCGTCTCCTTCATCAGCTTGGGCACGTACAGCGCCAACGCGAAACAGGCGGATTTGCCCACGGAAAATTTCGTCATGTATTTATACACGCCCGCCGAGGAGCATTCGCCCAGAAGAATGCGCTTGAGATATTCCGTTTTGGACAGGTCGGCTTCCTTGTCCGAAAAGCTCTCGATATAGGCGGGCAGCATGGCCGCATACGTGCTTTCCGCCTTTCCCGCGCCCTTCAGCACGCCGATATAGCCCGTGTTTTTATACAGAAAGCGAAAAAAGGTATTGTTCCCGTCGTCCGCCACGCCGTCGAAGGGCCTGTCGCACACGGGCAGCCCCTCCCCGCCGCTTCCCTCCCTGTAATAGCTCACTTCGAGACGCGTCTTTTCCTTTATTTCCGCAAATATCTTTTCTATCTCGGTCATGTCACCCTCCCCCGGCCCGCGGCCGGATTTTTCCACTCCTCTATTATAGCCGAAACCAATAAAAAATTCAAGGGTTTTTCCGCCCGACTTTCCCGCTTTCTTTTTTAAGTTTATTACAACAAATACGGAAAAATTTACAAAAAAATGTTTTTTTAGTATTGACATATCGGACGGGAAGTGATATAATAAAGGTAAGTCAAAATTTATATATTTTCGCCTTAAACACCTTTCGGGGAAATACGCGACGAAACCAAGAAAATAAACTTTCAGGAGATATTTTATGAGCAACACCAGCACCAATTATGCCGAGCTCAACGTGACCAACGACGACATGAAAGAAGTGCTCGCCGAGGGCCCGCAGGAACCTGTCGCGGCGGAAGCCGCTCCCAAAAAGAAGAGGAATGCGCTCTATCGTATCCTCGCGCTCCTTCTCGCGGCGGCCCCCATCGTCTGCCTCTGCCTGCTGAAGGTAAAGCTGCTTGTCAGTACCTCTGCGGGATATGCGGTCTATGGCGAAAAGACTTTCCTCGACGCCTTCCTCGCGCTCTTCAAAAAGGACGGGCTCGCCGATTTCTATAAGGCGATCGCGGGCGCTCCCGCCGATTTCGGGGCGTATAAATTTATGGGCCTCACCGTCCTCGCCTCGGGTACGGTCGGCAAGCTCATGAGCCTTTTCCTCTACGTCATTCCCGCCGCGATGGTCGTTACGGTGGTTTTGATGATCGTCGCCCTCTGCTCCGGCAAGGCGGCCCCCGCCATGACCCGCGCGATCGTCTTTATCAATTTCTGGGTGTATGCGGCGTATGCGGCTGCGATGCTGGCCGTTTCCCTGTATTACGGAAATATCGAAAGGACGTTTGATATCGTCATGCTGGCGATTGCGGGCGCAAGCTTCCTGTTCTACCTGATCTTCTCGTTTATCAAGGCGGGGAAAGGCACCTGGATGACCTTTGTGCTCTTCCTTCTCACCGCCGCGTTTGCGGGCGTCTGCGTCTATGGGATCACGCAATCCGCGCAGGCCTTCAAGACGCTGTTCGCGTCCAAGGACAACAGCATCATCAACAGCCTTACGAAAGGTGACTTTTATAAATATGCGATCGTCGCCCTCGCGGGCATCGCGGGACTCGCTTCCGTGATCTCCTCGATCCGCATGACGACGAAGAAGGGCTACACCTTCGACCTCATCCGCTATCTCTTCCACGTCCTTCTCGCCGCCGCGCTCGTCTATCTGGCGTTTACGGAAAAGGCGTTCGACGGAACCAAGTTCTACCTCTATGCGTTTATCGCGCTGGCGATCGCCGCCGTACAGGTACTCCTCGTAATCGTCGTGCTCTGCGCTAAGAAGAAGGCAAAGAAGCTTGCCGCACAGGAAACGAAAGAAGCGCCCGCCGAAGAGACGGAAGCCCCCGCGGAAACAAAGAAAGAAGCGGCCGAAGAAACGACGGCGGTTGAAACGACGGTTGCCGAAGAAACGCCTGCCGAAACGCAGGAAGAAGAAACGGAAGAAGCGGGCGTATATGCGGAAGCGGTGCGCTACGAAGGCCCTACGGCGGAAACGGCCGCACCCGAAGCGGAAGAGCTGGCTCAGCCCGCCGAAGAAACCGCACAGCCCGAAGCGGAACCCGCGCCTCAGCCCGCGCCCGTCTATAACTATAACTTCGCGGCGCCCGCGGCCCCTCAGTCCGGCGCAGGAAATACGGCGGATTACGATTTCTACAACAGCAGAAGCTTCGATCCGTTTATCGCTTCGCTCAACGGGGACGAAAGAGAACAGTTTACGGAAATCTTCATTCTCAAATACAAAGGCGCAACGAGTAATCTGCCCGATTATCAGGTGGGCGGAGACAATACCGAATTCTTCCGCAAGGTGTTTATCTATCTCGGACAGTACAGAGACAGAATTCCCGATTCTCTGCTGGCAAAGATGTACCAGTTTGCAATCAGAAAATAACTCATTGAAAGCGGACGGCCGACCTTTTGAAAAGGTCGGCCGTTTTTGTTTAACTTTTTTATTGCCGAGCGTTACGGCTCGGTTTGACAATTCACTTTATTCTCCGTTTAAGCCCATTCAAAATTTTCTTTGCCCGCGCCCTGCTCGAAGTGGTATCTGACGATCCCCAGATCTAACGCGGCACAGGCGCCCTGCTTTTCCAACCGCACGCGGCCGTCCTCCAAAAGCACGATGTTAAAATTCTGCCGATTGAGCGCGGTGGGCGCCAGCGCGGCGGCTTCCACCCCTTTAACAAACCATTCGGGCGCTTTTCCCGCCGCGGCGCACAGCTCAAACAGCTCCGTCAAAGGTTTACCCTCGTGCGGCACGCCCTGCGTTTCGCCGTAGCCGAGGGCGATTGTACACGCCAGCTTTTCGTCCTTTTCCAGCCCACACGCTTTCCTGCACGCCCCTTTGGAATAGGTCGCGGCCACCCAGCAGCTGTTGAGCCCCAAAGCCTGCGCCTTCAACACGATCCGTTCCCCGTAATATCCCAGCTTTTCCTCCGTCTCCTCGCTTCCGTCGCCCGTCAGAACGAGATAGTTCCTCACGCCGCGGAATTTTCCGAGCCTTGCCATCAGCCCGCCGAAAGTCCTTTTTTCGTTCGTCACAAGCCGGACATTGATGCCGCCCTCGCGGCTGCACGCCTCAATTTCCTCGTTGAGCGCCTCGACAACGGCCGTTGCCAGCTCCTTATCCACATAACTTCTCACCGAGTGTCTTTTTTCGATCGCCTTCAAAACGTCCATAACCACCGCCTCCCGAAATTATTTTTTACCTCTTTTCCCGCCGAAAGAGCAAAAAAGCGCGCGTTTCCCAGAAACGGCGCCTTCAGTCCTCGTCGGGCAGAGAGGCCCTGCCCGAAATTTTTATCAACACTTTGATCCCGCCGTCCTCCGTAAACGAACGCTCCGTGCATACGTTATCCACAATAAACAGCCCGCGGCCGCTTTCCGCATAGACCTCCGAACAGCGGCTTTCCTCGGGCGGGCAGAACCGCACCGAAGAACGTACCTTCAGCTCGATAAACTCGCCGCGGATTTCGCTTTCCAGCGAAGCTACCCCGTCGGAATGCTGCAACACGTTGCTGACCAGCTCGCTGACGACCAGCTTGCTGTCGAACACGCTGTCTTCGGGCACGTCGCTTTCGGCGAGGAAATCGCAAAGCTCCTTCATCGCCTCCTTCAACGCTTCGAAATTTTTCACTTCCATGAACATGCTTCGCCCTCCGAATCGTCCGTGCTCTTTTTCGCAGCTTCACACGGAATCTTTAAGGTTTTCTTTCAGCCTGGCCAGCAGCTTCCGCTCCATTCTCGACACAAACATCTGCGAGACGCCCAGCCGCCGCGCCGTCTCGCTCTGAGAGAGCTCGTCAACATAGCGGAATCTCAAAACCGCCCGTTCCGTCTCCGACAAATCCTTCATTGCCGAACGCAGGGCGTCCTGTATTTCCAGCCGTTCGTAACGGTCGTCGTTGTCGGGCAGCAGCGCGTAAAGGGAATGCTCGCCGTCGTCCTCGCCCGAACTCGCCACGCCGTCGAGGGAAACGGTGCCTCCCACCTCCAGCGCGCGCACTACGTCCTCCTCGGACAGCTTCAGCCGTTCCGCGATTTCCCTGATGCTCGGCTTCACGCCGTTTTTCCCCTCGTACTCTGCGGTAAACGCGCGCACGGCCGCGCTGATTTCGCTCAGCCGGCGGGGGAGCTTGACAATCCTCGATTTATCGCGGAAATAGTTTTTGATTTCTCCCGTCACCGTAGGGGTGATAAAGGTGGTAAACTGCATACCCATAGCCGGATCGAAACGGTCGATGCCCTTGAGCAGGGCGAGAGAGGCCACCTGCCTGAGATCGTCGTATTCCACGCCCCGCCCCACAAACTTTTTGGCGAGGATCTCGGCTATGTAGAGATACTTTTCCGCGATCTTGTTCCGCACCGCCGTGTCGCCCGTTTCGCGGTACCTCTTAAATAATTCGTTGATGTTTTCTTCTGCCATAATGGAAATCCCGCTCCGCTTTCCGCTTACGCTTCGAAAGCGATGGTCTGCACCAGCCCCGCGGCGTTCTTTTTGAACTCCGCATTGCCGATCAGCGCGTTTAACAGCGCGTAGGAAATCTCGTCGTCCGCGCCCTTTTCCCCGGGCCTTCCCCCGTCTTGCCCCGATACGGTGCAGGAGAGCTTTTCTCCCACCCCGAAACAGACCTCCGCCGCCTGAAAACCGTTCCGCTTTAAGATCAGCAGGCTTTCGGTGACGCACACCTTAAAATCCTCCGCAGAGTCCACGTCGAACCCGCAGAGCGCGCACAGCCCGCCCGTAGCGAGCCGCACCGTCGTGAGATATTCGTTTGACAAAGGCATAGAAACGGAAAACTTTTCCATCTTCATTCGATCTCCATTATCGTGTTCAGCGAGCAGATGAGAAACAGCTTTCTAATCTTCTGCTGCAAATTTTTCAGCGTCATTTTATATCCGTCCGTTTTAACGTTTTTCAAAATCTTGACAAACGTCCCCAGCGTCGTGGAATCGATGAAATTGAGTTCCCCGCACTCGAACACGACGTCGGCGGGATTTGCCCTGTACGCCTCGATCACCTCGGCGTAAAAAGCGTCCGCGTTGCCCGAATCGATGTCCCCGCGGAGCGCGATCGTCAGCTTGCCGCCCTCCGTGCCCTTTACTTCCACTTCCTTCATGGTAAAACCCTCCCTGATACTCTTACAATATATATGTACCGCAGTTTTGCGGCCTTTCAAACAGCTTTCGGATTTTTTCCGTTTTTTATTTCCGTTCTCCGCGGTGCGTCCGTAGTATTTCAAACGGTTTTTCGCTCTTTTTCCTCAAAGATACGCCGACAACTCGTTGATGGAGGTCAAAACGACGTCGGGACGGTCGGACGAACGTGCAAGCATCTCCGCCGTCGTCTCCCCCGAAAGCACCAAAACGGCGGAAAAGCCGCTGTTGTTGGCAAAGCGGATATCCGTATGCAGGCGGTCGCCCACCATGGCGATCTCCTCCTTTTCCGCGCCGAGCAGGCCGCTCAACGCCTCTCCCATAATCGTATGCGGCTTGCCGCATATCGCGTCGGGCAGCCGTCCCGACGAAGCCTCCAGCAATTTGATAAAAGAGCCCACGTCAGGTTTGGGGCAGGGCAGAGCGGGACAGACGACGTCGGGGTGAGTGGCCACGTAAAAGCTGCCCCCGACGAGGAATTCGTTTAATTTGACCAGCTTTTCAAACGTCAGCGCGGTGTCGTAGGCGAGGACGCAGACGTCGGGCTTTTCCTCCGTCAGGCGTATCCCCCGCGCGGCGAAATCCTCCTTCAGCGCCTCCCGTCCCGCGAGATAAACGGATTTTCCCGCGTAATGTTTTTTGAGATATTCCGCGGCGGCGATCCCCGAGGTATATACAAAATCCCCTTCTCCCCAAAGTCCGATTCGCTCCAGCTTTGCGCGGTATTCTTCGGGGGTCTTGGACGAATTGTTGGTACAGTAAACCAGCCTTTTTCCCGCCCCGCGCAGGCGCGCCAGCGTCTCTCTGACGGCCCCGATCGGGATATCGTCGATATACAGCGTACCGTCCATGTCGAGGAGAAACAGGTTCGTCTTTTTCAACAGCGCTTCAATCGTCATAAGCATTCCCTTTTCAACAATGTTTCACTCGTTATAAGCATTCCTTTTTCAACAGCGTTTCACTCGTCATAAATATTCCTTTTCGAAAGCGTTTCACGCATTCGGCGCGACGCCCACACCCATGCCCATACCGAGCCGTCATAGGCCTTCCTTTTCAACGGCGCTTTAATCGTCATACGTATCCCTTTTCGCCTTTTTCCGAATATCGCCGCCTTAGCGTAACCGAGGCGCCCGCGCTGCAATTTTCTTTTCGCGACCAAAATTCAAAGCAGGGAAAAATCCCGCATCAGCGAAACGATCCCGTATGTATCGACGGAAAATTCGGGCAGCAGGAAAAGGCTCCTCGAAAGCTTATCCCGCCCCTCGTCGGAAGGAAGCAGGCCGAAATCGGCGCAGAAAGCCTTTATTTTTTCCTCCAGCGCGCACGCTTCGCGGCAGAGCTCCGCCTGCAAATCGGCAAATTTTTCCGCGCATTTCGTCAATTGCTCTACGGGCGGCACAAAAATTTCCTTCACCGACAGCCGCGTCCCCTCGGCGAGCGCCGCAGCTTCCCCGAAGCGGGCGTTGTAATCCACCTTTCCGCCGCGGTAAAAACCACTTTCGAAAAACAGCGCGTACAGCTTCAAAAGGGAAAGCACGCAGGAAAACGCAAGCTCGTTTTCCTCTCTTTCGCCCTTTATCCCTCCGACGAGCTCCTTTGCGGCCTCGATCAGGCGAAAAATTTCCCCTTCGGGAAAGCCCGAGCGAAAGCAATATTCCGCCGCCGATACGGCTCGAAAAATCGTTTCCGCCGCCCTTCTCCGATCGGAAGAATCGACGGAAAAGGCGAGTTCCGGCGCGGCGGAAAAGTAACCCTCCAAATCGTTTTGCGCGGCCGCACAGGGCAGGGAAAGCCTGCGCGAAGCGCGGAATGAAAAGACGGAAAGCGCGCACGCCGACAAAAAGCAGGCCGCCCGCGCCATACCCCGCTCGTCCGTCTGCATGGCGGACAGAGCGGCAAAAACGAAATCGGGCGGAGGTACGGGATACGTCGTTTCGCTTTCCCCAACGCGTACCGTAACCCTGCCGCGCAGCAGCCCCTGCGGCGCGCAGGAAAGACACGCCCCGACAAACGGCAGCGAGCGCGCCGCCGCGAAATATCTCGCCGCGGCCGCCGCCCCGCCCGCGCCCACGACGCAGGTAATCCCGTCGGGCAGGCCGAACAAAGGCAGAAGGTCGTCCCCCCGCGCCAAAACGAGCAATATCTTTTTCGGTATCTTCTTTAAGGCGTTTCCAAGCGCGAGCGCGCTTTCCTCATCCGTGAGTACGAGAAACTTTCCGAAGGGAAAGCGGGAGGTGAGAAGGGCGGGAAATTCCGCAAGCTCCCCCTCCCGCAGTTCGCAGCCGAAAAGAATATCCGCGATTTTCGTCATGGTTTTTTATCTTTTTATTTTTTAAGCATAGGCGGGAAAAACGGCGTTGACGGCAAACCCCACCAAAACGGCGACGACGTAAGCGGCAGCGATCAGCGCCAGATTGCGTTTCCATTCCTTTGTGTTTTTCAGCAATACGACAAATCCCAGCCCCGCATTTGCGCACAGCCCCGCCGCGCAGGAGCCGAAAGAAATCCCGCCCTGCAAAAAGCTTTCCGTAATCACCACGCTGGAGGCGCAGTTGGGAATCAGCCCCACTAGGGAGGCGATCAGCGGCTGAACGGCCAGATTGCCCTTCATAAACGCCATAAACCGTTCTTCCGTCACATAATAAATGATGACGCCCAATACGATATTGACGGCGAGGATAAAGGCCGCTATCTTTAAGGAATGCAAAAACGGCGACAGAAAATAGGTTTTCCAGGGCTTGTTTTCGTCGTGCTCGCGGCCGCAGGAGGTACATTCAAATTCCTTTTCGCCCGCCTTTTTGAGAAAAAGCTCCCGCGCGGCCTCGCGGGGCCTCTCCTCCGTCTCGCCCTCTTCAGGCGCGCCGTCGCGTCCGCATTGCTTCTCCGAATTTTCGCCTTGTCCATGGCCGTATTGCTTTTCCGCACTTTTCCCATGGCCGTGTCCGCATTCGTTTTCCGCGCCTTTCCCGTGTTCGTGTCCTCGCCGCTGTTCCGCGCGCGCCGCGTCGAGCGCCTCTCCCGCGGACGAACGGACGCGCACCCGTCTGCTTCCGACCAGCTTCAAAACGCCGTCCACGGCATAGCCCACCGCGATGCCCACCGCGATCTTGAGGGCGATGAGCGGCAGCAGCCACACCGCGCCCCTGCCCGACGAGAGGAGGAGAATAAACGCCTCGTCGCTGGTGGAGACGAAAATAGCGAGCAGCGTCCCTACCGTGATGTATTTCTGTTCAAACAGCTTGGCCGCCATAACGGAAAAACCGCACTGCGGAACGAGGCCCGTCGCCGACCCGATCAAAGGGCCGAGCCTGCCGCTCAGGCGGTTGTGCGAGCCCGTGAGCTTTGTTTTGTGCTCGATGAGTTCTATCACGATATAGATGAGCAGCAGCCACGGAAAAAGTTTTAAGGTGTCCAAAAGGGCATCGAGCAATACTTCTGTCATAATTTCCTAATCGTCCTTACAGGCAGCTTCGCAAGGGAATGGAAGCCTTGGCGTTGAGATCGAGCCCCGCAAAATTGCCGAGGCGGTACTGAATCAGCCCCTCGGACGCGATCATGGCCGCGTTGTCCGTGCAGCGGCGCTTTTCGGGCAGAACCAGGCGGAAGCCCTTCTCCGCGCAGGCGGATTTCAGGCTTTCCCGCAAATAGGTATTCGCCGCGACGCCGCCGCCCGCCGTCACCGTCGTCACGCCCTTCGCCTTCGCGGCGAGGACGGTTTTCTCCACCAGTACGTCTATCGCCGCGCATTGGAAGGAGGCCGCCACGTCCGCTTTCGAATATTCCTCCCCCTTCTGCTCCTTGGTATGACAATAATTGATGACCGCCGTTTTAAGCCCGCTGTACGAAAAGTCGAACCCGCCGCCCCCCTTCAGCATTTTCGGCATGGGCACGATCGGCCTTCCGCCCCTCGCGCAGGCTTCGATATTCGGCCCCCCGGGATAACGCAGCCCCAGCACGCGGGCCACCTTGTCAAACGCCTCTCCCGCCGCGTCGTCGAGCGTCGAACCGAGAATCTCGAACTCCGCTTCCGATTTTGCGTATAAAATCGCGGTGTGCCCGCCGCTGGCCAAAAGCGTGACGAAGGGGGGACGAAGCCCGGGCTCGTCGAGATAGGCGGCCGCCATATGTCCGCGGATATGATTGACGGCGATCAGCGGCTTTCCTAAGGCGTAAGCGAACGCCTTGGCAAAGGACACCCCCACGAGCAGCGCGCCCAAAAGCCCCGCGCCGTAGGTCACCGCCACCCCGTCGAGGTCGGCATAGGACGCGCCCGCGTTTTTTACGGCGCGCTGAACCACCGCTTCAATCGCGTCGGTATGCGCGCGGGAAGCGATTTCGGGCACGACGCCGCCGTAGAGGGATTGAATGTTCGCCGAGGAAGCAATCTCGTCGGACAAAACCCTTCTGCCGCAAATCACCGCCGCGGCCGTTTCGTCGCAGGAGGATTCGATACCGAGAATCAGCGGCTCCTTTACGATGTCGGAAGAATAAAGCTCCATAAAAAACCTCGTCGGGAAACCCCCGTTAAGGCGACGCCGCACCAATGACGCGCTTTGCGATACCATTGTACGGCGCCGCCGTTAAATAATTATCGGCAGCCCATGCCGCCGATAAACTCACTTACGTCTTTTTCAGATAGTCGATGATGAAGCCCTGAATTTCGCCGTCCATCACCGCCTGGATATCGCCCTTTTCGTACCCCGTGCGGTGGTCCTTGGCCATCGTGTAGGGACAGAACACATACGAGCGGATCTGCGAGCCCCATTCGATTTTTTTGACGTCGCCCTTCATGGCGTCGGCCGCGGCCTGGCGTTCCTCTATCTTCTTTTCGAGGAGCTTGGAACGGAGCATTTTGAAGCACATTTCCTTATTCTGAAGCTGGGAGCGCTCGTTTTGGCACTGCACGACGATACCCGTCGGGTAATGGGTGATACGCACGGCGGAAGCGACCTTGTTGACGTTTTGTCCGCCCGCCCCGCCCGAATGGTAAATGTCGATACGGATATCGTCGTCCTTTATTTCCACTTCGTTGTCGTCCTCGACCTCGGGCATGACCTCCAGCGAACAGAAGGAGGTGTGACGGCGTTTGTTGGCGTCGAACGGGGAAATACGCACCAGGCGGTGCACCCCCATTTCCGCTTTCAGATAGCCGTAGGCGTTTTCGCCCTCGACGCGGAAATCGACGCTTTTAATCCCCGCTTCGTCGCCCGCCTCGCGGTCGAGCTCAAACACCTTGAAGCCCATTTTTTCGCAGTAGCGGCTGTACATTCTGTACAGCATGGAGCACCAATCGCAGGCCTCCGTGCCGCCCGCGCCCGCGTGCAGCGCCAAAAGCGCGTTGTGGGTGTCGTACGGGCCCTTCAGTATGGCGCGGATACGCATGTCCTCGATGTCCTTGTCTGCGGCCGAGAGCATGCCGTCCAGCTCGGCAATCAGGCTTTCGTCGCCCGTTTCCTCGATCAGGTCGATAATCTCCTCCGCGTCCTTTAAGGCGGCGTCGCTCTTTTGATAGGCGTCGATTTTGTTTTCGATATGGGAGACCTCGCGGCCGATTTTGGTCGATTTTTCGAGATCCTGCCACACCTCGGGCTGTTCCTGTTCCCTTTTCAGCTCCTCGAGCCGAACGCGCTGGTTTTCGAGGTCGAGCGCATAGCCCGCCTCGCCCAGCACGCTGCGCATGCCCTGAATTTTTAATCTGTAATCGTCTGCTTTAAACATAAATTCCTTACTTGTTTTCCGTCTTGTCGTCCGAAGCGCCGTCTGCGGGCGCGGAATTGCCGTTTGCCGCGCGCAGGAGCTCGGCCTGTTTGGACGAAGCCTCCTTAAACGACGACATGTTGCTCAAGGGCTCGGGCATCTGGCGGCGGAAGGGCTTTCTCGCGGGCGCGGGAGAAGCGGCGCCCTGCTCGGGCATCTGACGGCGGAGCGGCTGGGAAGGCGCCTGGCGGAATTCCACCTTCACTTTCAGAAGCACCGCAATAGAGGTGCGCTGAATACGCTCGATCATCTCGTCGAACATCTCGAAGCCTTCCTTTTTATAGGAAATGACGGGATCGACCTGGCCGTAAGCGCGCAGGCCTATGCCCTTTCTCAGCTGGTCCATGGCGTCGATATGGTCGATCCAGTTGCGATCGACGTTCATCAGCAGAACGCGGCGTTCCACGTCGTAGAAATCGATACCCGCGGCCTTGATGTCCTCGATTTTCTTTTCGTATTCCTTCACCGTCTTGTTGGTGATTTTCTTAATCGCCAGCTCGTAATCCCATTTTTCCAGCCTCTCGCGCGTGACGTAATTCGTCCCCTCGGGCAAAAGCTTGGTTTCGAGCGCGGCGTTCAGCTCCGTTTCGTTCCACAGCTCGGGCATGTCTTCGACGTTGACCGCGGCGCGCACCGTTTCCTCGACGTAGTCGGGGATATATTTCAAAATCTGCTCGTGGACGTTTTCGCCTTTAAGCACCTTCAGCCGCTCCTCGTACATCACCTTGCGCTGGGTGTTCATGACGTCGTCGTATTGGAGAACGTTTTTACGGATACCGAAGTTTCTGCCCTCGATGTTCTTCTGCGCGTTCTCTATCCCGTGGGAAAGGAGCCTGGATTGCAGGCAGGTGTCCTCGTCGATTTTGAAGGTATTGTAAAGGGCTTTCATTCTCTCGCCGCCAAACCGTTTGACGAGGTCGTCCTCGAGGGAGAGGAAAAACACCGACATACCGATGTCGCCCTGACGTCCCGCACGGCCGCGGAGCTGGTTGTCGATACGCCGCGATTCGTGGCGCTCGGTGCCGACGATGCACAGGCCGCCCGCGGCGATCACCTGCTCCTTTTCCTTGTCCGTCTCCGCCTTGTAATGCTCGTACAGCTTCTTGTATCTCTCGCGGACCTCTTTCGTCTTGTCGTCGATGTCCTGAATATACATGCTGGTGGCCAGCTCGATGGTCTCGTGCTCGATCCCCTCTTCGCGCAGCCGCTTTTTGGCGAGATACTCGGGGTTGCCGCCCAGCAGAATATCCGTGCCGCGCCCCGCCATGTTGGTGGCGATGGTCACCGCGCCGAACCGCCCCGCCTGCGCGACGATCTCCGCTTCGCGCTCGTGGTTTTTCGCGTTGAGGATATTGTGCTTGACGCCGTTGCGCTTCAAAAGGCGGGAGATTTCCTCCGATTTATCGACGGACGCGGTACCCACCAGCAGGGGCTGGCCGCTTTCGTGGCGCTCCACAATTTCGTTGACGATCGCGCGCTTCTTGCCGTCCACCGTCGAATACACCATGTCGGGCAGGTCGATACGCTTGATGGGCTTGTTGGTGGGGATTTCGATAACGTCGAGGGAATAGATGGTGCGGAACTCCGCTTCCTCGGTCTTGGCCGTACCCGTCATGCCCGAAAGCTTGGTATAGAGACGGAAATAATTTTGGAAAGTAATGGTCGCGTAGGTCTTGTTTTCGCTTCTTACCTCGACGCCCTCTTTCGCCTCGATTGCCTGGTGCAGGCCGTCGGAATAGCGGCGGCCGATCATGAGACGGCCCGTAAACTCGTCAACGATAATCACTTCGCCGTCGTTGACGATATAATCCTCGTCCAGCTTAAACAGCTTATGCGCCTTCAACGCCTGCTGAATATGGTGGTTGAGGTCGGCGTGCTCGATTTCCGCTATGCTGTCGATACGGAAAAACTTTTCCGCCTTTCTCGCGCCGCTGTCCGTCAGCTCCACCGTCTTGTCCTTGCGGTTGATGATATAGTCCCAATCCCTGGACATGGCCAGCGCCTTTTTGCCCTCGGGCGCGGCGGCCGCCGCGGCGGCGCGCTTTTCCTCCAGCTCCGCCTCGTAGTTGGCCTGCTCCTCGAGGGTCATTTTGGTGAAGTCCTTTACTTCCTCCTCGTCGTCCTCTTCCTCCGCGGCCTTAAGGTCGGATTTTTTCTTCTTGTTTTTCTTTTCCTCTCTCTTGCGCATAAACTGCGCGTCCTCTTCTTCCTTAAGCTCGTCGTCGAACCCGCCCGAAAGGGTGCGCACGAAGCGATCCACCTGCACGTAGAGGTCGGACGACTTTTCGCCCTTGCCCGAAATAATCAGCGGGGTGCGCGCTTCGTCGATCAAAATGGAGTCCACCTCGTCCACGATCGCATAGGTCAGATCGCGCTGAACCATCTTTTTAAGGTCGGTCTTGAGATTGTCGCGGAGGTAATCGAAACCGAATTCGTTATTGGTGCCATAGACGATATCGCATTTATAGGCTTCGCGCTTTTCGTCGTCCTCCATGCCGGGGGCGATAACGCCCACGGTAAGCCCCATAAACTTGTGCACCTTGCCCATCCACTCCGCGTCGCGCTTGGCGAGGTAGTCGTTGACGGTGACGATGTGCACGCTCTTGCCCGAAAGGGCGTTGAGATAGGCGGGAAGGGTGGCGACCAGCGTCTTGCCTTCACCCGTGCGCATTTCCGCGATTCTGCCCTGGTGCAGACAGATACCGCCGATTACCTGCACGTGGAAGTGCTTCATGCCCAGCACGCGCCAGGCCGCCTCGCGCAGCGCCGCAAAAGCGTCGGGCAGAATATCGTCCAACGTTTCGCCCGCCGCCAGACGCCCCTTGAGGAGTTCCGTCTGCCCCTTGAGCTGATCGTCGTCCATGGCGGCGTATTTGCCGTCGAGCTCTTCCACCTTATCCGCGATCTTGTTTAACTTTCTCAGGCTCTTTCTGCCGTCGCTGCCCATCAAATAGCTGATTAATCCCATTTAGATAAACTCCGATTTCGTTATTTTGGCCGTCCGAAAACGGCCCGTACTTTCTCACGTTCTATTTTACAATATTTGCGCGGAAATTCAAAGCGTTTTCAGCCCCTTTTCAGGAAATTTTCTGTCTTTTTAATTCCTTTCTTGACAATTGCGGCCGATTGGCTTATAATATACCCGTATTATGAGCTTAAAAAACGAGATTTTCAAACAATTAAAGGAGCGCGAGGGCGAATACGTTTCGGGTCAGGTGCTGGCGGAGACGTTCGGGGTCAGCCGCGCCGCCGTGTGGAAGGCGATCGACGCCCTGCGGAAAGAGGGCTATGCGCTTTCGGGTACGCCCAAGGCGGGTTACGTTTTGTCGCCGTCCGATGTTCTGCGCGAGGAGGAGCTTTCCGCCGCGCTCGAAGAAGCGGGGATAAACGGGATAAAGCTTTACGTATTCGAGGCCTTGCCCTCGACAAACGCCTACGCGGAAAAGCTGGTCGGCGTGGGCGCTTCCTCGCCCGCGGTGGTCGCGGCGGACAGGCAGACGCGGGGCCGCGCGCGCCGCGGCGGAAGCTTCCCCTCCGTTTCGGGCGGACTGTATATGTCGGTGATTGCGTTTCCCTGTCTGCCCCCCGCAAAACAGCCCGAGCTGACGGCGAAAATTTACACGGCGGTGAAACGGGTTCTGCACGGGGATCGGAAGGAAAACGAGATTTTCGTCGGCGGAAAAAAGGCGTGCGGGATTTTGACGGAATGCGTATGCGACCCAGACGAAATAAAAAGCTGTATCGCGGGGATCGGCGTGTATCCGTCGCTCCTCCCCGAAGAAGTAAAAAAGAAATATCCCACGCGGAGCAGGCTCTGCGCGGCGATCTGTAAAGAAGTGCTGGACACATGCAAAAACGGCCGCTGATCCGCGGCCGTTTTTTGTTACAATTTAACAAAAATATCTTTCTTTAGTCAAATTGACCATTGAATAATTTCACGAAAGTATTTATAGTATCATTTCTATAAAATTTCTTGAAGGAGAAACTTTTATGAAAATTTCAATTATCGAAGAACTGTTAAACGGCGAATTGCAAACGCGCTGGGAAGCTACGGACAAATCCCCCGAAGCCAACGAAGTTTACGCCGAATATCGCAAATACGGCGATAAAATCGACGCTTTGCTTTCCCCCGAGCACAGCAAACTGTGGGACGATTACTTTTTGGCCGAGGGCGGCGTTTGCTATGTGGAAAGAAAGAGCGCCTTTCGCATTGGCGCGCGGTTCGGGCTGTTTCTCGCGCTGGAACTGCTCGAGGAGGAAACGGAACCCGTTTCTTAAATCCTTCCGCCTCTTAAAGCTTCATATACTTTTTCAATTTTGTCACCAGCGCGGCCGCGCAGACGATCTTTACGAGGTCGGGCAGGATATACGGCACGACGCAGGTCATCAGCGCCGCCGCAAACGTCACTGTCGTATCCGCGCCCGCGTTATACACGTAGATAAACCAAATCGTCCCAAACAGATAGCACAGCGCCACCCCGACGACCATGGCCGCAACGAGCACCGCCGCGCGCAGCCAGCCGCTTTTTACTTTTATATAATCGGCCGCAAGCCCCACGGCCGCCGCCGTAAACAAAAAGCCCACGATATATCCCCCCGTCACAGAACCGAGCTTTGCCGCGCCCGCGGTAAAGCCCTGAAATACGGGCACGCCGCAAAGCCCCAGCAAAATATACACCGCCACCGCAATCAGCCCCCGTTTCCAGCCGAGAAAGCCCGCCGCGAGGCAAACCCCCATCGTCTGCAACGTAATGGAAATGTTGCTCGGCAAGGGAATCGCTATCCACGCGCACACCGCGATAATCGCCACAAACATCGCCGTATAGCTGATTTCCCGCGCCGCCGAACGAACCGTTGTCTTTTCCATTTCTTCCGTCTCCCGTAAATTATATGTAAACCTAATTCTATCACAAAGGTTTACATATGTCAACCAAAAAAACGGCGTTTCCGCCGTTCTTTGATTTCGGGAGAGTTAAGTATCCTAAAAGCCGTTTGTCAAAACGCCTTAAAGGCGTCTCAAAGATATTTTTCAAGCGCGGCCGCGCGGTCGGTCTGTTCCCAAGGGAGGTGCGGGCGCCCGAAATGGCCGTAAGCGGAAGTTTCCGAATAGAGCGGCCGTCTTAAGCCCAATGCGCGGATAATGGCGTAAGGGCGGAGGTCGAATTCCTTTTTGATGATTTCCGCCAGCTTGTCGTCGGTGAATTTACCCGTGCCGAAGCTATCGACGAAAACGGACAGCGGGTTTGTGACGCCGATCGCGTACGCAACCTGAATTTCCACCTCGTCGGCAAGCCCCGCCGCCACCATGTTTTTGGCGATATAGCGGCAGAAATACGCGGCCGAACGATCGACTTTTGTGCAGTCCTTGCCCGAAAACGCGCCGCCGCCGTGCGCGCACCTGCCGCCGTAAGTATCCACGATTATTTTTCGGCCCGTCAGGCCCGAATCCCCCTGCGGCCCGCCGATTTCGAAACGGCCCGTCGGGTTGATGTAAATTTTTGTGTTTTCGTCGAGAAATTCCGCGGGGATCACTTCGTCCACCACGTATTTTTTGATATCCTCGCGCAGCTTTTCCTGCGACACCTCCCTGTCGTGCTGGGAGGAAACGACCACCGCATCGACGCGCACGGGACGCTTGTCGTCGTATTCCACGGTCACCTGCGTCTTTCCGTCGGGACGAAGATAGGGCAGAAGTCCGCTTTTGCGCACCTCCGTCAAGCGCATGGCAAGCTTATGGGACAGGGTGACGGGCAGGGGCATCAGCTCCTCCGTCTCGCGGCAGGCATAGCCGAACATCATGCCCTGATCGCCCGCGCCGAGCGTATCCTCCGCCGCGCCCGCGTCCTTTCTGTCCACCCCCATCGCAATGTCGGGCGATTGCTCGTGTATGGCGACGACGATTTTGCATTTGTCATAGGAAAAGCTGCCGAAATCGTAGCCGATTTTTTTGATAATTCCGCGCGCGGTCCGCTCGTAATCCACTTTCGCCGTCGTCGTCACCTCGCCCATGATGAGCAGGAGATCGTACGCCGCGCAACACTCGATGGCGGTGCGGGCCATGGGGTCCTCGGCGAGTATCGCGTCGAGAATGCCGTCGGAGATCTGGTCGCACACCTTGTCGGGGTGACCCTCCGTCACGCTTTCGCTGGTAAAAAACTTTTTCATGTAAAAAATCCTCTTTTTAACATAGTTGTCTGCCGCACCCTGGGATTTTGCGGCGGATTTTCCCTTTCTCGGGATTATTTCATTATAGTCCTTTCCCCTCGTTTTGTCAACTTATTCGCACGCGCCTTCACGCGCTTGCATATTTTTTTCGCGCGTGTTATAATAAACGGTATGGAACCGTTGAAACACTGCCGCATGTGCCCCGTGGAGTGCGGCACGGACCGCACGGCGGGCGTCGGAGCCTGCGGCGCGTCGGGGTTAAAAATCGCCAAATATTACCTGCACCCTTTCGAGGAGCCGTGCATTTCCTTCAAAAAGGGAAGCGGCACGATTTTTTTCTGCGGCTGCAATCTGCGGTGCGTTTTCTGCCAGAATTACGAGGTTTCGCGCGCGCAGCGGGGCATGGACGTGACGAGCGAACGGCTCGCGGAGATCTTCCGCGAATTGGAGGACATGGGCGCGGAAAACATTTCTCTCGTCACCCCGTCCCACGTCGCCGCTTACCTGCCCCCCGCCTTTGAGCTTTACAGGCCGAAAATCCCCGTCGTCTATAACTGCGGCGGATACGAAAAGACGGAAACCTTGCGCCTGATAGAGCCGTATATCGACATCTGGCTGCCCGACATGAAATTTGTCTCCCCCTCTTTATCCAAACGCTACACGGGGCGTGAGGATTATTTCGAACGGGCGAGCGAGGCGATTAAGTTTATGGCGCGAAAGCCCCTGAAAATGACGGCGGAGGGCAAAATGCTGTCCGGGCTGATCGTCCGTCACCTCGTCATGCCGCTGGGCGTAAACGATTCGATCGCGGTGTTGAAATGGTTCCGCCGCGAGCTGCCCGAAACCGCCTATTTAAGCCTCATGAGCCAATATACCCCGTTCGGGGACATCGAAAAATTTCCCGAGCTTAAACGCGCCGTCACCGCGCGGGAATACGAACGGGTGCTGGACGAGGCGTTTGCGCTGGGGATAAAAAATATTTTCGTGCAGAAGCGGTCGTCGTCGGGAGAAAAGTATATCCCGAGCTGGGATTATTGAGTCGGGAGAACAGTATATCCCGAGTTGGAATTATTGAGTCGGGAGAAAAGTATATCCCGAGTTGGAATTATTGAGTCGGGAGAAAAGTATATCCCGAGCCGGGATCACTGATTTTTTTCGGCGCGGAAGGCCGAGGCCTTGAGGCGGACGAGCTCTTTCGTCAGCTTCGCGGCGCGCGTGGGGTCGGCGGCGGAAAGCTCCGCTTCCAACGCACGTATCCGTTCGAGGGCGTAAGCCGTATCTTTATATCTCATAGCTTTATCTTGCGTCAAAAACGCGCATTTCATTATATCTCATAGCCCTATCTTGCGTTAAAAACGCGCATTTCACTACCGGAGGAATTAAAAAATGTTGGTTTCCGCCGAAAACATGGCGTTCGGCTTTGCGGGAAGTCCCCTGCTGGAAAAAATTGATTTTACGCTGTCCGAGGGGGACAGGGTCGGGTTGATCGGCCCTAACGGCGAGGGAAAAACCACCCTGATCCGCCTCATCCTCTCCGAGCTGGAGCCGGAGGACGGACGCATTTTCGTCAAAAACGGGATTCGGATCGGCTATCTCGCCCAAAACGGCGGTTATGATTCCGAAAACACCGTTTTCGAGGAAATGAAGGAGATCTTCGCCGAGGATATCCGCGCGCTGGACTCGCTGCGCGAAACGGAGAAAAAAATCGCCGCCGCGGAGGAAGGCAGCGACGAATACCGCGCCCTTTCGGGCAAATACGAGGCGCTCAACAAGCTGATTGCCGCGCGCGACAGCTATCGTTACGAAATCCGCATCCGCACCGTGCTGAACGGCATGGGCTTTTCCGAATTTTACAATCAGCGCATTTCCACCATGTCGGGCGGCGAAAAGACGAGGCTGAAGCTCTGCCGTCTCCTCCTCGAGGAGCCCGAGCTGCTTATTCTCGACGAGCCGACCAACCACCTCGACATCAAAACGCTGTTCTGGCTGGAGGAATACCTCGCCGCCTTCAGGGGCGCGATCCTCACCGTATCGCACGACCGCTATTTCCTCGACAAGATCGTCAAAGAGATTTACGAGCTGGAAAACGGCAGGCTTTGCGTCTTTAAGGGCAATTATACGAAATATAAGCTGTTAAAGGCGGAAAAAAACGCGCGACTCTTAAAGGAATACGAAAAACAGCAGGAAGAAATCGCGCATTTGCAGGATTATGTAGATAGAAATCTCGTGCGGGCCACCACCGCGAAGTCGGCGCTCAGCCGCGTGAAAAAGCTGGAAAAAATGGAGGTTTTGGAAAAGCCGAAGCTGCCGCCCTCCCCGCCCCGCTTTTCCTTCTCCTACGCCGAGCGGCCGTACGAAAGGGTGCTGGAGGTGGCCGCTCTGGAGCTGAAGGCGGGAGAAAGGACGCTGCTCAAAGACGCCTCTTTCACCGTTATGCGCGGGGAAAAATGCGCCGTCGTCGGGGACAACGGCACGGGAAAATCCACGCTCGTCCGCGAAATCGTACGCGGAAAAAATCCCGCCGTAAAGGCGGGGAGGTTTGTCAAAATCGCCTGTTACGACCAGGAAAACGCCAATCTCAACCCCGAAAACACCGTGCTGGGCGAGCTGTGGGAACGGCACGTGTTATGGGAGCAGACGAAGGTGAGAAATATCCTCGCGCAGGTGAAGCTGGATGCGGGCGACATGGACAAAAAGGTGAAAATGCTGTCGGGCGGCGAACGCGCAAAGCTGGCTTTGGCCGTATTCGAATGCGAAAACGGAAATTTTCTTATCCTCGACGAACCGACCAATCACCTCGATCTGCCCGCGCGCGAGAGCCTCGAGGACGCGCTGAAAGCGTTTGACGGGACGGTGCTGTTCGTCTCCCACGACAGATATTTTATTCAGGCCTTAGCGGGAAAAATCGTAGAGCTTGCGGACGGAAAAATTGCCGAGTTCAAGGGCACGTACGAGGAATACAACGCCTGTAAGGCCGCCGCAAAAGAGGCGAAGGAGGCGGAAGAAAAGGCCGCGCTCCCCGCCGCCCCGAAACCGAAGGACGGAGGCTACCGAACAAAGGAAGAACGCGCCGCCGAGACGAAAAAGCGGCTGCGGATCAAACAGCTCGAGGAGGAAATTTCCGCGCTCGAAAGCGAAGAAAGCGACATCAACGCCCAGCTCGCGCTGCCCGAAATCGCCGCCGACTACGCCCGTTTAAGCGAACGCTGCAAACGGCTGGAGGAAGTGAAAAGCGCCCTGGATAACTTGTACGAGGAATACGAAACTCTGATATAAAAACACCGCCCGAGAAAAAGCTCGGGCGGCGTTTTTTTTGTTTTATTGATAATACTGCAAACGAGGGGCGACGATAAATTCCTCTATCAAGTAACAGCCTGTTATTCCGATAACCGCCGAAGCGGCAATCACCGCCCACCAGCGCCAGCCGAACAAAAATTTCCGCGTATGAATAATCGTCAGAATAATCGCGGCGATGACCACCATGCAAATATACGGAAACTCGTTGCCGCACATAAAAAGACAGAGCACCGTATAGGCGGGGATCATCAGCCGATAACCGAACGGGGAATCGGAATTTTGTTCTGCGTCCTCTCCCTTATCGAAACGCACCAAAAAGAAGAGTAAAAAATACGCGGCGACGGCGAACAAAATCGGATAGAGAAACATTTCCACGCTCCAATCATATCCGCGACTGTATCCCCAAGAAAGGTCGGGCAACGAGCCGTTTTTGATCAACACGGCGATATTTGTGCCGAAATTCCACAGACAGCTATAGGTAATAAAATTTTCGGAAGCAATCTGCGCTTTGGGGAAAATTTCGGACAAAACGCTTGCAAGGAGCCAGCCGATAAGCATATAGGCGACGATGAAAATAATTCCGTCCGTGATGCGATTGGCGCGGGCAAACGCAAAGGAATTGATCCCGTAAAGGCACAGCCCGAACAGCACGCCGCCGAAATATCCCGCCGCGTAATAGCCCAAATGGTAATAATTTTCTCTCAGCGCGACGCTCAAAAACCCCGACCAATAGGCCACCGCATACGGCACCATTACCAAAATCAGCCCCGCCAGGGTTTTGGCGAGATAAATTTTTTCCCGCTTGATCGGCAGGGAATAAAATTCGTCAACGCTCCGCTTGTTCATTTTGAAAGAATACATCAGCACGGGAACCAAAGTGCAAAGCACGCCGAGCTCGCCGTAAACGACGCCGATCTGAGGCGTTTCAACGGAAATCTGCCCGCTGGGGGATTTCCAGATCACGTTGCTCGCGGACTGCACCACCACGTATAAAATCGTCGCCAGCGCCGTGAGCACGACCAGCGTCCAGACGTTCTTTTTCAGCTCGTAAACAAAAAATTTCATCATTTCAAATACCCCCTGCTTTCCACCTCATACGTAAACAATTCCTCGAAATCGACGGGGATTTCCTCGATAAACAGCGGATGAAAGGCGTTCAGGCGGGCGACGATCTCCTCCGCGTCCCCCTTCGCCACGATTTTCACAACTCTGCCCGTGCGGCTGAAGGACATATAGGGCAAACCGAGAGCATTGGGATCGAAGCCGTTTTCGAACGCCGCCTGAAATTTATGCAGCTTTTCGACGTCCGTTTCGATTTCGCCCGAGCAGGTGATCGTCTGATGATCCAAAAGCCCATAGCTGTCGCAGATATCCTCGAGCTCGCGCAGAGAGTGGGAGGAGATGATCACCGTGCTGCCCTTTTCCTCCACCAGGTCGATGACGCCGCGCTTGAACACCATGCGGGCGAGCGGGTCCAGCCCGTCGAACGCTTCGTCCAGCAACAGATATTTCGGACGCACCGCTAAAGCCAGCGATACGAACACCTGACGCTTCATGCCCTTGGAAAAGTTACGGATGGGCGCCTTGGGGCTCAACTTAAACTGATCGAGATACCTTCCGTAAACCTCCGCGTCAAAATCGTAAAAGGTTTTGTAAAGCTCGGCCAGCCCGCTGCCGTTGATATTCGACGTATAATAGGGATCATCGGGCAGAAAAAATATCTGCCGTTTAGCGGCTTCGTTTTCATAGACGGGCTCGCCGTCGATCAGAATAATTCCGTTGTCCGCTTTCAATACGCCCGAAATCAGCCGCAAAAGAGTGGATTTTCCCGCGCCGTTGATGCCTACCAGACCGAACACCGATTTATCGGGAACGGCCAGATTTACGTCCCGCAAAACGGGAGCTTTGTCGTATGCCTTCGTCAGTCGTTTGATTTCTATCATTGCCCTTTCTCCTCCTCTCTCCCCGAAAATATCTCGCCGAGGAGCATCAAAAATTCCGCCTCGGTAAAGCCCGCCTGTTTCAAAAGCCGAAGCTGACGTTTCAGCTCCTCCAGCCGACAGCGCCGCCCGTCGTCCGCAAAATCGACGTACGCGCCCTTCTTCGGTAAAATACGGATATACCCCTGTTCCTCCAGGGCCGAATACGCGCGCTCCACCGTGTTGGGGTTGACCCCGAGCTCCAGCGCCAACGCACGCACGGACGGAAGCCTCTCACCGTATTTCATCGCGCCGAAACCGATCAACCGCTTATATTCTTCGACGATGTTCTGATAGACGTTCTGTTTTCCCTGCAATCGTATCTCCATGCCCTCCTCCCGATTTTTACCGACAGCTGCCCCGCCTGTATTATCTGTATTAAATATAACACAGATAATACAGTTTGTCAAGCGGTTTCGGAAAATTTTTCTATTTTTCCGCAAACAAAAAAGCCCCTTCGAAAAGGGACTTTTCGGCGCCGTAAAAAAAGCGCTTCACGGGGTGCGGCAGAGTTCGGCGACCGCCTCGCCGAACATATTGCCGAGCTTGAGCATACTCGACGAATCGTAATGTTTGACATCGACGGGCGTCAGCGTAGTGGCTTCGCGGTCGAAAATCAGGCCGTTTCTGCCCTTTTCCACAAGATCGGGCGCAAGCGTATCCAGCAGATAATTGTGCGCGCTCTTTTTCGAAAAGCTCAGCTTGGCCGCGTTGACGTTTTTATAAAAGGTCCAATCGGGGCTGTTACTGATATAGGCGTCGATAAAATTTAACGTATGCTCCGTCCACGCATATGCGTTAAAGTTCATACGGAGGTCGGAGACCAGCGCGGCAAGGTTTTCGCCGTATTCGAGGCTCCAGGCCTCCCGCGTCGATTCCGCGTCCGCTTCCCCCTGCATCCAGCACAGGCCGACGATCCTAGGGTCGAGACCCGCGTCGGAAAGGATTTTCAGGCCGCTGTTTGCGACGTTTTTGAAATACTGATAATTGTAATTGACGGGAGGACGGGATTCGCTGGTCCAACCCTCCTTCAGGGAACTGCCGCCGACAGCAAACTTGATGAGATAAATCGTTTCGTCGGGAAAGGCCTCGGAAAGATACTCCGCCATGCCCACCTCGGGACCGAAACATTTATGATATACGCCGTCCATCACGGCTTTGTTGCCCTGACCCAGCTCTACGGGTACGAAATCGTCCAAGGAATTTCCCGTCTCTAAGAGAATCCTGACCCCCTCGAACTTGCCCGATACCTTTTCGTATCGCTCCGCGCCGATGCTCTGCGGCGTAAGATATTCCGCAAACGTACAACCCAGCATATTCGACTGTCCCGCCATCAGAACGACTTTCGCATGTTCGGGCTTCGGCGCGGGCTCGGAGGAACCCGAGGAAGACTGAGAAGATGAATCGGAATCCGAAGAAGATGAGGAGTCGGGGGCGGAAGTCGGGTCGGAGGAAGAAGAACTTACGGAGGAGGAGTCGGAGGAAGGCCAAGATGCCGACGAAAAGGAGGACTGTCCCAACGAGGAACCGTCCGAAGCGGAATCGGCCGGGCGGGTCGGGCCGCAGCCTGCCCCCAGCCAGCAAAAGGAAAGGAAAAACGCAAAGACGAGAACTGATTTTTTCATGTTGCTCCTTCAAGCTACCCGCAACAAAAGCGGCCGAAACCGCGGCGGTAATATTCTTCTTTCAGCATACAACAAAAAAGTTCGATTGTCCTATCAATACTTCGGCTGTTCTTCCCAAAACTTACGAAAAAAGCCCCGAAAATCGGGGCTTTGGCGCAGAGAGAGGGATTCGACCCCCCGGATGTTGACATCAACAGTTTTCAAGTAGTTGGCAGGGTTTCCCCGTCCGTCCCCGATCGTCTTTCCTTGACGCCGATTTTCCCGCCAAAAACGCGCTTTATCGAAGGTTTTTCGCCTGTTTGCGGGAAAATTGCGAGATAACTGCGAGAAAACTGCGAGAAACAAATGAGATTTTTTATACCAAAACGCAAACGTCTTCCCGTTCACCATCGGCAAAAAATGAAAAGGAAGATAACAAAATGACACGTGAAGAAAAAATTTTACAGCTGGAAAAGATGCTCCGCAAAGTCCCCGACGCTTTAAGTCCCATGAAAGCGAGCCGATGTTCCCCTCTCGGCAAAAACCACATTTACGAACTCATCAAAAGCGGCGAGCTCCGCGCGTTCGTCTATAAAGGCTCTTACCTCATCGCCAAAATCGATCTGATCGAATACCTCGCCGACCACAGCGACGAGAAAAGCCGCCGCAATTACATGATAAAAAAGGACGGGGACAAGCGATGACGAAGCAGTGGGAAAAGGAAATCCGCAAGGCGTATCCCGCCCCGCTTACCCTCGACAGCGTGCGGAAAATTTTACGGATCAGCAAACGCAAAGCGTCCTGGCTTTTACGCCATGGATATATCCCCTGCGAGAACACGGGAAAACGGACAAGGCAGTATCGTGTCCGCGTCGAAGACCTCTTTGGGTATATAAAAAAAGCGGAAAAAGGTTTGCCCGAGGCGCAACTCCCCGCCGGGATTTTCAACGGTCATCCGACGAAAGGACATAGGCAATCTGTACCGACAACCTTCTTTGAGCCGCCGCGCAAAGATTTTAGAGAGTGGCTTGAAAAAGAATGGGCGGACGTTCCCGACGCGCTGAGAGTGAAAGAGGTTTCGGCGTTGACGGGTTACGCGCAAGGCACGATACAAAGATGGACGCTGAAAAAGATTCTGCGTTCCGTATGGGCGCAGCATACGCTCGTCATCGCCAAGGAATGGCTGATTGAGTTCTTCTCCACGTCGGCTTATCAAATCCAACGCAAGAGCGAACGCCATATCGGGCTACTGTCAAAATACTGCCGTAAGCGGTTGTCAAAAAATAAATAAAACTTTTTGCGTTCCTCCTTTTGTCAGTCGAAGATACATAAAATTTTTCAGGAGGAAAACAAATGTCCATCACAAAAGCAGAAAAGGAAACCATCATTCTTTTCGACGAAGCCGACGACCGCGCGGAAGTCTATACGCACAACACCAAGCTGAAAAACCGCCTTGCGCGCGCCGCAAGCAAACATCCTCAAACGTATGTTTTGAAGTATCAGAATTCCGACGGCGGTGTTTCTTATGAGTTCCCCAAGAAATATCTGACGGTGATGTTTCGGGAACCGATCCGCGATACCGACAGGGAACGCTGCAAGGCGAATTGCCGCAATGTAAAACCGTCGCAATACCGACGCGAAAATTCAACGCAGGAGCGCGAATACGGCGCGGACAGGGCAATCCCTCTGCCGAGGGAAAAGCCGCCTTAAAACGTTGAGGAACCTCAATGATTTTCGACCTTAAAATGCGATGGAACACAGGACGGACGGAGACGCTTTACGGAAAGGCTTAAACGGTCAATCCCCGACGTTTTTGAAAAGGCTTTTCGAAGAAGCAAACAGTCGGTTCACTCGGGTTATCGGTAGGGTCGAAAAAAAGCAGGAGAAAGCGTCGGGGTTGTAAACTGCCCCGAACGCGGCTCACAGCGACCCGCAACGCCGGTCGCACGCGGGATTGAGGGCATTTTACAGTTTCTTCCGTTTAGGGATCGGTTTTGCCGCTATGGCGTCACCGTGTGGGTCGCAAAAAGAAAAAACGCCCTGTCTGCGGGCTAAAAGCGTGGGTTGCCACAGGCGTTACGCAAAAATCACAAGACGCGTCAGAGGAAAAATAAAAAAGCCCTATCACCAGGAATGGACGTTTTTCAGAGGTGATAGGTGGCACCTGTCACGGTGACAGGTCAATGTGAATTAACCAAATAGAAAAGTAACTACAACAGAAAAGAAAAATATATTTAACTACGCGTGACACACGCGCGCGAGGTTTCTTTTGCGTTTGTTAAGGGATCGCAGTCGAAGAAATAATTCCCCGATTCATTCCTTATTCTTCTGCTTGGCATTAAAATTTCCTTAAACCGTTTTGTTGAGAACAACTACATGGATTGTCCTTCGTAATATCTTTCCTTTCTCTTGAACAGTACAACCACTTAAATTTGTCCATCCGTCGACAAGTGCCGAAACGATAGTTTCTTTTATAGCGTCGCTATGTTTACCATAGCTCCCTTTGGAAATTTATTCCGTTGCCAACATATTAAAAGTACTCGAAAGCTATTAAACTGTTATCTTTTATTTCTCTGCCGATGCCTTTGTACTATCCAGAAATTGCCGCATATATTTTTATAACGGAAATACTTTTTCTATATCGAAATTCAATCCGTTTTTCTCCGCATCCTCCCATACCGTCTGTAACCATTCCAAACATTCCGCATACGCGGTTTTCTCCCCGTACGCAAATTGATTTTCATCATCCGATTTTATCTCTTGCAATTCTTTTAAGCGTTCGACCAGCATAGTTTTTATGTAACACAACGTTTCTTTTTCTTTCATTCGTCCTTCATCCATTAGTACTTTTTAGCTCCTACGCTATTTTTTCTTTGGCTAATTAAATATTTTTGTGTGTTCCCTTTGAGGGAACACACAAGCCCATGGGCTTGACCTAATCTCTATGTTTAAATTTTAGCACTAATGTATTTTATTGTCAATATTTTTTATATTATTTACGCCGTTTTTTCAAAATATTTATCTGATTAATTTTCTTATTTATTTTTAGTAGCTGTTCAAAACTTTCTCCAAACCATTTTGTTGACGACGCCCGTGTACGATTGAATAATCTTAACTACTTTCGTCGAAACATTTTCGTCCGTATAATCGGGTACGGGAATTCCATAGTCCTCGCTATCGTTCATTTCTACTGCCGTATCCACCGCCTGCAAAAGCGATTGTTCGTCGATCCCCGCAAGAATAAAGCAACCCTTATCCAACGCTTCCGGACGCTCCGTACTGGTGCGAATACACACTGCGGGAAAAGGTTTTCCGATACTCGTGAAATAACTGCTCTCTTCGGGTAACGTACCGCTGTCCGACACCACCGCATACGCGTTCATCTGCAAATGATTATAATCGTGAAATCCCAAAGGCTCGTGCCGGATCACTCGCCTATCAAGTTTGAATCCGCTTTGTTCCAGACGCTTTTTGCTTCTTGGATGGCAGGAATACAAGATCGGCATATCGTATTTCTCCGCCAATTTATTGATTGCGTTGAACAGCGACAGGAAATTCTTCTCCGTGTCGATGTTTTCTTCCCGATGCGCCGAAAGCAAAATATATTTTTTTGGTTGCAAGTCGAGCTTTTTGAGAATGTCACTCCCTTCGATTTCTTTCAAATTGTCATGCAATACTTCTGCCATCGGACTTCCCGTGACATACGTTCTTTCTTTGGGCAGCCCGCATTCGGCAAGATACCTTCTTGCATGTTCCGAATACGCCATATTGACGTCGGAAATGATGTCGACTATACGTCGATTGGTTTCCTCGGGCAAACACTCATCCTTGCAGCGGTTCCCCGCCTCCATATGAAAAATAGGAATATGCAGCCTTTTGGCCGCGATCGCCGAAAGACAGGAGTTGGTATCCCCCAAGATCAAAAGCGCATCGGGCTGTACCTGCGACATCAATTTATAAGAACAGTTGATGATATTCCCCACCGTCGCGCCGAGATCGTCGCCTACCGCATCCATATAAACCTCGGGCTCTTTCAGCTTCAGATCATGAAAAAATACGCCGTTGAGATTATAATCGTAATTTTGTCCCGTATGAGCAAGAATACAATCAAAATAGGTGCGGCATTTATTTATTACCGCAGCCAAACGGATAATTTCAGGACGAGTTCCGACAATGATGAGAAGTTTGAGTTTTCCGTTGTCCGCAAATTTGATATCCGAATAATCAAGTTTGATTTGCATATTCTATACCTTTTCAAAAATATATTCCTTTAGATTTTCCTGTATAGTTAAAAATTTTTTTTAATTCTTTATCTTTTTCTTTACCTTTTAGATGTCCCACATGCAGCGATTCCTTCTGAATTTTTTCAAAATATTCTTCAGTAGTTTTAATAACCCGGGCAGGGACGCCAACCACAACTGAATTGTCCGGAATATTTTTTGTGACAACCGCCCCCGCTCCGATTATTACCTTATTTCCAACGGTTACTCCTGGAAGTATAATAACATTATTGCCAATATATACATCGTCACCTATTGTAATAGGTTTTGTTATTTCCAAATCAGGTACTTGGCTTCTGAAAAGTAACGTGCCCCCATCATGTGTAATGAATTTTACACCGTCTGTAATATGTACATGATTTCCAAGAGTAATTATCCACGGTTCCGTGCTCCACTCAACACTCCCGTAGATATACACCCCCCCCCGCAATTTACGCCAATCTTTTTTGCGTACTTTACAGGGTTAAATTTCCCAATAATTTTTCGATAGAGCATACGATATATTTTTTTTATATTCATTTTTCCACCTCTTCGTAAAAAGTATCAGGATGCGCAACATCAAACAGCTCGTTCGCCCACATCACCGTCACTAAATTTTCCGTTTCGCTTAAATTGATAATGTTATGCGTATAGCCCGGCAACATATGCACCGCTTCTATTTTATCGCCGCTCACCTCAAAATTCAGTACTTCGTCCGTGCCGATCTTCCGTTCCTGAATAAGCCCGTGGCCGCTGACGACGATAAAAAACTCCCACTTACTGTTGTGCCAATGCTGTCCTTTTGTGACGCCGGGTTTGCTGATGTTTACACTGAATTGTCCGCAATTTTTCGTCTTTAACAGTTCTGTAAAGCTCCCTCTTGCATCCTCGTTCATTTTCAAGGGAAACGACACTTTCTCTTTCGGCAAATAAGAAAGATAGGTAGAATACAACTTCTTCGCAAAGCTGTTGTCTGCAATCTCAGGCATCAGGAGCGTTTGCGGCTGCGTTTTGAAACTTTCAAGCAGATCTGCAATCTCCCCCAATGTTATATAATAAGTGGTGGGAACCGCACAATATCTTCCTTTCTCTTTTAATATTGTCTTCACGCCGTCAAACTCGCAGCTGTGAGCCCTGCCTTCCAGCGCATCCAGCATTTCCTGTACCAAATCGTCAATATAGAGAAGTTCCAGCTCCGTCGCACGGTCATTGACAGTAATGGAAAGATCGTTGGCAATGTTGTAACAAAATGTAGCCACGGCGCTGTTGTAATTGGGGCGACACCACTTTCCGAAAAGATTTGGAAAGCGATAGATAAGTACCCGGGTGCCTATTTCCTGGGCATAATTGAAAAATAATTCCTCGCCTGCCAACTTTGATTTTCCGTAATCGCTCTGCCCATACCTGCCGATGAGCGTCGCCTGAATGGAGCTTGACAGCATTACGGGACAAATATTTTTATGCTTTTTGAGCGCATCAAGCAGAGTACTCGCAAATCCGAAATTCCCTTTCATGAATTCCGTTTGATCTTTCGGTCGATTTACGCCTGCAAGATTAAAGACAAAATCCGCTTTGGCGCAATATTCGTCTAATAGTTCAATCTCCGTATTGACATCATATTCATAAATTTCGTCTATGCGGAGATTGGGACGGGTTTTGTCTTTCCCTTCCTTTATATTTTTTAAGGCATAACAGAGATTTTTTCCGACAAATCCCGCTGATCCCGTGATTAAAATATTCATGATTTTATTTTACTTGCTTTTCTTGAAACTGTCAAGCTCATCTTTGATGTATTGCAAAGAAGCGATCTTTTCTTTCGTTTCTTCTACATTTAATAATCTGGTATTATTGGAGTTAAATTCGGTAAGCAGATTTCTCTCCGTATCCCCTTGTTTAAAATATTTATCGTAATTCAAACCGCGTTTGTCGCAAGGAACGCGATAAAAATTGCCCATATCGATCGCATGAGCGCATTCCTCGTTTGTAAGCAGGGTTTCGTACATCTTTTCGCCGTGACGAATACCGATTACTTTGATGTTCTCTTTCTTCCCCCCGAATAGTTCGCAAACGGCTTCCGCCTGCGTTTGAATCGTACATGCCGGTGCTTTTTGGACGAGGATATCGCCGCTTGTCCCATGCTCAAACGCAAATAATACAAGATCGACGGCTTCGTCCAATGACATGATAAAACGGGTCATATTACCGTCGGTAATCGTGATGGGATTACCCGACTTTATCTGTTCAATCCAAAGAGGAATGACGCTGCCGCGCGAACACATAACGTTTCCGTAGCGAGTGCAACAAATTTTCGTCGTGGTAGTCGTGCGAGATTTCGCTACAATGACTTTTTCCATCATCGCCTTTGAGGTGCCCATCGCATTGACGGGGTAAGCGGCTTTATCCGTGGAAAGGCATATAACCGTCTTTACACCTTCGTCAATAGCCGCCGTAAGAACGTTTTCCGTTCCGAGAACGTTCGTTTTGACCGCTTCAATGGGAAAGAATTCGCAACTCGGTACCTGTTTAAGCGCCGCCGCGTGAAAGATATAGTCCACCCCATGCATAGCATTTTTTACAGAGGCGATATCGCGTACATCGCCAATATAGAATTTTATTTTTTCCGCTACTTCCGGCATTTTTGCCTGGAACTCATGACGCATGTCGTCCTGCTTCTTCTCATCGCGGGAAAAAATACGGATTTCTCCAATGTCTGTCTTCAAAAAGCGGTTAAGTACAGCATTGCCGAAACTCCCCGTTCCGCCTGTTATCATTAATGTTTTTTTTACAAAAATTTTCATTTAAATACTCCTTAATATGAATGCAACTGTTCATCTAATTATTTCTTAAATGTAACCCTTAATTTATTATAGATTATTGATATTAATCGTCTGATTTTCCCCCCGTGAAATCTTTTAACAACAACATAATTAAAACCCTTTGAATAATCTTTCCAAAATGCATCATATTCCTTCGACTTAGATACCGATCTTGTTAAATGTGGTTGAGTTGTATCTTCGATATTGACCGGGAAATAATTCATCTTATCCTTGATTAAATCAAATATTTTTATTCCCTTTTCTGAATTAATCATTGCAAACGATACCCCTTTTTTATCAAATTTTTCAGGGTGACTTTTATCAAGTCCCCAAAAATCCCCCATAGTAATATCACCAACGCGATCTTTTGTTGCAAACTTACAAGTGTAACATGATTCCCTTAAACACATATTCGAGAGAAAAAATCTCTTGTATAATTGTGATTCATAGCTTTGATTATCAACAGTTCCATCTTCAAAAACATTTGATTCTGTATATACATTCCACCCTTTTATTTTATCTCTAAAGATATGCATTAATATTTTTTTATTTGCTTTTTTTTCAGCATAAAAGATGTAATCATGTAGAATCAAAGGACTTACTACACCATGACAAATAAAATCAACCACAGTTAGATTTTTTGTATTTATTCTTTTAGCAGAAAGGAATAATTTAAGTGCAGCACACTGACAAGGAGTTCCAACAAAAAAGACCAAAGTATTTCTCTTTAAATCAGATGAAATAGAATTATATACTCCATCCAAATTACTTTGACTATATTTTGCTCCCCTCATTGCCGAATAATCTTCTGTAACTCTTATATGCTTTATTTCACCATTCTTAAAAATTGCGCCGTATATTGCCCCACGATTTTTTATATAATAATCTGCAATCAGTGAAAATAATCCTCCCGATGTACTTTGAAGTCTCTCTTCCTCATCATTATTAACAACTCCATATATGCCCCTGGCCGTTTTTTTCTCTAACTTCTCATTTTTTACAGGACATGCTTGAGTACATAGTCCACAATTCACACATAGTGCTTTGTCAATAGTCGGATATAAAAATCCTTTATCATCATTCTTCATAGATATCGCATTATATGAGCAAATATGCAGACATGCTGCACAACCATAGCATTCATTTTTCTTGATTTGTTCAATAATATTATTCATAATATTCACCGATTGTGTTTCAAAAAAAATTTAGGCATTCTCATCAAATCTCTATTAATAATACAGTTTGCACCAAATACAATTATTACATATACTATCAATAAAATAAAACCATAAAGAAAAAATATTGAATATTTATCAATTCTAAATTCAAGAAGTGGAGCAATAATCACCGTAAGTATAAAAATTGAATAATTAACTCCTATCGTTAAAAGAGTCTTTAATGGGCTTCGTTTCATAATTTTCTTTTCTGCAAGCCAATTTAAATATATAACTTTTAGAGGCAACGCCAAAACAGTAGCAAGTAAAACTCCAGTAATACCAAAAAAATTTACTAATATAATCGATAAAATAATATTAATTATTGCTTCAATAAGTGAAACATAACTGGTTTGCTTTGCATATCCAGCGACTCCAGACAAGTTCCCTGCAATATATCTACTCCAAGACAACATCTGTATTAAACAAAACAATAATGGTAGCCATTTATAAATATAATTAATATCCGTTATACCTGTTGTATAAAGACGTATAAACGGTATTATCAACAAATATGTCACACACATTAATATTGTCATGGCAGCTAAGAAAAATGAGTGGAATATATCATGCATTTTTTTATACTGTTCTCCCCCCTCAACATATGCATGTCCCAAATTATAATATATAGCCGAGTAAGCAGCGTTTAGCAATCCATTTATTGCAACAAAAACCATGTTATAGATAGAATACACACTTGATAAAGAGGTTGAAACAAAAATTGATAAAACGATCATATCTGTTGAAGAAAAAACCGTCCATGCTATTTCAGTAACAACATAAGCATTTCGGTCTACCAGTTTAACATCTTTTGACGCAGCTGAATAATCAATCCAACCATATTGCCTCCTCATATAGGTACGATAAATAAACAATGTAATAAGTGAAACTACAAAATAACCAATCTGAATAAATGCAATGTTAATATTAAATAAAGATAATACAATCCGTACTGTATTACAAAGTATCTTTGTCAACAAAGAAATAGTAATTACAATATAATTTTTCCCACTAGCTCCAAGAAAACATGTCCATGTGTTTATAAAATAAAATGAAACAACACTAGTTAATCCTTCAAAAAATGTATAAAACATTATTGTAAGATAATTAACTTCTGTTTTGAGTACAAAAGGGATTAAAACCGATAAAACAACAATTCCTATAAAATAGATAACAGAAATTTTCCTATAATATCTTTGCGCTGCAGACATATAGAATGAAATACCCTTTCTATCATTCTCTTTTATTGGTTTATATAGAGCATTTTTAGCAGATGCTGATATACCTGCCTCCAACAATGCCATATAAGTGAAAATTTGCGTTATTGTGCTAATAAGTCCATTGGTATCTGATCCGTAATGAATTAATACTATTCGCGGAATAACAAGTCCCATCACAAGAATAATTAATTGGCTACCGATACTTATCACAAAATTAAGTATTGTCTTTTTGGTATTAGTCATTCCTTTACCCCTATGCAATAAAAAATCTCTCTATTTTGATTATCACTTTATGAATTTTTTTAAGTATTCAAGAGAACGTTCTCTATATATTGCTATTTTTTGATTTACATTTTTATAATCTATTCTCCTCCAGTCACTTTCCTTGAAGTCATAGATCATATGCGATGAAAGTTCTAACATATTAAGTAAATCAACTATTCGAGAGTTTACGTTCACATTTCTGGAGAGCAGTGTATTGAATGGTTTATTAAAAGTAAGTGAAAAAACAGTACCGTGAAATGAATCTGTCATCACACCAGCAGCATTAGCAAAAAGTGAAACAAATTCTTTCAACGACACATTACTTTTCATTTCTATTCCATGAAATTTCTTTTGCATATACATATTATCTATTGCAATTACTTTTATGCCCTTTGCTGTAGCAAACTTTAGTGCTTCCGCAAAGCCGGTTACATTATAGCGTAAAAAATAGCAAAGAATATAATCTCCATGGGGATTTAATGAGGTGTCAATTAGTTCCTTCCATTGTAATTCATCTAATAGTAATACAGGATCACATGTTACAGGAACTATCTTATTAATCAAATTTGAAACAATTCTAGCACCACTTGTTTCACGAACGGATATCCCATTATATTGACTTAAAAGTCTAATATAATCAGCTCTTACTTGTTTGGGTATCTCTTGATAACCAAAACTTGCAGAATATGCAACTTTTTTTGTATAATCGTCCACAAAATCTAATAAATAGGTATAATCAGAATTTGATCCATAATTATTCCAAATCTGGTCACTACCAGAAATAAATAGATCATATATAGAATTTGTTTCTTTGATTGTATCTAATTTATAAACTTTACTGCTTAAATATTTATTTTCACTTTCAAATGCTCGAAAAGTACTTGCTAGTTTCTTCTTTTGTGGAAAGTTAGCTATTCTCTTAACTATTGCTTTTAAAGACTTTATATTTTTGGGCAGTACTTTGTAATAATCCCCCTCTATATAATTACAGCGGTAGTCAATGACTTCGGCTTCATGTCCCAAATTTTTCAATTTTACTGAAAGCGCAAAGGCTTGTAAAGCTGCTCCATAATTCAAAGCCCTGTGGTAAGTTATAATACCTATTTTCATTTTTATTTCATACACTAATATTGTTTGGATTTGAACCATTTTACGGATCAACAACATTACTTTGTTTGCATTGGTTGGATAGAGTAAGGGAAGAATTTTTTAAAGGCTACTCGACATCTTCCCAAATGGTATAATATAATATTATATTATTTTATAATATCTCATAGAATAAAGGATCTTGCGCGAATTATCTTTGTTGTCCTTAAAAAAGCCTTCCATTCTCTTAACCTGCTGGTAAAATAGAGTAAAATTATCCCATGAGTTTTTCATTATCTTTCCTTTCTGTAAAATTTATGTTATAATTTTTTCCGTTGAATAGAGGTCGCAGCTAACCTGCTTAAGACTTCAGTTCTTCCTGCGAAGAGTTGCGCCTCTTTCTCTACGTGATTGTGCGAATAAGCTGGATGATATTTTATTATCCTTTTTCCTAACCAGTCTGTACCTGCGTAGTGAAAGCGGATATCCTTTATTCATTCTATTTTTACCTCGGAAGCACTCTCATGTTTTACATCGGCATAGACATTGCCAAACGTTCTCACCAAGCGGTCGTTACGGATGTTTCGGGAAACATCATCGCCAAGCCTTTCAACTTCAAAAACTCTGCTGCGGGCTATGACCAATTCCTTTCCGCTCTTGAAAACAATTCCGTTTCAAAAGAATGCTGCGTCATTGGTCTGGAATCTACCGGGCACTATTGGTATCCGCTCTATTTCTTTCTCGTTGAACACAAATTCACGTTAAGGTATTTAATCCCATTCAGACTGCCGCATTCAGAGAAATCACGATTCGTAAGGTAAAGAACGACAATCTCGACAGCATCATGCTTGCTGATTTTACTCGGTTCGGACGCTATTCGGAAACGTATATTCCCTCCGAGAATATGCTTGCACTCAAGAACCGCTCACGCTTTTGCCTATCTGTCTGCGATATCTGCGGCAGTCTCAAAAAACAAACCATTGTCCTTTTAGATCTCGTTTTCTCCGAATATGCTACCGTTTTCTGCGATATTTTCGGCACTACAAGCAATTGTTGGAGAAATACTCTACTCCAGACGAATTCTCCGAAATTTCAACCACAAAGCTCGCCTATTTTATTCTTAAAGCCAGTCGTGGTAGAAACGGCAGAGAAAAAGCAGAGCTTATCAAGGCTACCTCTCAGAATTCCGTAGGCATTTCATACGCAATCGATACGTTCTCCTTTGAGATCAAACAGCTCATAGAACAAATCGAATTTATGGAAAACCAACTTTCCGAAATAGATGCTGAAATGGCAAAGTTGCTCGCAGAGTCCGAATATTCCGTCGTCACTACCATAAGCGGCATCGGTCCCACGTTGGGAAGTATCATCGTCAGCGAAATCGGAGATATCGAGCGTTTGAAACTTCTTCCAAGCTCGTTGCCTATGCCGGCTTAGACGCTTCTGTAAAACAATCCGGAGAATTCAACTCCACACAGAATAAAATTTCTAAACGCGGTTCTCCATATCTTCGCAGAGCGCTTTGGATGGCAGCTTTTCTGTCCTTGCAATGCGATCCGGCACTCTACGATTATTACTCCGTCTTCGCGCGAGAGGGAAATCCCATCGTCTCGCAACAACTGCCGCGGCAAGAAAGCTCTGTATCATCGTTTGGGCTATCATGAAATCCAAACAACCTTATTCGCCGCACATTTAATATTTTCGTTTCAGTGTCCTTTTCAGCCGTCCGCATACGAACGGCTTTTTTGCTTTACGTCTTACTTTCGTGTCACCCCCCCAAAAAAAATCTTAAATTAATACCATCTTTTGCTTGATTTTCAATAGCTGGTCTGGTCTTGATTTCTAAGTCTGAACTTACCAGCAACCCTTGATTACCTTTTTACGTACCTTTCATACCTCTAAATTTTTTACCCTATTTCCTATTTTTCGCTTGATATTTTAATAATTAACTCCTATATCTATACTTCATTTTTATAAAGCGCAAAAAACCAAAAATTTTATCAGACAATGTAAAAAATTTTTTTCTATATTCCTTTTTTTTCGATAAATCCTTAATCAAAAAGGTATATGAATATGCTTTTTCCCTATAAATTCTATTCTTATAAATTTCCCATTTTTGATAAAAGTAATTTACATATCCACAAGGATTATTTTTATACAGTTCTAATATATTTTTAGTATAACCATCTTCACAATATTCGCAAATAGTTATTTCTTCTGGAATATAAAGATATTTATAGCTAACGTCTATTATATCATATACTATTGATTCCGTAATGAATTTTTCACCCTCAATTACTGGAAATGGAAATTTTTTTATAACACTCGTTTTAAAAACAATTGTAGTTTCTCCATTAAATCCGTTATCATACAAATCATGCAATGTTATAATCTTTTTAGATACTTTAGCTTGTTGAATATCTTGTCCTTGCAATGTCTTCAGGAAGATAATACCCCCTATCGATATTCCACTTGGAATATCATTCATTGATTTACAAATTATTTCAACTGCACTATCAATTAAATAATCGTCAGAGTCAACACAAACAAAATACGAGGTATTTGTCAAAGACACACCGTAATTGTGAGCTCTCATTTTTCCCTCGTTTTGTTGCTTGTAATAGTATATTGTAATTATATTTTCTGATATCCATTCCCTGACAATATCCTCGGTATTATCCATTGACCCATCATCAACAATTAACCACTCGAAATCTTTATCTCTTTGAGCGCATAAGCTACAATACAATCTAAAAAGTTTATTCGCGCGATTATATGTTGGAGTAAAAATTGTCAATTTTTTCATAATTTACTTTTTTCCATGCATTAGTTTGCTAATATACTGTGAAATCTTAGGTCCCATTAAGTGCTTTATCTTATAAATAAATTTTTCATATCCTGTTTTCCAAGATTGCGTATAGTGATGAATAGCTCGAGTATTTTTTGTTTTATGCATCTTACCCGTTTTATAATCTAATGGACAAAAATAATCTTTTGGATAAATATTAATTCCTTCAACACTTTGAATTTCTTTACTATCTTTCAATCCATGTTGCTTCAAGATTTCCGTCGTATAATAGACAATCGTTGTTTGATTCATAGAGCCATCCTCATTCATAAAAGTCATTGAATGGTATATATCTAGAATCGTCTTATATAAGCTAAGTCCTATATTAGCAGCAAGTCCCAGACCTGGAGCAACATTTACCCCGCTTTCAATTGCCATGAAAGGTCCTTTTTCAAGAATATCATCTATTGAATTTATTAGTTCTACATCAGTATCAAAATACAAGCCTCCATTTTCATATAATATCTTAAATCTCGCATAATCACTGACAAATGCCCATTTTTTTTGTTCAAAAGCCTCTCTCGCGTATTGGCATGAATTAAAATTAAAATTTGATTCGTTCCATTCTTTTATTTCGTAGTTGGGAAGATATTTTTTCCAACTTTCAATACATTTTCGAGCAAGAGGGGGTAATGGATTGCCCCCAAACCAACAATAGTGAATTACCTTGGGAATATTATTGCTAATCATATGTTTCTATCCTTTTATACTCCTATTTTTTCCACAAATATAAGTAAACGTCATAAGCATTATAAAATATATCCATGTTTTTCCTGAAAAAGTTCTTAATGCGGTTAATCCATATGTTAAAAATGTCAATAATGGTAATATACAATATTTTGAAGTTAAATTTCCATAAGATCTACTAAGTTTTAATTTTGCTAATCTAATTAAAACACAGATTGCAATCAATCCAACCACACCATATGACATTATAATATCAAAAACTAAATTATGAGCTGAAAGAGAGAACAATTCGTCAATATTTTTACCGATGTTGGGATAGTTAATAGTGCCGAGTCCAAAAAGAAGAGCTCTTGTATGTGTACTAAGATATCTTAAACATGATATCCATATTTCTCCTCTAATCCCCACGCCACTATCTTCCTCTGAACGTTTAATTACATTTGAAATTATCCATTCAAAGCCATCCATAGTCAAAAAGCAAATAACGGCGATAATTGTAATACATATTACAAAGAAACCTTTCTTGCGTTGCTTTTTTTCACCTATAGAAAACAGAATCAAAAGACCAAAAAAGGCTATCATACAGAGATAAAATGAGCGACTAAAAGAAAGTACTGCTCCAAATACTGAAATACAAATTGAAATTATAGAAAAAAGTCTTGTCTGCTTGGAACTAGACTTATTTACTATTAAAAAAATTATATTAACAGAAACGCATATTGCTGCAAATAATGGAATTCCCATTGCCCCAGCTAGTGAAGAATGGGTTTCTGTGCCTAATCTATATACATACTCTGCTTCTTTGGATGCCCTGATAAATTGTAAGATTGATCCATATGAAAGAAAACTTACTCCTATTATTATAACTACACATATATTGAAACACAATACAAACTTTGTTGTATCAATTTCCATACTATCAATATTGGAAATCCATAGAATAAATAATAGTAGAAATGAACTTACATTAATAAAGGAAAATGGACTGGCCCCCGATAACAATGGATTATCATTTATAAATTCCAAAAGGAATAACAGCAATACGGATAGAAACGCAATATAGTTCATTTTCGCAGCTTTTTTACTGAAAACTAATTTAAAGCAAAAAATTAAAACTAAAATAGAGAAAACGTTTCTATTATTAATTATTATCATGCTTTCAAAAGCTGCTATTTGAATAAGTAAATAATATGCATTTTCTTTTTTTGAAAACAGCATTACAACTATAGCTATAATTATAGAAGCCACATTAAATATTTTATTAGTAGTTATACTTGATATTCCTAATAAGGAAATAACGATTATATTAGGTAGCAGTTGACGCATTAAATGACCATTTTTCAAATTCACACTAAAATTCCTCCGTAAATAATGTTAAATAATATTTTTTACTCCGAACATTTTTATCAGAAGGCGAATTTGATTGCCTGATGCTTTTTTATTAAAAATTTTTTTATATCGTTGACTAGCAAGTTTTATGTCATTAATAATTTTTAATGGTGAAAATTTTTCAAATCTAATAATTCTAATAAAGAATACAATAGTCGATATAATATTATAAGGGAACGGTAAAAAATATTTTTTAATTACATACGTATTCACATGACCATGCCTTTTTCGCTCAATATAACTTTCTCTTGTATGTTTACTTGGATTATGCTGAATTTTTAATATGGGATATTGAACAACTTGACCGCCATTTGTATAAAACGATAATCCAGCATATAACTCTTCAGAACCATATATTAAATTATTAGGATAAAGAATACCATCCACCGCACTTTTTCTAATGAAATGACTACATCCTATATAATTTCTGATTTTCGACCATGAATTTTGTTTGCTATTTTTTATAGGAAGACCAACCAACTGAATTTTTTTCTCCGTATCATAGCAATCAGTTCCCATCGCAGAAATTGACTTATCTTCATTCATATACTTATAAGCCTTATCCAAAACCATACCATCAGAAACAATCACTGCATCATCGTCAATAAAATAGCAAATATCGCCTGAAGCAGATTTAATTCCTTCGTTTCTGCCACCCGAAACGCCTAAATTATGTTTTTGATAGCAATACACAATATTCAATCCAGTCAATCTAAGTTTTTCAATTATTTGTGGTGTATTGTCGTTAGAATTATTATCAATTATGACATATTCATGTTCAATCGTAACATGACTTTCACACGACAAAATTGATTTTAATAGCTCTTGCGATCTATTACAAGTAATATAAATAATTGATAACATAAATGAACTCCTGATTTTTATAAGATATTCAAGATATATAGCTTCTATTTTCTGCAAAACCAATTTATATAATTTTATATTTCTAATATTTCCACAAAAACTAGACACGAAATAAAAAGAGCTATATATCAAAATATAAAATTTACTCCATATTAAGACCTTGCTGGATAGAAAAATATACAAGTTAATATTCGTTAAAATATTTGGAAATATAGTTGCCTTTTAATCTAGATGAAAGAAACTAATATACTTGTCTATTATATTCAAACTAAAAGTCTAAAATAGATTGATAATAATCTCAATATCCAGAAAACACTATAACATGATCCATAATGCACTCAAGTAACTTCATTATAAAAATTTTATAAAAAACCGATTTGACAATCTTTTTAGGCACTCCCATCTTTTTACAACTAACATACTTAAATTCACTTCTAATTTCTGCGATTTTAAGCTATCTGTAAATCATATTCTAATATATTTATATACATATAGAAAAACTTTCCTTTTTATTACCTCTTGCAAACATTAATAAATAGGCACCCGACAGGCAATGACTCCAAGGCTTTATAATAACTGTAATTCAGCGATAAAATTTTTAAAAGGCTCTTCCCAGCGATGGTAATCAAATAATTTTTTTTCAATAACTGGGATCGAATTTGCGTGAAGAATCTTTGTCATTTCCTCTTCTAAATTATCTTCTTTAACTATATATCCGTTTTTTTCATCTTTCAAAAATAGTTTTAAATCACTAGTATCGTTGGCAATAACGGCCGTACCGCATGAAATAGCCTCGACAAATTTAGTTGGAAATCCTGCTTGAGTCACCCGATTTTTAGGACGTATAATAATCGCATACTCGCTTTGCCTAACTATATTTAAAGCCTCTGTGTGGGATATTCGGCCTTCAAAAAAAATTTTTGTCTCTTTCGGAGTAACTCCATACATTTTTACAAATTGTTCTTGTGTAATTCCAACGATACGAAAAATAAAGTTATCTTTTTCTAAATTATTGAAACAAGCAACAACGTTTCCTAATGCCTCTTTTGTCACAGCTGGACTTCCGCAATATACAAAACGTATTTTATCCGTTTTTTCTTTCTCGGATAAATTTTGATACTTTCTATCCTCTAAATCCACTAGTGGCGGAACTACAATAATATTAGAAATATATTTTTTATAGTATTCCTCTAAGTATCGACTAATAGCGATCATTCCATCGCATTTTTTTTGATAACGCTTCATACATAATACGGTATCTATATATTTCACAAATTTTATAGGATTAAAAGAAATTTTATTTTGATACCATTCTGTACAATCAACTGCTACTTTAATATGATGTTTGTGACAATATCGAAGGAGCTTTGAAAGCGGAAAAGCATGAAGGTTATAAGCAATAACTAATTTTATATTCTCGTATTTTTTTAGAATCATCAAATACTGTTTTATATCTATCATTTGCCTTATCCAACTTCTCAACGAACTTGGATAAGGGATCGGATAACTTTCAAAACCGTCCACATCTTTAGGCTCATTAGAAAAAGAAACAATACTTTTATCTATCCCACAAAATACAACTTGAAAATTTAGAAGACGAAATATTTTGGCATTATTCAATACCCTATGAGCGGCGGCGTTTCTATCGGGTAACTCAAAGCCTCCAACATACAATATCTTTCCTTTACAATTTTCTATCATAAATTCTCTTTATACCAATCGATAGCTTCATTTAATCCACATGAAAAATCATATTCCGGGTCATATCCTAATAATTCTTTTGCTTTTGTAATCTCGGCGTTTGAATGTTTTATATCGCCTTTTCTGTCAGGACCGAATTTAGGCTCAATATTTTTTCCTAATGCTTTTGTAAGCGTGTGATAAATATCGATCAAATACTCCCGTCCGCCATAAGCGATATTAAACGCTTGTCCGGCAGCTTCATGCGAAGCCAAACATGCTTTTAAATTTGCTTCAATAACATTATCGATATACGTGAAATCCCGACTTTGCTTTCCGTCGCCGTTTATAATGGGCTGTTCATCGTTTATTAGCTGTTTTATAAATTTAGGTATAACTGCCGCATATGCTCCATTCGGATCCTGTCTACGACCAAATACATTAAAATACCTCATTCCGTAAGTATCAAGCCCGTAAAATTTGGTGTACAGCTTTGCCCATTCCTCATCGCAACGTTTGGTCAAGGCATATGGAGAAAGCAAATTTCCTTCCCTACCCTCTGTTTTAGGCAAATTTGGTTCATCTCCGTATACTGAGGACGATGAGGCATAAACAAATTTTTTCGCTCCTTTCAGCCGAGCAGCTTCTAACATATTCAATGTACCTTGAATATTGTTAGCACAATAAAAAAGCGGCATTTCAAAAGAACGCGGCACACTTCCCCAAGCGGCTTGATGTAAAACGTAATCCATGTTCTCACACGCGTTCATACACACGTCAAAATCTTTGATATCCCCTTTCACAAATTCATAATTAGGGTGTTCTAAAAACATATCGACGTTTACCTGTTTTCCTGTAGAGAGATCGTCCAAACAACGTACTCGATATCCCATATTCAATAGTGCTTCGCAAAGGTTCGAACCGATAAATCCCGCCCCGCCCGTCACCAAAAACTTTGAATCCGAAGAGAACTTTAAATCTTTATATCCCATAATTCTTCTCCCGTTTTATAGTCTCCAGTAGTTATAACCCGCCTTTTCATACGCTTGCCGATCAAGCAAGCCTTTGATATCGAGCAAAACTTTCTGTCCCTGCCCAAAAAACTTGTTGATATCTTCCATTGAAAGTTTAGAAAAAGCGTCATGAGCCACCGCTAAAATCACAGCGTCCATGTTTTGAATTTGAGTCATATCCGCAAAATTCAAGCCATAAAGTCGTTTCGCTTCGGCAACATCCGCAGCGGGATCAGCAACAATCGGCTCAATTCCATATTCCCGAAGCTCCTTTACAATATCAAAAACCTTGCTATTTCTTGTATCGGGACAATTTTCCTTAAAGGTAAATCCGAGAATTGCTACCCTCGCATTCTTCACCGCTTTTTCCGACTTAATTAAATTTTTAACTAAATTTTCCGCTACATACTTACCCATATCGTCGTTGATGCGGCGTCCAGCAAGAATCACTTGACTATGGTAACCAAGCATTTCCGCCTTATAGGTGAGATAATACGGATCGACTCCGATACAATGTCCCCCTACAAGTCCGGGATAAAATTTAAGAAAATTCCATTTCGTTCCCGCGGCTTCCAATACAGATTTCGTATCTATGCCAAGTTTATTGAAAATGATAGAAAGTTCGTTCATAAATGCGATATTGATATCGCGCTGGCTGTTCTCAATAACTTTTGCCGCTTCTGCCACCTTGATACAAGAGGCACGATGCACGCCCGCATCTACTACAAGTTCATACACTTTTGCCACAATATCAAGAGTTTCTTCGTCCATTCCTGAAACGATTTTTTTAATTGTTTCTAATCGATGAATTTTATCGCCGGGATTGATTCTTTCAGGCGAATAGCCGACTTTGAAATCCACGCCGCATTTCAGCCCCGATTCTTTTTCGAGAATCGGTACACACACTTCTTCGGTGACACCGGGATATACGGTGGATTCAAACACAATCACACTTCCCGTGGTCAAATTTCTTCCTAATATACGGCTGGCGCCCTCGACAGGAGTCAAATCGGGCGTATGGTCATCATAAACAGGAGTTGGCACCGCCACAATGTGGAATTTTGCCTCACGAAGTTTTGTTTCATCTGAGGTAAATTCTACTGAAGTACTTTTAATCGTTTCGTTTCCAACCTCTTTTGTAGGATCTATACCCGATTTATAAAGTTCTATTTTCCCTTCGTTTAAATCATAGCCAATAACCTTGATTTTTTTAGCAAAAGCGACCGCTATCGGCATACCTACGTAGCCAAGACCAACAAGTGACAATTTCTCTTTTCCATTTACAAGTTCTTCATAAAATTTTGTATACATTTTATTTTCTCCTTTGGATTCTAGTCAACTCCTCCATATATCGTTCGATCACAATATTTCTGTCATACTCTTTCTCTACTTTTGCCCTGCCCTTGCGTCCCATTTCAACCTTTTTCCCATAAGGCAACTGCAGAAATTGTTTTATTGCCGCCTCAAGGCTTTCAACATCTTTTACTTTACAACTGAAACCAGTTATTCCTTCTTCAAAGGTTTCCCTGCACCCCGAAACATCCGAAGCAATCACGGGTCTAGCAGAGGCAGCCGCTTCGAGCAATACGTTAGACATTCCTTCAAAATAAGACGGAAGGACAATGCAATGCGCCTTTTGAATAAACGAAATCACATTATCCTGTCTTCCGTGAAAAACAATTGCCCTCTCTTTTGCTGCTTTTTCTATTTCTACGACTAAGCCACCATCATCCCAACCGACGACATCAAAAAAAACATTCTCATATTTAGCTCGTATGCGTCGCGCGCATTCAAACAGTTCCAAAACGCCTTTTGACCGCATAATCCTACCGATAAATAAAAACCTGATTCCGTCTTTTTCTTCCGGATACTCCAGCGGAATAAATTTTTCTAAATTTACACCGCTTCCAGGAAGCAACTTGTGCTTTTCTGGATATAACTTCTTCTCCTTGAAAAAACGCATATTTTCTTCATTCTGAAAGAAAATCGTCTGAACTTTTTTCAACGCAATTTTGTATAAAGCAAGCGTTATTTTCTGTAATATGCCTCTTTGCTCAACGGCTATCCCTAATCCCGTTATATTCACCACACACGGAATTTTCAGTGCTTTACATGCCAGTGCTCCGTAAATATTGGGTTTTATGGTATATGTAAATACCATATCGGGCTTTATACTTTTCAGCACCTTTTTATAATTCGCCAGTAATTTCAAATCTTTAACCGGATTCGTCCCATGTCGATCCATGTCAATTTTTATATATTGGCATCCGAGTTTCTTTAAATCGTTAATCCGATTGCCATAAGGAAACACAATAAAAACCTCGTGTCGATCTAGCAATAGCCGTTCAATCAATTCTAAACGAAAATTGTAGAGTACAATATCATGATTTGCCAATAACAAAACCTTACTCATTTCGCTCCGTTCCCTTAATCGATTCGGCCAATGATACCTTTCGATATTCTTCTTTATATTCACTCATGCTTTTTTCATAAATCAGATTTCCGAAAGCCTTATTGACAAGTCCTGTAAAATGACTCATAATCTTCAAAAACCACCCGAAACCTTTTACTAATCGAACTTTCTTCCCATAAAGAGCAGCAATCATCTTTACCATTTCACTTGTATTAATGTATTCCTTATTTTGCGGCCAAAATATTCCCTGTTCTTCATTTTCTATCATAAGACGGACGAATTCCACCAAATTCCCTACATACAGCATCGAGCGTTCATTTCTGACAGACGGAAACAGCGGAAATTTTTGCGCCAATTTCGATAAAATCGGGTAATTGCCCTTACTTCCTTTTCCGTAAATCATCGGCGGTCGCAAAATCACCACCTTAAAATTATCATTTTCTAAGGCCATTAAACCTTTTTCCGCCTGCACTTTGCTGTCCCCATAACAATTTGCCGGCGAAACCGGAGTTTCTTTCTTTATCATTTTTTGTTTTCCGATTGGTGCGCTTTCGCCGTATACGATAGCGCTACTCATGAAAACAAACTGTTTCACCCCGTCTTCTTTCGCTTTTTTTGCCGTTTCAATCGTCAAATCTGTATTGATACTGTAATATAACTTTTCTTTTTCCTTACTGATTTTTCCATTATCCGAATGTGCAATCCCCGCTACATGAAAAACCGCATCATATCCCGAAAAACTTTTTTCCCGCCAGCTCCCGTCTATCATGTCCACCGTGTCCGTTTCATACCTCTCCGGCCACTGCGATACATACTTCTCAAACGACATCCCGATATAGCTGTTCGCTCCCGTTATGAGTATCTTCTTCACAACTCTTCCTCCGATTCCAAGGGGCCAATTCCCTTTTCACTTATAGCAGCTTCCGCCGAAACTCCAGTATCATCTTTCGGACTTTTAGTCAATTTTCCCTCCGTTTCTTCTCCACGATGCAATTCTCCCGTACCACCTTCCACGACGCCCTTGTGTCTGAATACCGCCGCTATCGTTTTGAAAAAGCATTTGCAATCAAATGCAACCGACATTTTTTCGACATATTCTCCGTCAAGCGCGGCTTTTACAGGTATTTCCAACTCGTCCCGCCCGTTAATTTGCGCCCAGCCCGTGAGTCCTGGCTTGACATCATTTGCTCCGTACTTATCCCTTTCAGCTATAAGATCATCTTGATTCCAAAGTGCCGGACGAGGACCGATAATAGACATTTTACCTGAAAAAATATTAAACATCTGCGGAAGTTCATCTAATGAAGTTTTCCGTAAAAACTTGCCAACGCGAGTAATCCATTGCTCAGAATTTTCAAGCATGTGAGTAGGCGTATCATGAGGCGTATCTACCCGCATTGTACGGAATTTTAGAATATAGAAATACTTTTTATGAATTCCGACTCGCTTTTGTTTAAAAAAAATCGGACCTCTCGAATCTATTTTTATGGCAATAATTAAAATAATCCATATCGGCATAAGAATAATAATTCCTATTCCCGATAAAATCAAGTCTATCAGTCTTTTAAAAAAATGCTTATACATAATTTTCCTTATATTATGTTGAACCAGATAATTATTATTTATAAAACGGCAGAATAAACTTATAAAACTTACCGATAGATATTATATCACAAGACTTTCACCTTGTCAATTAATTCACTCGGATAGGTCAAGTGTGCATATACTGAATAAAACTGCAAAATTATTCAATTTTAAAACATTTTTCGAGAAAAATATTCACAAAATTTTATAATTTTTTAGTTTAAATAGGCTAAATTTCGACAGCAGAACTATTTTTTCGCCAACTTCTTCTGTGAAATTTTTCCAAGGATAACTATTAATCCCCCCTATTCTTTTACTCCCCGTCAAAAATAGATTATTCACTTTATAAAGTACGTCCATCTCCTCTCCTTCTTAAACCAAACACCGCCGAACAGGTAACGTTCGGCGGTGCCTTTTCTCAAAATTTGGGCGGAATCAAATATTCGCCCTCGCTGTCAATATCCGTCCCCGAAACCGTAAAATTCCATGCCAGCCGCTTCCCCTCGCTGCTTTCGTTGCACATCAGAATATGCAGCTCATATAGAGCGCCGTTTTTCGCCACCTCCACGCCTTCCGCTTTTGTCATGGCGGGCGGCTTTCTTTTGGCGGGAAGCTCCAAATAACTTTTCGGCTTATGCACAATCCCCTCCCATTCGATGACGTTCGCGTTCCTCACGACCAACGTCGGCAGGCCAATAAATCGTATTTCCACGCGGCTTCCCGCTTTCACGATCCCCGATAACGTTTGCCCGACATAGTTGATAAAGCGGATGTTTTTCTTCAAAGCCGCCTCCGCTCTTTCCACTTCCCGATAGGACAATTCCACCAAAAGCAAATTTTCTTTGTCCTTTTCCTCTAAATACGTTGACAGCATATCTTTGACTTTTTGCGTCATATACCCCAAACAAAACACCCGAATATCCGCGATTTCCTTCAAAATTTCTTGCGGCAGCTGCTTGCAGATTTTCAGCTTATTGTCCAAATAATTATCAAATTTCCGCCTGATCGCCTCCTCGTCTATCTCAAATCCTTCTCTATTTTTCGCCTCGATCTCTTTCCAAAGCAAACTTTTCAAGGCTTGCCGACTTTCTTTTGCCAATCCGGAACGGGTCAACGTTCTATCCACCCACGGAAGATCGTTCGCATCGAGCGGCGACAAACGCGCTTTTTCTTTTATCATAAAGCTCTCCAACTCTTTTTGATAAAATCGGCGGTAAATTTCTTCTTCGGCTCTCCCTGCCTCCTCGCATACCTTTGTCCCGCGTCCGAGGGTTAACGGATAAAGAATGTCATAAAACCATTCCTTCGTCAAATAGTATTTCATAACGTTTCCTCTGTGCCATGCCCCTGAAAACAACCTTTCAGGGGCATTTTTCATTTACTGAAATTTAAAAGTTTCTCCCCGCCAGTTTTTCAATCTCTGCGCCCTCTTTATATCGCCTTTCCATTTCCGCCCTAAAATCGGGATAGGCGATATGAATAATTGACATTCCCGCTTCCAAAATCTTGTCTAAAAATACTTCGTATGCCAAATCGTTGCTATCCTCTCCCTTTTCAGCCTCCGCAGGACACGTTCTGTCCGCAAACAGTTGCGCCGCCGCATACGGCAGAACGCTTTTTTCATACGCCTTGATATACTCGCTGCAATCCGTCCGAACGCTGTCTTCCACCGACTCTATATCTTCTTTAAATCCTATGTAATGGCACATAGTAAATTCGGGAGTTTTTTGTTGAAGATATTGTTCCATTAGACGATGAGTAAGCTTGGCATATTCGGGTTTCTGCTCTTTGCTGTCACGATACTCATTAATCACGTCGTTTCCCAAGCCGATCAGGTGGATAAGTTTCTTTGCTTCTTGTTCATTTACTTCAAATGTCATGATTTTTTACTCCTATTTTTTATTTATATTTAATTAATTTTGCAGTTTTAGATTTCAAGAAAGGAATTTTCCCTATACATCGGGAGCGCGGATGAGGTACATACTATCTTTCAACAATTTCTCCTTCTAATTTATCTTTTATTTTTTTTATTCAATAAATTTTTATCTCCAATAAGAAGACCCATTCTTACCTGTCCTAAAAAGTTAAAGTATGCTGTAAAATATTTCAAAGCGTCTGATTTTCTGTCTTTTTGTTCAACGGGTTTATTATAGCATAAAAAGAAAGGTAAGGCTATTTATCTATCATAATTTTTTTATCGAAAAAGGAGAAAAATTGTCTAACTATGTCAAAAACACCTGAAAATGCACTATTTAGGGCTTCCCCTGCCTTTAAAAAGAGAGTTATACAACTAATTTATAAACAAGGTTGTTCTAAAAAAGAATTTGCTTTACGTGTGGGGGTGAGCGAACCTGTTATAACCCGTGCCACTTTGGACGGCATCATTCCTACTACACCTATTCTTGTCAAAATTGCCGATTCACTAAAAATTTCTTTGGAATACCTCATCTGTCGTACTGAAAATGAAAAAATAAATTTATCTAAATTTCCTACAACATTCCATGTAAGACTTGAACGGTTAACAAATAAAGCACACGTGAATTATGGTCAAATAGCCCAAAAAATGAGATTTCCTAGAACTTATTTCTACGAATGGCAAAAGAAAAAAACTTTTCCGTGTGTGGATTATTTGGTCGATATTGCCGACTACTTTGAAGTTTCCATAGATTATCTAATGGGTCGTACAGATACTCTGCATATCTAACTTCTTTTCTAATTTAAAAATCACATGAGGATAACAATATGTCAAAAATACCAGCAGACACACAGAAGCGTATCTCTCCCGAATTTCAAAAACGCTTGCTCGAACTGCTTGACGATAAAGAATGCACTAAAAACGAATTTGCGAATGCCGCAGGAATCAGTAAAGAAGTTGTGGCAAGAATTACGATTTATGGAATTATCCCTACCGTAAGGACGTTGATAAAATTAGCGGACTATTTCGACGTTTCTCTTTTGTATTTATTGGCGGAAAGCGACGATACATACTTCTATAAGTCGGAAAATCCCAAAACCTTTCAGGAAAGACTGCAATCGCTAATCGAAGAAAACCACACGAAATATTCTCAAATTGCGCATAAAATGCCTTTTTCTAAAAACTTTTTCTATGAGTGGGAACGCGTAGGGACTATTCCTTCCCTTGAATACTTACAGGCTCTTGCCGAATATTTTAAAGTTTCCCCCGATTACTTGCTGGGCAGAACCGACGATAGAAATTAACTGATTTTCAGATCAAATTTTCTATTCGTTACCTTCATTGAATATGCCATATCTCCAAACGCCTAATTGAAAACAGCAGCGTAAAGGAACTCAGATTATAAAAGCCCGCTTTGACGCATACTGAATTTATGTACTTCAACTATCACGCCAAAGCCAAACGATTGATTGAGGAAGGTCATTTGATCCGCTATGCGTTTATGGATTCCTGGGGAACGATTCGCCCCGCGCTGGTGCTCTTTTTCGACAACGAAAAGCCTATGCCTATCCGAGCGCATCGTTGGCAGGAATACCTTTCGCTGTTATCTGAAAGCGTAAAAAAAATTAACATAGACAAGCCCCCACTTTTCTATAAAAAAGTGGGGGCTTTTTATAATTTCGTCTTATTGTGTGAAATTTTGATGAAATTTTCATTTTTAGGGTAGTCAGTATATCATTTTTTCGGCATGAAAAGTGAGGGGTATTTTTTATGATACTATTTTCTTATGTGAAACTTTTACGAAACTTGCTTTTTTATAGTTGTTCGCAGGTCTTTTTTTCCTTTGTATAAGTGAGTGGAATTTTTATAATTTTACCCTACTATGTGAAATTTTGACGAAAACTAATTTTTTATGGTTGTTAAGGGGGCGATTTTTTGCCATAGAAAGTAGAGGGACTTTTCGAAACAATAAAAAAACTATAATTTTATAGCGCATAGCCCCTCTATTTTTTCCTTTGTATAAGTGAAAATTATTTTATATACGTTTTTCAAAAATCAAATTTCGGAGGTACTACCATGAACGCAAGAGTCTATTTATCCATGCTGAAAGATCAGCCCGAAGTGCTGACCGTAAGCGAAGTCGCCAAAATTCTTCGTATCGGCAAAAACAAAGCCTACGCCCTTGTGAAGAACAAAAGCCTGTCCTCGATCAAGGTGGGAGGAAAAATCATCGTGCCAAAAATGCATTTGATCGCCTTTCTTTTGGAAACGAAAAATTATTCTCTTTCTCCCGAATAATCTCCCTCAATCGCTGGACTTACGGGAAAAGGTGTGATACTCTTGTATTGCCGATGGTGATACCAGGACATTCGCACGACAAAAATACAACAAGGAGGAAAACATGAAACGAATCACAGGCCGCCTGGCCGAACGGAATGGCAAATGGTACGCCGTAATCAATTTATACACCGCGGAAAGAAAGCGCAAAGAAAAATGGTGCAATCTCGATTTGGAGTCCAAAAGAGGAAGCAAAACGGAAGCCAATCACAGGCTGATGGAGATTCTCTCCAGGTACAATCAGAGCGATTTGTACTTGTTCGACTGCCTCTCCCCCGCGGAACGCGAAAAGCGCAGGCTTGCCGCGCAGACGGTGGACGCTTACTTGACGGAATGGCTGGAGGGTTACAAATACAATCTTTCCGTGCTCACCTTCAACGGCTACATGGCAATGGTCGAATCGAGAATCGCCCCCTATTTCAAAGAGCTCGGCTTGTCTTTAAGGGAGATCACGGGCGACGAAATCAATGATTTCTACGCCTATTTACGAGGCGACGGACTGTCGGGCTCCACCGCGCAGAGGTATCACTCCCTTCTGCATCTTGCGTTCAAGAACGCCGTAAAAAGGCGGCTCATTCCGTCCAATCCCTGCGACCAGGCAGACCGCCCGAAAGCCAAGCAGTATATCGGCAGCTACTACAACACCGAAGAAATCAAAAAGCTGATCGACTGTCTGGACGACGATCCTCTGCGGGTCGTGATTATCCTCGCCGCTTATTACGGATTGAGGAGGAGCGAGATTCTCGGCTTGAAATGGTCGGCGATCGATTGGGAGGAGAAGAAAATTTACATCCGCCACAAGATCATCGAAAATAAAGCGGGCGGCACTCACGTCGAGGGCTACGATGTGATGAAAACGAAATCGTCCTACCGCACCATGCCGCTGATCCCCTATATTCAGGAAGTGCTGCTCGCCGAGAAAGAAAAGCAGGAAAATATGCGGCAGGCGATGAGGAAAGCGTACAGCAAAAAGTATCTCGACTATGTCTGCGTGGATGCCTTGGGCGAGATCCTGACGCCGCAGTACGTCACGCGGCACTTCAAGTTTATTCTTAGACACAACGGTTTGAAAAATATCCGTTTTCACGATCTGCGGCATTCCTGCGCGTCCATTCTGCTCGCCCACAACGTGCCGATGAAGATGATTCAGGACTGGCTCGGGCATTCCGATATGAGCACGACGGCGGACATTTACAGCCATATCGACAGTACAAGCAAGCTTGCGAGCGCGGAAGCCATGGAAGCGGCGCTTGCGTTCGACGATTAAAAACGGCGCGAAAAAAGCCCCGAAAATCGGGGCTTTGGCGCAGAGAGAGGGATTTGAACCCCCGGATGTTGCCATCAACAGTTTTCAAGACTGCCGTAATCGACCTCTCTACCATCTCTGCATAAAATTATTACGCTAATATACAATCGCGGGAAAACTGCGAATCGCCCTCTCCCCAAACTGCACGAAACTTCCCCTACAATCCGCTAAAACAGCGACATCGGGAAAATGCGCCGCAATGCAAAGGCTTACTTTTCAAGACCGCCTTCGTCTTACCCTCTTCGTCCCCTTATATTCCCGTCGGTATTTTCAAAGCCTTTTTATTATATCCCGTTTCAATAAAATTGTCAATGATTTTGAGCGCCTCGCCGATTTTTTCTCTTTCTGCTTTCGACTTGCTTAAACCCGTTTGACAAAGCCGGGGGAATGTGCTACAATACCTCTAACGATTCGGGAACGCCCGTCAAAGGCGTACATTTTCGAGAAAACAAAATATGAAATTAAAACCAAAATCAAAAATGACCGTGTGGCAATTTCTGTCGCTGGGGTATCTTATCGTCATCATTGCCGGCAGCCTGCTCTTATTTCTGCCGTTTGCGACGAAAGACGGACAATCCACCACTTACATCAACGCTCTGTTCACCTCCACATCCGCGACGTGCGTGACGGGGCTTGTCCCCTACGACACCAACACGCACTGGAGCCTTTTCGGGCAGATCGTCATTATTATACTTATCCAGACCGGCGGACTGGGATTTATGACCTTCGTATCCGTCCTGTTTAATTTGTTGGGCCGACATATGGGGCTTTACGAACGCAAGGCTCTCATGCAGTCCGCGGGAGAGGGACGGTTGAGCGGTATTCGCCGCCTGGTACGGCGCATCTTTATCGGAACCGCTATTTTTGAAGGCTTGGGCGCTATTTTCCTCTCTATCCGCTTCATTCCCGATTTCGGAGTGGGAAAAGGCATCTATTATTCCGTCTGGCACTCGATTTCTGCATTCTGCAACGCCGGATTCGACCTGATGGGCGGGGTGTTCGGCGAAGAAATGTTTGTCTCTTTTACCCATTACGCTGCCGATCCCGTCGTCTCTCTTACCATCGCCTTTCTCATTATCATCGGCGGACTCGGTTTCTGCGTATGGGGAGATATCGTCGATAACAAGGGCAACGTCAAAAAATTCAGGCTGCACACCAAAGTCGTGTTGCTGGTAAATACGTTGATGCTCGTCGCCTCCACCCTCCTCTTTTTACTTTTCGAACGCAACAACCCCACCTACGGAGGATTTTCCACGGGCGAAAAATGGCTGGTCGCTTTTTTCAACGCCACGACGCCGCGAACGGCAGGATTTAATACCATCGATCTCAATTCCCTTTCGGACAGCGGTTATCTGCTCACCATCATGCTGATGTTTATCGGCGGAAGCTCGGGCTCGACCGCAGGCGGAATCAAGATCAGCACGCTCGCCGTCATTCTTATGGGAATGGTCGCCGTATTCCGCGGCCGCAAGGATATCAATATCGGAAAAAAACGGGTGGAATACTCGCTGGTCAATCAGGCGCTTGCCATCTTTGTTTCCTGCCTCATCATCGTAATGACGGCGACGCTGCTCATCTGCGCTATAGAGCCCGACGCCTCGGCTTCATTCAGACAGGTATTATTTGAAACAGTGTCGGCTTTGGGAACCGTGGGGCTGAGCCTTTCGCTGACCCCTATCCTTTCCACCGCCTCCAAATGTATCATTATTTTTCTCATGTACGCGGGCCGAGTGGGAATCCTCACCCTGGCGCTCGCTTTCGGCGAAAGCCGTAAATCTTCGGAAGTAAAAAAGCCGCTCGACGCGCTGCTCATCGGCTGACGCACGCAGCTATAAGGAGTTTTTATGAAATCCATTTTATTGATCGGTATGGGAAAATTCGGGCAGACGCTCGGGACGAGACTGCTGAATATGGGCGACGAGGTTATGATCGTCGATAAAAACGAGGATATCATCAACGCTTTGGCGCCCAAATACACCAACGCACTAATCGCAAACTGCATGAACGCGGACAATCTTTCCACGATGGATATCCCCTCTTTCGACGTCTGCGTGGTGGCGATCGGCGACGACTTCCAATCCTCCCTCGAGATCACCTCTCTTTTGAAAGACCTCGGCGCGAAATACGTGGTTTCCAAGGCGACCACGGAGATCCAGCGGAAGTTCCTGCTCCGCAACGGCGCAGACGAAGTCATCTATCCCGACCGCGATATTGCCGAAAAGCTGGCCGTTAAGCTGAATTCCGCAAAGGTATATGATTATATCGAGCTGGACGCCGAATATTCTATTTTCGAGCTTGCGGTACCGAGCGAATGGTACAGGAAAAAGATCGTGGACGTTAACCCCCGCAGAAAATACGACATCAATATTCTTACGATCAAAAAAGGCCACAAAATCGTTTCCTCTCCCAATGCGGAATACGTATTTGAGGACGGCGACCACATGGTGGTATTCGGAAATACAGAAAAGATACTTGCGTTTACCAACAAGCGCAAGAAATAACCGAAACAATTGAAAACCCCGCCCGGGACATAAGCCTCGGGCGGGGTTTTCTAAAATCAAAGGAAAAATGGTCAAAGCTTTGTATATCGTTCCTTAAAGACGATGCCCGCCGTAAGGATAACCGCGGTGGCCGCCAGGCATACGGCCGCCCGAACCAGCCCGCCCAAGGAAAAATAGGCGCATAAATAAACGATAACGATCAGCGAGCCCGCTACGCCCGCGCCGCCCAGCATAAGAAGCACATTGCGCGCCGCCCGGACGACAGATTTGAAGCGCCGCCCTTCCGACGCTCCTTCCCCGTCGGAAAGCTTATCCCGTTCCAGCGAACTGAAAAAGGAAATCACCGCGCCGAGCAATGCGACGCCCAAGCCGACCAGAGCGGGAAGCCAGCTGCCCGCAAAGGACGAAAAGCCGTAAAAGCCGCCCGCAACGGTCAAAATTCCGCCGATGACGGTGCCGCCGATTGCGGCGTAATATCTCATCGGTCGTTTATTATCGTTTTCCATGGTTTTCCTCGTATGTTTATCCGAAAATGCTTTCTGCTTTATCTGTGCTTTCCCTTAAAGAAAAGCGCAAGCGTACCCGCGCCCGCATGGGTGCCGATGACGGGGCCGATATAATTGATCCTGATCTCGTGGCCGGGGAAACGCTCCTTTACCAATTCCGCGAGATATTCCGCGTCCTCGATGCAATCCCCGTGGCTGATGAATACGGGGTCGCCTTCCTCGAGCGTTTGCAGCTGTTCCATATATTTCATCAGCGCCAGCACCGATTTTTTTCTGCCCATCGTCTTGGAGACGGGCACAAGATGTCCCACGTCGTCCACGTGAAGCACGGGCTTGATATTGAGCACGGACCCCACGACGGCGGTCGCCGCGGAAACGCGGCCGCCCCGCTTCAGATGAAACAGGTTATCCACCGTGAAATAATGACACATGTAAGGCTTCAGGGCCTCGGCATAGGCCGCAGTTTCCTGCAGCGTGGCGCCCGAATCCGCTTTTTTGACGACGTAATCGACAAATAGCCCTTCGCCCATGGACGCGCAGAGGGAATCCACCACCGCGATGCTTCTGTCGGGATAAGCCTCTTTAAGCTCCTTGGCGGCGACGCGGTAGCTTCCCTCCGTACCCGAAAGCCCCGAAGAAAACGCGATTACGAGGATATCCTTTCCCGCGGCGAGATATTTTTCGAAATGCGCTTTCGCGGCCTCCGCCGTCACCTGATAGGTAGAGGGCATCGCGCCCGAACGCAGCTTCGCGTAAAACGCCTTCGCTTCCATCGAAGCGCCGTCCTCGCCCTCGTAGCTGACGCCCTCCATCAGAAAGCCCAGCTTAATACATTCGAGGTTATGTTGGTGAAAATATTCCTCGGGAAGGTCGCTCGAAGAATCGGTTATAATTTCAAAAAGTCTCTTTTCCATAAGTATATATATTATACAATACTTTTACGGCCGTTGTCAACCGTTGTCGCCGTTCTGCGTACAAAAAGGAGGATTTTGTCACGTGGAGAACGGGGCTTACTTGAGGACGTTGAATTTTTTCACCCGATCGGCTTCAAAGCCGACGGTCACCTTATAGACGCCCTTATCGCACACGATATCCATATCGGGCAGACCGTTCAGCTCGAAATATTCCCCGAAGGTCTTGGCAAAATCCTGAAGCACAAGGGACTTGCAGCCGTCGCTCATCACCGATTTGTCAGATTGTATCACGCTGTTGGTGCGCTCGAAATTATCTTTGAGTTTTCTCATATTTTCAAAGCCCTTTTCTTAAAATGCGGCGAATATTGCCGATGACGCCCGAATATCTCCTGGTAACGTCATAAAGCTTTTGTCTGTCCGAGAGCAGATTGCCCGCCAGAAGCTTAAACGCCCGCGTCTTGTCCGAAAGATTGTTGAGGAACACGTCGTCCTCTTCGGGAAGAATCCCGAGAATAGGCGTCTTCAGGATTTCCTCTATCTCCTTGGGCGAGAGAATCTCCCCCGAGAGCAGCATATCGCCGCGTACCATGTTGATGACGAGGGAAACGGCGGCGGGCTGATAGCTTTTGAGGACGGTGATTACCTTATCCGCGTCCCGCAGGGCGGAAATATGCGGAGTGGTGACCACGATTGCCTCGTCGGCCGTCGCTACGGCGCGGTGAAAGCCCTCGTCGATGCCCGCGGGGCAGTCGATAAAAATAAAGTCAAACTGCGGAGAGAGGGTGTCCAGCACCAATTTGACCGCCTGCGGAGAAATGTATCGTTCGGGTGCGGAATGGTTGCTGGCGAGGATATAGAGATTTCCGAAATCGGGATGTCTCACCAACGCCTGCTTCGCCCGACAGCGCCCCTCAATGACATCTACAATGTCGTAAACGACGAGGTTTTCCACCCCCGTCACCACGTCCATATTGTTCAATCCGAAATCGGTGTCGCAGAGAATCACCCGCTGTCCGCGTTTAGAAAGCTGCGCGCCGAGATTGGCGGCCACCGTGGTTTTTCCCACTCCGCCCTTTCCCGACGTTACGACGATTTTCCTTGCCATATGTACTTTTCTCCCTGCCGTTTTTCCTTTTTGCTTTTTTCTGCAAGGAAAATCATACCACACGGGAGAGCGTTTTTTTTGTTTGATTTTCTCTATATAGAAAGATTTTTGTCGAAGCCCTTGTTTTCTTCCCCTATAAAAGCGTTACGGAAAGGGTTTGTTTCCGGCTCTTTTGACCGTTAAAAAATTTTTTTAACTTTTTTTGATTTACCCCCTAAAAATACTTTACTTCACTAAAGCGATAGTGTATAATAGTGTCATAAAACGAAAGGAGTGAAAAACAATGAAAAAATTTTTAGCGATTGTATTGGCGGCGGCGACGATCGGCATGGGCGCTGCGGGAATGGCAGGCTGCAAGGACAACTTAAAACCGATTGTGGAGAGGGAGGATAAAAACATCGTGGTAGGCGTCACAAATTATAAACCGATGGATTACATCGAAAACGGCGAATGGGTGGGCTTCGACGCCGATCTGGCGAGAAAAGTATTTTCAAATCTCGGCTATACGGTAAAATTTCAGGAAATGGATTGGAATACGAAAATCGTTACTCTGAAAGCGGGCACGATCGACGTCATCTGGAACGGCATGACCGTCACGGACGAACTGAAAGAAAACATTCTGCTTTCCGACGTCTATCTCGAAAACAGACAATACGGCGTCGTAAAAGCGAGTGAGGCGGAAAATTATACTTCCGCCGCCAACCTTGCGGGAAAGACGGTAGCTTATGAATCGGGTTCTGCAGCCGAAGGCTTGGTGAAAGATATCGAATGTACAAAAAACGGAATCAATACTCAAAATGCCGCCGTTATGGAAGTAGCGGCAAACAAAAGCGACGTTGCCGTCGTCGATTATCTTCTGGCCGTTACGCTGACAAGCGAAGGCTCGGACTATTTCGGAAAACTCGTCGCCGTGGATCTCGGCTTTGCGGTGGAAGAATTCGCCATAGGTTTCCGTAAAATAGACACTCAGCTTTGCGACGACGTCAATGCACAAATCAAAAAATTGACAGAAGAAGGCTTCGTAAGAACACTCGCGGAAAAATACGGCATTGAAAATCAATTGAGAGCTTAAACATATGTGGGACGTTACCTTTACTCTGTTACAGGGCTTCGGCACCACTTGCCTGATCTTTTTTCTTACGCTGGTGTTCGCCCTGCCCCTCGGACTGCTGGTCGCTTTCGGGAGCATGTGCAAACTGAAGATAGTTTCAAGACCAATCAAAATGCTTATTTGGGTCATTCGCGGCACCCCTCTTATACTTCAGATTTTCGTAATCTTTTACGGGCCCGGACTTTTGTTCGGGTGGAAAAGTCTGGATCGCATGCCAGCTACCATCGTCGCTTTTTCCATTAATTATGCCTGCTATTTTGCAGAAATTTACCGTAGCGGCATTCAATCTATCCCTAAAGGTCAGTACGAGGCGGGACAGGTACTGGGTATGTCACGTCCACAAATTTTTACGAAAGTAATTCTTATGCAGGTGGCGCGTCGCATTCTTCCCCCCATGAGCAATGAGATTATTACTCTAGTCAAGGATACTTCCTTGGCAAGAGTAATCGTCGTACAGGACATTTTATATCTGGCCTCCGAACGGTACGCAGCAGTCGGCATCATCTGGCCGCTGTTCTATACGGGCGTTTTTTACCTGCTCTTTGTGGGAATTTTGACGTTGCTGTTCAATTACCTCGAAAAGAAAATGAGCTATTACCGCATTTGACGGCAAACACGGAGAAAAGATATGGCCTTTCTGGAAGTTAAAAATCTGCGCAAACGCTTCGGGGATACCGAGGTGTTGAAAGGAATCGGCTTCACCCTCGAAAAGGGTGAGGTTATTTCCGTAATCGGCTCCTCGGGCAACGGCAAAACCACCCTGCTGCGCTGTCTCAATTTTCTCGAAATGCCCGAAAGCGGAAGCATTTCCGTAGGCGGCGAGGAGATATTCGACGCGCAAAAAAAATATACCGACGCCGTGCTTCGGCAAAACCGCCTGCGTTTCGGGCTGGTGTTTCAAAGCTTCAATCTTTTCCCGCAATATTCGGCGTTGAAAAACGTGCAGCTGGCGCTTGACCTGCAAGCGAAGGAACGCTTCAAAAAGCAAAAAAAATCCGCCGCGGAATTAAAGCGCGCCCTTTCGGAAAACGCTTCGGCGGCGGAACAAATATTGACGGACGTGGGATTGAAGGACAAGCTGAAAAATTACCCCTGCGAATTGTCGGGCGGGCAATGCCAACGGGTGGCGATCGCGCGCGCCCTCGCCTTGAAGCCCGAAATTCTCTGCTTCGACGAGCCGACCAGCGCCCTCGATCCCGAACTGACGGGCGAGGTATTGCGGGTGATCAAAGGCCTGAGAAGCGCAGAACGCTCGATGATCATTGTCACGCACGAAATGCAGTTTGCCAAAGAAATTTCCGACAAAGTGATCTTCATGTCGGACGGAGTGATCGAAGAGGAAGGCACTCCCAAACAGATCTTTGAAAATCCCGTCGGCGAAAAGACAAGGGCCTTTCTCAAAAATTACGCCGACGGAAACGCAAGAGGCGAAATATGACCGACAAACAAACCATGCACGATTACCTTTTGGATCGGCTGACGAAGCTGGACACCCCCGAGGAATGCGAGATATTTCTTCAGGATCTGTGCACTTTTGCGGAGGTGGATAATATGGCCCAGCGGCTGTATTCCGCAAAGCTGATGCTGGAGGGAAAGACGTACTCGCAGGTAATCGAGGAGACGCAGATCTCCTCCGCCACCTTAAGCCGCGTTTCGGTGTGCATCAAACACGGCAACGGGGGTTACCGCACCGTTATCGAAAAATAATCGGACAAAGCTTTTCTTTCCGACGGATACGGAGTTTTCGTACCCGCGGTTTTTTGTATCTCTTTTTGCTTTATTTGTTGCGTTTATAAAGCTCCGAGCACACCTCGGACAGCTTCACGCCCTTTTCCGCCAGAAGCACCATCATATGATAGAGGAAATCCGCCGCTTCCGCGGCCACTTTGGAATTGTCGTCGTTTTTGGATGCGATGACAAGCTCCACCGCCTCCTCCCCCGCCTTCTTGGCGATCTTGTCGATGCCGCGGGCAAACAAAAAGCTTGTATAGGACCCTTCTTCGGGGTTCTTTTTTCTTTCTTCCACAATGCGCTGAAGCTTGCCGAACATTTCGCCGCCGATTTCGTTGTCCTCGCCTTTGATCTGCTCCGCAAAGCACGTATATGTCCCCGTATGGCAGGCGAAGCCCTTTTGGCGCACCTTCAGCAACAGACAGTCCTTATCGTCGTCGAGGAACGCCGTAACCACTTTCTGCGTGTTGCCGCTCGCCTCGCCCTTTTTGCGGGGCAGGCCGCTCGCGGGGTCGTAATAATAAACGTACCCCGAAGCGAAGGTCTTATCGACGCATTCGCGGTTCATATAGGACTGAAGAAGCACCTCTCCGCTTTCGTAATCCTGCGCGATCACGCAGACCAGACCGTTTTCGCCGAATTTCAGCTCGTCCGTATTCACTTTTTTCGTTTTCATCTCAAACATCTCGTAACCTCCGCGGCGGGATATTTTTTCCGCCGTCTGAACTTCTCTTTTATTATACTACAAAATCCGCGTTCCGTCAATATGTATAAATAAAAAATTCAGTGTAATATTTTTTTCACAAATTTCGATTTTCCCGCAAAAAAAGAAAACGGACCCCGTTTGAAGGAGCCCGCATATGCGGCTTGCGGCAAATATTTATTTTTTCCCCATTCCGCGTATAGCTGTCTCGACAAACCGTATTTTCTGTTTAAGCGTTTCTGCCCGATCGTTCAGTCCGATATGGAAAACTCCGCCTCCTCGATATCGAGTTTATCCATTTTCACCGCAAAGCATCTCTGCATAGGCGTCGAAGCGTCAGGAATTGAAGGGTATGCGAAGCAGCCTTTCGGACGCACACTTTTTACTTTTATCTCCAAAGCTTGGTTATCCACGGAAATTTTATTAATCTCATAAGGTCTGCCCATATAATAACAGGTAAAAAAGCAAAGCACCAGCATTTCCTTTTCAAAATCTATGTCTATCCAAGCTTCTGCAAATATACCGTCAAATGTTTCTTGGTCTTTGACGACATGCTTTATGGATTTGGGGCAGGATTCACCCGCATAGCCGCCGTCTCCGTAATACGCGTTCTGCGTCAGGTTGGCTTCCAAAAATTCCTCCTTCATTTCCGATTGCGCGTTGTCGTAGATTACGGCATTATATCGTACGTTACCGCATGCCGCCGTCATACAAAATACGGCGGCCGTAAGCATTGTAATAAATATTTTCTTCATTATCGTTTTTTCCTCCCCCGATTTATATTATACCGCGCAAAGGCTCTTTTGTCAATAGCCAAAAAAGAAAACGGGGAAAACTCCCCCGCTTTCTTTAATTGAGCACCACGTCTTTTAAGCTGTTATATTTTTTAATCGCCGCTTCGCGCAGAGCCGCCGTATCGAAGTGCCCCTCGAAGGCCTCGTCCGACATCTTTTTCGCCGCAAAAATGACGCTCGTCGAATATTGCAGATTTCGTATCTCGTTAAGCATTTTTCCCGACTGCCGCGTACCGAAAAAGTCGCCGCTACCGCGCATTTCCAAGTCCTTTTCCGCGATTTTGAAACCGTCGGTATTGTTTTTTAAGGTCAGAAGCCGCTCCCGCGCCGTTTCCCCCTCCGCCCCCATCAAGAGGAAGCAATAGCTCTTGTCCCGCCCGCGGCCGACGCGCCCCCGAAGCTGGTGCAGCTGGGACAGGCCGAAGCGTTCGGCGTTGTAAATCACCATAATTGTGGCGTTGGGCACATCGACGCCGACCTCGATCACCGTCGTCGAAACGAGACAGTCGTACGCCTTATCCTTAAACGCCTGCATGATCTCCGCTTTTTCCTTATCCTTCATGCGGCCGTGTAGCAGAGCGAACCTGACGAAGGGCAGACGGTTTTTCAGCTCCTCGAACAGCTCCTTCACGCTGATAAGCGTCCCCTCCTCGTCGTCCTCGTCGATTTTCGCGCAGACGAAATACGCCTGTTTCCCCGCGCGCGCTTCCCTGCCGATATAGTCCAGCATATCGTCGTAACGGTTTTCGGAAATAATGCTCGTCGCCACCTCCTGCCGCGCCCTGGGCTTATCGGAAATGGTGGTGATGTCGAGGTCGCCGTAAAAAATCAGCGACAGCGTTCTGGGAATGGGCGTCGCGCTCATCACCAGCATGTCCGCGCCCTCTCCTTTTTCCGCCAAAGCGTTTCTCTGCGCCACGCCGAAACGGTGCTGCTCGTCGCAGACGATAAAGCCGAGGTCGGGGATCTCCACGTCCCCCTGAAGCATGGCGTGCGTACCGCATACGATATCGATTTCCCCGCCCCTGAGCCTTGCTTTCAGCTCCCGCTTCTCCCTGGCCGTCATGCCGCCCGCGAGATAGCCCACTCTGCACTCGGGAAAATACTTTTTCAGCAACGCGAAATTTTGCGCCGCCAGCACCTCCGTCGGGGATAAATACGCCGCTTTGAGGCCGCTTTTCACCGCCATATAGATCCCGCAAAGCGCCACGGCCGTCTTGCCGCTGCCCACGTCCCCCTGCAAAAGGCGGTTCATGCGGGAGGGCGAGTGCAGATTTTCGAAAATCTCGTTGACCGCGCGTTTCTGTCCGTCGGTAAATTCGAAGCCGAAGCGCAGGGCAAACTCCTTCACCTGAGCGGCCGTCACCGAATATTTATGAATACGCACGTCCTCCTTGTCCCCTTTGATAAGCTTGAACGCGGAAATGAGGACGAAATATTCCTCCGTGGCGATGCGCTCCGCGGCGGAGTCCTTCGCCGCCATATCGGGCGGATTGTGTATGTCGAAATAGCATTTTTCGAGGGGCGCCAGGCCGTATTTTTCTATAATCTGCGGCGGAATGACGCTGTCTATCTTCGCCTTTTGAAGGGCCTCCTTTACGGCGTCCCGCACGATCTTCTGCGACAGGGAACCCTTGAGCGAATACACGGGCACGATTCCCTTTAAGCGGTAATTTTTATCCAGCGGCTCGAAGGTGGGATTGACGAGGGAAATCTGGCCGTACTTGTTCTGCACCCGCCCGTAAAACAGGTATTCCCCCGCCTTGAGCTTATCCCGCACATAGGGCTGGTTGAACCAGACGACGGTAAACGGCAGGCCGTCCTGATTGCAGTACGCCTTCACCGTCTTTAAGCGGCTCATGTAATTGACGTGCGCGACCTGCACCACCTCGCAGGCGACGAGGGCCATATCGTTGTGATATGCGCCGCGCAGGGAGGAACGCTCGGTGAGGTCGAGATAGGCGCGCGGATAAAAGCGGACGAGATCCTCCGCCTCGAATATTCCCAGCTTATTGAAATCCTTTTCCCGTTTTTCGCCGACGGCGCGGAGCAAGGACAATTTCACGGCACGCCTCCTTTCGATTTTTCAAACGATAAAGCGGAAGAACCGACTCCGCCGCTCCTCCCGCTTCCGTAACTTCTATATATGCAAGAGACTTCCGTCTCCGTTTTAAGGAGTTTCCTCCTCTTCTCTCATTTTAATTTGCGGAAATTGCCGAATAATTATACTTTATTCCAAGGAAATAATGTAATAATATACGGGCTGGCCGCCGCTGTGGTAATCCACGTCGCAGTCGGGATACTTTTCCGCGATCACGCCGCAAAGCGCTTCCGCCTCGTCCTCTTTCACGTCCTCGCCGTAATACAGCGTAATGACCTGATGCGAATCCTCCTTCATGTGCGCCAAAAGCTTCATCACCGTCTCTTCCACCGACGACGACTTTGCCAAAATCTTTTTGTCGTCCAGGCCGATGATGTCGCCCTGCTTGATGGAGAACCCGTTCATGCTGGTGTTGCGCACCGCATAGGTGACCTGCCCCGCCTTCACGTTGTCCATCGCGTGGATCATGTTGGTCTTGTTTTCCTCGGCGCTGGACTCGGGATTGAACTCGAGCGCGGCCGCGAACCCCTGCGGAACGTTTTTCGTCGGAATGACGTGGATCGTGCGGTTTTCCGTCAACGCCTTTGCCTGCTCCGCCGCCAGAATGATATTTTTATTGTTGGGGAACACAAATACGTGCTCCGCGTTGATTTTCTGCGCCGCCGTCGCGATGTCGCTCGCCGAAGGGTTCATGGTTTGTCCGCCCTCTATGACGCGATCGACAAACAGATCCTTGAATATCTCCGCCAGCCCCTGCCCCGCGCAGATGGCCAGCATGCCCATCTCCTTCTTTTCCGCTTCGCGCTTGGCTTTCAGCTGACGGTTCTGCTCCAGCATGTTTTCTATCTTCGGACGGTCGAGCTCGCCCAGCTCCAGCGCGTAAGTGAGCGCCACGCCGGGCGTATTGGTATGCACGTGCACCTTCACCATTTCGAGGTCGCCGATGCAGATGACGCTGTCGCCCAGATTCATCAGCCGCTCGCGCAGTCTGTCGATATCCGCCAGCGTCGTGCTCTTTTTTAGGTTGATGATAAAAAATTCGGTACAGTAGGCAAACTGTATTTCACCCAGATCGAGGTTTATAATATCCGAGTTATCCCCGAAATCCTCCTGCGGCTGCGTTTCGGCCTGCGTCTGTATCTCGCCGGCGATCTCCTCGCCCGTCAGCGCCGCCAGAAAGCCCCGGAAAATGGTCATCAGCCCGACGCCGCCGCTGTCCACCACGCCCGCTTTTTTCAAAACGGGAAGCAGTTCGGGGGTCAGGGCCAGCGCCTTGTCACCCTCCGCGATGACGTCCGCGAAAAACTCCTCAAAATTTTTCTTTCTCGAAGCGGCCTTGCCCGAATGTTCGCTCATCATGCGCACAACCGTCAGAATCGTGCCTTCCTTGGGGACGGATACGGCCCCGTAAGCGACCTTTGTGCCCGCCTCCATGGCCTTTGCAAAGGTGCGGGTGTCGAATTCCTTGCCGCATTCGCGCAATACCGAACAGATCCCCCTCAAAATCTGGGACAGAATAACGCCCGAGTTGCCCCGCGCGCCCTTGAGCGCGCCCTTGGAGACGCTGTCGCATACCTCCATAAAGGCATTGGAAGGACAGGCGGAAAGCTCCTTTACCGCCGACTGCATGGTGAGAGACATGTTCGTGCCCGTATCTCCGTCGGGAACGGGAAACACGTTGAGCGCGTCCACCTTGCTTCTGTTATTTTCGAGAAGCCGAGCACCGCACAGGATCATCTTGCGGAATTCGGTGCTGTTTATCGTTTTTTGCATTATACATGCTCCTTTGGTCTTGATAAAAAATAAAGGGGTATTCTGCAGCCGCCTGCGATAGAGTGAAGGATAAAAACGCGGCTTAAAAAACGGTCGTAATTTTAAGTAAAAACCCATGGAAAAAATCACATGGGAAAAATGCGCAGCCGAAAACGGCCCGCATCGCTTTTACAGTTTTACCCCGATGACGTTTACGTTTACCGTGTCCACGATCATCCCCGTGAACTTTTCCACCTTGTATTTGATCGCTTCCTTCAAGGATTCGGCGACGGCGTTCAACGAAACGCCGTACTTCATCATCACATAAACGTCGATATAAATTCTGTTCCCGGAGGTCGTCACTTTTGTGCCCCGTCCGCCGATATCTTTTTTCAGAAGCTCGGACAGGCTGTCGGTAAAACGGCGCGAAACCATCTCCACAATGCCGTAGCATTCCATGGCGGTATGCGAGGCAATTTTGGCGATGGCGAGATCCGATATGGAAATTTTACCGTAAGCGTTGCTTGTATTGACAGACATAATCATTCTCCAAGTTCTTTCCTATTGTACATCATTTCCGCGCGTTTGGCAAGCAAAAATTTTCCTTTTGTAAATATTTTTTTATTTTTTTGTTTTTCGGGGTGCGTTTTTAATTGCTTTTTCGGCGCGATCATGCTATATTATTAATACTTGCTTTGCGCCCTACGGGCGGGAAGGCAAATTCATACGGTAATTTTATCCCGATCGGAGGTGTCAATATGTCAAGAGTATGCAGTATCTGCGGTAAGGGTCAGGCAAGCGGCAACAACGTCAGCCACTCCAATCGTAAGACGAGAAGAACGTTTAAGGTCAACGTCCAGAAGGTCTCCTATGTTCAGGACGGCAAGGAACAAAACGGCTACGTCTGCGCAAGATGCTTGAAGAAAGCGGAACGTGCCTAAATCACGGAAATTGAGGCTGCCTTTTTATAAGGCAGCCTTTTTTTCGTCCCTTGGCTTCTATGCTATGCGAGCGGCGGCGGAAATATTCTCAATACGTTTGTAAGTGCAAGCTTTTCGAGCAGGCGGGGGGAAAGCCCCGCCCTTTCCATGTCCTCGAAAAAGCGCGGCATCTCGTCCGCGCCCGCATACAGCGGGTCCTCGCTTCCGTCGAAATCCGTCCCGATCGCAACGACGTCCTCTCCGCCGACCGCGACGATGTGTTTTACGTGCGCCGCAAGCCCCGCCGCGCCCGCAAATCGACGCACGAAATTGACGCCTACGACGCCGCCGAGCCGCGCCAGGGTCTTTATCTGGGCGTCGGTTAAATTGCGCCTGTGGGGGCAAATGCCGCGCGCGAGCGAGTGGCTGGCGACGAGCGGCACGCCGAAGCTTTTCGCCATGTCCGCCAGCTCGAAAAATCCGTCGTCGGAAAGGTGGGACACGTCGGCGTAAATCCCGCGGGAAAACAGCTCCTCCGCCACGCGGCGGCCGAAGGGCTTCAGCCCGCCCCGCATGCCGCAGGGAAAGCCGAGACAGTTTTCGTCGTTCCAGGTAAACCCGAACATCTTTACGCCCGCGGCAAGCAGCGTCTCCAGCCGCGAGAGGTCATTTTCCAGCAGTCCCCCGTCCTCTATCGTCAAAACGCCGCGTATCCCCGCGCTTTTCAGTTCCCCCTCCGCCGCGCGAAAGGCGGAAAGAAAGGGCAGAGCGCGCCCCCACGGGTCCGACGAGGCGGAGCGGGAAAACAGGGCAAAACATTGTAAAACGCAATCTCCCCCGATGAGCTTTTCGAGGGAGATCTGCGCGTTTTTCATATGTAGAAATTGTTCCGCGCCCCGTGCCGCCGTGAGCGTGTCCGAGTGCAGATCTCCGTAACGCAAAGAATTCTTCTCCCCCCCGCGTTACGCTTTGGAGCGGCCCTTAAACAGGCGCAGAATCAGCCGAATCACCTTCGGCGGCTTCAAACAAATGATTTTTGACATCCTTCTCCTTGTTGATCGCGACGAGGAGAACTCCCCTGTCGCAATCGATTTCGGCGTTTTCGTTCACGCCCACGTTGGAGATGCCGCGGCAGCTGCCGTAACAGAGCGTCAGATCGTCCGTGGGATAGAACAGCCCTCTGTTATTTATTATATGCGCGGCGCCGCCGAAGGGTAACAGGGAGACCGTTTTGCCGAGGATGTTTTTCAACGAAAATTTGCCCGTATGCACGGACAGGAGCGCGGAATCCGTAATCATTTCGCAGGGCATTCCCGCGCGGCAGGCACGGTAAAGCAGGTGCAGATTGCCGAGAAAATGATCCTCGCGCCCTCCCCCGCCGCCGTAAAGCTCGATGCGGGTTATCCCCTTTTCCTCGGCGAGAGCGAGCATTTTTTCCAGCGCGATTTCCCCGTCCGTCTCGTTTTTTTCGGAGGGGAAAATTTCCGCGGGGCGGGGGAAAGGAATTTCCGCCGCGGAGTCGAAATCGCCCAGATTTTCGTCGATACGCACCCTGCCCTTTGCCCAGTTATAGGCCCCGTCCGCGCAAAAGACCAGCGCGTTTGTATCGTCTATTTCCCCTTTGTACGGCTCGCCGTTTAACAGAATAACGCCCTTCATCTTCACGCGCCGCGCAGGGCCTCGATCGCCGCGCGGCGGTCTGCGGCTTTGAATACGGAGCTTCCCGCCACGATGACGTTCGCCCCCGCCGCCTTTACCGAACCGACGTTTTCGGGCGTGATGCCGCCGTCGATTTCAATGTCCAGGGCCTGCCCGCTTCTCTCGGCAAGCGAGCGGAGCGCGCGCACCTTTTCCAATACCTCGCCCATAAATTTCTGGCCGCCGAAGCCGGGAAAAACGCTCATGACGAGCGCCATATCGCACAGCGGAATCACGCTTTCCACCGCCGACACGGGCGTATCGGGATTAATCACCGCGCCGCACTTTGCGCCCGCGCGTTTGATGAGCAGAAGCGTTTCCTTCAAATTGTCTTTACAGGCCTCCGCGTGCACGGTGACGATATCCGCGCCCGCCTTTACGAAACGTTCGACGTATTTTTCGGGCTGCACGATCATCAGGTGACAATCGAGCGGCAACGAGGTGCGTTTGCGGATGTCCTCCACCATTTTTATGCCGAAGGTGATGTTGTTGACAAAAACGCCGTCCATGACGTCGCAGTGCACGAGATCCGCGCCGCTCTCCTCCAAATTTTTCACTTCCTCGCCCATTTTCGAAAAGTCCGCCGACAGAATGGACGGAGCGATTTTGATTTTCCTCATAGGTTACTCCTTAAAGCTTTTATTTTTAAGCAGGACGTAGCACTCCTCGTCCATGAGCGCGCCGTCGAAACGAAGCTCGCTCTGCGCCAGCCGCCCCTCATAGGCAAAGCCGCACTTTTCCAGCACCCGTTTGGAGCGCAGATTGTGCGGATAGCAATAGGCCGAAACCAAATCGAGCGCCATGGGCCCGAACGCAAACCGTAAAACGGCCTGCGCCGCTTCCGTCATCAGTCCCTTTCCCCAATAGCTTTCCGATATGGCGTACCCGAGCATTCCCGCCTTCGGGTTTAACCGTTTGGGGTCGTCTATGACGCCGATGGTGCCGATCAGCTTCCCGTCTATTTTATGGACGATTCCGAAAATCCCCTTTTTGCCGCAAAAGACCTTTTCCAGCGCGTCCTCGCTTTCCTCCAGGCTTTCGTGCGGCTTCCAGCCCGCGTTTATGCCTACGTTGGCCTCGCGGCTGTAGGCGAACACCGCTTCCGCGTCCGAGGGGGACAACGGCCGAAGCAAAAGCCTTTCCGTCTCTATTTTACCGTTCATTCTTATCCTCTCTTTCCAGCCAGCTCGCCCGAAGCTGACCGCACGCGCCGCCGATGTCCGAACCGATCTGCCGCCGCAGCGTCGCGCTCAGACCGCCCTTTTCCAGCAGCCCCAAAAAGCGGTAGGCTTCCTTATCGCCCGTGGCGCGCAGCTCCCGCTCCTTCACTTCGTTGAGGCGGATGAGATTGACGTGGCAGGGCTTTCCCTTGAGGAGGGACACCAGCGCGCGGGCATGCTCCTCGTCGCAGTTCTCCCCTTCGATGAGGGTATATTCGAAATAGTATCTTCTGCCCGTCCGCTCGAAATAATAGGCGCAGGCCTTCAGAATTTCCGCGATCGGATACGCTTTTGCGACGGGCATTACGCGCTTTCTCTCCCCGTCGTCGGTGGCGTGCAGGGAAACCGTCAGATTGACGGGGATTCCCTCGTTTGCCAAAGCGTACATTTTCGGCACCAGCCCGCAGGTAGATAGGGAAATATTCCGCGCGCTGACGTTCAGGCCCTCTTCGGCCGTGACGTTGCGCAAAAATTTTACCGTCTCGTCGTAATTGTCCAGCGGCTCGCCGCTGCCCATCAGCACCACGTTGGTCACGGCCCGTTTTCCCGCCCCTGCGTCTTCTTTATGCAGGGCGTTGATCGCAAGGATCTGCGAGAGTATCTCTCCCGCCGTGAGGTTGCGAACGAGCCCGCCCAGCGTCGAAGCACAGAATTTACAGCCCATGCGGCAGCCCACCTGCGTCGAAACGCATTGGGTATAACCGTATTTGTATTTCATCAGCACGCCTTCGACGAGATTGCCGTCCGCCAAACGGAAAAGATATTTTTCCGTGCCGTCCGAAGAAACAAAGGTGTTTTGTACGGCGACGCATTCGTCCTCGTATTCGCTTAAAAGTTTTTCCTTAAAGGACTTGGGAAGCGAAGTGATCCCGGAGATCTTTTTGCCCTGCGTCAGCCCCTCGTAAAGCTGCTTGACGCGGAATTTCTTTTCGCCCATACTCTCCGCCAAGGCCTGAACCTCCGCATAGGACAGATCCTGTAAAATCTTTTTCATATTATCCGTTTCCGTCCTGTTTTTTCTTCAGCTTCGCCACGTAAAACCCCGCGCCGAACGCCGCGTCGGGCAAAAACTGCAAGCCGAACTTTTTCCGCTCGTTCGAGAGCGGGCTTTTTATCTCCGCCGCCGAAAAATCGGGATTTTCCGCCAAAAATTCCCCCACGATACCGTCGTTTTCCCGCTCGAACAGCGAACAGGTGGAGTAATATACCGTCCCGCCCTCTTTGACGTACTTCGAGCAGGCGGAAAGGATTTTCGCCTGCGTCTCCTTCAGCGAACGAAAGTCCTCCTCTTTGCGGAAGAGCTTGATATCGGGGTTTTCGCTGACCGTGCCGAAGCCCGAGCAGGGCACGTCGCAGAGCACCGTGTCGAATTTCCCCGCGTATTCGGGATGGAACGCCGAGCTGTCCTTCTGCTCCTCGAATACGTTTTTCACGCCCATTCTTTCCTTGTACTGTCTAATCAGCTCCACGCGATGCGCGTGCAGCTCGAAAGAAGTGACGCGGCCGCACTTTTTTGACAAAAGCACGGATTTTCCGCCGGGCGCGGCGCAGGCGTCGAGCAGGTCTCCGCAAGGCTCCACAACGTCGCAGATCGCGGCGCTGCCCACCGACTGAAAGGTGTAGTCCCCCTCGAAAAAGCTCTCGTCCCGCGCGAAATTTTCAAAGAGAAACATATGCGGGAAGGGAGCATTTATATGTTTTTTCGAAAGATATTTTTCCTCGTTTCTCTCGAAACGCACGCAGACGCCGCCGCTCTTTGCCGCGGCGATCGCTTCCGCGCGCGCCCCGTATTCCGCCTTCAGCATTTTCCAGGCGTACGGGGGATAGGAGAGGCGGATACACAGTCCCTCGTCTCCCGCGGGGATCGCCGCCTCCGTTTCCTCGCGCGAAAAGCGGCGCAAAAAAGCGTTGACAAAGCCCGCGACGCCCTGCTTGCCCAGCTTTTTGCAAAGCTCGACGGCGGAATCCGTCACCATATACCTCGGCTTGTCCATAAACAAAAGCATATAGAGGGAAATTTTCAAAATCGTGCGCACGGCCAGCTTGGGCGCCTTGGGCGCGTAGCGTCTGATACAGAAATTCAGATATCCGTCGTTTTCCAAAACGCCGTAAACGATCTTTACCGTCCGGGCGCGGTTGAGCTCCTCGATGTAGGTATCGGCGAGCGCCTGCTTCAAATGCGCCCCGTCCGAATAAATTTTCGCAAGGATTTGAAAGGGGTCGTAAACGGGATTTGTCAGCATGAAAATACCTGTCCCTTTTCCGCCTTCCGCCCGTTGAGGAAATCGGCGCCCCGCATGCGCTTGCCGCCCGCCGCCTGCACCTCCGTCAACTTTACCGCTCCGCCCTTACAGGCCACCAAAAAGCCCTGTTTCGGGCCGTCGGAGAGAATTTCCCCCTCCCTTGCGTTCTCCGTTCCCTCGGGGCGGGAAGCGGCTTCCGCGCGATAGACGTTTAAGCGCAGCTCGCCCAAAAAGGAAAACGCCGCGGGTTCGGGATTCATGCCGCGCACCAGATTGACAATTTCATCCGCAGACCTCGAAAAATCTATTTTCGCCTGTTCCTTGGTGATTTTTCTCACGACAGACGCCCGCGCCTCGTCCTGCTTTTCCGGCGTGTAATTTCCGCTTTCGATCAGCGGCAGCGCCTTTACGACCGCTTCCGCGCCGAGCAGGGAGAGCCGCTCCGACAGCTCGCCGTACGTCTCCGCCGCCCCGATCTCCGTTTTCAGAGCGAGAAGCATATCCCCCGTATCCAGCCCGAGCGCCGTCTTCATGACGGTGACGCCCGTCTCCGTCTCCCCCGCCAGCACGCAGCTTTGAATGGGCGACGCGCCGCGGTATTTCGGCAGCAGACTGGCGTGGATATTCCATACGCCCAAAGGAAAGAGATCGAGCACGGCCTGCGTGAGTATCTGGCCGTACGCGCAGGTGATCATGACGTCTCCGCCCAGCGCCCGCAACGCCGAAATATCCTCGCGCAGCTTTTCGGGCTGAAGGACGGGAATACCCCGTTCCGCCGCGAAGCGTTTGACGGGCGGAGGCGTCAATACGCCCTTCCGACCCTGCGGCTTATCCGGCTGGACGACGGCGCCGACCACCTCGTAGCCGCGCTCTATGATTTTTTCAAGGGGCTTTACCGCAAACAGAGGAGTGCCCGCAAATACGATCTTCATGATTTTTTCCCGTTTTTTCACTCGGCCGCTTCCACGCGGAGCGCCTTGTCGATATAGAGTACCCCGTCCAGATGGTCAAGCTCGTGACAGATGGCGCGGGCGAAAAAGCCCTTTGCCACCAGCGTGTGCGCTTCGCCGCGCCTGTCCTGGTAGGCGAGCTTCACCTTCATGGGACGGGAGACCACGCCGCGCTTGCCGCGCACGGAAAGACAGCCCTCCCAGCCGCACTGCTCCCCTTTTTGCGCGACGATTTTGGGATTGATAAACTCGAAAAAGCCCTCCTCGACGTCCACCAGCACGGCGCGGCGCAAAACCCCTACCTGCGGCGCGGCCAGCCCCGCGCCCTCCTCCTTGCGAAGGGTCTCTTTCATATCGTCCAGCAAAAGCCCCAGCGCTTCGTCAAATTTTTCGACGGGGAAGCTCTTTTTTCTCAACGTCTCGTCACCCACTTGTACCACGTTTCTGATTGCCATATCCTTTTACTCCGTTTTTTAAGATAAATTTGTCGGATTTTCCTCCACCGACACCAGCACGTCCCTCGTCCGCGCCTCCGCGCACGCGTCGTAAACGAGCGGCAGCACGGAAGTGTCCGAGAGACGCATCAGCACCTGATAGCGGAATTTATTTTGAATCCGCTTGATAGGCGCGTGCATTTTATTGAAAAACAAAAATTTTTCCGCGTGCTCGGTATATAGGCGTTCCAGCGAAAAATACACGCCGCGCAGCGCCTCCAGCGCCTTTTTTTCGTCCTCGCCCGTCACTAAGACGCGCACGATTTTGGAAAAGGGCGGAAACATCGTCGCGGCGCGGAGAGAAATTTCGTTTTGATAAAAGCCCTCGTAATCGTACGCCACCGCATAGCGCAAAACGTCGTTTTCGGGGCTGAACGTCTGCAAGACCACCTTGCCCTTTTCCTCCGCGCGGCCGCTCCGCCCCGCCACCTGCGTAATCAACTGAAAGGTGCGTTCGCCGCTGCGGTAATCGGAAAAATGCAGGCTCATGTCCGCGTCGAGGATACCCACCAGCGTCACCGACGGAAAATCGTGTCCCTTGGCGATCATCTGCGTGCCCACGAGGATATCCGCCCGCTTCTCGCCGAACGCCTTCAAAATTTTATAGTGTCCCTCTTTGCCGCTCGTCGTGTCGTTGTCCATTCTCAAAACGCGCGCGGAGGGGTACAGCTTTTCCAGCTCCGCCGCGATGCGCTGGGTGCCCGTGCCCGCATACGACAGCTTGCGGCCGCCGCAGTCGGGACAGACGGTGGGCACGCGGTATCTCGCGCCGCAGTAATGACATTTGAGACAGTCCTCGTCGCGGTGATAGGTGAGGGACACGTCGCACGCCTCGCACTTGGCCACGTAGCCGCACTCCTTGCAGATGACCGTCTGCGAATAGCCGCGGCGGTTGAGAAAGAGGATCGCCTGATTGCCCTCTTTTAAGCATTTGTCCAGCTCCTCTCTGAGGGCCGCCGAAAACGCGGAGTTGTTTCCCCGCCGCACCTCGCGCCGCATATCCGCGATGACGATTTCGGGCAAAGGCTTTCGGTTGATGCGCTTCTCCAGCCGTATCAGCCCAAATTCGCCGTCTATCGCCCGTTTATAGGTATCCACCGCGGGCGTCGCGCTGCCCAAAACCAGCTTGCAGCCGTTGTATTTCGCGCGCAGGTACGCCACGTCGAAGGTGTTGTAGCGGGGCGCGGTTTCGCTGGAGTAGCTGGAGTCGTGTTCCTCGTCGATGATGATGACGCCGAGGTTTTCAAGCGGCGTAAACACCGCGCTCCGCGCTCCGATGGCGATTTTCGCTTCCCCCGTGCGCAGGCGCCACCACTCGTCGAACTTTTCGCCCGCCGAAAGCCCGCTGTGCATAATTGCGGCGTTGCGGCCGAACCGCGCGCGCAGCTGCGAGAGCATCTGCGGCGTCAGCGAAATCTCGGGCACGAGAAAAATCGAGCTTTTGCCCTCTTTCAGACACTTTGCGATCAGCGTCAGATAAATCTCCGTCTTGCCGCTGCCCGTCACCCCGTGCAGGAGCTGCACCGTCCTTTCGTCCCTTTCGATACGCTCGACGGCTCGCCGCTGGTCCTCGGTCAGCTCGCGGTCGAAATGCTCGACCTCCAGCCCCTTGTACGGATCGCGGAGAAGCTGCTCCTTTTTGACGAGCGCATAGCCCTTCTTTTCGAGGGCGGCGACGCCGCCCGGAAACAGGCCGTTCAAAAAACCGCACTCCGTTTTGCCGTTCTTCTCGAGGTATTCCGCCGCCCCCCGCTGATTTTTCGCCGTTTTCGAAAGGCTCATTTCGGAAAGCGGCACAAGGAGAGACGCGTAATTTTTTTTCAGCTCGCGCACCTTGCCCGCCCGCATTTCCGACGGCAGAAACAGCCGCAGGGAAAGGGCCATGGGCACGCGGTAACGCGCCGTGAGCTTGCCCGCGAGGGCCAGACATTCGGGATTGAGCGCGGGCAGGCCGTCGGAACAGGGAAAGACGCGCTTCAGCCGTCCGGGCGGGACGTCCGACGTCTCTTTCAGGCGCATGACAAACCCCGAGACGATTTTCCCGCCGAAGGGCGCGCGCACGCGGCTCCCCGCCTTTATATCGTCGTCGCAGAGATAATCGTATATTCTGTCCGTCTCGCCCGCGGCGATATCCACAATCACTTCCGCTATCATAGCCTCGTCAACCCTCTTTGTCCCGGCCTACCCGCCCTAAAAAACGGATTGCCCCGAAAAACTCGAGGCAACGCGCAAAAAAATGCAAAATTTTACAGTCCGTCAGTCCTTGGCGATGACGACCTTGCCTTCCGCAATATCCCTGCACGCCAATAAAAGCTCCTTGTCCCGTCCCGTAAAATCGTGAATGCCGCGGCTTTTTTCCGCCTCGATGATCTGACGGGCGCGCTTGGACGCCACCACGCACAGCGCATAGCGGCTGACGGGGTCCTCCTCCGCCCCCAGATCCCTGATCAATACATCTACCGCAGGTTCGTTAATCATATCTTTCACACTCCTTGTGTCATTTTCTTTTTTTCGCCGTCGATGATCTCTTCCAGCTTCCTTTCCGCATTTTCCAGCGTATCGTTCACCACGATATAGTCGTAGAGCGCCTTTTTGGAAAACTCGTATTCCATGCGCTCGAGTCGGTTTGCGATCTGCTCCTCCGTCTCGGAATTTCTCGCTTTGAGCCGCTTTTTCAGCTCCTCCTCCGAAGGAGGAACGATCATGATGAGGACGCACTCGGGAAACACCTTCTTCGCGTTGAGCGCGCCCACCACGTCGATCTCCAAAATAACCGATTTCTTCTTTAAGGTCTCCCGAACGAAAGATTTCGGCGTGCCGTAATAGTTCCCGAAATGCTCGTCGTATTCGAGAAAATCGTCCTCGGCGATACGCCGCTCAAATTCCGCGCGCGTCAGAAAGAAATACTCCTTTCCGTCCCGCTCTCCCGCTCTCGGCGGGCGGGTGGTGCACGACACCGACACCGTCACGTCCTCTCTTTCGGCCAGCAGAGCTTTTACCAGCGTCCCCTTGCCGACGCCCGAAGGACCGGATATTGCCATCAGAATATTTTTCATATGTACCGTCAAATCCTTTGCCGATTATTCGAGGTTCTGCACCTGTTCGCGCACCTTTTCGATTTCGTTTTTCAGCGCGAGCCCCGTTCGGGTCAGGGCGATATCGTTGCTCTTGGAGCAGGTCGTGTTCGCCTCGCGGTTAAATTCCTGCACCAAAAAGTCGAGCTTTCTGCCGACGATTCCCTCCTCAGCGATGGAACGGAATTGCGCGATGTGCGAAAACAGCCGCGTCAGCTCCTCGTCGATATTGCTCTTGTCGGCGAACACCGCCGCTTCGGTGAGGATTCTGCCCTCGTCGATGCCTGCGCCGCCGAGATATTCCGCAATCCGCGCTTTCAGCTTTTCGCGGTATTCCTCCGCCACCAGCGGCGCGCGGGAAGCGATCTCTTTCACGAGGTCCTCGATCGTGTCCATGCGGGCGAGCATATCCGCCTTCAGCTTCTCCCCCTCCGCAAGCCTCATGCGGTTGAGGTTGTCGAGCGCGGCGTTTAAGGCGGCTTTCAACGCGCCTGTCAGCGCCTCGTCCGCCGCCGCGGCGTCGTCCTGTTTCAAAACGTCGGGATAGCGGAGCACCGACGAAAGCGTAACGTCGTCCGCGAGGGAGGGGAAAGCTTCCTTCAAAGCCTGCGCCGCCGCCACGTAGGAGGCCGCCAGCCCGACGTCCGCCGTCAACGCGGCGGGCTTTTCCCGTTTGTCCTTGCAGGAAACAAACACGTCGGCATGGCCGCGCGTCAGCTTTGCCCTGACGAGAGAACGCACCATGTCCTCATAGGCCGCGAAAATGCGAGGAGCCTTGACGGACACGTCCAGATAACGGTTGTTCACCGTCTTGATCTCGCACGTCAGCTCGATGCCGCCGTCCTTATATTCTCCCTTTCCGTATCCCGTCATGCTCAACATAGCGTTTTTCCGTCCTTTCAAGTTCCTACCATTATAGCAGATTTTTCCGAAAATTTCAAGCGGTATTATGCGATTTGTCGGCCGTTTTCCGAGTTTTTTTCAATTCTTTCCGATCAGCCTTTCAAATTCCGCTTCGTCGATGATCCTCACGCCCAATTTCTGCGCCTTTTCCAGCTTGCTGCCCGCGTCCTCGCCCGCCAGCACCAGCGTGGTTTTGGCGGTGACGGCGCTTTGGCATACGCCGCCGAGCGACTCGACGATCTTTTGCGCTTCGCTCCGCTTATAATGAGCCAGCGAGCCCGTCAGCACCACCGATTCGCCCTCGAAAACGCCGCCCTTCGGCGCCTCCTCCGCGCGGGGGGTAACGCCGACCTCGGCCAGGGCGTCCAGCTCGCGCAGGTTCTCCCCGTCCGCAAAATAGGCGACGACGTTGTTCGCCGTGATATCGCCGATATTTTCCAGGGCGATCAAATCGTCGTAAGCCGCCTTTTTCAGCTCTTCCATTCCCTTGAAACGCTTGGCGAGATCGCGCGCGGCCACGCGGCCGATGCCGTCTATCCCGATGGCATAGATAAAGGCGTCGAGCTCGGGAGTCTTACTCTTTTCGATCGCGGAAAGGAGATTGTTTATCTTTTTTGCCTTGAAACCTTCGAGGTCTTTCAGGTCCTCCGCTTTCAGGCGGTAGAGATCGGAAAAGGCCCTGACGTTTTTTTTGTCGATCAAAAGATAGGCCGTGCTTTCGGAAAATCCCTCGATGTCCATCGCGTTTTTGCCCGCATAATGGTCGAGTTTGGCCGCAATCCGCGGACGGCAGCCGCGGTTGGGACAAAACAGGTGCGCGCCCACCTCGTTGAGCGGCGTGCCGCACGCGGGGCATACGGTCGGCTTTTCAATCTCGCGGCTGTCGTCGGTGTGCTCCGTCGCGCCCAATATCTCGGGAATGACTTCGTTGGAACGGCGGATGAGCACGCGGGAACCGATTTTGACGTCCTTCCTCAAAATGTCCCCGTAGTTGTTGAGCGTGGCCTTCCGCACCGTCGCACCCGCAAGCTCCACGGGCTCCAGCTGCGCCAGCGGGGTAAGCTTTCCCGTCCTGCCCACCTGCCAGACCACCCCGACGACCTTCGTCGTCACCTCTTCCGCCTCAAACTTGTACGCCATCGCCCAGCGCGGAAATTTGTCCGTATATCCCATCGCCTCGCGCACGGCCGCGTCGTTGACCTTGATTACCGCGCCGTCCGTCAGCACGTCCAGCGTTTTGCGGCCGACCTCGATTTCGTCGATCGCCGCCAGAACTTCCTCCTCCGAGCGGCAGATACGGAAATACGGAAACACCTTAAAGCCCTCTTTTACGAGAAAATCGTGCGCCTGCTCCTGCGAGAGAGGCTCGCCGTCGGACAGGTAGTTGATATCGTAAAAATAAATGTCGGGCCTGCGCTCCGCCGTCACCCGCGGGTCGAGGTTGCGTATCGCGCCCGCCGCGGCGTTGCGCGCGTTTTTCAAAGGCTCCGCCGCGGTTTCGTTGTACTTTTTCAAAACGGAAAGGCGGATCACCGCCTCGCCGCGCACCTCCAGCGTGCCTTTATAGGAAATGCGCATGGGATAGGATTTTATCGTCAGCACCTGCGCCGTCACGTCCTCCCCCACCACGCCGTTGCCGCGCGTCGTCGCGCGCAGAAATTCGCCGTTTTCATAGGTGAGACATACGGTCAGCCCGTCGAACTTATATTCCGCCGTATATTCCGTCCCCCCGCCCGCGACCTTGGACACGCGGGTGAGAAAGGCCTGCAGCTCCTCATCCGTCACCGATTTGTCGAGGCTGTATAAACGGGCGATGTGATTGTGCTGGACAAACGCCTTGATCGGCTCGCCGCCGACCCTGCGCGTGGGACTGTCGGGATACACCTCCCCGCTCTCCGCCTCAAGCTTTTTCAATTCGTCGTAAAAAGCGTCGTATTCCTTGTCCGAAACCGTGGGCGCGTCGAGGACGTAATACTCGTACGCCCATTTGTTCAAAATGTCGGTAAGTTCTCTCTGTCTGCTCATCGAATGGCCTTTCCTTATGCGTTTTGTACCGTGAGAGGCGCGAGGGAGGCGGACAGCTGTTTGATGCCCAGTCCCGAAAAAGCGATGTCCAAAATCATGTTCGCGCCCGCGCCGCGCACCCCCACGATCGTCCCCGCGCCAAATTTCGGGTGGGACACCTTGACGCCGATCTTAAAGGCGGACAAATCCTTTCCGCCCGCCTTGGGCTTGGCCGCGCCGCTCCCCACACCGCCGTAGGTAAACGCGCCCGTCGATTTCTGCGCGGCCGTGCGGGCGGACGAGGACGACGAACCGCCGCCGTTTCCGTAAGACGAGCCATAAGACGAACCGCCGTATCCGCCGCCGTTCCACGCGCTCCGTTTCGGCGCGGAATTTTGCCTGTCGCCGTACGACGAACCGTAGGACGCGCCGCCGTATCCGCCGCCGTACGACGAATTTTTCGCCGCGTACCGCCCCCCGCCGAAAGCGGAATTGCCATAGGTCTCGGGGTCGTCGTCGGAGAAATATCCGTCCTCCGAATAGCCGAAATTAGGGCGGAGACGGGCTTCCTTGGGAAGCTCCAGCTCGGAGGATAATTCCTTCAGGAAACGGGAACGCATGGTCGGCTCCCGCTTGCCGTAGAGATAGCGGCTTTTGGAGCGGGTGAGATACAGCCGTTCCCGCGCGCGCGTGATCGCCACGTACATCAGGCGGCGTTCCTCCTCCAGCTCGTCCTCGTCGTTGTCCGCGCGGGAGGTGGGCATAATCCCGTCCTCCATGCCGCAGAGAAACACGCATTTGAACTCCAGCCCCTTTACCGAATGGACGGTGGCCAGCGTCACATAGTTGCTTTCGTCCATATCGTCCGTATCCGAGCTCAAGGTGACCTGATTGAGATAGTCGGTGAGCGTCGCGCCCTGATTGAGGCGGCAGTATTCGTCCACGGAGTTGATAAATTCGTCGATGTTGGCACGTTTGTTGATGCTTTCGTCGCTGTCGTCCGCATACGCCGCGCGCATGCCCGTTCCCTCGACGATGCTTCTTACCAGCTCGTTGACGGGCAGCTCCTGACTATCGACAATCCAGCCCTTTATCTGCGCGGCAAAATCCTTGAGCTTCTGTTTCGTGCCCGAGGAAAGCCCGAGCTCGTCCGCGTCGAGCAAAGCGTCATACACGGAAAGCTCGGTTTCGTAGGCGTAATTTTCGAGCGCCTCCACCGTTTTCGCGCCGATCCCGCGCTTGGGGACGTTGATGATCCGCACCGCCGCCTCGCTGTCGAAGGGGTTGTTGATGAGGCGCAGATACGCCAGCATATCCTTGATTTCCTTGCGCTCGAAGAATTTGAAGCCCCCGAACACTTTATAGGAGATTCCGTCCGAGGTAAACTCCTGCTCGAACGAGCGCGTCAGCGCGTTGATGCGCATGAGCACGGCGAAATCGGAGTATTTATAGCCCCTTGCGATCAGCCCCGCGATGGTGTGGGCTATGTATCTCGCTTCCCCGCTCTCCTCCTCGGCCTCGAATACCTGCGGCTTTTCGCCGTCGCCGTTTTCCGTCCAAAGCGTCTTGTCCTTGCGGTTGCCGTTGAAATGAATAACCGTATTGGCGAGCTTCAAAATACTTTTCGTCGAGCGGTAATTGCGTTCCAGCTTAAAGGTTTTGGCCCCGGGAAACGCCTTTTCGAAATGAAGAATGTTTTCGATCTTCGCGCCGCGCCAGCCGTAAATGGACTGATCGTCGTCGCCCACGACGAAGAGATTGCCGTGCACGGAGGCGAGGAGCTTGACGATCTCAAACTGCACCGCGTTGGTGTCCTGAAACTCGTCCACGAGAATATAGCGGAACCTTCCGCCGAGGTATCCTCTGGCTTCCTCGTTCCGCTTCAAAAGCTGACGCGCTTCGTTGAGAAGGTCGTCGAAATCCAGCGCGTTGTTTTCTCTCAGATGCGCCTGATAACGGGCATAAACCTTCGTCACGTCGTCGATTTCCCGTTCCTTGGCGTTTTCCTCCGCATATTCGGCGGGAGAGAGCCCCAGCATCTTCGCGTTGGCGATATGCCACTTGACGTTTTTCAAAAGCTTCTCGTCGTCGAAATCGCATTCCTGAAAGGACTTTTTAATGATGTTGGCGCGCTCCGTCTCGCTGTAAATGGAGAAATTCTGCGTCAGCCCCGCCTCGGCGGCGTACATGCGCAAAATGCGCACGCACATGCTGTGAATGGTGCAAACCCACATGCCGCGCGCATCGACGATCTGCCCGATTCGCTCCTTCATCTCGTTGGCCGCCTTATTGGTGAACGTGATGGCGAGGATCGCTTCGGGCGGAACGTCCTTTTCCGCTATGAGATAGGCGATGCGCGAGGTGAGCACGCGCGTCTTGCCGCTGCCCGCCCCCGCAAGCACCAGAACGGGCCCCTCCGTCGTCAAAACGGGCTTGATTTGTTCTTCGTTGAGTCTGTCGAGTATATCGCGTATTTCCGTGGTCTGATTCATAAAAATATTATAGCACACCGCCCGCGCTTTGGCAAGCGGATTGAGGGTTTTACGCTTTTTTCGCGGACAATTCAAATTCGCTTTCGCGGCGGAAACGCTCGAGAGCGCGAAGATACTTTTCGCTTAAAGCCAGCGTATAGCGCTGCTTTTCTTCATAGGAAAGCGAGTTGTAATATTCGCGGTCGGTCAGCCGCCCGATCGCGTCGCTCACTTCGCCTTCCGTGGTCAGCAGCGTCTTTACTTTGAGATAAAACTCGTCTTCCTTTTCCCCCGCGAGGGTGGCGGAGACGCGGCTTTTGAAATAACGCCCCGCTTTGCTTTCGTTTAAGCCCTGCTCTTTGGCCTTTTCCATTTGTGCGTTGAGATCGTCCAGACATTCGTTCCAAAATCCGTTTTTCATTCGGTTTTTCGCTTGTCTTGCAAGTCCTCGTAAAGTGCGTTGTTGTGTCATGAAAAGTATTTCACCTCTTTTTTTGTCGTATTTTTGCCGTCGCTTTTCTCTGTTTCGTTTATATTCGACACATTTTTGCTTTTTTTGCAACAAAAAAGCCCACAATCGCATTGTGAGCTTTCTTCTTTCGTTAATTCTTGCTTCTTTTTCTGGCAGCTTCGGACTTCTTTTTCTTTCTTACGGAAGGCTTTTCATAAAATTCCTTCTTTCTTAAATCGCCGATGATGCCGTCGCGGGAGCACTTTCTTTTGAAACGGCGCAATGCGCTTTCCACGTTTTCGTTTTCTCCGACTTTAACCGTAGACATTCCTCTCAACCCTCCTTCGCCTCAGGCACTTTTTGGTACGCTTTGGATTTTTAAGCTACCTGTTTATTATACCAGCCGAAAGAATTTCTGTCAAGTCTTTTACCCTATTTTTTTCCAACCTTTTTCGGCCTTTTTCCGTCTTTCGGGCGGGCGGCTTTATTTGGTATTTTTCATTAAATCGAGAAACGAATTTTTCCGCTCGGCAGGCAAAGAAACGAGTTTTGCCTTATTTCAAAAGTTTGAAAAAACATTCTATATCCTCTTTTTCTATTTCTCCGTAGGTCTTTTCGTATTCCTTAACGTACCTTATAATAATCTGCTCGATTTCTTTGTTAGCCGAGCGGCCGTTTTCGTTTGCTATATATTTAAGCTTGTCCAAATAATCAGGGGCGATTTTAAGCGAAAATTGAGGGTAATTTCTTGCCATATGCTATATCCGATTTATGCATTGCTCGTATTTTCAACGTAAAAACTTTCGATAACTTCAGATCGTTCCGAGGAAAAATAATAAAATTTCCGCATTCACCCCGATGTATATCAGTCTCGAGTCGCGCTATCTTTACGCTTAACTTTCTCGAGCAAAAATTTATTTCATGTCTGAAATATCCAATATGTTGACCTGACACATTCAAATCCATAATCAAGCCTCTTATTTATAATATAGCACTTTTTACAGGGTTGATATATTAGTCTAAACATGTAAAATTTATCATAAAACGACGTTATATTTATTATCGGCTAAAATCAACTTCATAACTAATAAAAGGCTGAAGTTCCCGTCCTTCAGTGCGCTGAAAAGCCCGTCCGAAAATCTTTTCGGACGGGCTTTTTATTTCCTTGATTTTAGTCCAGCGGCTCGAAATCCTCCGCCCCGTGCTTGCAGATCGGGCAGATATAATCGTCGGGCAGGCTCTCCCCTTCATAGATAAATCCGCAGATCTTGCAGATCCAGCGCTTCACCTTTTTCTCCGCCGCAGGCGCGGCCGCCGCGGGCTTGGGTTTGATATGCGCAAAATAATAATCGTAAGTCACCGACGGCTCCGCAGAAAGCACTTTCGCCTCCGTCACCTCCGCGACGAACAGCGTATGCGTGCCGTAATCCAGCGCGTCCACCACTTTCGCGGAAATCAGCGCGTTAGCGTTAGCCGAAAGGTAACGCAGACCGTTGGCGCTTCTCGGCTCCGTTGCCCCCGCAAATTTATCCGTGTCCCTGCCGCTCGCAAACCCGAACCGCTTAAACACCTCGAAGGGGGTGCTCTCCGTCAGTACAGACACGTTGAAAACGCCCGTCTTTTTAATCATTTGCTCGGTATAATTCAGCTTATTGACATATACCGTGATCCGAAGGGGCTTTTCCGTAATCATCGACACCGTGTTGACGATACAGCCGTTGTCCTTCTCTCCGTCCCGCGCGGTCAACACAAACAGCCCGTAGCTGATCTTGAACATCGCTTCCTTTTCAATAATGTTTTCCATGTCCTTCTCCTCCCGACAAGCAACTTTATTAAGATTTAATCTTATTATATCAGAATAATACCCGCTTGTCAACAGTATATGCAAAAATTTCCAAAAAAATTTTCAATCGTCGAAGGAATATTTATACAGCAGCTCATGGAGAAACTCGCAGGAACGTTTCAGCTCACTTTCTTCGCGGAAATCGTCTTTATACACCTCGATGAGCAAAGGCCCCGTAAAGCCCGCGCCGTCGAGCCTTTTCAAGAGCTCGGGAAAATCGAAAACGCCTTTCCCTGGCAGACAGATCCTTCCTTGCCCGTTCACGTCGGAAACGTGCACGTGCGCTAAATGTCCGGCCATTTCGTTTAAGTACATTTCGTAAGGATATGCGGAAATGCGCGCCTGCTTGACGTCCAAGACGCCCGAAAGGGAAGGGAAATATTTTGCGAGAGCGCGAAACACCCCGGGACGGTTATACACCGCCCATTCCACATTTTCGAGACAGGGCGCAACGCCGTAGGCCGCGCAGAAAGCGGAGATCTTCTCCAGCGTTTTCCCCCAGGCGGGGAAAGGGTCGTTTTCCCCCGAACGGGAAGCGCGCTTGATACGCGCGATACCGTGAAAGGTATAATATTTCGCCCCAAATTCCCTCGCGGCCTCCATTGTCCTCCCCAGCCAATAAAAAGCGTCTCCGCAGACGCGCGGATTTGAATTGAACAGCTGCGGCTCGAACTGCGTATTGAGCACGTGCACCGAATGGATTTCCACGCCGCCCCGCCGCGCGTTCAGCAGTTTTCCGAACGCCTTGTCGTACTCCGAAAACGAGGTAAGAAAGACTTCCGCCGTCCCCACGCCCAAGGCGTCGAACAGCGGAAGAGCTTCCTCGTTATTTTTTCTCGAAAACAGCGAAGCCGTCGATATTCCGACTTTCATGGTTTACTCCTTCGGCCTTACGGGCACATAGGCGGCGTTGAACGCGCCGCTGATCGCCTCCTCGTCCTCGCAGGACGCTTCTTCTTTCTTTTCCGCAAGAGGCTCTGTCGTCGGCTCCGCCTCTTTGGGGAGCAGCGCAGGAGCGGGGCTCGGCTTCTTCGAGTCCCCTACCGCCGCCGAAACGGACGCCGCCACCATAATGGCGCAGCCGAGCGCCAACGAAAGGCTCCAGCCCACCTTTCCCGCGGTCAGGCTGAACAACACCCCCGCAAGGGATTCCAGGCTCAGCAAAATGGCCGCCAAAGAGGGAGAAATGCGGCTCTGCGCATACGTCTGCACGATATAGGCATAGGCGGAGCTTAACGCGCCGAGATAGAGCACCGCAGGCAGGCAGACGCTCCAATCGACGGCCGCAAAGGTGTTCCTTTCCGCAATCACCGCGCCGACCAGGCCGCACAGCCCCATCGTCAGCATTTGCAGCGCGCTGAAATTGAATACGTTGATGTCGTCCGCAAACTTATCCACCAAAATAATCTGAACGGCAAAAAAGCCCGCGCAGGCCAACGTCAGCGCGTCGCCGCGGTTGAAATTTCCGCCCGCGCTTTTCAGATCGAACAGAAAAAACATTCCCAAGAGAAACACGAGGGCGTTGAGCAGCGCCCGCCACTGAAACTTTTTGCGCAGGAAACAATACACGACGGGCACAAAAATGACGTAGGCGCCCGTCAGCATGCCGCTCTTTGCGGTATCGGTATATAAAAGCCCCCACGACTGAAACAAAAATCCGCAGAAATTGACGACGCCGACGAGAATCCCCGCTTTCGCTTCCCGCTTGGTGATACGCGCGTAACGTTTGGTTTTTCGCAGGCACAGCCGCAAACCGAACAGGAGCGCCGCCGCCAGCAAAAAACGCCCCGCAAGCAAGGTAAACACCCCCATGTTCCCCACGAGAACGTCGTCCGTAGCGATAATGCCGTACCCCCAAATGAGCGTGACGGACAAAAGCAGACCGATACAGAGGATTTTTATTCCCTTTCCGTTTCTGTCGAAAAGCTTTTCGGTAATTTTCATTTTAGCATTCCTCCTTTCCGTCTCCGGTTTCTTGTATGGTTTCGCCCCGTTTGAGGCGACAAAATGGGCGCTCGCTTTTTTCTTCGCGCCCATCTGCCCCCGTTCGACCGATATTGCAACGCTGCGGAGCTTACCTTCCGTTTATGTGCAAAAAACGCCCGCAATCGATTATTTTCCTCCGCGCAGCCTACGTCCCAACCGCGCGCAAAAATGCCCGCAACCTCTCGTCTCGCGCCGCGAACCTCGCATTTCGCCCGTACGCAAAAATATCACAGGCACTTCATGTCCCCGCATTTACGGTTTTATTATAACACTTTTTTTACGTTTTGTCAACCCCTCCAAACTACTATTTTTGAAAGTTTATTCTTTTTATATATCAATTATTCTCAACTATTAAACAATTATAAACCACTAAATATACTTTTACAAAAGGGATTTTTATACTTTATAGATATTTATCTTAAACATTTATGCAAAAAGACATCAGAGACACATTCTCAAAATCTTTTCCACGTCGTCGGGAGTCAGCGTCTTGAAGCCGTGAATCGCTTTCCCTTCGCAGGCCTTCCTAGCCATGAGCGCAAAATTAGAATCGTCTATCCCCAAAGCGGAAAATGTGCTCTTTAATCCCAGCGTGCCGAACAGAAAGTCGGACAATTTTGCGATCGCCGCTTTCGCCGCAGACATGGGAGGCTCGTTTTCGTCTATACCGAATACGTTGACGGCGAATTGACGGTATTTGGATACGGTGGTTTCGTCGAGACAATATTCCATCCAGCGCGGCGTGATAATCGCCAGCCCCAGCCCGTGCGTGATGTCGTAGATGGCCGACACTTCGTGCTCGATGGGGTGACACGTCCACTCCTGTTCCTTTCCGCCGTTGACAAAGCCGTTGATCGCCCACGACGACGCCCACATCAGATTGGCACGGGCCTCGTAATCGTCGGGTTTTTCGATTGCGACGGGCGTGTATCTGATCACCGTTTTCATCAACCCTTCCATGAAGCAATCCAGCATATACAGATCGGGTTGCATATTGAAATAGACCTCGAACAGATGAGACAGGATATCCGCCGAGCCGCAGGCGGTCTGATACGCGCTTACCGTGTAGGTATTGACAGGGTCGAGAAAGGAAACTTTCGGCAGCATGTGCGGATCCAGCCGCCCCAGCTTGTCCTTTGTTTCGGGGTTGGAAATAACGCCGCCCGTATCCATTTCCGAACCCGTCGCCGAAAGCGTCAGCACGGTGACGATGGGCAGGCACGCTTTGATTTCCCCTTTACCCGTGGAAAGTTCCCACGGGTCGCCGTCGTAAAACGTCCCCGCACCGATAAATTTCGTCGCGTCGATGACCGAACCGCCGCCTACGGCCAGAAGCACGTCTATCTTTTCCCTGCGGCAGAGTTCCGCGCCCTTGCGCACGGAATCCACTCTCGGGTTCGGCTCGATGCCCGAAAGCTCGAAAAGCTCCAGCCCCGCCCTGCAGATTTCCGCCGTCACGCGGTCGTAAAGCCCCGTCTTTTTGATAGAGCCGCCGCCGTAGGTGAGCAGTACCCTGTTGCCGAAGCGTTTGAGCTCGTCGCCCAGATGCCCCAGCTGGTCGGAGCCGAAATATACCTTTGTGGGAATGTCGTAAACAAAACTATTCATAGAACTACCTCCTTAAAGTGATTTTTATATTTATTCCAATACCCCATATAGACGCGGCCGTCCATTCCGTCCAAATTGAGCTGATACATTCGAAACGTAACGGAAATATCTTTCGGCTGCCACTGCTCGACGTAAGAATAACGATAGGTCATACCCAGCTTTTGCATTACCCTTCCGCTGGCGGGGTTGTTTAAGTCGTGCGTGGCGGTGATGTATTTCAGTCCCGCCCTTTTCAGAATTTCAACAACCGCGAGCGCGGCTTCCGTAACGATTCCCTTTCCCCAAAGCTTTCTTTTTAAACCGTAGCCGAAATCGTGGCTTTCGTCGTCGCTCAGCCATACATAGCCGATGGGGCCGCCGCCCGATTTCAGACAAACGGCATAGCGGTACGCCGACGGAGCGGCGTACCAATCGAGAAATCTTTCCTTGAGAAAGCGTTCGGCCTCCGCCATCGTTTTAAGCGGAAACCAGGGAAGAAAGGCGTTTGTTTCCTCATCGCGCAAAAGCTCCAGCAGAGCCTCCGCATCGTCGGGCGTAAATTTACGCAGGATCAGCCGTTCCGTTTCGAGAAGCGGCGTATTTTCAGCGGCCGTCAACGGCTGACAATGCGGGCAGTAATACACCGCCCCGCCGAGATACGCCTCCTTGGTAATCGGGCCGCCGCAGCGCGGACAGCCTTTCCCGAGCGTATTTTTCGACAGCTTCGTCGCATAGCCGCCCGCGCGGCCGAATAGGTCCTTTTCGGTATCCCTGCCCCCGCGAGCCGTCATCTCCTCCGGCACCGATATCACACAGCCGAGCAATTTTTCCTTTTCCGCCTTGCTCAAAGACCTCGCTTTGCGCTTCGGGTGAATCCCCGCGGCAAACAGAATATCCTGCAATACGCCGTTGCCCAGCCCGGGGAAACGCTGTTCCGCCGCCAAAAAGGCCTTGACGCTTAAGCTTGGTTTGCAGGCGTTGAAAGCCGCCTCAAAATACGCGGCAAATCCGGGCGCCGACGGCGGCACCGCGTTTCGGCTTTTCAGATAATACGGCTCGTCGTATTCCCTGCCGTGCAGAACGATCCCGCCGTACATCGCCACCGTAAACGCGAGCGCCCGCCCGTTCTCCAGCAAAAGAAGCAGTTGATATTCCTTCGGCGCGTCCTTTTTCCCGACGAGCCGCACGTTGACCCCGTCGTTGAAACAAAGCCCGAGGCCGTTGTCAAACAGAAGCTCGACAAAAAGCCCGAAGCCCTCCGCACCCGCGATTTTGCAGCCGCGCAGCTTGTCCCCGTATTCTGCGGGCGCGCCGCCAAACCGGCAGAATTTATGCGGCTTGGTCGGCGGCCGCACGTCTGCAACTGCGCTCCCCGAGACGGTTTCCGTCAGCTGTCGGGCCATGGTGGATACTTCGGGAAATTCCAGCATCAGCGTTTTTCCTCCCGGGCTTTCAGCCTTTCTATATTTCTTTTTCGGCCCGCCTCGTTCTCCTCGTCGGAAATCGTCGGGTCCTTCAGATCGTAATGCGGACAGGGAAGCTTTTCGCACCCTCCGCAATCGCGGCGTTTCCCTTTCCGCACGCAGCAATCGTAAATATTACAAACGCTCCCGCCCGTATATTGCAGCCAGAAAACCTTTCCCTCTATCGTCCGACAGCCCTTGCAGTCCGCGGGGAAATAGCTACATTCCGAGCAGAGAACCCCGCAGGGGGCAGGCTCGAGATATTCGTCCTTCCAATACCACCATTTGCTCTTTTCGGGGTCGGGAGAGGGCGTATTCACCCAATAGACCACCGCGCGGTAAAGATAGAGCTGACAGCGGTCGATCGTCTGCCCGCGCAGGGCGCATTCCTGTTCGTAAAGCCGTTGAGGGTCGGCACCGCGCAGCGACTCTATCGTGGTATAGCCCATGGCGATCAGATCTGCCTCTGTCGCTTTCCCCACGTTGGGGATTTTTCTCAATTCGCTCATCGTTTTCTCCTTGGTATTTTCGCCTTTTCATTATATCATGCGTGGAGCGCGTTTGCAAGCGCCGCGGACAAAATCCTCAAAAAATTTCAAAACGCCCCGGCCGAGAGGCCCCGCCTTCACCCCGCCGAAATTTTCCTTTATACGAAAAAACGCCCCGAGCCTCGCGGGTCGGAACGTTATGTATTTTTATTGTTTTTCCGAAGCGGAACCGCGCAGAACGTCGTTAAGCTCGTAATAATAGAGCGACGCGACGGAGCAGTAGGGCGAATATTTCTTTTTCAAAGCCGCAAACCGACGCTTGCTCAACGTCTTATATCCGTGCGCCTGCATAATGCCGTTGCGCAGAGCCACGTCCGTTTCGCTGAAGACGTTTTTTCTGCCGAGTGAAAATTCCGCGATCATTTCGGCAGTCCAGCGGCCCACCCCCTTGATCTGGGTAAGAAACTCTATCACTTTTTCGTCGGACAGCGTTTCCAGCGACGAGAAGTCATACTTCCCCTCCAACGTATCCTGCGCCAAGGCAAGGATACACTCCGCTTTGCGCCGCGAAATCCCGCAGCTTTTTATCTCCTCCGCCGAATGCGCCGCCAATGCGGCGGGGGTAAATTCCCCCACGATATTTTTCAGCCGCCCGCAAAGCGTACCCGCGGCTTTATTCGACAGCATCTGTCCTACGATACTCTCCACCAGCGCGACGAATACGTCCTCCGTCATGCCCTTTTCGAGATATCCGAAACGCTCCGCGAGGGTCTTCATCACGGGATCGCGGCCCGTGATATGGTCAAGTTCCGATTTGCCGTATTCCACCATACTTTTTCTCCGTCGTTAAATAATCTGCCCCTTATTTTCGGTGAACGAGAAAATCTTTTTTTTCCGTATCGTAAGAGGCGACCAAAATATTGTTTAAGTCCCGTTTGGATTTGATATCCAGCTTTTCGAAAACGGTCTCCACCGTCATTTTCAGCTCGCGGATCACCTGATACTGCGGTTTTCCGTTGATGATAACGTAATCAGTCAGCGAGGCGGGCGCCTCTTTCACGTCGATATCCTCAATCACGGTCGGGCGTTTGGCGCTCTTGGGGAGAATGCTCAATTTTCCCGTCGTTTCAAACAAGGCGTACGCGATATCCTCTATATCGAAAATATTTTTTTCGCGCGCCATACCGAGTACGTCCTCGACGTCGAGTTTGGACTTTTTGAGATTTTCATAATTAAATTCGCCGTCCTCGATGATCGTCAGCTCCTCCCCTTTCAAAAATTTGCGGAAAGGCTGCTTCCGTTCCAAAAGATCGAGTATGAGGCTCAACGCGCCGTAAATTGTCAGCGCAATGATATAGTGATAAAAGGGCTGTTCCGTTTCCGTGCTCCATTCGGCCGCAATCGAACCGATGGAAATCCCCAGCACATAATCGATAAAGCTCAATTCCGCGATCTGTTTCTTGCCGAGAATTTTCGTCACGAGAAAAAGAAACGCAAACGACGACAATGAAAATACCAAAACTTTAATTACGTTTTCCATATGGAACAGTATCCACATTTCAAAGGAAATTATGCATTATTAAAGGCTTTAAACAATTACATTATCCTTCGACTATGTAGCCTTTATCATTTTCGTTTTTCTTCAATCGCAAAGGAAAAATACAAACTTGTCTGTCCTTCCCCATACTGTCCGATTGGCGCCCATAATAGGGCTTTGCAGCAAGAACCACTTTGCCAACATAGGTATAAACCCTATTTTTACGTTCAAATAAATGTATTCCAATAGTGCTCGAGCCAGAAAAATATAAGGTTTTATTTTGAGCAGTATTAAAATATTGATCCCCTACCAGTCCCATTCCTGTATAGAGTAAAACATCCTCTTTCCAGCGATCATCATAAGGATTAAAACCTGTATAATCTCTAATTAGTACAAGGGTATTGGTTCTTCTCGAACGCCTCATTCCTCCCTGTGGGGAACATTGAAATAGATTGCACAATTCATTGTTGTTAAACGTAGCCCCGGCTTTTAAGGCCTCAATTTTAGCGCGGTTAGCAAAACTGTTGTCCATAAAGTTCACCTCTTTTGTTTCTTTACTTTTATATTCGATATCTTATAACAAAAATCCTCTTTTATTTCAAAAAAGAGGATTTTTTATTTATATTATTTATTTTCGATATATTATCTGTTTGCTGCTTTATAAACACCTCATCATTTTCCCAAATAAACCAACGTCTCAACGTTGGTCTGTTTATCCAAAAAGATTTCGTTCACTTCTTGCCCGTCTTTATACACGGGAAAGTTGAATTTCATCGATTTTAAGGGCGTATCGCTTTCCTCTTCGGGATAAATCTGAATTTCTTTAACCAAAGTCGCAATCAACTCTTTCTTTTCCTCATCACTGATTATATCATATAATTCCCCGAAGTGTTGCAAAATTTTATAAATATTTTCCATCGTGATGAATTCCGCTTCCACCGACTTTCTTCTAAGTTTCGCATCTTCGACTTTTTCTTCGATTTCCGCAATCGTATCGTATAAAGCGTCAAGTCTTAAAGTCATATCGTGCAATTTTCTTTCACGGTGCGTAGTATCTATCGGCAACGAGTCGATTTCACGCTCCAATCTCGCTTTGTTTAATTCCACCTCCTTTAACTTACTTTCGTAGTTGCTTATTTCCGTATCGATTTTCGTAGTATCGACTTGCAAACCTATCTTCTTTTTTATCTCGATGGCAAAGTGTTCGTCCTGCACCAAATCCTTGATAAACTCTATAACGAGCGGCTCGATATCCGTCTTTTTAAGGTTTGCGCTATAATCGCAGTAATGCCCGCGCTCTTGTTTGTTGCGACTGCAAGCATAATACATAACTTCTTTATACGTACCGTCCTTTTTCGTCCAGCAAACCCTGTTGGCATACATACCGCTTCCGCACTTCGGACATTTGATAATTCCGGTTAATAGATGAGCGCGATCCTTTCCGTATTTGGATACGGATTTCACTCCCGTCGCTTCTCTTTTATCGTGCGCTTTATACCACAGCTCTTCATCAATAATACCTTCGTGCAAACCGTCCACTAAACAGTAGTCTTGCTTGTTCACAACTTTGTAATCGGCTTTCGTGCCTTTTACCTTTTCCCTTGTTCTTCTTCCGTAAGCAATCTTACCGCAATAAACAGGATTATCCAAAAGAATTTTTATAAAGTGTGCGCTGAACTCTTCTATATCGGTTTTCTTGCGTGGCGTCTTTTTTATGCCTTGCAGATTCAGATATTTCGCTATGCCCGTGTAGCCCATATTCGTATTGACAAACTTATCGAAAATTGTTCGCACTATTTCCGCTTCCTGTTCGTCAATAAGCAACGTATCATCCTTCAATATATACCCATACGGCGCAGGACCGCCGTTCCATTTTCCTTGCCGAGCTTTCTCTCTGCGACCGTTCATGGTCTGTTCAAGAATGTTTTCCCGCTCTATCTCGGCAACCGCAGACAAAACGGAAATAAGCAACTTTCCGCTTGTCTGCGACGAATCTATGCCTTCTTCAATACAAATCAAATTTACGCCATACGACTGAATAAACTCCAACGAATTGAGAATATCGGCGGCGTTGCGCCCGAATCGAGAAAGTTTATAGACTAAAACATAATCCACGTCAAGCCCTTCCTGAATATCGGAAAGCATACGCTTAAATGCAGGTCGCCCTTCTATCGATTTTCCCGACTTCCCCGCATCTTCATAGATTCCGACTATCTGCATTTCTTCTCGCTCGGCAAATTTTTTTAAGCTCGTTTTCTGCCCGTCAAGACTGTATCCTTCAACTTGCATCTCGGTGCTTACTCTGGGATATAAAATGCACTTTTTACCTTCTCGATTCATTATTCTTCTCCGTTTTGGCTTTGGTATCGTTCAATACCGCATTCCCGTATTTTTTAATCAGCTGCGCCATCATATCGATAAACGCGTTAAAGTTTCCTTTTTCTTTATTCTGATAATCAATAATTAAATTTTTGTTCAAGTATCCTTATTCGGACTTACATTACGGAATTAATCCGCGTCCTTATAGCTTTGAATACTATGTTCTCTTTCCATCGCGTTTTCCTCCTTTTGCGAAAAGATTTAATAGTTATTCAGTTTTCTTTTTATCGATTTCCTCAAAACCGAAAAAATCGTCGTAACCGTCTTTGAGCTTTGCAAAGTCGGTGTCGTGTCGGGCTAATAATTCCTCATATCCCGCTTGTATTAGCTCTACCTTTGTATAGCCGTATCTTTTCAAAAATTCGTTTATTTTCTCGGCTTTCTCTCTCGGTATGCTCGTTCCCCAAACCATACATTTGGCTTTTCTTTCTTCCTTGTGCTTATCCTCGTAACGCTTGTCTTTAATCGCTCTGCCTTTCTTTTCCATAACCTAACCTCCGTAAAATATATGTGTCGTATTTATACGATTTAGTATATCTTATCACTTTTGGCTTTGAGAGTCAAGCGTTTTACGAATATTAATACGACTTAGGCTTATTCTCTACCTTTATTTTCCCCAAGTCCACTTGGAATTGATTTTCAGTTGTTCCTCTACATTTCCTTGCGCCTCCCTTTCTTGTTCTATTTCCTTTTCAATCTCTTGCAAACGGTTTGTAAAGTCGCGCTCTAATAATTCACTCTCGCCGCCAAACGATGCAAGCAGTCCGTCAAAAAGCTTTCCTACCTTTCTGTGAGAAATAGCAAGCCTGCGTTTAAGCCATTTGTCGTTTACCTTGTGTCTTATTTTCGTTTCAAAGATTTCGGACTTTATGTACTTTACCGTGTTCAACAAGATATTTCCCTGCCTACGCTTATAGTCATTTTCTATGTCGTCTATAAGCGTTATGTTTTTCGGATCAATTTTATAGTGGTTAGTATTCTCGCCGTTGCCGTTAATAAGACCGTTTACTTTTTGACGTAATGATTGAAGCTCGGCATCAAAACGCAAATCGGCTTTACGAGCGGTCTTATCGTACAACAAAAGCTTATTGACAACCCTATTTATTTGCTCTCGGTACGGTATCATATCTTTACTGCCGTAATGAAAACTGCAAACTTTCGGAATTGTCTTTGCCAATTCGAGTACCGCCTCCTTTATGTCGTCTTTTGTTATAATGTCTCTAAGTGCGGATATTTTCTTCAACTCTCGCAAAGCTTCATCTCTTGATACATACAACTTCGGATGTGATTCCATAATATCCATATTAAGTCTGACGTGCATTCTATCCAGCACCCGCTTTTCAATCTTTCCCTTGTGCCTGTACTCAGTTTGCTTCTTTCTGTACTTACACTTCGGCTCTTTTTCGGCAAACCAAAAATGAATATGCAGGTGGTGCGGCTTGTCCTTATGAAGCGCGCATATTAGGTCTATGTTCTTTGGGTCTAATCCCATATCCTTAAAGAACTCGCCGAACGTGCGCTTAATTAGCCACATACACTTTTCGGGCGTATCTATCTTGTACGACATTTCCTTGTTCAGAGATATAAAGCCGTGCCAGATGTTCTTTGGCGCATGGGCGCGCTGTTGAATTGCTTTTAACTGCTCTTGCGTTATAACTCCGTTGCCGTTAAACACTCCCGTTGACTTCTCGAAATAATTAATGAGTGAGCGCGTCTCCGTCTTTGAGTTTTCGCCGTTCAGTTTCCTATCCGAAGTCATATACTTGTATATATTATTTCCGCTGTCCGACATTTCATAATACGGGCGTTCGCGCTCGAACTTCGCTCTTTCTTCCGCCGTTGCGTTACTCTTGACTTTCCACGGTGTATAAGTAATGTTGAAAATAATCGGTTGATTGCTTATGTTTGTTACCTCCCTGTTTTGTTCTTTCTTGTGTGGACGAAAGTCCGAAGGCGGGTCTCCCGCTTCGGAAAGTAAAAATGCAAATAGCCACAAAATTTGCATTTTTCTTATCCTGCTACAAACTTGCCCTTACTTTGGTACGTTTTCCCAAAATATTTACTTCTTGTTTTCTTGATTTTTAACTTGTATCCAATGCTATAAAACCTCCTTTACTTGCAACGAAAAACTCACGGCGTAATCACCGTGAGCCTGTCGTTGTTATTGAATTTTAATTATGGCGGATTCGCCATGTTTAAGAAGCATTTAATTCCGCGCAAATACACGGAATTATCCATCTCCATATATCAAGCGAATAGAACGCCCGAATTATTCCATTTCGCTAAAAATTTTTTTCTTTTTAATCTTTTCTTCCTTCCGAAAGCAATCTCGAATTGCTTTGCTGCAACACGCGCAGTTGAGAAATAGCCATAGCATTAAGTTGTTTCAACCTATCGCTTTGCGATACGTTTTGCTCTATAAGAATTGCGTTATAGCTTTCCATATTAGCAATCACAAGTAGTTGTTCTATCGTCGCGTAATCACGAATATTTCCTTTAAGCGTGGGATTTTCTCTACGCCACTGCGCCGCAGTTTTGCCGAACAACGCAACATTCAATAAGTCCGCTTCGTCGGCATATACATACTTCAACTGTTCTTCTGTAAGCGTAGGAACAATGTTTTCCTTTATAGCATCGGTATGTATGCGGTAATTAACCTTTGCAAGCTCACGCTTCGCCGACCATTCCAATGCTTTTTGCTCTTGCGATTTAAGCCGTTGAAACTCCGTCACCAAATACAGTTTGAATTCGGGACTGAGCCAACTTGCAAACTCGAACGCAATATCTCTGTGTGCATACGTGCCGCCGCCGTTACCGCGCTTTACTATAATGCCTATCGCATTTGTTTCTTTTACCCATTTCTCGGGAGACAAATAAAAACTATTCGCGCCGGATTTATTTTCAAAGGTCGTAAATTCGTGACCTTTGAAATGCGGATTGTTTAGCTGTTCCCACAACCCAAGATAGGATACGACGTCTTTATTTCTCATCCAAGTCTGTATGGGGATTTTCGGCTCGTCAGGATTTACATATCTTGCCAAATCGGTTAACGATATATAGTCATCCTTGTTAATTATTTTGTAGCGAACATCTATTCCGTTTACGCTAAATTCTGTATTTGCCATATTGTCTCCTTTGTGGTTTATTTTGAGCTCCATATATCAAGCGAATAAAACGCCTGAAATATTCCGTTTTTCAAAAAATTTTTGAAATTATTTTTTCTTTCTGAATTCGGGATTACTAAAATGCGGCACAGGACCTTCACCGAATATATCTATTATCTGCTCTCTTATAGGTCGTGGATCGTCTTCTTCTATTACGACTACATTCTTATATTTCCTGCGGAAGTCAGCATATCTCTTTTCCAACCGTGCGTATTGTTGCGGTAAGAATCTCTTATGTATAAATTCTTCTGCCGTCATATCCAACCGACTGCAAGCCTTTTCCGCTTCTTCGAATATCTTTTCAAAATTTGTCTGCTTTGGCTTTTCTTTCAATGTCTTTTTGCGGTATTCCACTTCCTCACACAACGCAAGATTCAGCCAACGCAATTCATCTATTTGCCCATCGAATATGTCGTAATAAACCTCTCGGCTACGGTGCGGTAACTCGTTCAGCCTATTGCCGAATTCCAATTCCGCAATCGTATCGTCTCTGTATTTCGAGAACGGACGTATAACCAAGTACGACAAGCCGAATTTGTAATACTCGCGATAACTATAAAACCAACTTACCATTTCCGCTTGGTCATCCACGGGCATGATTACACGGAACATATCCCAAAGAATATCTTCGTCATCATCCGTGCGGAACTTATCCAAAAACTTTTCCCACTGTGCATTGGCTTTCGCCTCATCACTCTCGGATGAGCCGCTCAACGCATCTTCAATTTTCGCAAGATGCTTTGCTACATAGCTCTGCGTCTTTCCGATTTCTTCCGCTATTTCGACTTGCGTATATTCTTCCAAATAATATAATTCGTAAATCTCTCTATCTTCTTTCGATAGTACCGACAATCTTTTATCCGCTGTCGCTTGCTCGGTAATATCTTCAAGCATCCCACGCTGTTTCTCGTCAAGCAACGTACCGTCGTCGTTCTCCATGTCAATCTTTTTATAGTAAGACTTCCCGTCCGCCTTAACGTATGTAGCCCTATGCGCTTTCTCGACACGGTCTGAATTATACATTTCTGTATCCAATTCAACAAGACGATCAAACTGATACTCCGTTACTTCGCACGACGAAAGCTTACCTCTATCATAGAAGTAATACAAGAACATACCTTTTGTCGCCGCAGATTGTTTCAATTCATTCAATTTATACGCGCATGTTTCTGGCATATTTAACCCTCAATTTCCAATTGATACTTATCGGGACTTATTCGATACTTACTTATTGGAATAGTTAGTTTTTTAGCGACATCTCTTATTAGATATTCATTGTCTTTTGAAATATTTGCCCCTAAATAAATATGAGATATTGTATGTAAATCAAGCAAATGCGCATCAATAAGTTGGCTTTGATGATTAACAATTCTCCATTCTTCTTCATAATCCCACTTATTACTTTTGCTTAATAACAGCATCATCAATTCGGGAACATAATCTGAAATATTATTCAATTTTATCTCTTTAGGATTTGAAAAATCAATTAACCCCATAGGAAGCGATGGTCTTTCAACTGAATACAGTACAGGCAAAAGATTTATAAGCGCATCCCAGTTTCTACATTTTTCAAAGTTATACCCAACACAGAATCCGGTATGCTTGTTTGCATAGTGTGACCACATAAGAATTGAATTCGAAATTTTTGAAAAGCACGTTATCGCAAATTGCTTATTCATGGATTCCTTTAATTTTTCAGCTATAGGTATTAACTTCTTGCGTGTATCTTCCAACTCCGCCTTTAATTTTATTCCGTCAAAGCCACCCATAATTGATACTTTTTCTAATTTTTCTATCAAGCTATTCGACTTCATTACATCGTTTAGCTGTTTCAACTTATCTATATTTTCTGTTGAAATATTTGCGCCCAAAGAACTTAACATATCGGGATTTTGTGCAATAGCGGAAATAATATCGGGATATAAATCATTTAAAGGAAGTTTACTTAAATCAACAGGCGAGCTGGCACTCCCTATTAAACCATAAAATTGCGACGCAAAGCTTACATCTAAAAAAGAAGATAATAGGGCTTGTTGAATTTCAAACTCAGTAATATTTTCTCCTTTAACCATTTTAGGCATAAGCTTTTGAAATGCCGGTGCCGTAATCAATAGCTTTATTACCTTAAGCTCTTTAATATCTGTTTGTATATCAGTTTGATTATCAAATAAGATTTGCTTTATGCAATCTTTAATCAGTTTTTCGTTTTCACCGTCTACCGAAATATCCCTGTCAATGAGCACAGGTAAATACGCTTCAATGATTTTGTCCAGAGATATACTGACAGAACAATCAAACGGATCGTTAAACTTTTCAGGCTTCGAAAAATGAACCAACCCGTTTTTTAAATTTTCTATGGAATACTTATCTTCAAAAGAATAGTATTTATACAGTTTCCCACCAAACTTTGACACCTTGTCCCAAATAATATCCGGCGAAGGTTTTTCTTTGCTACTAAAAACTGTTTCTAAATATTCACGCACCCATATAACATTTTCGCAATTATATGCCATCTTTATATCCTTCTGTCAATTGTACGCTTGACATATAAGCATGCATTTACTACTGCTGCAAATTCATGAGCATTATCAAACAATAATAGCAATTGAACGCAATCTTTTTTGTTTGCTGGTCTTATTGGCGATAAATGCACAATATCATTATAATTCACGAATGTTTTATCCCATAATTCTAAAGGACAAATTATTTGATCAAATATTTTTTTACAACACTCTATTTTATCAAAATAGTATTCAAATTGGGGAAATTGATTTTTACATTCAGTTGCAACTCGTGAAATATCTGGAATAAGTGATTTTAAAATCTCAATTGTTTTTTTTGCACATTTGTTATAATCATACATTTCAAACAAATCGACGATTTCTTTAATACTATCAGAGAAAGGGCTATACTTGTTATTATAGAAATCTCTATAAGTATTCCTAACTTGTAAACTCATTTGCTCTACTATAATTTCCAAATTATTTTCGTTAAAGAGCACTTCTTCATCTATATCCGGAGTTCTTAAAAAATACAATAAAAAACCTTGTTTAGCTAATGAATCTAAGCTATCATTATACTCCTTAGAAAACAATTCTTTTTTATCCATTAAAATGTCCGAGTAATAGCCCAGTAATTTTTGCACGTACTGGTCGTGTACTATATCGTATTTCTTTAAAGCATTTATGTATTCATGATAATTCTTACTTTTCTGCATCTCATTCAAAATCATTTCTTGTAATTCTGATGAAATGCCCATCTTGTTTTTTTCTAAAAAAACTTTTATATCTTCTTCCTTTACCCCATTCGCTTTCAGCAAATCAAGTATAGTGGTTGTAATATTAAGTTTTTTAGTCTGTTCTTGCAATTCGCGAAAAGCTTCACTATTGCGACATTCAATAAGTTTTAACTCTTCCAATAGGGCTTCCTGTTTCGCAATGGCGGAATCTATTTTTTTCTTTTTTTCAACTTTATTTTGATAACGCAAAGAAACTATTTTATTGTAATACAAAAACAACGCATTTACTATGCCTGTCAATATCATTATGCTTATCATTGTATTGCCTATGTCAAACTCATCCCAATCATAAGCACTATGCATACAAACATTTCTTAAATTCAATCCAACTTTTAAACCATTTTTATCCACATTTGAAATTAAAGTATACTCTAAATATTTTAGATGCTCTTCACCAAGAACTTCTAGCAACGGATTATCCTTTAAATCGGATTTCAAAATTGAGCCTAAAGTTAATAATCTTGCATTATAAAAAACTTTTCTCTTTTCTAGTTCCCTACAGTAAATATCCGTCAAAACTCTTTCGATAAGCAAAATCGTTTTTTCTAAACAATTAATTGCCACATCAATAGGCTTATTCCCCTTATTAATTTCCTCAATGAACTCTTTAACTTTATTTTCCCAAGCACTAATCTGCGATGTAATAGCAAGAAAGTTTAATCTTAACTCATCATATATAAACTTTAAAAAATTCCTTTGCATTACTGTATAATCATTAAAATGCGTGTCCCCTAAATAATATCGATACATAGGAATATAAAATTGATGAAAAGATGCTATTGAATTTTGCATGGACATCTTAAAATTTTCATTCGTATCAGCAGCCGTACAACAAATATCATCCAAAATAGAATCCTTTGAAATATCGCGAGCTAATACACTAAAATGTGATAATTCCTTTATTTTATCATCCCGAACATGCGATAATTCAACCTGTTTAATTGCTTTTGATAAGTTAGGGTTATCGAGTCTCTTAGCTATATCTTGAAACGGAATGGGAATCGAAAATTTCTGTCCATATTGATCTAAATATTCGTTTACTATTTCGTCAACTTCTTTTTGCTTTTTCCGATAAACCGATGAAAATTCGGGATCTTTAATTATGTATAAAAATTCTATTAATGCTTTATAGCGTATTTGATTTTGCAATGCAACTTTAATATCCTGACAATTGATTATATTATTAGCTTCGTTTTTAAAAGCATTAATAATTTTTAACTTAACCGTATCACCTATATCGGTGCTATTGACAGCGAGCACACAAGCTGCTATGAAATTAGAATTAGGTCCGGAAAGATAACATGCTATATTTTCATCAGAAAAAATTATCTCTACTAATGATGGATACTCTTTAATTACTTTTTTATAGTCTTTAAATTTTTCAAAAATTAAATGTGGACATTGTAAAATCGCCTTTTTATAAGCATTCTCTTGAATTGCCCCATAGTACTGCGGAATATCATCATAAACAGCTTGCCTCATCCGTAGATACTCACTCTCAATATCAAAAGAGAAATTATTATAAAATGCAATCAAATTCCTTATCGGGAACTGTTTTTTGATCGCATTACAGAAGTTTATAATTTCTCCAAACCGAACCCTTATATCATTGTCAATAATTTTATCCTTCAAAGATTCCATTTGGCAAATTTTGCTAATCAGGTAATAATCCGATACTCTATCAATGTCAAATTGAGCATTGAAATCATAATCAGTAAAATAATTTACTATTTGATCTTCAACTGAAGTGATCGTTTTGACTTCATAATTATTGCCCCAATCATCTTCAGAATATTTTACATGCGCTATCCCAATAAGGATATTTTTTAAACTATTCATTTCCATCCCCTTCTGAAGTGAATTCCGATAAATCAATCCCTATGGCATGCTCCACTCCCGTTCCTTCTATATTACTTAACTTTTCTATTAAAATACGAATGTCGGAATCCGAAATCACTGGTTGATTATAAATATTTTCACTATCAATGTAAATAAGAATGTTGTCTTTTTCTTCACGATATTCTGTTGCTAATTTGCAAATCTCTGAACATAGATAGTCTAAATTAAATGCTTCATCCAAAATTTTCTGCCCGATATAGTATTTTAATAAAATCAATGAAAGTTTTCTGCTACAAATCTCTTTTCGATTGTTAATCATATCGGTCTTAATCTTATTGAAAACACCGTCCGCAACTAATACTTGCAAATCCTTTTTTGACAATTTTTGTATTTTACAGAATTGTTCTAAAAATAGGAAATCAGAACCATTATCAAAAACACTATCATCTGTAAAATATTTTTCAACAGTCTTAATAAACGCATTTTCAATGTGTTCCTTTTGCTTATCAAAAATTGTAACAAGCACCTTTACATACTCTTGAAATTTTGATTCAACATCAGTTTGCTCATATTGAATTTCTCCCGAAGCATGTGCGCACTCATCTCTTACATCAATAAGTCTTTTAGCCTCACTTTTTCTATTCGCATGCAAACCATATACACTCATAAACTGCTCAAGGAAAGTTTTCTCCGAGATAACAGATAATTCAAAAGGCTTTGATACTCCAAAACTTGCATTTCTCTGTACCAGCGAATCAACATTGGGAATCTGCTTATCCAACAAAAACCAACATTCTTTATAAAGGCAAGACATAAATAACATGTTGCTTGCCAAAATGCAAAACTGATATTTTTGCTTTTCCCAATTCTCTATTAACGTCTCCAGCAAATACGTCTTATAAGCATTGTTGTTTTCATCATCAAAATCTAATGGCAGATAAGACGCTATTTCATCACAAAAAGTATGTACATCCATAGATATTTTACTCTCCCCAAACTTCGGAAAGCTTGTCTTTAATCTTTTGCTCAAAAATGGATATGAGCTTTTTATTAGCCTCTACTATTTCATACTCCTGTTGAATTCTTTGAACGATTAATTTCTGCTCTTCCATAGGCGGCACAAAAATCGGATAATTTAATACAAAATTTTTATTTAAACGCTTCAACCCACCTGTTCCAGTCATGTGTTCTTTCCCCTGAGATATAAACTCATTGCTACTTATTACACAATATATTAGTTCTGGCAAAATAATTTCATTATAAGCTCGTAAAACAAAAAACTCGCTTGAGCCAAACCCAATACCGTTTGTTAAATTTCTTGCTATTCCTGATTTCCCATTTTCAAAACAAGGCGTCACTTTTGCTATAAGGACATCAGATTCTCTAAAATATGTATAACCAATATAAACTTCATTTATTTTTTTGGTGCCTTTACATTCAAAATGAATAGAATGTTCTTGTACTTCTGACATAGGGACAAAGGACACATCACCGACAAAATCTTTTACCTCTGTTTTTGCCGGATTAAACACCACCACATCTTTTATCGTTTTTTTCTCGCAATTTATACCACCACAAGAATATGTTGGTTTATAATTACCCACAACTAGCTTTGCGCCATCAATAATTTTTTGATAGCTTTCTATTTCCGCAACAATTTGCTTTTGAATTTCGATCGGCGGAAGCGGGATTTGAAAATTCTCCAATGCTCTTTTAGAAAACTCTTTAAATGTACCTCCCGTGGCCATATTTGACAATTTATCTTTTTGAACACTAAGCATTAAAGCTATATAATATGGGTCAACTTTAGAAAAATCTTTTATGACTATATTCTTAAATCCCTGATTGGTTGCCAATTCTACTTTTGAAATAGCAACTCTTCCTATTGTCGCTCGTGAAGAGACTAGAATAGAATTTGCCGGCAACAATTTCGCCGAAGAATTTTTCAAGCCTAAAGAAGTTATTTTTCGTCCGGTTTCTTTTATCAATGTTACTTTATCTGTATCTGGTAAATCTACAAGAGTTACCCAATTTATATCTCCATCCCAATACTCTGCATTATTAGAATTCGGTGTGCCGCCTGACTCTAAACAGAAATATCGAGTATCCCCTAATTGTACCATTTCATATTCACAATCAAGCGGTAAATTATTTTTATATCTATCTCCAACTAAAACATAATCATTCTCTGCAATTTCTTCCTTACTTGCTAAAACAGATAAACCATATTTATCGCTAAACGTATCTACACTTTCTGTTTCAACACAGGAAATATATTCTTTCACTAAGCTGATAATATTCGGAATATCGTTCTTTTCAATCATACGACGGTTGTGCGCCCAAATCAAAACCATCATTATTCATTTTGACGAACAAAATTTTATCCGTTTTTCGAGCCAAAGCCCGATCCATTAATAGAATGCTTGTTTTAACGCCGCTATATGGATTAAATACTCCGCTCGGAAGAGAAATAACGGCATAAAGATAATTTTCTTCAATTAACATACGGCGCAAATTTTTATAAGCATTTGCCGATTGAAAAACAACCCCTTCCGGCACAATTACACCAGCTCTGCCATCTCGCTTTAAATGTTTGGCAATATAATATGTAAATAATACTTCACTGCGATTTGCGTTTATTGCATTAAACAACTCGTGCGGACGAATTCCGCCTTTCGGAGTCATAAAAGGCGGGTTTGCGAGAATTACATCGTAATCGTCTTTCCAATATGTTTTTTCGGAAAGTGTGTCATAAAGATGAATATTCGGTTTTTTGCAGTTATGCAAAAACAAATTGACATTTGCAAGTTTCACCATATTGGGATTAATGTCATACCCAACAAGCCCATTATTCATTAAGTGCTCACGCTCTTCAACTGATAAGTAGGTTTTTGAAATCTTATTATACGCACTAATCAAAAAACCTGCCGTTCCGCAAGCGGGATCAAGTATGGTTTCCCCTTTTTGCGGATTAACAATTTCAACAATCATATCAATAATGTGTCTCGGCGTTCTGAACTGTCCTGCATCACCTTGACTTCCCATAATAGAAAGCAAGTCTTCAAACGCTGTGCCCAAAAGCTCCGTGTTGTCCGTAGGAATCTTGTCAATTTCAGCAAGAAACAAATTTAAAGTCTGTGGATCTCTGTAAGGGATAAACGCATCTTTAAAAACGCTTACAAAAGTAGAAGGCAGATCCGTTCGGTTTTGCAAAAGTTCAATACCGGTAGAATATAGCTTGTACTTTTCGGGATTACTTGTCGCTTTCATAATTCTCGTGAAAGAATAATCTTCATATTCCCCCACAAAAAAGGTAGCGGGCAAATCGTAACTTCTCGCTTCTCTATCTTTAGCATCCATAAATTTATATATTAGCGCCAAAGTAATTTGGTCAATTTGCGACTGCGGATCGGGAACTTTTCCTACCAACACATCCCTTGCATTTTTAATTATTTTATTTATTTCAGCCATATTAAGCACTCCTTAATAATTCTTGCGGTACAATATCTTTTAAGCTCTGTGCTATCAGTTTTTTCTTATCCCCCAAACGAATAAAATCCTGCATAGTGTATATCCCCGTATAATCAAACAACATATATTGCTCATTACTGATATAATTTCTTATTTCTTTACTTTCAACATACGCTTCGACAAGCTTACGAATATCCTTTCGTTTTACCTCTTCAATATCAAAAAACTGCATACACTTTGTAACGGCTGCTTGCAATAATTCTTCTTTGGTCTTTAATCTTGTTTTTATACCGTAATATAATTCAACAAGTTCCCGCCAGCTTGGAATTCTTTGCAAGCGCATTTGCTTCCCGATGCTTTCGTTATTCTCGTATCCGTATTGCTGTTTATTGTTATATCGTTCATTAACTATCCTTACAACTTTATCCCAATTTTTTTTCTCAACCGCTTCTCTCAACTCTTCATCGGCGAGCATCGCCTCTCTTAACGAAGTTCCCTTATTAAACTCACGGTCTATCCGCATTCCGTCATCTCCAACTTTTGCCCCTACTAACATTACTGTTTCGTCGGGAATATTAAGAGTTACTGTTTCGTTTTCGACAGAAGTGTCTCCATTGGGCTGAGTCCCAGACGTTTGTTTCGGTGCCTTTAATTTCTTATCGTAATCATAATACTCAAACCGCTCAAAGTTACCAAAATAGTCAAAGAAATAGAATTCATCTTTTTTAACGAATTTTCTATCCAATATAAAATCAAATATTCTCGTGCCACGTCCTTTAATTTGAATGAATTCAGACGGTTGCAATACAGGACGCATTAAGCAAATATTCAACAAATCTTGACAATCATATCCCGTCGTCATCATCGAAACGGTACAGCAAACACGTGTTTTCGATGTTTTATAATCATCGGAATCACATCCGTCTAAATAACTACTTGTTCCGTTTAACTCATTAAATTCCGTCGTAAACAGTTGCGTCATTTTTGAATGATCTTCTACACTTGACGTTACCTGTTCTGCAAAATGTCCGCTATATCTATTCCACTTTTCAGGCTCATATTCTTTTATAAGGCTATTGAGAATATTCGCTATTTTTCCTGCATGAGCCTGCGAAACACAAAAGATTATCGTTTTACCGATTTCACCGATAAGCGGATCTCTTTTCGCATTTTCCAAGAACATGCGACAAAACATTTCGTTTGTATTTTCTGAAAATAGTCTTTTCTCAAAATCATTTATTTTAAAAATCTGTTCGGCTTGTTCATCATCTGTTAACTCACCTGATACGGTTTGGTATATTTTCAACCCCTCATCCATTAACTGATAAGTGATATCCGTTCTCGCATCAATTGCATAGGGCATCACAAGGATACCTTTCTTCACACCGTCTGCAAGCGTAAACTCATACGTAGGTTTTCCCGAAGAGCACCCAAAAGTTAAATATGTATCACGAAAAGCCCTTGCGTCATACTCGTATAAATTTGTAGATATAAGTTGTTTTGTATTTACACCTCTAAAATAATCTTTCGGCGTAGCAGTAAGCCCAATTTTATAGCCAACAAAATACTCAAAAACTTCTCTGGCTTTTCCGCCTATTGTGCGATGCGCTTCATCTACAATGATTAAATCGAAATCGCTCGGCAAGAACTCTGTTTGATACCTATCTTGTGCCAACAGGGATTGAACGGTAGTTATCAAAATCTGCGACGCACGCCAATTATCTCTACCTTCTTTATAGATGCTAACTGTATAATGTTGTCCGTTGTTGAACACTCCGTCAAAAGAACGTTTTGCTTGATTTTCCAGTTCGATTCTATCGACTAAAAACAAGGCTCTATGAGCATTTTTTGTCTTCAAAAATATTTCGATAATAGCTGCACAGGTCAATGTTTTTCCTGTACCTGTTGCCATTTCAAGCAAAAATCTATTATTCCCTTGTTTCGCCGATTCAATGATGGCATTTACTGCGTCCACTTGGTAATCTCTCAAAAGTTTTACTTTTGAATCCTTTAAGAAATCATCCCTTAATTCTTCGTCTTTAAACTTTACATTATTTTGAATATTAGGGACTTTAATTTCGGCAAGTAATGTATCTTCGCAAGCTTCTTCCCACAATTTTTTTCTAATATCGGAATTTTCAGTTAAAGCAATCAATTCATCCTGATTAAGGAAAGAATCCGAAGGATGCAAAACTCCATCTTGCACATCACAAAATAGATGTTCTTCACCGTTTGACAAATAGAAGTACCGAACACCCAAACGTGTTGCATATTCCATTGCCTGCGCTTTTGCGCTCCTTAGAGGATAATCCTTTTTCTTTGCTTCTATTACAGCCAAAGGACGACTATAAGCATCTAACAGCAAATAGTCGGTAAACTTGGTTTTTTTATCGTAACGGTAGCCCTGTTCAAGAACGACATTTTTTCTCTTTTGGTTATCGTCGAGTAAACGCCAACCGCTTTCTTCTAATAATTTATCAATCTTAACTCTTGCAAGAGCTTCTTTATCCGACATAGTTATTCCTCGCCTTCTTCCTTGATAATTTCCATTATATCGGAAATATCACATTCCAACACATTACAAATTTTTAACAAAACCGATGTTCTCACATCTTCGTTCCTGCCGAGTTTTGCCATAGCAGTAGTTGTAAGCCCTGCCGCCTTACGTAAATCTTCTTTCTTCATATCTTTATCAATCAGTAGTTTCCACAACTTTTTATAGCTCGCCGCCATACCAAAATCTCCTACCCTTTTTTATTATACAATTTTATTATACCACACATGAAGATAAAACGCAAGATATTCTCTAAAATATAGAGAAAAATTTTTAAGAAAAACGGCTCTACTCTATCGTAAAGCCGCTTTTATAAAATTAGGCATCTATTGTAATTACTATTTGTGAAGGCAAGTCCCACTTCGTTTCATCTTCTTCATTTCTATCTTCGTTGCAAACATTTATATCTTTCGCACATTGTTCACCCACTTCCGGTGGTAAAAACTGAATTAGATTTAATATATTCGCTTTTAGACTTGCGCTCTTACCATCATCAACACCGTCTACATAACAAATATCATAACCACGATACAGCAATAAGAATTTATTATGCATTACCGCATTTCTTAGTTCTTTTAGCGCAATAGAATCATCATTCAAATGTTTAATTTTTGGAAAGCCACACAAAGCTTTTACTTCTTTCGGAAGCCTTTGACATTGAATTAACAAAGCAGAAAAATCGATATGCTCCAACGCATCATTTAAATTATTACTATATGCTTTGAGCTGTTCACGCAAATCTTTAATCCAAAACTTTTGCCTAACATCTACTACATAATTATCAAGAATAACTGCCCGATACAATTCTTCCAAATAAGAAATATATTTAAACAGCGTGTAACGGATACGTTTATCATATCGATATGTAGATGCAACTTTTTCGTATTCTATACTTTCAGATGTACTCCAATTAAGCAATCTCTCTTTAATCAAAATGTGTTTTTCAACGCCTTTTGATTTCAAAGACTTTTCAGCTCTGATTTTATCTTCATCACTGATAATAAGATTTTTATAAAATACTTCTTCTCGCTTTGTCATGGTCATCTATAAAACTCATTTAATGTTTCAAGAAAGATCGAAAAAGACTTAACACCGTCTTGTCTTCTCAAATGCATATTTTTCAATTCAAGGTAACGCCGCTTAAACTCCATCCAATCGCCATTTTCTTTTACAGCTTTGAATCGTTCAAAATAGTTAGCAGACTGCTTAACTTGATTCCAAATATACCTATCCGTTCTCTTGTCGTGTGTTAATCTATAAAAATATCCGTCATCACCCTCAACAATTATAGCCACGTCAAAAGAGAATTCCAATCGGTTATTCCTAATTATCTTCACGGTAACAACAGATGTAGAATCACTAACGTGTATATAACCCGAAACACATTGCTTTAATACTTTGTTAAACCTTGCGACAAAAATATCTTTAATCTGCTTAGGATTATCTAATAAACCTTTCTTGTCTTTTTGCAAAATAATATTGTAATCCAAATCAAATGATTCATCGCTGTTTTGCGTAACAAGCCTTTTGTCGCCGCTACCGATAAGTCTTATATCAAAAGTAAAATAATCACTCACTTCATCTTGCACGGCGTAAAGAATCTTCATACAACACGCTGTAAGCTCTTTCACTTCGCTTTGATTAGCAAATCTATATGCCATTGTAAACCTCTTAAATTATCTCAAAATGTTTTAATGTTTCTTTTATGGCTTTCGCCATTTTCGGCGTGGGATGCGCTCTTGGTCTTTTTAATTCTTCTACTGCGTTAGGGGCGTCGTACATAGGCAAACCTAAATCACGCTTGACTTCGGCTATATACGCCGTATGGACTTTAAAGCCGTAAGTTTTTTCGATATACTCTTGTATCATCTTGTAAGTTACTTTTTCTTTCGGCTTGCGGGCTTCGGCGCATTCTTTGATTTTCTTCAACGAAAATTGTCCTTCGCCCTCTCCGAATTCTACATCAATGTTGATATGACTGTCGGGAATTTTTTTGGAAAGGACGACCAACGTCTCCACGTGCTTCGTCTGCGGAAACATATCAAACGGCTGAACGGAACGGATACGGTAATACCCGTTCAACCCTTCCTCCGTCCCTTGGAAATCGGGATTTTTGACGAGCTCCCCGTCCTTTTCGATTAAACCTCCCGTCAGTATCCCCACGTCGCGCGCCAAAGTGGCCGGATTACAGCTGATCACGGCGATTTCGGGTATGTCCGAAGCGAGAATGGCTTTCAAAACGCTTCGCGCGATCCCCGCGCGCGGCGGGTCGAGCACCAGCCGCAGCCGCTCCCCCTTTTCCTTTTCGAGCACATCTTCCAGCTTTTCCTCCACATACCCGCAGATATTCGTCATATTTTCGAGTCCATTTTTCCTCTTCAATTCGTCCGCACAGCGCACGGCCTCCTCTTCCAGCTCGATCCCGTAAACGCGCCTGCACGCCTTCGCAAACATCGCGGTGAGCAGCCCCCCGCCCGAATAGGCATCGACGACCACCTCGTCCCCGTTTTCCGCAATCGCCGCCAAAACGGCGTCATAGAGCTTTCCGCGCACGTCGGCATTTACCTGCATAAACGTCGCGGGCCCCGCTTCGTAACAAATTCCCCGCTCCTCCGCCTCAAAAAATCCCGGGCCGAAAATCAGCTCGAACTTTTCGCCGAACACGACGTTGGTATCCTTGTCGTTGATGTTCAGCCAGAGGGTAAACGTACCCAGCACGGTGGAAAGCAGCTCGATAAAATAGGTCAGGTTAGGCAGGCTTTTCACGGCCGAAACCAACGTGACGATAAACTTTCCGCCGATCTCGCGCACGACGATATGCCTCAGGCTTCCCGTTCCTTTTTCCTCGTCGTACCCCTTTATTGCACATTCTTTCATATAACGCTTCAAAAGCGCGATCACCTTTTCCGCCCATTCGGGATGAATGGCGCAGTTTTCCACGGGAATAATCCGATGGCTGCGTTCGGCATAAAACCCGATTACGTTGTTTCCGTCCTTATCCATGCCGACGGGCATCTGCAATTTATTTCGGTAACCGTAAGGAAAGTCGCTTTTAACCGCCGCGGGCACGTCGAAAGAAATCCCCGCGATTTTGCGCAGGGCCTCCCTGACGATATTTCCCTTAAACCGCAGCTGCGCCCGATATTGCAGGTGCTGAAGCTGGCAGCCGCCGCAGCGGGTAAAAACGGGACATTTCGGCCGCACCCGTTCCTCGGCGGGCGTCAAAATTTCCTCCGCCTTGCCGTAACCGATTTTATCCTTTACTTTCAAAACGCGGAATCGGACCTTTTCCCCCGGCAAACAATAAGGCACGAAAAAAGTGACTCCTTCGTGCCTGATAATGCCTTCTCCGTTGCTGCCCAAACCTTCCGTCACGGCACAAACGATTTGATTTTTTTCTGTCATAAATCCTTTTTTCGAACCTCCTTTCTATCCTTTCCGAAGCTTACGGAGCCCAAGCCCCGTCCGTCATTTTCTGATGATCCGCCCGATAATCTGATTGACGGAAATCTGGCACTTGAAAATCATATAGTCGTAGAGAAAGAAAAACGCCGTACCGCCGATGAGGAGAATGGGAATGATATACCGACTCACCCACTCCCAGCCGAAGGGCGCAGCCATGCCCGTCACCACCCGCCAGACGAAATACATCGAGGCGTCGAACCAGACGGCTTTTACGGGCGCAGCGATCCAGCGTTTAACCTTAAACTTCAGCTGCAAAGCGTTGACCAGCGGGTGCAGCCCGAAAAACATGATAAAGGGAAGGGTGTCAAAAAAATTGAACCCGTTGAACATGAGGGCGATGAGGCTCGCCCCGATAAAGGCCAAGACATCCCCCCACCAGCAATTTTTGGCGAGCGGGATCATGAGGGCGAACCCCGCGAAGAGATACCCCGTAAACAGCAGAGGGGTATAGAGCGTCCCCACCGTCAGAGCGATTGCGGCAATCGCGCAGGACACGGCGGAAAGCGCTATTTCATAGGCTGAAATCTTCTTCATTTTTCGGGAAAGCTTCCCTTACCTGCAACCGCAGCAGAGACTGAACAGACAGTCCACGCAAAGGTAGGTATAGCAGCAGGAGATGCAGTTGGAACAGACGTTGCCGCCCATCTGATCGGCGTCGGGATTTACGGGCTGGCCGTTGCCGCCCGCATAGGGATCCTCCGCCTTTGCGGCCTGCTTCGCATAGTCGTTTTTCGCGTTCAGCTTGCCGTAAGCCTCCTGATATTTCCGATTGTTCGGATCCATCTGCATGGCGATTTCCAGCTGCTTTTTGCTCTCGTTCGACCAATTTTTCTTATAGAACACCACCGCCTGAAGATAGTGCCACTCGGCGCCGCGCTCGTTAAACTCGTCGAGACGGGACTGCGCCTCGGAGAGCTTGTCGCTTTTCAAAAGATCCGCGATTTCCTGAAAGGCGTCCTTGCCCTCCGTATTTTTCGACTGCTCGCGCCGCGCCGACATAATTTCCGTATAGGCCGTATCAAGCTTGTTGAGCATGCGCGCGGCCTCGTTGCCCGCTTCGCCGTCCAGCCAGCGGTCCTCGTTGTATTTCTTTTTCAGCTCGCCGTAGCGCTCTTTGATCTCTTCGTCCGTCGCGTCCTCGTTTAAGCCGAGAAGGTCGTAATATTCCCTGTTCATGTCTTAAAAAAATGTCTCCTTTCCTTTTTCCGCGGCTTCCGCCCGAAAAATCCCGTCACTTGTTTTCCTTTTTCGCCTGCCGCGCGGTCTGCGGCGGCGCGTCCCTGCACGCTTTGCACGGGGCGGAACGCATGATCCGTTCGGTTTCGGCGGGAAGCCCCCGCAATAATATATTATCCGACAAATCCCGATTAAAATGAAATTTTATCTTTGACAAATTTTCCCTGATATCGAAAAACAGCGAATGGAAGGCAAATTCCACTTCCTCTTTCCGCCGCCGCATCAGCTCGCATTTGTCCTCGCACTTAAACGCCAGCACGAAGGGATTGTACGCGCCCTTCTTTTTGTCCTTGTCGTAATCGTCCAGCGCGTCGATGAGATAAATCCACTTTCCCACGGCATAAAAGAGATTGTGGGTAAAGGGGGTCTTTTTATCCCCGAGGAGATAATCGCTGATTTCCGCGATCATATTGGCCGAGGCGTCCGCCGCCCTGTCCAGGCTGTCCGCGCCCGCCTTTTCCGTTTTCTCCTGCGCCGCGAGATTGTCCCGCACGATCCGCTCGATTTCGGAGTATTCCCTTGCGGCCCGCTTGTGTCCGCTTACAAACCACAGCCGTTTGCCCCGTCCCCTGTCGCCGTCCTTGATGTCGTCCGTGTATTTGTAATACACCAGCGCCGTATTCAGCGCGCCCAGCTTTTTCGTCATGTCATCGACGCAGGCCATCGGCTTTTTCCGAAGCACGTGCGTAAGACAGTGCTGTTTCTCGACGGTGACGTCCTCCCCCGCGATATTGTGCAGAATCACGGAAAAAAAAGTGACGTCGTAGGTAAGCCCCATGCGCGCGCACTGCCCGCAGGAGGCGGATATTCCCTTGCATACGCCGCAGTACATCGCCCTGTAGAGCATTTGATCCTTGATATATAAATATGGCGTATCCGTACGAATATAACCGAACATAAGCTCCCCGCGGCGGATTTTTCCACACTTTGCGCCGCTTTTATACCATTATAACATAACTGTCTTTATATTTGAATAAGGCGCGGAAATGCCCGTAAATACTTCGTGCTTCCGCATTTCCGCTTTTATTATAACACGACTTTTGATAAAAAGCAAACCCTAAAAGCGCACTTCACAATAAATAACGGAATTTATCACCAATTTAACAAAAAAGGCCCGCGGAGCTTCGGAGAAGTTTCACGGGAAACCCTTTTTTATTTTTTCGGAGCGACGGGGACGGGCGCGATCTCCCCTCCCGCGAATCTGACGATTTCCGCGCACAATTTTTTCTCATCCGCGGGCAGGGACTGCTTGAAACGGACGGGCTTATACCTAAGTTCGAGCAGACATTTGGGCGGTTTCATGGCCGTCAGGAGATTGAGGCGTTTAATGCCCTTGAAGCTGTCCTTGACGTCGTTGCCCGAAAGGGCGTACAGCACGTCCTGCGGAAATTTATAGGGATTGGCGGTGGAGAGCACGACGACGGGCGTCGTATCCTTGTCGCCGCGCTTTTCGCGGAAGAAATCGGCGGCGTACATCGCCACGCCCGTATGCGTGTCCATGGGATAGCCGTATTCCTCGAAGATCTCGTACATCGCCTCCACGGTTTCGTCCTCGCCCGCGTAGGCGGCGAAGAAATCCTCCTCCAAAAGCCCGAGCTCCGCGCCCGATATCTCGTAGCTCCCCCTTTCGGAAAGCGACTTCATTCGCTCCGCCGTAAGCGCCGCGTTGCGGCCGCTGACCTCAAACAGCAGACGCTCGAGGTTGGAGGAGACGAGGATATCCATGGACGGGGACATGGTGCGGTAAAACGTCCGTTTGGCGTCGTAAACGCCCTTTGCGAAAAATTCGGTAAGTACGCGGTTGCGGTTGGACGCGCAAACCAATTTACGAACGGGCAGGCCCATCTTTTTCGCGTACCAGCCCGCGAGAATGTCCCCGAAATTGCCCGTCGGCACTGAAAAATCCACTTCGTCGCCCGGAGCGATCTGTTCCGAGGAAACGAGGTCGGCGTAGGCCGAAAAATAATAGGCGATCTGCGGCACGAGACGGCCGAAATTGATCGAGTTGGCGCTGGAGAGCAAAACGCCCTTTTCCTTAAGCGCGGCGTTGAAATCGGACGAGGCGAACAACTTTTTCACCGCGCGCTGGCAGTCGTCGAAATTGCCCTTGACTCCCGCGACGAAAACGTTGTTTCCGTCCTGCGTGCACATCTGCAGCCGCTGCATTTTGGACACGCCTTCGTCGGGATAGAGCACCGCCACTTTCGTGCCCGCGACATCCTTAAAGCCTTCGAGCGCCGCCTTGCCCGTATCCCCGCTCGTCGCGGCAAGAATGAGGATATCCTCCTTGACGCCCGTCAGCTCGCAGCTCCTTTTCAGCAAATGGGGAAGCAGAGTAAGCGCCATATCCTTAAACGCGCAGGTAGGGCCGTGGAACAGCTCGAGGATGTAAAGTCCCTCGTCTATCCTCACAAGGGGAGCGGGATCGCTGCCCTCAAAGGAAGAATACGCTTTTTTGCAGGCTTCGGCGAGGAACTCCTCTCCCAGTTCGCCCAGATACTTTCCGATAACGAACGCGGCGCGTTCGGGATAGCTCATGCCGACGAGTTGTTCTATCTCCCCGAGGGACACTTCGGGAAAAGCTTCGGGCACGAAAAGCCCGCCGTCTCCCGCGAGCCCCCGTACGATCGCCTCGGCGCCCGTCGCTTTTTCGTCTCCTCTTGTGCTGACAAAATACATTGTTTTACCTCTCTATATTTCTGAACTGTAAATTTTTTTCTCCGTTTAATGAAAAACCGGACGGAACCACCGTCCGGCATTCGCCCGCTGAAAAGCTCTTTTGCGGAAGCCCCGACGGGCCGCGTCAAAGATATTTCTTTATAAAATCGGGAAGATCTTCTTTCGCGGCGGAAACGGAAACCGTAACGGTGAGGCCGTTTTGGTCCGCAACCTTATCGAGCATATAGAAAAATCCCGCAAGCTCCGCGGCGGGTTTGCCCGCGATGCGCATGACGCCGTCGATATATACGTACTCGTTGTCGTGATTGCCCGCGATAACGCCCTTGATGAAGCCGCACAGCGCCGCTTCCCCCGCGACGTCGAAATCGGTGACGTCGATAAACCTGATCTCGCGCGCGAGATCGTACATGCCGCGCTTGGTATCCGTGATGAATATAAGGTGCCCCTTCGCCGTAGCGACCGCCGCATTTGCCGCATCGATCATCTGCTTGGTCTTGCCCGTGCCTTTAGCGCCGTAGATTACTTTGATCATATAAAATCCTCCCGAATTTTTTGATGATGAGAATATATTTCCCGAAAGTTTTTCGGTTTATTATATTCTACCAAGTTTTCGTGTTAATTTCAAGACCTTTTCGGAAAATTTTTCGTTTTTTCTCAAAAATTTTTTTGTTGCGCCGAAATTGCCCGTTTTTCCCGGGCGGAAAGCCTTTCGATTATTGCCCGTTTTCGAAAATTTTATTCGAGCGCGGCCACAAAACGGGCGATCCGTCCCAACCCTTCCTCGATATCCTCCAAAGAGAGCGAATAGGAAAGCCTCACGCAGTCGTCCGCGCCGAAGGATACGCCGGGCACCGTCGCCACTTTTTCCGCCTCCAGAAGCGCGTCCGAGAAAGCGATCGAGCCGTCGATCGTCTTGCCCGCATAGCGTTTGCCGTAAATCCCGTTTACCGCCAGCATCACGTAAAACGCGCCGTCGGGCTCCACGGCGGAAAGCCCGTCGATCTTCGCGATCGTCTCCAGCATTTTTTTCCGCCGCGCGGCGAATACGTTCACCATTCCTTCAATCTCGCTTTCGGGCGAAGAGAGGGCCTCGATCGCCGCATACTGCGCAATCGAGCAGGCGTTGGAGGTGGCGTGGCTCTGAAAGGAATCGATCGCCTTGGCGACGTCCTTGGGCGCGGCGAGATAGCCGATACGCCAGCCCGTCATGGCGTACGTTTTGGAGACGCCGTTGACCGTAATCGTCAGCTCCTTCATTTTTTCGGAGCAGGCCGCGATGGAAAAGGACTTCACGCCGTTATAGCAAAGCTTTTCGTAAATCTCGTCGGAAAGAACGAAAATTTCCGCCTCCTCGCAAACCTTTGCAATCGCCCGTACCTCGTCCTCCGTATAGACGGTGCCCGCGGGGTTGGAGGGAGAATTGAAAATCAGCATTTTCGTTTTGGGCGTTATTGCTTTTTTCAGCTGTTCGGGGGTAAATTTGAATTTATTTTCCCGTTTGCCCTCTATGTAAACGGGAACGCCGCCGCACACCTTCACCACTTCGGGATAGGTCAGCCAATAGGGCGCGGGAATAATCACCTCGTCCCCTTCCTCCAGCACGGCGAAGCAGGCGTTGAAAATCGAATGCTTCGCGCCGTCGGAGACGATCACCTGCGACGGGTCGTAGTCGAGGCCGTTATCGCGGCGGAATTTATCGCAGATCGCCTTTCTTAAAGGAAGCAGCCCCGAAGAAGGCGTATATTTTGTGTAGCCTTTGTCGAGCGCGGCTTTTGCGGCGTCGATGATATGGGCGGGGGTATTGAAATCAGGCTCTCCCGCGCCGAAGGAGACAACGGGTTCCCCCGCGGCCTTCATGGCCTTCGCCTTCGCCGTAATAGCGAGCGTCAGCGACGGAGCGATGACGGACATTCTCGAAGCGATTCTTTTGTTCATACGATTTATCTCCGAATAAATTATTTTTTCGATTTTTTGAGGGCGTAATATTCTATTTCTCTATTTTACTCGCTTTCCCCAAAAAAAGCAACTTTACAAAGGCGGTTTATGACAAAATTTTTTATTTCTCTTTAGGAATTTGCGCCTTTTCCTTACCCCGAACGATTTTACAATTATAAGATAAAACAGTAAAAATTGTAGTTTTCAGCGCCCAAGCGATTTTTACAACCGCGTCGGCCGAAAGATATCCTTGACTTGTACTTTTCAGCCAGCGACGGAAGGTGGCGGGCGTAACCCCTACCTTTTCGGCCATATATTTTACGTCCCAGCGATTCTTTTTCATGAGAAATGCGACGGTTTCCATATCGATAAAATCGTAAAACGGCTCTTTCTCACTCGTTTTTTGTGTTTTCATAGCTTTTTCTCCTTAACTGCTACTGTACTAATTTTTAGTATTTACAACATTCTACTACTAAAATTTAGTATTGTCAACTAATTTTTAGTAGTTAATAGTAAAATGAAACCATGAAACAGGAAATAGGCTGTAAAATTAAAGAATTAAGAAAACTAAACGGTTTAACGCAAAAAGAACTTGCTTTTCTTTTGCATAAATCGCCGACGGGCGTTGCGAGCTGGGAACAGGGGCTATCGGAGCCCGGGGTGGAAGACATAAGGAAATTATGTTTTATCTTCCACGTATCGGCAGACGAATTACTCGAGATAGAATAACCCCGTGAATTTAACGCCACTAAATAAAAAGGATTAAAATGATACCGCAGGAAGAAATCAAAAAACGTTTGCATGAAGAACTTACGGCGAGCGGAAAATCCCAGACGGAAATTGCACAGGCATTGGGAATCAAGCAACAAAGCGTACAGCAATATCTTTCGGGGCGCGCGTTGCCCTCCCTCGATACGTTTGCAAATCTTTGTGAAATTTTGGAGCTTGATCCCGCCTATATCCTCTGTCTTAAAAAATAAGAGTAGAAAGATATAATCTATGGAACTGCGGGAAGAAATAGGATTAAGACTCAAGCAAGCGCGTTTAGATAAACATATGACGCAGCAAGAGGTAGTAGAAAAATTGGGAATGGTGCAGACCTCTTACATACGATACGAAAAAGGCAAAGTCGAATTGGATTACGGTAAAGTCGTATTTCTCTGCAAACTTTTCGATATCACTCCCAACGAATTATACGGATTTACCAATAATATTTAATCAACTACGGAGGGCGGACTATTTCATATAGTCCGCCCTCCGTAGTTATTCGGTTTCGCTTGCGAGAAGCGCCTCGCGGTCGGCCAGCGTCAGCGCCTCCACCATCGAGTCGATATCCCCCATGATGAAAGCGTCCAGGTTGTATTGGCTTACCCCGATACGGTGATCGGTGACGCGGCTCTGCGGGAAGTTGTAGGTGCGGATGCGTTCGCTCCTGTCGCCCGTCCCCACGAGACTGCGGCGGTTTTCCGTCCGTTCCTTCGCGCTTCTGCCGTTATAGTAATCGTACAGCCTCGAGCGCAGAACCTTGAAAGCGCGCTCTTTGTTTTTCAGCTGCGAGCGCTCGTCCTGACAGGTGACGACGATTCCCGTCGGGAAATGCGTAATCCGCACCGCAGAGGCGACCTTGTTGACGTTTTGCCCGCCCGCCCCGCCCGAATGGAAAATATCGATGCGGATATCCTTGTCGTTGATCTCCACCTCCACGTCCTCCGCCTCGGGCAGCACGGCCACGGTCGCCGTAGAGGTATGGATGCGCCCCTGCGTCTCCGTCTCGGGCACGCGCTGTACGCGGTGAACGCCGCTTTCGTACTTCAGCCGCTTATACGCGCCCTTTCCCGAAACGTTATAGACCGCTTCCTTGACGCCGCCAAGCTCGGTTTCGCTGACGTCCAGCGCCTCGGTCTTAAGACGGTGCGCGGCGCAGTAATTCTGATACATGCGGCAAAGCTCCGCGGCAAAAAGCGCCGCTTCCTCCCCGCCCGCGCCCGCGCGGATCTCGAGGATACAGCTCCTCTCGTCGTTTTTGTCCTTGGGCAGAAGCAGAATTTTCAATTCCTCTTCAAGTTTTCCCAGCCGCTCCTTGCAGGCGTATCCCTCGTCGGAAAAAAGGCGACGCATTTCCGCATCCTCCTCGGTTTCCGCGCCCGCGAAGGCTTCCTTCATTTCCTTCTCGCAGGAGAGGTATTCGAGGTATTTTTCCGCCGCGTCCTTAAGGTCGGCCTGCTCCTTGGAATACTTCTGCCACGCCCCCATGTCCGCAATCGTTTCGGGGTCGGCAAGCTGTGCCGACAGATATTGATACCGTTTCAAAATGTCGTCGAGTCTCTTTAACATATTTCTATTTTCATAGGGTCAGACGACGATTTTTACAAATCTGTCCACGCCCTGCATATCCTTGAGGATCATCGCATAATCGCAGTATTTGAACAATTTCACGACGTCCTCGGCTTCGCCCGCGCCCACTTCCATGATCAGCATGCCCCCGCGCGCGAGGTATTTGGTTGCGTCCAGCGCGATGCGGCGGTAAAAATCCAGCCCGTCCGCTCCGCCGTCCAGCGCGGAACGCGGTTCAAAATCCCTCACTTCCCGCTGAAGCGCGTCGATCTCCTTCGAGGGGATATAGGGCGGGTTGCTGACGATAATGTTGTATCTGCCGCGTATGCGGGCAAAGAGATCGGACTGAATGAAATTTATATTCGCCTCGTTCGCCTCCGCGTTTTCCTTTGCGAGCTCCAAAGCCTCGGCGCTGACGTCCGACGCGGTGACCGTCACCTTGCGGCGGCTCTTTTCCAGCTCCTTATAAACGGAAATCGCAATCGCGCCGCTGCCCGTGCAAAGGTCGAGAATATTGTCTCCCTCCTCCGCCGCGGAAATCACCTGTTGGGCGAGCTCCTCCGTCTCGGGGCGGGGGATCAGCACTCTTTCGTCCACCTTGATTTTATAGCCGTAAAAATCCGCGTCCCCGATGATATACCACAGCGGCCGCCCCGTCAGACGTTCGTCCGCCACGCGCAGAATTTCCTTCGCCTGGCTCACCTTCAAAATGCGCTCCTCGTTATTAATCGCGCTCTTGGGAATATCCATGAGAATGGAAAAAATCCACTCCGCCTCCTCCTCGTCGATTTCGTTGTCGCGAAAGCGTTTTTTGGTGTTTCCCAGAAGCTCCGTCATCTTGCACGAGGTGGCGAACACCGTTTCGGGAACGGACGGATCGGCGTCCATGGCCACCACCTTTTCAAAGGCGGCGATGGCGCACTCCATCATTCCGTCGTCGGGTTCCCTCGTCGTAATCCGCTGAAGGAGCAGGCCGGGGGCCTTGAAAACGAGGAAAAACTTATTTTTCGTCTTTGCCAGCGCCTTCAAAATTTCATAGGAAACGCCCGCGACGATCGGCAGCATCAGCAATTTGAAGGCCATGCGGATAAAGAAATCCAGCGTCTCGTTTCCCGTATAGATAAAGGTCCCCGCCGCCGCGTTGGCGAGGGAAAAGACAAGGATGCTCACCACCATGACGAGGAACAAAAAGGTGGTGCCGCAGCGGTCGTGCACGCGGGAGCAGCCGCGCACGTTTTCCACCGTCAGAGGCTTCCCGCTCTCGTAGCAGGTGATCGTCTTATGCTCCGCGCCGTGATACATAAACACGCGGCGGAGGGTTTTGGACACCGACATCAGGAGGATATACAGGACAAAGACGGCGATGCGGATCGCGCCCTCGATGAGGTTGAACCACAGCCCCTCGAGGCCCGTGGTCTTAAACTTCGTAAGCCCCGTCAGCCACTGCGGCAGAAGCACGAAAATGACGATCGCCAGCGCGATTCCCAGCACGGTCGCCACGCCGTTGAGCAGTCCGTTGAGGTTGATTTTATGCTTTTCCGCCAGCCATTTTTCCGCCTTCGAGGGCTGTTCGGCCTCTCCCTCCGCCACTTCGGCGCTGCGCATAAGCACGCGGTTGCCGACGACCAGAGAGGAGACGAAGTTAAAAATCCCGCGCACAAAGGGCAGACGGGAAAAACGGCTCTTTTTTTCGGGCGGCAGAATACGCTGCGCCTCTATCTGAATATTGCCTTCGGGGTCGCGCACGGCGGTGGCCATCGCCTGTCTGCCGCGCATCATCACCCCTTCCATTACCGCCTGACCGCCGATATAAGTATAAGTTTTTTTAAGGTTTTTTTTCTTTTTCATGCTTTATACGTCCGTAGCCGTGCCCCGCGCGCCGCGTGCGCACGGTTCAAAAAAAAGGGCCTTAAGATGAAAAGACACCTTAAAGCCCGTTTCGTTTCTTCCTTTACATACCGTATCTTTTCTTGAACTTATCGATACGACCACCGGTATCCACCAGCTTCTGCTTGCCCGTGAAGAAAGGATGGCAATTGCTGCAAATATCCACTTTCATGACGTCCCCCTCTTTGGTGGTGCCCGTCTTGAAGGTAGCTCCGCACGCACAGACTACTGTTACTTCGTGATATTTGGGATGTATATCAGCTTTCATTCTTATCACCTCGCTGTTTCGTGTGCTTTCCATTTCAGATGCTTTCCCATTATAACGCTTTTTTTTTCGGCCGTCAACTGTTTTTGTGTGAATTTGCAAAAAATAGTTGCAAAATTGCCCGAAATGCGTTATACTGATTTTGAGAAAAGTTTCCGCCGCTCTGTTAAGCGGTAAAAAGCAAGGAAGTAAGCGGTATTCATGAAAGTTTGGCAATTAAACTCCCCCAACAATTTACAGCGCGCCGACGCGCCGGACCTCGAACTCACCGAAGACAAGGTAAAGGTCAAAATCACCAAGGCGCTCCTCTCCGAAGCGGATGTGGCGGTCTATTCGGGCGCCACGCGGGTGAAATACCCCGTCGTTCCCGGCAGATTCGCCATCGGGCAGGTGACGGAGGCGGCCGAGGATTCGTACATGAAAAAGGGCGACCGCGTTTATCTTGCGGGCGTCACGGAGGACGAGTGCGCTCCCGACGGGCTGCGCTTCGCGGGAGAAACGGCAAACGGCTTTTACCGCGATTTTGTCGCCGCGGGCGCCGACGAGGCGTACGTGCTTCCCGCTTCCGTCTCGGACGAGGCGGCCTTTCTCATCGACGCCGTGGCCATGGCGGAGCGCGTGGTAGATGAAATGCATGTGTCCGTCGGCCAGCATATCCTCGTCGTAGGCGGGGGACTCTACGGAAACGTGCTCTGCCAGATCCTCATCTATCACCGCGCGGTGCCCATTCTGGCGGACAACAACGCCGAACGTCTGGCCCGCGCCAAAAAGAGCGGCATCTATTATACGTATCCCAACGACGATACGCTGAAGGAGCATATCCTTCAGGTGACGGGCGGCAAGCTTGCGGACGCGGCGGTCTATCTCGCCTTTTCCAACAAGAGCGAGCCCTCCACCGTCTTTTCGCTCGTCGCGCGGGAGGCGTACGTCGCCTATTGCGCGATGACGGGAAAGCCCCTTGCGGTCAATCTCGAAAACGCGCTCAAAAACAACGTCACCGTCAAGGGAATCACCGAAAGCCGCGAATTTGTCTCTACCGCCATCAACATTCTGGCCAACAAGGCGGTGAATTTTTCCGAATTCGCCTATGCCAATTTTCCCGAGGAAAAACTGCCCGAGCTGCTGAAAAAATACGCCGCTCTCACGGCGGAGGGGGTTCCCCTGCCCGAGGAAATCGACGTCGTCAAATTTATTTTTTAAGCCTTGGGAAGCGGAATGCGCCTCTTATCGCCGTCAAATTTGTTTTTCAAGCCTTGGGAGGCGGGCCGTCTCTCAAATAAGGGACGTATGTCCCCTCCCGCACATGCGGGTACGCGGCAAACGCCGCAGTGGATTTTGTATGATCAAATTTATCGCCACCGACCTGGACGGCACCCTGCTCGATCCGCGGGGCGTCCTCCCCAACGAAATTTTTCCTTTAGTCGCGCGCCTTTCGGAGTGCGGCATTCTTTTCGCTCCCGCCAGCGGCAGGCAGTACGCCAACCTGAAAAAGCTGTTCTTTCCCGTCTGGGAAAAGACGATTTTCATCTGCGAAAACGGCGCGCTCGTGCGGCAGGGCGACAAAACGCTCTATCTCAACGCCCTGTCCGCCGCCCCCATCAAGGGCATTCTCGACGCCGTCAGGCGGACGGAGGGTCTGTTTCCCATCCTCTGCGGAGCGGACAACGCTTACATAGAAAACAAGGAGGAGCCTTTCCGTACCCGAGCGAGAGGCCCCTATTCCAACTGTATAGAGCTGCAAAGCCTCGACGAGGCGATCGAACGGGAACCCGTATGCAAAATTTCCGTCTATAACGCCCGTTCCGCGCAGGAACAGGGCATGAAGGTATTGCCGCCCTTTTTGGAGGGCTTGAAGCTCACGCTTTCGGGCGAGCATTGGTGCGATATTTCCGCAGCGACGGCAGACAAGGGCGAAGCGGTAAAGGAGATACAAAAGCAGCTCGGCCTTGCGCCCGACGAATGTATGGCCTTCGGAGACCACATGAACGATCTGGGGCTTTTAAGGGCCTGCACGCATTCCCGCGCCGTCGAAAACGCCTATCCGCCCGTTAGAGCCGCGGCCGCCGGGGTGGTGCCGTCCAACGCCGAATACGGGGTACTTAAAACGATTGCCGCGCTCCTTCGGGAGCGGGAAAAGGAGAATATTCATGTCTGAACAGGAAAAAATTATGATTGCGTCGGACATTCACGGCTCGGCGCATTGGTGCGAAAAGCTTTTGGAGGCATTCGGACGGGAAAAGCCCGTCAAGCTTCTGCTTTTGGGAGATATCCTCTACCACGGCCCGAGAAACGAGCTGCCCGAGGGTTACGCGCCAAAAGAGGTTTTCGCCATGCTCAACCCGTTGAAGGAAAGGCTTCTTTGCGTCCGCGGCAATTGCGACAGCGAAGTGGATCAGATGGTTTTGGAGTTTCCTGTCCTTGCGGATTACGCCCTGCTGTTTTCGGCGGGACGGACGATCTACGCCACGCACGGACACCTCGCGGGCGAGGCCGCCCCGCCGCCCCTGTGCGCGGGCGATATTCTGCTCAACGGACACACGCACGTCCCCTGCGTCAGAGAGCTTTCGGGCGGAATCTTGTACGCAAACTGCGGTTCCGTTGCCCTGCCCAAAGAAAATACCCCCCATTCCTATCTCGTTTTGGAAAAGGAAAAAATGCTGTGGAAGGATCTCGGCAAAGACGGGGAAATCTTCAATTTATTTGATTTATAAAAATTTTCGCAAAAAAATATCCGGCCGTAAAAAGCGGTCGGATTTTCTTTTGTCGTTTTTTTGTTTTTTCTTCGCCTTGTCCCCGTCCGCCCTCCTTCCGTTTCAACCTCGTCCCGCCAAAAAATTCTCCGCATCGACGTAGCGGGACGTCCGTCCCTTTTTTCTTTTCCGCCTCGTCCTGCCCCCTGTCCCGTCCTCTTTCTATTTCATTTTCGGCTCATTTCCTTCCGCCTTTTTTCAGAACGCGGTTTTTTGACGAAAAAGGGGAAGCTTTGTCCCCTCGCGCTCTCCCCGCATATGCCCCGACCCGCATGCGGCAAAATACGACCTATTGCGAGTGTCGGATTGTGTCACGTGAGCCGCGGGGCATATGAATCCCCGAAAAATACCGTCCGCGGCAGGGGCAAAAGCCGAAAAAACTTTATTCCGAAATAAAATTTTTTTCCCGCTTCCGCTTTTCCGTTTCCGCCTTCGAATAGACGCACCCGCAGAAATCCTGTCGGTACAGCCCATAGCTTTGCGACAACTCCAGCGAACGGTAATACCCGCCCCTCTTTTTGAAATCGGAGGGCAAAAAATGCACGCCGAAGCGTTCGCCCGCCGCCTGTCCAAGCTCGTTCAGCCACTCGGCGTTTTTATACGGGCTGAGGGTGAGGGTGGTGCAAAACCATTGAAAGCCGTTTTTCTTCGCCGCTTCCGCCGCGGCGTCCAGCCGCAGCTTGTAGCAACGGTAACAGCGCCTGCCCCGCTCGGGTTCTTCTTCCAGGCCTCGGGCGATCCCGATAAACGCGGCCGCGTCGTGATCGCAGTCGAGAAGCTTTGCCCAGCCCGTCTCTTTCAAAAAGCGTATCTGCTCCGCCTTGCGTTTCAGATACTCCGCCTCGTCCCCGATATTCGGATTATAATAAAATACGGTCAGCTCAAAATGCTCCTTTAGCGTTTCGAGGCAGGCCGACGAACAGGGCGCGCAGCAACTGTGCAAAAGCAGAGGCGTTCCCTTGGGCAGATCTTTCAAAAGCTCCGTCATTTTTTTGTCGTAATTCTCTTTCATGCCCCTATTATAGCCCTCATTTTTCCCGCTTGTCAACAAAAACGCCGAAAAAAAATTTTTCAGGAAAATTTTTCCCAAAATCTATTGACAAAATAGTAAAAGCGCATATAATAAATACATCGGCGCAAAAGGATAGTTTTCTTTTCCCTCGCGCAAAATAAAAGAAATAAAATTTCAAATTCGGAGGTAACAATTATGAAATACGTCTGCTCGGTCTGCGGCTGGGAATACGACGAAGAACAGGGCTGTCCCGAAAAGGGCATCGCCCCCGGCACGAAATGGGAAAATGTCCCCGAAGATTTCGAATGTCCGCTCTGCGGCGTGGCAAAGGACATGTTCAATCCGGCGGAATAATCCGTTCCCTTTTTTCAGCACGAAAGCGATCCTTTCCGATCGCTTTTTTCTTTTGTCCGAAAGCCTTATTTCGCAGCCGCCGATATCCGTCGGATTTTTGAAAAAGATTTTTATAAAAGTATTGACAAACCCCCTTTTTCGTCGTATAATAAAAACGGTTTTTAATACCTGAAAAAGGAAAAGCTATGGAGAGAAAATCATGAAAAAATGTCACTATTGCGATTTTGAAAACAAGGATACCGCGCATTTTTGCGTCAAGTGCGGCAAAGATCTCGAAAAACACTGTCCGAAATGTAACGGCGCTCTCTCGATGGAGGAGGAAGAGATCTATTGTCCTTCCTGCGGCGCACGGGTTGACGGCAAGCTCGAGTGTCCCAAATGCGGCGCGGTAAACGAGGGCGGAAACAAATTCTGCGAAGGCTGCGGCGCGCCCTTAACCTGCGCAAACCCTTCAACTCTGCGCGCAAATCCTTATGCAAATCCCTCTGCGGCGGGCGTTTCCGCACCGCAGAGCGCGCCCGTCAAGGCCCCGAAGGAGAAAAAAGATACCCGCCGTCTGTTGGTACGGATTTTGGATATCTGCCGCGCGAGCCTGATCCTCGTCTTTTCGCTGGTCATGTTCATCATGTCTTTCATGAGCGTTTCCCGCGTGAGCGCGCCCGAGGACATTCTTTCCGACCTGGACATGAACGGAATAGAAATCATCTCCGTCGATGTCTCTTCCCTCGACTTGATCCAAGGCGCGTTTCTGCGCATCGATCCCGAATCGGAGGAGGCTATCGTCAAAAACTTCGCTTCGTATGTGTTTGAGAATCTTTCCAAAAAAGACCAGGCTCTGCTCGACGAAATAATAAAAGGCGGAAGCTCTTCCGTATCCGACCTCATGCGCGTCGTGGATATCATCGCGGATAAGATAGAAGATTATAACGTCCTCAAATTTATGTCGGGAAAGGAAACGGTGGAGCTGACGCCCGCGGTCACCATGCAGCTTTGGGTGATGGCGGCGATGTCCTTTATCTACATAGGCGTAAGCTTCGCGTTCTTCATCGCGGCGCTCGTCGATTTCATCTATACGCTGACGGGCAGGAAAAAGCCGAAGGCGCCCTTTGCGCTTGCGGGGCTGTCCCTTGCCTCGGCGCTGGCGCTGGGATTTACGGCCAAAATGATGCTTGAAGGCTCTTTGGGCGCGGGACTCGTCGCGTTCCTCGTATTCGCCATTCTCGCTCTCGCCGTGGAAATCGGCTATCGTATCGCCGCGGGCGAATGCCGCCTGACGCTTGCAAAGCTTCCCCGCTACATTTCGGCGGGCGTGGGCGCGGCGCTGGCAGTCGTCGTCCTCTGCCTCTCCTGTTCTTCCCTGATAAGGGTGGCATGCGAATACACGGCGGTGAATACCTCTTATTCAACCTTCCGCGGCGGTTACAACGCCTCCCTTTTGGCGGACTCCTGGAATATGATTAAAGCGCTCGAAGCGGATCCCGCCCTTTTGGGCGCCGCGGAAACGTATATCCCCCATGTCTTTAGTGCGTGGGGTCACGGAACTTACGGCATTTTAATGGAACAGGCGCTTGCGCCCTCCGCCATGGGCGTGTTGGGCAACCTCGAGGGAATGGAAACCGTTTTGGCTATCCTCGGTCCCGTTCTCGTAGTCGTCTGCGTCGCCGTGATCGTCACCATGGCGCTGTCCATTGCGGATAATATCAAGGCTGTCGGCAGCGACCGCGCCCCCGGCCTTACCTGTACGATCGTCGGATTGTGTCTCGTCGGCGCGCTTCTGGCGCTCACCGTCGCTTATACCGTACTGGTCAACGAAACGATGTCTTCCGTCAAAGACGTAAGCTATACCGCAGGCGTATCGGGCGCCCTGATCACCGCAATGGTGTTTGCGGTAGTCGGACTTATCCAGAATATCGTCTGCCGCGTTCTCACGAAAAAGAAAACGGCTCCCCGTCCCGAGGCACCCTACGCCGACGGATACGCGCCCTTATCCTAAAGAAACAAAACCACATGCGCGGCATTTTGCCGCGCATGGTTTTATTAAAAACGGAATATAAATCATGAAAAAAGAAGAAAAAATAAAAACGTTAAACGACTGTATCGGAACAAACCTTCTTTGCCGATGTTATTTTAAGTACGATATAAATTACTTTTATTTCTATGTGCACAGCGTCAACGACAAATTTCTTTTGGTACAGGAAGAAGACGATTTCATCACCGACGGTTATCAGATCAGAAAAGTTTCCGATTTGAAAAAATTGAAGATAAGAGACGATTTGTGTGCCCATATCAACGAAATGATCGGGGTGACAAACGCAGTCGTTTGCCCCGACGTGGATATTTCTTCCTGGCAGACGATTTTCCATTCGTTGAAAAAACTCGATAAGTTTATCATTGTCGAGGACACCTATAACGAGGAATTTATCATAGGCCTTATCGAAAAAATCGGAAAAAACTTTGTCAAAATAAAAATGTTTGACGCCGAAGGAAATTGGTATGAAAAGCCCGTAAAAAAATTATATTCGGAAATTACAAGTATTATATGGGACAACAGGTATTCGACCACGTGGAAAAAATATTTCGATTTAATCGAAACGCCCGAAAATCCCGAGGCATAAAAGCCCTTCCGTCAACAAAAAAAGCGAACTCGTTTTGAGTTCACTTTTTTTGCTTCGTTTCACGGCGTTTCCTTTGCCTTTTCTCCCGTTTGCTGCGCGTTTTTCCGCTTTTCTCTTTTAACTTTTATCAAACGATACCGAACAGCAATTCGGTATAGGTCGGGAAAGGCCAATATTCCTTGGCGCACAGCGTTTCCATTCCGTCCGCAAGCCTGCGGATCTCCTCCATGTCGGGCACGACGACGTGCGCCATGCGCTGCGAGGCCTCTTTCACCCCTTCGGGGATATCCTTCATATCCCCTTCCAGCTTGTTCACGGCTGCCATCATGGCGTCGTTTGCCGCAGACAGGGTTTTGACGAGCGCCGTTTCCGACCTGCAGGGCAAATCCGCGGCCACCGCTTTTTTCACCGCAAGATTGCCGCACAGCTTGCCGACGTAGGCCGACACGGCGGGATAAATCTGCTTTTTCGCCATATCCAGCATCGTCCGCGCCTCGATCAAAATGGTCTTTACGTAATTTTCCAGCTGAATGTTCGCCCGCGCGAGAGCCTCCGACTTGGTATATACGCCCTGCTTTACAAATACGTCTATGTTTTCCTGTCTGAAAAATTCGGGAACGGCGTCGGCGGTGCTCTTATTGTTGAGCAGTCCCCTGCGCTCCGCTTCGGGTTCCCATTCGGGGCCGTAACCGTTGTAATTGAAAATGACGCGGTAATGCGCTTTCAGCAGCTTGGCCGTATAAGCCTTGCAGTCCTTTGCGAAATTCTCCGAGCCTTCCAGCTTGTCGGCCGCCTCCGAGAAAGTCTCCGCGACAATCGTATTCAGTACGATATTGGGGTCGGCGACGGAAGCCGACGAACCCAGCATCCGGAACTCGAATTTATTCCCCGTAAAAGCAAAGGGCGAAGTGCGGTTCCGGTCGGTGGAATCGATGGGAAAAATAGGCGATTCGGGCACCCCGATCGAGCCTTTGACGACGGCGGAGGGCACGTAATCCTTGCCGTTGACGATGCTGTCCACCAACGCGCCCAGTTGATCGCCGAGATATACGGAAATGATCGCGGGGGGCGCTTCGTCGGCGCCGAGACGGTGGTCGTTGCCGGCGGAAGCGACGCACGCGCGCAAAATCCCCTGATATTTATCCACCGCCGCGATAATGCACGCCAGAATCAACATGAAACGGGTATTTCCTTCGGGATGCTCCCCGGGATCGAGCAAGTTGATCCCCGACTGCGTGGAAAGCGACCAATTGTTGTGCTTTCCCGAGCCGTTTATCCCCTCGAAGGGCTTTTCGTGAAGCAGACAGGCCATGCCGTGTTTCCAGGCCACCTTTTTCATAATCTCCATCGTCAGCTGATTTTGATCCACCGAAATATTGGTGGTATTGAATACGGGCGCAAGCTCGTGCTGGGCGGGCGCCACCTCGTTGTGTTTTGTTTTGGCGAGTATCCCGTACGCCCACAGGGTTTCGTCCAGATCGTGCATATACGCCGCAATACGCGGCTTAAGCATGCCGAAATAATGATCCTCCAGCTCCTGGCCGCGGGGCGCGGGCGCACCGAACAGCGTCCTGCCCGTCAGCACGAGATCCTCCCGCTCGTCGAAAATTTTCCTATCTACAAGAAAATACTCCTGCTCGGGGCCCACCGTGGTGGACACCTTTTTGCAATCGATCCCGAACAGCTTCAAAATGCGTTTTGTAGCGCGGTCGAGCGCAGTCATGGATTTGAGCAGAGGCGCTTTTTTATCCAGCGTTTCGCCCGTATAGGACACGAAAACGGTGGGGATATAGAGGGTGCCCTCCTTGACGAACGCAGGCGACGTGGGGTCCCAGGCGGTGTAGCCCCTCGCGGCGCAGGTGGCTCTCGAGCCCCCCGTGGGAAAGGAGGAAGCGTCCGGCTCGCCCACAATCAGCGATTTTCCCGTCAGCTGCATAATCACCACGTCGCCGCCGCTCGGTTCGATAAAGCTGTCGTGCTTTTCCGCTGTCAAATTGGTGAGCGGCTGAAACCAATGCGTGTAGTGGGTGGCGCCCTTGCTCACGGCCCAGTCCTTCATGGCGTTGGCCACCGTGTCCGCGATGGACATGTCGATAGGCTCGCCCGCGTCGATCGTCTTTCGCAGCGATTTATACACTTCCTTGGGAAGCGAGCTTCTCATCACTTTATCGTTAAAGACGTTTTCGCCAAAGATATCGGGGATATTCATATGTATAGCTCCTTAAAAGGTTTGTTTGCTCAACGTTTGGATATTATAAAAATTATAGGGGAATACGGCGTGAAAGTCAACCGAATTCCCCCCGTTTTTCGACAAAAACCGTTTAATAACGTCTATCCGAAAAATAACTTTTTTTAATTTCGTTTTTTTCAAGTTTCACTTTCGAAAATAAACTTTATACCCTCTGATTTTCCCCCAATGTCCCGATTCAGCGTTATTTAACGCGATAATTCCCGCCTCAACTTCGAAAAACAAAGTTTCCGTTTTTCCGTTTTCGGCGGAAGCCGTCACTTCGCGGCGGCTTTCGCGTCGTTTTCCCGCTGAATTTCCTTTGCCCAGGCGGAAGCGATTTTCACTTCGTCGTCGCCCACGTCAACCGCGTCCTTCAAATCCACGTCCAGCTTCTCCTGCTTTTTATAATCGGAGCAAAGGTATCGTTTGGTTTTATACCCCACAAGCACTGTCATAAACGCGCTCACGGTCCCCTGCACGGCGCTGTCCACGATCGTATCGATAAAAGGGATCTTGCGGGCGATTCCCGTGAAAAATTTTCCGAATACGTTGAACCAGTTGACGTTTTGCATGCCGTAGGCGATCAGGGAATTGCGCAGGACGGCCACATATACGCGAAACAGTTTGGCAAACGAGGGACGGTAACCGTAAATTCCCACAATCTGCTTGACGAGGGAAAGATTGACCAAAAGCACGGAAATCGCGTCGATTTTATCGTTTTGGGAGATGGAAGTGGTGAGAAAGGCCCTGCCCGCGCTCTTCCAGATCAGCGAATTGGCGCAGGAAGCCACGTCGGTGGAATAGATCTGTTTCAGCGTCGTCTTGAGCGAGGACTTGTCCCCCTCGTCCAGCGCCGCTTGCAGCTTGTCCGTATTTTCCGCGGACATGTAGCGGAATTTTGCATACCTCGGGGAAGTATTGTAATCGACCAACGCGCGGGCGATGTCCTTCAGCGCGCGGTAATTTCTCCGCCGCGCCATATCGCATTTTTCCGAAGTGACGTCGGTGATAAAAAACCTCGCGCCCGCCACTTTGACGATGGGGCGTACGACGAACAGCGCAATCAAAACTGCGGTCAACGCTACCATGGCATACCCGAACCAGCGGTTTATATTAAAGCACAGCGTCAAAATATCCGACAGCGCCCCCACCAGCAGAATGACGATGATTACCGCGGCCACGATCAGGAGCGCGAAATATTTTTTTTCGTTGCTTTGCTTAAAGGCGTCGGACATCGAATCCGCAAACCCCGTCGCGTCCTCCTGTCCCTGCGCGCCGCGCGCATAGCGTTTGGCCTTGGGATCGGCGGGAATCAACGCCCTTTCCGCCGCCTCCTCCGCCTGTTTTTTCCTCTTCATGCGTTTGTCCTCGTTCAACCGATTTTTATTTATTGTACCACAGCGCCGCCGAAAAATCAAGCTTCCCGCAGAGCTTCGCTCAAAAAGCCGCCCTTCGGAGAGGAAAAAAGCATGATTTCCGACAAAAAAGAAAAAATTTCCTCTCTCATTTGGTTTGAATTTCGGCGCGTTTGGTGTATAATGAAATTGATGAAAGGCGGGTATTTCCTGTTCGGTTTCAAATTTTCCCCCTTTCGGGAGAGGCTGTTTTTATGTTGGATTACACGAAAATGGCGATAAAGCAGACGGTGTCCGACCTCAAAAAAACGGATTACATACGCAACGTCGCCACACAAATCATTTACATAATTTATCTGATCTATACCTTAATCGTGGGTACGGGAATCCTCGCGCTGAATATCGTGCTTTTAGTGATTTCCACCTCCTATTTCGTCTTTTTTTTGACGATGACCTCCGCGGGCAAGACCCCCGAGGGCAAAAACGTAAAAAAGACGGGCACCGCGGTATATGTGTGGACGAAACGTCTTATCAAGCTGTTTACTTTAGGCGTAGCCGTTTACGGTATCTGCACCGCCGTCGAACGGGTCTCCGCCGTCTCCGTCATTCTCGCGGCCTTGATGATCGTCGGATGGATTCTCCAGATCATTTTCGAAGTATTGATCAAGATTCTCACCAACCGCGTCAATTTTATCCTCGAGGGTCTGGAAGCCGACCTCGACAATATGTTAAAGCCCGTGCGTTCGGTGGGAAATTTTTTCAAAAAAGTGACGGGCAAGGAAGTGGCTCCTCCCAAGGAGCTGACCAAAAACCAGCTTAAGCTGAAAGAAAAGGTGGAGCTCTACCGCGCCGAGCAAAAAAAGAAAAAGGAAGAGGAACGCCTCCGCCGCGAAGCGGAAAAAAGCGCCGCAAGGCAGCTTGCGAAGGAACAGAAGCGGGACGAAAAGCAGTCCGTCCGTATCGAAAGCCGGCTTCTCCGCGCCGCGGAAAAGCAGCAGAAATCGACGGAACGGGAAACAAGGCGCGCCGAAAAGGAGCTTCCTTCCGACGGCCGCGATTATGCGCAGCTCCCCGCAGCCGTGGACGCAGACGCGGAAACCGCTTTGACGTCTGCCGAAGAAAGCGTAAAAAAGCCCTCCCTTCTTTCCCGTTTCAAAAATAAGCTGACGGGAAAACCCGAAGCGGAGCTGTCGCCCGAACGGGAGGTATTTGAGGAAAGCGAGACAGACGACGAAACGGAAGAGCCGAAATTTTTCGACGAGGATACTACTTTATATCTCGAAAGCGAGGAAGAAAAACGCCTGCGCGAGGAAGCGGAAGAGCGTCTCAAAGCGGAACAGCTCCCCGAACCGCCCTCCGAGCCGTCGGAAAACGACGCGGCGGACGAAACGGACGAAAAAAAGCCGAACAAGGTCAAAGCCTTTTTCGGATCGGTCTTCCGCAGAAAGAAGCATTGATTTTTTGAAACCTGATAAACGGGATTTCCCGCCTATCGAAAGACTTTCAATAAAACAGCGAAGTTTAACGGAGGAAACGGCATATGAAGAAGTTCCTTGAAGCCCTGACAAGCGACGAAAAAAATTCAGCACTGCCCGAAGAGTTCGATTATTTCGGAAAACTAATCGGCAGTTGGAAAATAGACTATGTTGACGCTTGCAATTCCCGCGCGATAAAGGGCGAGTGGCATTTCTCCCGCATTCTTGAAGGAATGGCGATACAGGACGTTATCGTCTTGCCCGGATTTGAATACGGAACAACGCTTCGCCTTTATAACCCAGGCACGCACGCTTGGGATATCGCCTATTGCTATACGGGAAAAATCATACGCCTCGAAGCGAGAAAGCAAGGCGATGAAATAGTTCTTACAAATCTTGAAGATGCACGAAGAAAATGGATTTTTGCCGAAATCAGGGACAATCATTTTCATTGGCAGGACGTTACGGAAAAAGAGGACGGCAAGCGGCATGTCCATTTTGATTTATATGCCGAGCGCACTCATTGAGCGTTACTTTACTCGATTGCCATAATGTATTTCCCTTTAGCAGTTTCCCATCACGGTAAACAAAACGGCTTGTCGGATGCCTCGCACGAAAGCGTGTGCGGCCGTAATACGTTAAAACGGCTATATAGCCTCCCTCTGTCGTCCTAATGGAAATAGTATTATTAAGCCGACTATACAGTCAATAAACAATCCCCGCGGAAAGCTTTCTTGCGGGGATTTCTTTATTATATTTTCAGCATATCTTCCGCCCCATTACGGCGTACCCTTGCGCAGCGTCCCCGATTGTTTCACAAGGTTTTCAGCAAGCCTTCTATTCCTCGGCAAATGTCCTCGTACGCCCGCTCGAAATCCCGCGTGTACCAAGGATCGGACACGTCCCCGCCGCCCGCGAAGGAAAGCAGCTTTTTGCATTTTTCCGCGCCCGCCGCTCCGAGAATCCTCTTTGCCGACCGCAGGTTGCTCTCGTCCATACATGCAAACAGATCGTATTTTTCCGCGTCGGAAAAGCGCAAAAGCGCAGCCCGCTTCCCCTCGCACGAAATCCCGTGCGCCTTCAGTACGGCCCTTGCGGGCGGATAGACGGGATTGCCTACCCCGCCGAAAATTTCCTCGTCGGAAACGGCGGAGGAGGCGACAAAAAATTCTCCCGTACGCCCCGCTTTCTTCACCGCGTCCCTGAAGATAAATTCCGCCATGGGCGAACGGCAGATATTGCCGTGACAAACAAACATCACCGAATACATGGCCCCTCCTTATTCCCTGAATTGATAACGATACAGCTCCGCATACAAGCCGCCGTTTTCCACCAATTCCTCGTGCGATCCGCGCTCCGTGATAATCCCGTCGGTCACCACAAGGATTTCGTCCGCGTTTTTGACGGTGGATAATCTGTGCGCCACCACCAAAGTCGTCCTGCCCTTGCTCAGCTCCGCCAGCGAGCTTTGGATCTGCATCTCCGTCATATTGTCGAGCGCGGAAGTCGCTTCGTCGAGAATGAGCACGGGCGGATTTTTCAAAAAGGCGCGCGCGATGGAAATACGCTGTTTCTGTCCGCCCGACAGCTTGACGCCCCGCTCGCCCACTTCGGTATCGTAACCGCCCGGCAGGCTCATGACGTAGTCGTGAATGTTGGCGCGCTTCGCGGCGAGGATCATTTCCGCCTCCGATTTGTCGGCGGAGCCGTACATGATATTGTCGCGTATGCTTCCCGCAAACAGAAATACGTCCTGCGCCACCACGGCGATTTTGTCCCGCAGCGTAGCCGCGGAAACGTCGTTGATGTCCGTCCCGCCGATCGTGATACTGCCGCCGTCGCGCAGGTAGAAGCGGGGCAGCAGATGACAAACGGTTGTCTTTCCGCCCCCCGACGAGCCGACAAGCGCCACGGTCTGTCCTTTTTTCACCGTAAAGGAAATGCCCTTGAGCACCTCCGTACTGTTCCCCTCTTTGTTTTTATAGCCGAACGTCACGTCGTCAAAGACGATATCCCCGTCCAGCTCGGTCTCCACGGGGTGCTCGGGCTGATATTCCGAAGGGGTATCCATCAGCTCGCAGAAGCGGCGGAAGCCCGTCATGCCGTCCTGTATCTGCTCAAACAGCGCCACCAGCGTGCGCAGGGGCGTCAGCAGCATGGTAATATAGAGGATAAACGCCGTAAAATCGGCCCCGTCTATCTTTTTATACAGCAAAAACAGCCCGCCCGCCACCAGCGCCAGCAGATATAAAAAATCGTTAAACGCAGACATACCCCCTTGAAACATGCCCATCGCGCGGTAGGATTCCGCCCGCGCTTTTTTGAAACGCCCGTTTACGGCGTCAAATTTCCTTTCCTCCGTATTTTCGGCGTTGTACGCCTTGGTGATGCGCACGCCCGACACGGAGGATTCGATTTCCGCGTTGATCTCCGCCACCTTTTTTCTCGATTCCTCAAAGGCCTTGTTCATGCGCTCCCGCGCCTTGACGGCGAAAAACAGCATAAACGGGATATAGAGCAGCACGATCAGCGCCAGCCAGCCGTTTATCGTGCACAGCATCACCAGCGCTCCGATAATGGAAATACAGGAGTTGAACACGTCCTCGGGACCGTGGTGCGCAAGCTCCGACACCTCAAACAGGTCGTTGATGATCCGCGACATGACGCTGCCCGTCTTGTGCTCGTCAAAAAAGGAAAAGGGCATCGTCTCGATATGGCGGAACAGATCCCGCCGCATGTCGCCCTGTATCCGTACGCCCAGCACGTGCCCCCAATATCCCACGACAAAGGTCAAAATGCTCTTGACGGCGTAGATCGCAGCCAAAACGATCGCCCAGACGATCAACAGCCGAAGCGCCCCGTTGGGGGCGTAATCGTTCATGATCTTCCGTGCGATCATGGGATAGAACATGTTGCACATGGAAATGGTGAAGGAGCAGACGAGATCCATCAGAAACAGACGTCGGTGCGGCTTATAGTAGGAAAAAAATCTTCTTACCAGCTTCATTCTTTGTCTCTCCATTTGTAAAATTAAATATTCTACTATATTTTATCACAAAATCGAATAAAACGCAAATAAAAAAGCCGCAAAAAAGCGGACGCCCTACGGGAAGGTACGGGTCCGCTTTTTTGTCAATGAAACTTGAGTTATATAAATCGGTAAGGGAGTAAGCTTGATTATTTTTCCGAGCCGACAGAGCCGTCTTCTGTTTTTTCCGCCTTTTTCGAGGAACAGGCGCCGTGATAAGGACAGCCGGAGCAGCCGCAGTCACAGCCCGTTTTGCCTTTCTTTTTGCGGATAATTCCGCACACAATCACCGCGGCGACGATGGCCGCAGCCGCAACGAGAATGATGATTTCAATAATTTTCACGGGTTAACCTCCTTTTTGTATGCCGCCGACCTTTTTCGCCGCCCGACAAAATTACAAATACACAATTGCAGCGGAAGAAGCTTTCGGCCAAAGCGTGCCGCAGGAAAATTTCCTTGCGTTTATCCGCGTCACGGCGTTATGCGGCGGCTTGTTCGGCCGCGAACTTTTTATCGGTTTTATTCTTGAGTACGATCACCGCCGTAACGATCGCAGCCGCGGCGGCCCAGACAAACGCCGTCCACCACCAGCTGCCGATCGTATATACGGCCGCGGAAACGACGTAGGAGGCGGCCAGCCAGAACAGGAGCGTCCACTTCAGCTGTCCCTTGGGAAGCTCGGCCTTCGCCGTAGCCACCGCCGCGAAGCAGGGGATCGTCGTCATATTAAACGCGATGAAGGAGAGCAGCGCGGGCACGGTGATGCCCGTCGCCTCGATCATGGCTACCGCCTCAAATACGCCGTCCTCGCTTGCCTCTCCGGCGTTGCGGATAAAATCGAGAATGCTCTGATCGAGCACCACGCCCGATATCGTGCCGTTGTCGATTGCCGAAACGATACATACGGCGAGGGTAAAGAAAGTGGCGATGACGTTTTCCTTGGCGATGAGGCCCGTGACGGCCGCCACCGCGAACACCCAGCCGAACGCCTTGAGCTGCGAGCCGAAGCCGAGCGGAGTAAACAGGGGCTGAATGAGCTTCCCGAGGGAAGCGAGAATAGAGCTGTCCATTTCGTCCCCGATATAGTGCCAATCCCAGCCGAATTTAGACAAAAACCAGATGACGATCGTCGAGGCAAGGATAATGGTAAACGCCTTTTTGACAAAATGTTTCACCTTATCCCAAAGGTGGAGCATGAGGTTACGGAAGCGCGGCGCGTGATACGCGGGCAGCTCCATGATAAAGGGAGGCGTTTCCCCCTTCATGGTAGTATTGCGCATGACGAGCAGACAGACCACTGCGGCAACCATGCCGAGCAGATACATCGAATAGGTGATGAGGTCGGCGTTGCCGATTCCGAACTTCATGACGATACCGCCCGCGATCGCCGTGAGAATGGGCAGCTTCGCGCCGCAGGAAAAGAAGGGAATGACGCGGATCGTCGCCGTGCGTTCCCTTTGGTCGGCGAGCGTGCGGGTATTAATCATCGCGGGGACGCTACACCCGAAGCCCATAATCATGGGCATAAACGCTCTGCCCGAGACGCCGAAGCGGCGGAATACGCGGTCGAGAATAAACGCAACGCGCGCCATATACCCACTGTCCTCGAGGATAGAGAAGAAGAGGAACAAAACGAGGATTTGCGGCAGGAAAGAAAGCACGGAGAACAGGCCGCCCAAAATTCCGTCGCAGACGAGGCTGACGGCCCAGGGCGCCGCGTTCGCGGCCTCCAGCCCGCTTTGAGCAAGCCCCGTCAAGGTATCGGTGAGCAGCCCGAGGGCGTTTGCCAGAATGACGCCGGGCGAATTGAGTCCGCCCGTAAAGAACACGCCGCCGGCGGTCGTTCCGCCGATCTCCTCCGCCCAGGCTCCAAAGGGCTTGATAACGGCGCCGAGAAAAAGGAAATCCTCCGAGAAAGTACAATGAAAGATAGCGAACAGAATCAAAAGAAACAGCGGAATCCCCGCCCACTTGTTGGTAAGCAACCGATCGGCCTTATCCGACCCCGTCGCTTTGCCGCCGGCGCGCTTTGCCGACCGAGCCAGCGCGGGCGAAAAATTTTCGGATATGTATTTATAGCGCGCGTCTGCGATCTCCGCCTCCGTATCGCTTCCAAACGCTCCCTTGCCGCAGTCGTTTTCCTTGAGATAACGGGCGGCCTTATCCGCTTCCGCGGGGTGCGCTTTTACCTCGAGCTCGTCCTTTTCCACCAGCTTCACGGCATGGAAGAGGGGGGCGGAAATCGATTTTTCCCTAAGCAACGCCTCCGCATGCGCGATTGCCGCCCCCAACGGGGAAACGCGCAAAACGCTGCTCCCCTCGCGCTTTTGCTTCGCAGCCTCAATCGCCCGCTTCATCAAAAGATCGGTATTTCTATCGCGGAGGGCGGAAATTTCCACCACGGGCACGCCCATGCGCTTTTCCAGCAGCTTCGCGTCTATCCTTTCGCCGCTCTTTTCCAAAACGTCCGTCATGTTCAAAGCCACGACAAGCGGGATATCCAGCTCCATCAGCTGCGTGGTGAGGTAGAGATTGCGCTCGAGATTGGTCGCATCGACGATGTTGACGACGCAGTCGGGACGTTCGTCGAGGACAAAATTCCGCGCGATCACCTCCTCGGGCGTATAGGGCGAAAGGGAATAAATCCCGGGCAGATCGACGACATCGACGGGCTGCGCTCCCTTTTTATAGATTCCCTCCCGCTTATCGACGGTGACGCCGGGCCAGTTTCCCACGTGTGCGCTGCTGCCCGTCAAAGCGTTGAATAAAGTAGTCTTTCCCGAGTTGGGATTGCCCGCCAAAGCAAATTTCAGCATCTTACTTTGCCCTCCTCGCTTCAAACAGCATCTCGACGCAGGCGGCTTCCGTCTTTCTCAGGCTGAGCTCATAGCCGCGTATCGTGATCTCCAGCGGATCGCCGAGCGGCGCTTTTTTACGGAGCAAAACGTCCGCGCCCGGCGTTACGCCCATGTCGAACAGCCGTCTCCTCACTGCGCCGGCGCCGTTTACGGAAAGGATTTTCCCGCTTTCCCCGACGCCGAATTCCGATAAAAGTTTCGTCATTATTTTATCTCCTTATTTGGATAAATTTTAACGTTGTTTATGTTTCGTCACTGCCCTGCCCGCGCCTTTCAGATAAATATTCCCGCGGACATCTGTCTGTCAAGAGCCATGCGCCCGTCTTTTACCCTGAGGATCACCGCCCCGCCTTCGGCGGAAAGCACCGTCACCCTTTGCCCCACCGCAAGCCCCAGATTTTCGAGATGCCTCTTCACCTTCTCGTCCGCGGCAAGTCTCCTGATTTCCACCTCTTCGCCCAAAGGCGCCATTCTCAAAGGCATTTTTGCACCCTCCATTTTTTAACCAAGGTTAAATACTTTTTATAAAAGAAAACGGCGCTCGCCGTAGATATTTAACCGTGGTTAATTTATTTTTGTATCGTCATTATAGCATCATTTTATGCGCTTGTCAAGGAAATTTTAACCATAGTTAATAATTTTTTCGAAAATTTTTATGAAAAAAGGCGGGGAGATTATCTCGCCCTTTCGCATCGCCGCCGTCGTTCCGTTTTTATCGGCGTTTGCTTTTCCCTGCCGTTGATTCTTATCGGAGCTTGCTTTTCCTGCCGTTTTTTACTTTCAAGACGCCTATTTTCCCTTGACGCTCTTTTTCATCATGGCAAAAGTCTCCCCGCCGATGAGATGTTCCATTTTGCACGCGTCTTCCTCCGCCGCGGCGGGAGAAACGCCGTGCAGAATAAAAAACTCGCGGATAATGCAATGTTTTTCATAGACTGCGGAAGCGTACTCTCTCCCCTCCTCGGTGAGATAAAGGTGTTTGCCGTCCTCATAGACGTAATTTCTTTCGCACAAAAGCTTCACCGCCTTGTTGACGGCGGCCTGCGAGACCCCCATGCGTTTGGCCACCTCGATCCTATGCACGAAGGGCACTTTGCCGCTCAAAAGCAGAATGCTTTCGAGATAATCCTCTTCCGACTGATTGCTCTTTACAGGCCCCTTATTCATTTTTTCCTCCCGTAAGTGTTTTCCGCGCGGTTTTATTTAATAAACATCGCGTCGCCGAAGCTGAAAAAGCGGTACCTTTTCTCTACGGCATATTTATATACGTTCAAAATTTCCTCCCGTCCCGTCATGCACGCCACCAGCATGATAAGGGTGCTTTCGGGCAGGTGAAAATTGGTGATCAGCGCGTCCACGCACTTCATTTTATAGGGCGGATAAAGAAAAATTTCCGTATCGCCGCTGCACGGCCGCACAAATCCCCGCTCGTCCGCCACGCTCTCCAGCGTCCGCACCGAAGTGGTGCCCACGGCGATCACCCGCCGCCCCTCCGCTTTCGCGCGGTTGATGATCTCCGCCGCCCGTTCTTCCACGAGATAATATTCCGAATGCATTTTATGCTCGGTAATAATCTCCTCGCTGACGGGGCGGAAGGTGCCCAGCCCGACATGCAGAAGCACCTCGGCCACCTCCACGCCCTTACCGCGGAGCTTTTCCAGCAATTCCTTCGTAAAATGCAGGCCCGCGGTAGGCGCGGCGGCCGAACCGTCCACCTTGCTATATACGGTGTTATAGCGGGTTTGATCGGCAAGCTTTTCCTTGATATACGGAGGCAGAGGCATGGTGCCCGCTTCCGACAGAATATCCTCGAATACCCCCTCGAAGGAAAATTCGACGATCCGTTCCCCCGTCTCCGTCACGTCCCTGACGGTGAGGGAAAGTCGGTCGTTGATTTTCATTTTCGTCCCGATTCTGCCCTTTTTTCCGGGCCGCATCAGCACCTCCCAGCTCGTCATGTCGTACCGCTTCAGGAGAAGCACCTCCACTACGGCGCCCCGCTCGGTCAGCGCATACAGGCGCGCGGGAATCACCTTGGTGTTGTTCACCACCAGCACGTCGCCCGCCTTCAGATAATCGGCGATATCGCGGAATATTTTGTCCTCCGTCGTCTTGTTTTCTTTGTCATAGACGAGAAGCCGCGACGAATCCCTCGGCTCGGCGGGGGTCTGCGCAATGAGTTCCTCGGGGAGCTCGTAATCGAAATCGCTCTTTTTATACCGTATCTTTTCTTCCATGGTCCGTCCTTTCTCCCGTTTTCCCCTCGTCGCCCGCCTGCGGCGGATCAATCGTCCGCATCGAACACGGAAATCTGTTTCTTGGCCCTTTCGCCCGGTTTTATACCCATGTGCGCGTAGCCGTCCTTAAGGCAGATGCGGCCGCGCGGCGTGCGCGCGATAAAGCCCAGCTGCAAAAGGTATGGCTCGTAAACGTCCTCGATGGTGTTGACGTCCTCGTTGATCGTCGCGGCCAGCGTCTCCAGCCCCGCAGGCCCGCCGCCGAATTTTTCGATAAGCGCCAGAAGCAGATTTCTGTCCGTCTGATCGAGCCCCAGCGTATCGATCTCCAGCCGTTCCAGGGCGAACTGCGCGTCGGCGAGCGTCACGGCGTCGTTGCCCTTTACCGCGGAAAAGTCCCGCACCCGCTTGAGTAATCGGTTGGCGATACGCGGCGTACCGCGGCTGCGGCGCGCGATCTCCGCCGCCGCCTCCCGCTCTATGGTAATATTCAGCGCGGCGGCGGAATGGGAGACGATTTTTTCCAGCTCCGCGGGAGAATACATTTCCAGACGGTTGATGATGCCGAACCTGTCCCGCAAAGGCGAAGCGAGCATACCCGCCCGCGTCGTCGCGCCGATCAGAGTAAATTTTTTCAAAGAAAAACGGATATTCCGCGCGGACGGCCCCTTGCCCACGATGATGTCGAGAGCGTAGTCCTCCATGGCGGAATAGAGGATTTCCTCCACCGAATGGTTGAGGCGGTGTATCTCGTCGATAAACAGCACGTCCCCTTCGTTGAGGTTGGTGAGGATGGCGGCGAGATCGCCCGAGCGCTCGATCGCGGGGCCGCTGGTCAGCTTGATCTGCACACCCATTTCGTTGGCGATGATATGCGCCAGCGTGGTTTTGCCCAGCCCGGGAGGGCCGTACAAAAGGACGTGGTCGAGCGCCTCGCCCCGCTGTTTGGCGGCGGCGATATACACGCCGAGATTTTCCTTTACCTTCTCCTGTCCGACATAGTCCGCCATGGTCTTGGGACGGAGCGCGTTTTCCTCCGCGTCGTATTCGGTTTTGGTGCTGACGATCAGCTCGTCGGAATTGTAGTCTTCGTCCTCGAACATTTCCTTGTCTCCGTTGTTTTATCGGGTATGTAGCGGGGCTTGCACAAGTCTGTATTATATTTATACAAGCCTCTTTATACGCCCGACTGAAGGGCCTTCATAATGACCTCTTCCGTCGTTTTCGCGCCCGCCTCGTGCGCTTTTTTCACGGCGCGGACGCTGTCGGAGCGGTTGAACCCCAAGCCCGTCAGCGCGGACACGGCGTCCTCGTCCGCGGGCGAAAGTCTGCCGTTTTCCGCAACTTCGGCGGCCGCGGAAGGCGCGTCGCCGTTCGCGTTCATAATTTCGGCGGCGGAAATTTTGCCGTGCAGCTCGAGGACGATCTTTTCGGCCGTCTTTTTTCCCAGCCCCTTCACCGTGCTCAACCGCTTGACGTCCGCCGTCGCCACCGCGGCCGCGAAATCGTCCGCGTTCATTGCCGTCAGCACGCCGATCCCCATTTTCGGCCCCACACCCGAAACGGAAATCAGCTTGAGAAACAGCTCCTTTTCTTTAGGGGAAGAAAATCCGAACAGCGTGACGCCGTCCTCTTTCACCTGTAAATAGGTATATAATTCGGCGACGTCGCCGTTTCCGATCTTTCCGAACGCGCTGCCCGAGCAATATACCTCGTATCCCACGCCGTTTACATCTACGATTACGGTTTCGGCGGTCGTCGCCAAAACCCTGCCCCTAAGATATGCGATCATTTTTCCGTCTCCTTGCTTCCGTCGGCAGCCGTCAAAGCCCTGCCCTTAAGCTACGCCGCCGTTTTTCGTCTCTCCGCTCTCGTCGGCGGTCGTCAAATTCTTTCTTTTAAGATATGCCGCCGCTTTTATCTCCTTAATCCCGACGGCCGTCGTCAAAGCCCTGTCCTTAAGAAACTGTCTCCTCAATCCTGCCCGCGCCGCTTCCGGCCCTTTTCAAGCTCCATGGCCGATTTGAAATAGCTCCCCGTCACCGCGTTTTTATCCTTGGTGCGCGTGCTGTTTTCCACGGAGAATAATGCGCCGAATCTGCTGGTAAACGCATGACAGAGGGCGATCGCCAGCGCGTCGGCGGCGTCGTCGGGGCGCGGAACGCTCTTTAAGCGGAGCAACGAGGTCACCACCTGCTGAATCTGTTGTTTGTCGGCGCGGCCGTAGCCCGTCAGCGCCTGTTTGATCTGCATGGGGGTATATTCGTAAAGCCTGCCGCACTTTTTGACGCAGGCGAGCAAGGTAACGCCCCTCGCCTGAGCCACCGCGATGCCCGTCGTGATGTTTTTGGTGAAAAACAATTCTTCCAAAGCGACTTCCTCGGGGGCGAACCTGTCGATGATCTTATTGACGCCCTCCTCGAGAATTGCGAGGCGCACGGGCAGGGTCTCCTCTTTGGGCGTAACCACCACGCCGTAATCGATCGCGCGGCAGTTTCCGTTTTTATCCTTATCGACCACGCCGTAGCCCATGGTGGCAATTCCGGGGTCAATCCCGAGTATTATCATATTTCCTCGCTTTGTGCCTTAAAAAGACTTGATAAATTCTTCAAAAAATAGTAAAATAATTCTATCTTATTGTACCCCAATCAAGTTAAAAAGTCAAGTCAAACGCATACACGGAGAAGGAAAACATGAAATTATGGGAAGGCAGGTTTGCCGCGCCTACGGCGGCGGACGCGGACGCGTTCAACGAATCGCTCTCTTTCGACAAAAAGCTCTATCGGGCGGACATTACCGCCTCGCTTGCGCACGCGGAAATGCTGGCGCGGTGCGGCATTATTTCCGAAGCGGACGGACGGGCGATCGACGAAGGGCTTAAAGAAATCCTCGCCGACATCGAAGCGGGGAAATTGACGATCGAGGGTCAGGAGGATATCCATTCCTTTGTCGAAAACGAGCTCGTCTCCCGCGTCGGAGACGCGGGGAAACGCCTGCATACCGCCAGGAGCAGAAACGACCAGGTCGCCACCGATTTTCGCCTGTACGTGCGCGGCTCCATAGGGGAAATTCTCGAGTTGATTAAAAACCTCGTCTCAACCCTGGTAGGGCTTTCCGAAAAACACGTCCGCCATATCATGCCCGGCTATACCCATCTGAGAAAGGCTCAACCCATCAACTGCGCGCAGTATTTCAACGCTTATGCGGAAATGTTTCTGCGCGACGCCGACCGCTTTGCCGACGCCTATAAGCGCGCCGACGTCATGCCTTTGGGCAGCGGCGCACTGGCGGGGACGAGTTATCCCATCGACCGCGAGCTCACCCGTTCTCTCCTCGGCTTCGCCTCGGTGTCCCAAAATTCCCTCGACGCCGTTTCCGACCGCGATTTCGCCGCCGAGTACCTCTTCTGTTGCTCGCTCGTCATGGCTCACCTTTCGAGGCTTTGCGAGGATACGATTTTATATACCTCGACGGAATTCGGCTTCTGGGAAATGCCCGACGCCTATTCGACGGGTTCCTCGATCATGCCGCAAAAGAAAAATCCCGATATTTCGGAGCTCGTGCGCGGCAAAACGGGCAGGGTCTATGGCGATCTCGTGGCGCTTCTCACGACGATCAAGGGCGTTCCCCTCGCCTACAACAAAGATTTGCAGGAGGATAAGGAGGGGGTATTCGACGCGGAAAAGACGGTGAAGGACTGCCTGTCCATCTATGCGGAGATGCTGGGGGCGATCACGCTCGACGTAAAGCGCATGGAACAAGCCGCGGCGGAGGATTTCACCTGCGCCACGGACGTGGCGGATTACCTCGCCAAACGGGGCGTCCCCTTCCGCACCGCGCACGGCGTCGTGGGAAAAATCGTGCGCTATTGTCTCGAAAAGGGCAAGACGCTGGAAACGCTGTCTTTGGACGAATATCGGGCGCACAGCGACGCTTTCGAGGAAGATATTCTCTCTCTCGTGCGGGCGCGGGCCTCGGCGGACGCGAGAAACAGCGTCGGCGGCAGCGGCACGGCCGCTGCGAAAGCGGGCATTAAAAGCATCAGGGCGCGGCTGAAAAAGCTCCCCTCCTTCGGCGGATAAATTAAAGCTCCCCTCTCTCGACGGATAAATTTCCGAAAAAAAGTGGCAGAGGGGGCTTGACTTCTTCCCAAACTGTGCTATACTGTCTGTGCGACGGGAAAAAGGGAGGAGAAATTATGAAAACTGTACGGTTTGCAAACGTCGTCCGCCTCTTCGGGGCGGACGTTCTTCTTCTCGGACTTTTCGGCAGGCTTGCGTCCGCGTTGGCAAAAAAGCTGTCCGCGCTTGCAAAAGCGCTCGACGGTTTCGCGGCGGAGCTGAAAGGCAGGGCGGCCGCTTTGGAAAAGCAGCGATAACCGCCGGGGATTCGGGCGTTCGGGGGGTTCTCCGAACGCCCGGATTTTTTATAAAAAACCGCGCCGCGGGCAGGGAAAAAAATACATACTTCCCGAAAAAAGAAACATACTCGGTATGTGGAAAAACTGACAAAAAAATTGAAAGACAATATCGAAGGCGTCAAGGCGGTATTGAGCGCGGAGGATATCCTCGTCTATGGATTTCTGACGGGAGACGGCACGGAATGCGCCATCGTCTATACCGACGGCATGGTGGATAAAGCGTTGCTCGGCGATCTCGCCGCGCGGCCGCTCTCCAAGCTTACGCCCGAAAACAAGGAAAAGGGCTTCACCCCGGAAGAAGTGAAACAAACCCTTCTCTTTCCCGAGCTGAAGGAAGAGACGCAGCTGCAAAACATCTTTGCCGAAGTGCTGGACGGCAACAGCCTCCTTCTCGTCGATGGCCTGGAGACAGGCCTGATCGTCGGGGCAAAGCTGCTGCCCGTTCGCACGGTAATGGAACCGCCTACGGATATCGCGGTGAAAGGCCCGCGGGAAGGCTTTATCGAGGACATCAAAACCAATATGGCGCTGCTGAGAAAACGCCTCAAGACCCCCGATCTCAAATTCGAGCTGCAAAAGGCGGGAAAGCGTTCGCAGACGAACATAGCGATCTGTTATCTTGACGGCATTTGCGACGAAAAGGTGAAAAAAGAGGTTGCGGCGCGCATCGGGGAGATCGACATCGACTGTATCCCCGATTCTTCCTACGTAGCCGCGTTTATCGCGCCGCGGAAGCATTCCATTTTCCGCGAGGTGGGGACGACGGAAAAGCCCGATATTCTCGCGGCGAAAATGGCCGAGGGCAGAGTGGGGATTCTCGTGGACGGCTCCCCCATCGCGCTCACCGTTCCCTTTATCCTCACGGAGGACTTCCAGAGTAGCGAGGACTACTTCGTCTCCCCTTTCATGGCGACCATTTTCCGCGCGATACGCTTTCTGGCTATCCTCATCGCGCTCCTGCTGCCGGCGTTTTATGTGACGTCGCAGCTTTTCAAGATGCAGCTGATCCCGTTGGGGCTGATGCTGAACATCGCCAGCAGCGTACAGGGACTGCCCCTCTCTCCCAGCCTGGAAATGTTTCTCGTCCTGCTGACGCTGGAGGTATTGAAGGAAGCGAGCATCCGAATGCCGAAATACGTCGGCATGGCGCTGTCCATCGTCGGCGCGCTGGTGCTGGGCGAGGCGGCGGTGTCCGCGGGATTCGTCTCGACGCCCGCGATCATCATCGTGGCCTTTTCGGGTATCTGTCTCTACACCGTCCCCAATTTTACGGAGACGGGGAGTATTCTTAGATGGCTCTTTCTCATCGTAGCGGGCAGTATCGGCCCGTTCGGCATCGTCCTTCTGGTCGCGTTTATCATCTATTATCTCCTGAGCGCGGACGCCTTCGGCATGCCGCTTCTCGCGCCGTTCTCGCCCTTCGTCGCGCACGATTTGAGGGATTCCCTCGTCAAATACAACATGCAGAGCCTGAAACAGCGTCCCCGGCTGTTCCGCTCGCCCAATAAGACGCGGCTGAAATCCGCCGACGAAAAAGGAGAAGACTGATATGCCCGCAATTCATCCCATTCAACAAGACCGCCCCGCCATCAACGGACGTCAGCTCTGCTTTTTTGTGGCGTTTGTCGTCCCCGTATCCAAGCTTTTGTCCGCCCCTGCCCAGCTGGCCGAATTCGCCAAAGGCGATCTGCTGGTGCCCGCTTTGGCGCAGTATCTTCTCCAGGCCGCCGTGCTGGCCGTGATTATGTTTCTCGCCTCGCGCACAGACAAAAGCTTTTTCCAGCTTTTAGGCGACACTTTCGGATATGTCACGGCGCGGATTATCTATATTCTCTATGCGCTGTATTTTGTCTTTTTCAGTCTCCTGCCCCTATTGGACCTCGAGCGCTTCGTCTATACGGCGTTTTTCGACACCGCGCCCCACATGTACGTGTTTACGCCCTTCTTCTTTTTGAGCGCGTTTATCTGCACGAAAAATCTGAAGGCCTTCGGGCGCAGCGCCGATATCGCCATGCCCCTCTTTCTGCTCTCTTTCGTCGGACTGATGGTCATGGCTCTGGGACAGGCGGATTTCAGCAATATCATGCCCATCTTCGGCACCCCTGCCAAAGCTTCCTCAACAGGCTTTCTGCGTACCATCGGACAGTTTTCCGATACGGCGTTTTTCCTGCCCCTTTTGGGTACCTACCGTTATAAAAAGGGGGACGGAAAAAAAGTCATGCTTTCCTACGGACTGGGCGCGCTGTTCGTTCTGTTTTTCCTCGCGGTGTTTTACGGGGTATTCGGCATTCTCGCCCCCAGGCAGACTTATGCTTTCGCTAAGATCGCTCAATATTTTCAGGCGCTCGCCGTCGTCGGACGCTTCGATCTGCTGCTCGTCTATCTCATGACCATCGTCATGCTCTTTTACTATTGCTTCCCCCTGCAGTTGGCCGTCGAATGCTTCTGCACGGCCGTGAACACCGAAAAAAAAGTCTGGGCGTCCGCCGCGCTCAATATTTTGCTGTTCCTCTACGCCTTTATGTTTACGAGGTACTACAACCTGCTTTACGACACCATCGCAGGAAAGCTGTTCTGGGTTTTCCTGATCTTCGCTGATCTGATCCCCGTGCTCTGTCTCTGCCTCAACCGAAAGCCGCGCGAGGGGAAAAAGAACACGGAAAAAAAGACGGGAACGACGAAAAAGGAGAAGGGTTATGCATAGCAGAAATTCGGTAAGATATTATCTCATTCTTGCGGCGATTGTGACGTTCCTTTTCTTTTCCAACGATTTCGGGCTGATCGATATCCAGAAAACCGCCATCGTCATGGCCGTGGGCATCGACCGTGAGGGGCCTACCTTTATCCTGACGACGCAGATCGCCGTTCCGCAATCCTCCGATCAGGGCGAACAGGCGCAGGCCGTGCAGATCGAGAGCCGCGGCGAAACCATCGCCGACGCATTCAACCAGATCAACGCAAAAACGGGCTGGTATCCCAAGCTGGTGTTCTGCAATCTCGTCGTTTTGGGCGAGCAGATGATAAAGAGCAACGTCTTCGACGCGCTGGACTTTTTTTTGAGAGACGAGTATATGTCGGACAACTGTCTGGTGGCGGCGTGCGAAGGCACGGCAAAAGAAATCCTGAACACCAAGACCCCCATCGATCCGATGTCGGGCGTCGCCGCACAAAAGGTTTTGTCCGATCACGCGGCGCGCGTGGGTACGGTGGCGTCCAATACGCTGCGCGAATTTGCCATGGGATACTTCAGCTACAGCAAAAGCGGGTATCTGCCTGTCTTAAAGCCCGAAAAACAGCAGGAGTCTTCGGGGGAAAACGGCGGCGAAGGCGGCGGGGAACAACAGCAGTCCTCCGAGGGCGGCGGGGAAAAGGGCGCGTTTTTGGAAAATCCTCCCCTCCCCGGGGCGGAAGGAGAACAGAGCGCGCTTAAGGGGGAGCGCCCCGTCCCCGCGGCGGGCGGCTCGGGCGGAAGCGGGCCGAGCGCGGGCGGACAGGCCGCAGGCGGAGGCGGAAAAGAGGAGGAAAAGGTGTTCAGCGCAAGCGAGACCGCCTTATTTTACGACGGTATCTATGCGGGAAAGCTGGACCAGGACGAAACGTTTGCTTTCAGCATCGTCAAAAACAAGCTGCGGCTGGCTTCCTATACGCCCAAAAGCGACGGGATCCCCTATACGCTGATCGTCAAGCACAACCTGCCGTCGCTTAAATTTTCCGTGGACGACAATTCTATGGCTCGCTTAAAAATTAAGCTGAAGGTTACCGCAGGGTTACAGGATACTTCCTACGGACAGTCGATCGACGAGCTTGCCAACGCCGGAAAAGTGCCGCCGAAAGTGTTTGAAGCGGCCAAAAAGGATCTCGAAAAGAAGATTTCGCAGGTATTTGAAAAGAGCCGGAAAAGCCGCTGCGACGTCTTTAACGTCCTCGATCGGCTACAAAAATTTGAAAGCGATTATTTCCCCGCCTTCCGCGAGGATATCCTCGACCGCCTCATCTTCAGCGTGGACGTCACTTTCGAAAGCCTCCGCTGACGCTTTCCGATTTTCGTTACACACGGCTGTCAAATATTTCCTGCAAATTTCACAAAAAATTTTCCAAAACCCCCTTGACAAATCAGAAATCTGTGCTATAATATAGGTACAAAAGATAAGAACGACCAAAAGTTGTGATTATCTTTCAATAAGCAAGGGGTGCAGACCAATGAACAAGTAACTCACAGACGCCAAAAGTCGATTGGCAGGAGGCCGCGGGGACGCGGCGGAATGATAACCGAACCGAAAGGTTGCGAGACGAAAGGAGGTAACGGAAAAGACGTGAAAAAAAGGCTTGTAAGATTACTCATCCTTTACCCTGAATCTAAAGTGAGGTGCTACTCCAATGTACAGTGAAATCGAGGAGTCTAAAAAGAGTTAAGTTCCGTGGGCAACGGTAAACAGCGCGGAAAACAAGGGACACCGCGACCCGAATTTAATTTCGGACATGGTACGGAATAAACGCGAAAATGACTCCGTACAACTGAATATACCAAAGACTAAAAATTTCCCCCGCAAGATGCTTGCGGGGGTTGCTTTTTATTTGGGCGACGATTTGCAACGAGGAATCGTACAGAGAGTTGTTTTTTGTTTAGGTGACAATCTGTGCCGAGGATTTTACAGAGAGTTGCTTTTTGTTTAGATGACAATCTGTGCCGAGGTTTTTTACAGAGAGTTGCTTTTTGTTTGGACGGCTGCGGGCAGGTTGTCTTTTGCGCCCGCGGTCTTTTCTTCACCTTCGGGCCGCGGCATAAACGGAATTGACGAAAGAAAGGATTTCGGTTACGTCGGTGAAATCCCGGTTATCCACAGGTATCCACTCCTCTATGTCCTGCTCCTCTATCCCTTTATCGCCGTAAAAATATTCGATTCTGTCCTTATAAAAATTTAGGATAAACTGATTTTTTTGTCCGACTGCCGCGGGGAAAAAGAAATTGATATTGGGGTTTTCTCCTTTTCTGTCCACGTTTACGCCGACGGCGGCCCGCGGAAAATCCAGCCCTTTCAGGAGATTTTTCGTTCCGCCTTTCAGATATTCGGAAAATGCCACGACGAATACGTCGGGCGCGTCGGCATGCGCATCGACATACGCTTTCAGCCTCCTCGCATACGCACTTTCCGCGCACCAGCTTAAAGGAAGAAACATCAGAATGAAAAAAGTAAAATCGGCAATCAGCAACAGGGCCAACGCCGCGTTATTTTTTCTCAATACGATCGTCAAAACGATACAGGCAAGCGTCAAAAAGAGAAAAACGAAACTCAACAGCTTCATGTTTTTTCTCTTTTTATCGTCGAATAGATTTTTATATTTCATTCTTCTTTCTCCGAACACGGCGAAAGCGTTACAGCGGCGATTCGACGGCGATCGCGGCGAGCAGCTTGCCGTCGCGGGCCGCCGCCCCCGCGCCCGACACCACCGCAAACTGCGGCTCGTCGCAGACATGGAAGCGCATGTTCAGGCTTTTGGCGATATATTCGGGTACAAAGGAAATCTTCGTCGCGCCGCCCGACAGATATACGCCGCTCTGATTGACCGTCGCGGCCACTTCCGCGGGCAATTTTTGGAGCACCAGGGAGGCGTATTCGAGAATCTTATCGATATAGACGCGGATACATGCCGCGATCTCCGACGCCTGCACGGAAACCGAACCGGGGCGATAGGAGGAGGCCAGACTCCCTTCCACCACCGTGGTCCCCCGCGCGCCCACCGCCAGCGAACCGATTTCGTTTTTTACGCGCTCCGCGCTCAAGGCGCCGATCCGCAGCCCCTTGCAGGACTCGATTTTATCGATGATGTTGGCGTCCATGTTGTTGCCGCCGATATTCATGGAAAGCCCCGCGATAATGCCGTCCAGAGACACCACCGCCACGTTGGTGACGCCGCCGCCGATGTCTATGCAAAAGACGGGATTTGCTTCCCCGAGCACCGCGTCCGCGCCGAGCGCCGCCAAAAAGGGAGCCTCCGCGAAGCGTACCTTTTTGAGGCCGCATTCCTCGGCAAGAGCCGCATAGTCGGCCTTAAGCCCCTCCGACGCGCCGCAGGGAACGGAAAACAATGTTTCCGAACGCTTCAGCCGCGCCGATTTTATGCCGATACGGGCAAGAAATTCCTTCAGCATCGCCGCCGCCAGACGCATATCGACGAGCTCCCCTTCGTAAACGGGAAATACGATCTCCGTAAATTCCGCCGTTTTGCCCATCAGCTTTTTGGCTTCCTTGCCGATCGCCTTGATTTCGCGCTCCATGCCGCTCACCGCGACGCAGGAGGGCTCGGCAAGCACGATCCCGTTGCTCGCGTCCGCACGGTATATCTTCGTCACGGACGAGCCTAAATCTATCGCCAGTTTTATCATGCCTATTCGCTCCGTTTTATAAATATGTAAGTTTCAGCGGCTCCCTTCAGCCGCGCGAAAGCGCGCGGAATTTTTCCTCGTTCAGACGGAAGGTAAGCCCGTCGTAGGGTTTCCCCGCCACGGTGCGCAGCCCCTTTTTCCGCCTGTATTCTTCGAAACCGAGCTTCTCCGCCAAACCGATCATCCGTACGTTTCCCGACCATGTCTGCGTGTAAATCCCGCGCTCCCCGTTTTCCAAAAGATACCCGATAAACAGCTTCAGCGCGGCAAACGCATAGCCCTTTCCCCGCGCCGCGACGGCGGGAATATCGATCCCCACCGCGCATTTTTCCCCGTCTGCGGAAATGCTGCAATCCCCGTCGATCCGATAACTGCCGCACCAGCCGATATATTCGCCCGTCGCCGCGACTACGATTTGAAATCCCGTCCGCTTTTCCTCCCCGGGCAGTTCGGAAAATTTCTTCACCCAGCCGCCCATGGTCTCTTTATAGGCGGTCAGGGCTTTTTTCTTTTCTTCGTCCGAAAGCGTTTCGTATTCCCACGGGGCGTCCCACTTCTGCCATTCCGTCTCGGCCGTTTCCCAATAAACGCGCTTTTCGATATCCGTTTCGATAAAATCGCGCAATATGATTTTTCCGTCGCTTAAACTTTTCATCGCTTCTCCGAAAGCGGCGCCGCAAAATTTTCCAGCATTTCCCCGCACAGCTCCAGCGGCAGCCCCACCACGTTGGTATAGCTTCCCGAAATGCGTTTCACCAGCCCGCCGTCCTGTATCCCGTATCCGCCCGCCTTATCCATGGGCGAACCCGTGGCGATATACGCTTCGAGCTTTTCGTCCGAAAGCGTTTCGAACTCCACCTCCGTCCGCGCCGCCCGCACCGACCTTTTTCCGTCGGGCAGAATGACGCACACGCCCGTAAACACCTCGTGCACCCGTCCCGAAAGAGCTTTCAGCATGCAAAGGGCCTCCGCTTCGTCTTTCGGCTTGCCGAGGATTTTTCCGCCCAGCGCCACCACCGTATCCGCGCCCAAAACCGCTTTTCCCCGCGCTTCGGGCAGCAGGGCCACTTCCTCGGCCTTATGAGCCGCGAGCCGCTTTACCACCTCTTCGGGCGGCAAAGACAAATCGGCGTATTCCTCTCCCCTTGCGGGAATAACGCCGAACGACGGAAGCAATTCCCGCAGCAGTTCTTTTCGTCTGGGCGACGCGCTCGCCAAAATCCAATCCATTTTTTCCTTCCCGTTAGCCAAAATGCCGCTTCTGCCTTTCGGAAAAAGCGGCATTCTGCAATTTTCGTACATACGTTAAAAGCCCGCCGAGCCTCGAAACGATTAAAGGATTTCGAGATTTTTTCTGAACGCCCTTTTGAATTCGGTATTCGCGCCCGAGGCGTCGCGGATTTCGAGCGACGCGTCGCCCGCCACTTCCGTCTTCATGATTACCGAATCACCCAGCACGTCGCAGTTGACGCCCGTTACCATACCCGACATGCTCCTGTCGAGACTTTCGGCAATCCGCAGCAGCACGCCCAGCTTTTTCACCGCGTCGAGATCCTCCTCCAGCACGATGTCCTTGTACTTCTGCCACTCGGCCAGAGAGATGTCCTCCTTCTTATGACAGGCCGCCACAAATGCCGCCAGCACGATTTCGCGGTGCGTCGCGCCGTAAATGGAGGAATTGAGGATCATATACCAGCTGTGTTTCTGGTGGTTGTAATATTTGATGCGCATGCCGCAGTCGTGCAGGCTGGCCGCGATCTTCAAAACCTTGAGATACTGCCGCGAAAACTTATGCAGCACCCGAAGCTGTTTGAAGAGCTGAATGGACAGATGTACCACGTGTTCGACGTGCTTGGGATCGCAGTCGTAATAGCGGACGAGGGTTTCGAGGCTGTAGCTCAACACGTCCGAAACGGGTTTTTCGAGCGTGATGGGCAGCGCTTGATTGAACATGATGCCCTCTCTCAGACCCGAGCCGCCGATCGTGAATTTGTCGATGTCGAGATAGCCGACAAACGCCTTGACGATCGCCATGGCCGCGGGCATGATGTCCGCGCGGGCGGGCGAAAGGCCCTTGATCTTCTTGCGCTTGTCGATGTCCAGCACCTTGATCATGTCGTAGATGTTGGAAAAGTCCTCGACGGCCAGATTATAGTTATGCACCGTGTCGAGGGGATATTTCTTGACGAGCTTGCTGATTTTGAAAAGGTTTCTGAACGAGCCGCCCACGCCGATCATCTGCGTTTCGGGATCGACCTCCTTCAGCCAGGGCTGTTTCTTCAGCTGTTCGGTGAAAAATTCCTCGATTTTTTCCGCCGCTTCCTCGGGGGTGCAGTCCCCCGCGAACAGGTCGGTCAGCGTCACCGCGCCGAAGGGCAGGGTGGCGAAATTGAGCATGTTTCTCCTGTTGTAATAGACGATTTTCGTGCTGCCGCCGCCGATCTCGAGGATGAGCCCCTTGGGAATGTCCATCGTATTGATGACCCCGCGGTAAACGAGCGTCGCTTCCTCTTCCTCGGAGAGCACCCGTATCTTTATATTGCAGGTGGCCTGAATTTCGTCCAGAAAGGAGCGCTGATTTTTCGCGCGGCGCACCGCCGCCGTCGCCACCGCAATGATCCTGTCCACGCTGCTGGCGTCGCAAAGCCGCTTGAACATCTTCAGCGTCTTGATCGTCTCCGCCACTCTCTGCGGCTTCAAAAAGCCGTCCCTGTCCATATCCTGTCCGAGGCGCACGCTCTCCTTCAGTTCATCTACCACCATGAAATGGCCTTCCGTAAACAAGTTGACGATGACGAGCCGCGCCGAATTGGAGCCTAAATCGATAATACCTATCTTTTCCACTTTCTTTTTACCTCTGCTTTCCCTGCGGCGTCAAAACGGACGCCGCATAGTGTGTAATATTTCTTGAGTTCTGAAAACTTTTCAAACAATTTAACATGCGGAAAGGGAGCGTTTCGCGCTCTTTCCGCTCGTTCCCCATAATAAGTTTTCCCATAGTTTACCACATAAAAACCCGTTTGTCCATACCCTTTTGAAAAATTTTTTGTAAATTTACGAAAATTTTTTCGCTTTTGACACTTTCGGACATTTTTCGGGGCCTTTTTTCGGATATTTTTACACTCCGCCGACCGCCGTACCGCCTTAAAAGATACAACAAGGAGACTGTCCGAAAAATTCGGACAATCTCCTTTTCCCCGTTTGTCTCTTTTTCACATTATTTCACCGCCGAAAGCGGCGCGGCCCTCTGCTTCAGTTTTTCGCGGTTTCCGATAAAAAAGCCGCCAGTTCCGCAAAGTCGGCAAATACGCCCGCCGAAGGCTCCGCCTCCAGCTCCCCGTCCTCCGCGTAGCCCGTTTTCAGCCCCGCGAAATCGACGCCGCAGGCGCGCGCGCCCTCCGCGTCGTGCTTTCTGTCCCCGATCATCAGGCAAGCCGATTTTTCGGCCCCTAACAGGCGCACGGCTTCGTCGATGACCGAGGCCTTGGTGGGAAAGCTGCCGTCCGTCCCGCTGCCCGCTACGGCGTCGAGAAAGGGCGTAAAATTGAATTTGTCCGCGATACGCTCCGCAAAAATCTTCGGCTTGGACGTGGCGATCGCCTGCACGTATCCCTTTTGCTTCAGCGACGCAAGCAGCTCCGCGGCGCCCGGAATGGGTTCGTTTTCGAAAAGCCCTTTGTCCGCGTATCTCTCCCGATATTTTTTTACGGCGGCTTCCGTCTCTTCTTCCGACATGCCGAAAATTTCGGAAAACGAATAGGTCAGCGGCGGCCCGACGCAGGCGCGGAGCTGTTTTTCCGTGGGCTGCGGGCGGCCGAACGCTTCCAAAGCATAGCGGATACAATTGTATATGCCCGGATGGGAATAAGTCAGCGTCCCGTCCAAATCAAAGAGCAGGTATTTGTAGTTCTTCATAAAATTCCTTTTGGGATTTTATCTATTTTATCATATCCGTAAAAATATTTCAACTGTTTTCGTCGGCAAAAGCGTGCCGAAACTGAAAAACGGACAGAATCATCAAAAATACCCCGAACGAGCGCCGCAAGATGTCGGAGGGCAGCCAATACGCGACCAGCGTCCCCAGCACGGAAAAGGCCAGCGCGGGCACGATCATCCAGCCGATCCCCTCCGTTTTGAGAAGGTGGTTGTCCGCGTGCACCCGCAGCGCGCCTATGCTCATGGGGAGAAAGGAAAAGAGATTTGCCGACTGAGCGATTTTCTGTTCCACCCCGCCGACGAGAATGAGGAGGGGAATGGTGACGGTTCCGCCGCCCATGCCCATCCCCGCGGGAATTCCGCCCAATATTCCGAGTAAGAGATAAATATAAAATGACATATGTAGAAGCTTACTCGCCGCAGGAGCCGGGGAAAAAAGCAAACGCACAGAGGGGCGACGGGAGCGGCGGAGAGCGGCGCAAAAAAAGCAATCGCGCGAACGGCGGAAAAGGAGACGCGCAAACAGCGGAAAAAAGAGCTGCGCGAACGGCGGAAAAGAAGTTGCGCGAACGGCGGAAAAGAAGTTGCGCGAACGGCGGAGTCAGCGGAAGAAAAACAACCATGCGCCCGCCACGATCTGAAGGATACCGAAAACGATCCCCACCGTCTTTCTCGGCAATTTTCCCAAAAGCTTGGCGCCCAGAAAGCCGCCGACCGTGACGCCGAGCGCCGTCGGAATCAGCACGGAAAAATCGTATATCCCGCGCACGGCATATAAAATAAACGTCAGAAGGGAGACGGGCAGGATCACCAAAATGGCGGTGGCGTGCGCCGTCTGCGAGGAAATCCCCGTCTTTTCGAGCAAGGGCACCGCCAGCATTCCCCCGCCGCCCCCGAATACGCTGTTGGCCGTACCCACGGCGCAGCCGCAGGCGATGAGCTTGTAGATTTTCTTTTTCGATTTTTCCATCTTTTCCCCCTTGCCGCGGGGCGCGGTTTTGTTCGGCTTTAAGCAAAAACAAAGCCCGCCCGAGAGGAAAAATTTTCCCCTTACAGGATATTTTGCGTAATTTTTTCTATTTTATAAAACTTTTTCTTTTAATTGTCACCATAATCGCTTGCTTATAAATCGATTTTATATTAAAATAGTAGAGCATACGTTTCGAATGCTCGCAAAAGCGAAAAAGCAAAAAATAAACCGAAGGTGTTTACATGACAACAAGTTACAAAAAAAGCAGGAATAAAAAAATTCTTGCCCTCTGCTTATCGTCGTTTATGCTCGTCGGAGCGGCCGTATCCTTTGCCGCCTGCGGCGACGGTAAAGATTCAAGCGATGACGGTTCCGAAGTAACCACGACGGAAAAGGATACCGCGCGGATCACAAACGGCAGCTTCGAATTTTACGACGACAACAGCGGCAGGAATCTGATCATCACTTCCCCCAACGGTTGGTCGAAGTCCACCAATTCTTCGGCGAGCGGCGGCAGCGCTTCCTCCTCCAAGACGGCCAGCGGAATTGTCGATACCTCCGAGGAGGCGTGGAAAAACCTTACCTCCGCTTCGGGAAAGCCCACTTCCACCAAGGCGGAAGCCGAGGCGAACTGGAACAGCTACACCGCCAGGGACAAGCTGGCGTTTTACGATACCTGGCTGGACGCGGACGACGACAACAAGCTGGAGGATCTCGACTTTTACGATAAGGAAAAGGACGATTTCAATATCTCGATCGACGACGTGCCCGACTGCGACAACCCGTTGACCCCCTATACGGAAACCGAAAAGGACAAGGACGAGCACGTTTTGATGCTGCACAACTCCTATACGGACGGGCGCGGCACGGCGCAGAAATATACCTCCTCCACCACCGTCACTCTGGAGCCGGGCACCTCCGCCTTCTTCTCCGTCTGGGTGAAGACGATGGACATGACCTATAACGGAACGTCTGAAGAGAAAGGCCCGAAAGTAGATGGCGAACGCGGCGCGTATATCGGCGTCACGCACACCGTCGGCGGCACGACGCTCGATCAGATGCAGATCAAAAACATCGACACCGAAAAGCTGAACCCCAAGCCCGAAAACGGCGCCTGGGAAAACAACGGCTGGGTGGAATACACCGTCAACCTCAAGGGCTGCTCCTATGCGTCGAGCACCTTCACGATCGTCCTCGGTCTCGGCCAGGGCGGCGGCACGGACAAGATGGAATACGTCGATGGGTACGCCTTCTTCGACGACGTGCAGTGCTCCGTCGTCTCCAACGACACCTACGACGAAAGGGTAAAGGATCTGCCCCAAGATACCATCGTCGATATCTTCACCGACGAGGAGCAAAGAAAATTCGAAACGGATAAGGGCTTTGCAGATCAGTTTACCTATGCGATCGATCTGCATACCTCTTTCGAGCCCTATACCCTTAAGGGCACGGGCAAAACGCTCTCCACCGCTCTCACGGAAGAGACGTACAACGGCGTGGATTACGTTTCCGCTCCCGCCAGCGGCAAAACCGTTTACGGCGATCTCAAGCTTTCCACAAAGGACGACCTGACGGGCTATTATACGCTTGACGAGCTGAACGCAAAGGCAAACTCGAACAACTACGTCAAGAATATTCTTAAAAAGGATTTCGAAAATTATCACTTCGAGGATAAAAACGTCCTGATGCTGCTCAGCGCGGGCGGCGCGGCCTATACGGCCAAGCTGGAGGACAGCAGTACCTTCACGCTTCAGCCCGATTCCTATCTCATGGTTTCTTTCTGGCTCAAGACTTCCGACATCGGCGGCTTCACGGGCGCGGGCGTCACGGTGGTCGAAACGGAAGGCACCAACGAAAGCTCGCTTTCCTCGCTCGATACCACGTCCATCACGACGGTGGATATCGACGATCTCGAAAACGAGGGCGAAAAGCTCGAGGACATCAACAACGGCTGGCAGCAGTGCTTCTTCTTCCTGCAAAACGAAACGGAAAGCGAAAAGAGCTTCTCGCTCTCCTTCACCTACGGCCCCACCACCATCGTAGGCACCACCAACAACAGCTATAATCCCGGCTATGCGGCGTTTGCCAATTTCGAAACCAAAGAAATGACAAAGAAGCAGTTTGCTTACGCGGCCACGGGCACCTATGCCAAATCCGTTTCCCTCGTCGGCGACGAAAGCACAGCCTCCGCCGAAACCGCGTTCGACTCCGCGGCGTCCATCCCCGACAAGCAGATCGAAAACGGAATCGCAATCCCCAAAAATTATCAGGGCGTCAACGGCGGCAGCGGTTATGTGGTCGCCGGCGGAGAGGATAAGGAGGTCAACGGCTATCAATACGCGGGCCTCATCAATAAGAAGTACGCGGCCAACTATCGCAAGGAATACGAGAAAGGCGACGCGACCTACTGGCTGAACAAAATGGCGGCGGCCGCGCAGATCGCGATCGACGCCGAGGATAAATGGTGGAACACCCTGTTCGGAACCGCTACCCAGCCCCTGCTGGTGTATAGCGACGAAGCGAAATCCTACGGCTATATCGGATCCTCTCAGACGGTGAGTTCGGGCGCTTATGCGACCGTATCCGTCAAGGTGAAGGTGAGCGCGGGCGCGAAGGCTTACCTCTATCTCATCGATACCTCCGAAAATAAATACGAGGATACCCTGTCCTTTACCACGCCGAAGTACAGCTATTGGTATGACGACGACGGAAACGTCTGCTCGAAAGATCCTTCCGACAAGAAGTTTGACAAAAAGACGGACGTCGCTTTCTATCTCAACGATAAAAACGGCCTCTACGAAGCAAACGCCAAATGGTCGGGCTATAAGGCGGAGATGGCGGGCAAGTATTACGCCAACCTGTCCAACTACGAAAAGGACGACGCGGGCAATCTTATCGTGAAGAGAGATTCCGACGGAAATCCCGTCAATTCCTATGGCTATGACGAGTCCAAATGGAAGCATGACGGCAACGACGGCATTGCGTTCTATTATAAAGACGGCAAATATTACGCTTACAGCAACCACACCGTCGAGGTTACCGACCTCTCCTCCGTCAGCGGACTCGCCCGCTACACCAATGCGGAGGGTACCGAGAGAAATCTCATGATGGTCGTGGACGGCAACGAAACCGACGGCGAATGGGTTACCTGCACCTTCTATATCCATACGGGCAATGCGGATAAGAATTATCGTCTCGAAGTATGGAGCGGCGACCGCGAAGGTACGGTGAAAAATCCCAAGGACAGCTACGTCGTATTCGACGCCAATAGTCCCAGTGCAGTGGATTCCACCTATGCCGACCTCGTCAACGAGACGGTGGAAATGATCAAAAACGCCAACGACTGGACGGACGACCAATTTAAGGAAAATTACGGCGACGTCACCTATTACGCCTATTCCTTCTTCGACAGCGCCGAGTTCCTCAGATACGATTCCACGCTGGATAAGGACGAAGTCGGAAATAAATACACCTCCTACAAATCCTCCGCTTATTCCGAAGGCATCTCCTATCTGTATTACGAGGACGAGCAGACGGCAAAGAATAATCCCCTCTACACGATGTTTGTGGATTACAGTTACACAGAGGTTACCGTGACGGCGGATTCGACGGAGAGCGGCGGAGACGACGGCAACGAGGAAGAGACGACAAACGATACCAACATGTGGCTGTTTATCAGCTCTCTGGTGATTGCGATCGCTCTCATCATCGCAGTTGTAGGCCTGCTGATCCAGAAGCTTGTAAAGAAAGCGCATCTCAAAAAGGCGCGCGCGGGCGCAAGCAATGCGGCGTCTCTGAACGCGGCGAAGCGGCGTTACGCTAAGAAAGAAGCCTCCGAAAAGAAAGAGGCCGAACAGCCCAAGAAAGAAGAGCCCAAGGACGACGGCGATCCTTACAATGATTGACGCTTGATCCCCGTATCTGAAAAAGGTACGGACATGTAAACACAACTCCCCGTTTCTTTTCGGAAACGGGGAGCTTTTTTGTTTATAATAGAAGCGGAAATGCGCAAGTACGAAGTATTTATCGGCATTTCCGCGCCTTATTCAAACATTGCGTAAGCGATATTAAGTTATGTTATTTATAAAAAAATAAAACCGCGCCTGACGGCCGCCGCACGTTGGCCTGAGCTTTGGTCTATTCTATGAGCGGAGCCAAATCTTAAGCTTCTTCCATAAAGCCGCGCTTGTCGTCCCTATTTTCCCCGCGCTTTACGCCGACATCCGTCGCAAGGCTTTGGGAATGTGGTTTTTCACAGTTCCGTTCACCGCCTTGCCGTATCCGACGGGATACCCGCCTACGCACACCAGACAGAAGCCGTTTTTTAATTTTTCATCGGTCTCCACGCTTTCGCCGCGCAGAAACCTGCCGACGCGGACGTCGGAAAGGCAAAGCTCCAAAACGTTTCGGCACTCCGCCCTTTCCGCGCACATCGCAAGGGAATGAGAGGGCTCGAAACGCCCGTTTTTCACTTCTCCCAAGCGAACGCCCGCCCGCAGTACGCGCAGGAGAGAAAAATCGAACGTATCCTCGGGCAGAGCATACAGCAATCCGCCCGCTTCGTGCAACGTTTCGGCAAAGGGCGAAAGGAAAAATTCTCTTTCAAAGGCGCGATACAGCCTTTCCGCTTCCTTGGAGACGCGGGGGCGCAAGGGCCGCGGTGCCGTCCGTTCCGCCCCGTCCGCCTTTTCGAAAAGCGCGGCGAAATGCCCTTCTCCCGCTATCTTGTGCGGATAAAATTTTTCGCTCTTCAAAAGCCGCATTTCGGAATGATTTTTCAAGTAATCGCTTACCTGCCCCTCGTCCTCTTCCACGGAAAAGGTACAGGTGGAATAGACGAGACGGCCGCCCGGCCGCAGCAGTTTGGTTGCCTCGCTTAAAATTTCGCTCTGCCGCACGGCGCATAACCGCACGTTCTCCTCGCTCCATTCGCCCAGGGCTTCCCGGGCGTTTTTGCGGAACATTCCCTCGCCCGAGCAGGGCGCATCGACGAGGATTTTATCGAAATATTCCCCGAAAAATTCCGCCAGCTTCGCGGGAGGTTCGGAAATCACGACAGAGTTTTTTACGCCCAGCCGCTCGACGTTCTGCGAAAGGATCTGCGCGCGGGAAAACACAGGCTCGTTGAGGACGAGCAGTCCCTCTCCCTGCATCGCCGCGGCAAGCTGCGTCCCCTTGCCGCCGGGAGCGGCGCAAAGATCCAGCACCCGCTCGTGCGGGCGGACGTCCAGCAGAGGCGCGGGCAGCATCGCGGACGGCTCCTGCGGATAATACAGCCCCGCAAAGTAGTAAGGGTGCGCGCCGAGCTTTTCCGCGTCCGCGTAAAAACCGTTTTTCTCCCACGGAACGGGCCGCAGGGGAAAGGGAGAAATTTTTTCGAATTCCGCCGCGGAGCATTTCAACGGATTGACGCGCAGCCCCTTACAGGACGGGTGTTCCCCCTCGTAAACGGCAAAAAAAGCCTCCCATTCTTCTTCGGGAAGCTGTTTTTTCATTCTTTCTATAAACGCTGCGGGCAGAATAGACATGGTTTTTTTCCTCACGAACAGATATATCGTTTTCTTGACGGGCAAAACGGGGATACTTCCTTTCGGCCCCCAAATGAAAAGACGACGCGTTTTCCGAAGCAAGAGAGATAATTTCTTTCAACCTCCAAACGAAAGGGCAACGCATTTCCCGAGGCAAGAGGGAGATAATTTCTTTCGACAGGAAAAATACAGGCGGCTTTCGCCTTCGGCCTTTAACCGCGTAAAGACTCCCGTCCCGTCAATTGCGCAAACTCGGCTTCGGTGAGCAGCCTCGCGCCGCGCGCGGCCGCCGATTTAATACGCGGGCCGCTTTCGCCTTCGAAATACACGTAATAATCGCACTCCTCGGCGCGAAAGCCGTAAAATCCGCCCTCTGCAAACAGCGCCGCGGCCAGCGGCTTGCTTGCGGAAAGGGTTTCTTCGAGCGGGTGAGAGAAACATACCGTCTTATTTTTGAGTATCCCCTCTTTTCTGCGGCGGCGCTTTTCACGGTCGATATAATTATGGAACTCGACGCGCGCCCGTTCCCGTTCCTCTTTCTTTTTCTGCGCTTCCTCCACATAGGCGGCGTGCGCGCGGGATTCGTTCTGTCGCACCTCGTAATTTTCGATGCGGCCCGTGCGGATTTCGTATTTTTCCAAAAGGCGGTTAAAGGTCAACCCCTCCTCGCGGCACATGGCCTCCGCGATTTTCATGGTGGCGTAAGCGTCGTCCGCGGCGCGGTGGGGCGTAAATTCCACCCCCAGATCCTCCGCGATGGAACCGAGCCCGAACTGGCGGTTAAACACGCCGATCCGATTCATATAGACAAACTGCGTGTCCGCGAAATCGAAACGGAAGGAGGACAGAGAAAACCGTTTCGCCTCGAGATTGAGATATTTGACGTCGTTCATCGTGGCGTGCCCCGCCGCCAAAGTGGCGGGATCCTCCAAAAGCGCGCGGATACGCGGCTCCACCTCGGGAAAGGTGGGGTATTTTTTGAAATCCTTATATTCGTAAGGCAGTACCAGCCCCTGCGAGCCCTTGCGGTCGGTGAGGTGAAAGCCGCCTTGCGGATTGACGAGGATATCTTCCTTTTCGAGGATATGAAAATCCTCGTCCGTAAGACAATACCCGAACGCGCAGATCTTGGCGGTGTTTTTGAATACGCTGGCGCATTCGATGTCGAAAAATAAATACTTCATAAGCTGTTTTCCGTTCAAAAATGCCGCACGAAAAAAGTGCGGCACTTTCGTTTGAGTTTACGCAAAAATTATTTTGTCGGTACAATCGACTCTTTCCCGCCCATATACGGCCGAAGCACGGGAGGAATCGTCACGCTGCCGTCCGCCTGCAAATGATTTTCCACAAAGGCGATCAGCATGCGGGGAGGCGCCACCACGGTATTGTTGAGCGTATGCGCCAATTTGGTTTTTCCGTCCGCGTCCTTATAGCGGATGGACAGCCGCCGCGCCTGCGCGTCCGTGAGGTTGGAGCAGGACCCCACCTCGAAATATTTTTTCTGACGGGGGCTCCAGGCCTCGACGTCGCAGCTCTTATACTTGAGATCCGCGAGATCGCCCGAGCAGCACCCAAGCTGGCGTACGGGAATATCCATGGAGCGGAAAAGCTCCACCGTGTAATTCCAGAGTTTTTCGTACCATTCGTCGCTCTCCTCGGGACGGCAGACGACGATCATCTCCTGTTTTTCGAATTGGTGGATGCGGTAAATGCCGCGTTCCTCGAGGCCGTGCGCGCCCTTTTCCTTGCGGAAGCAGGGGGAATAGCTGGTGAGCGTCAGCGGCAATTTGCCGCCGTCGATGATCTGTCCCATAAAGCGGCCGATCATGGAGTGCTCGGACGTACCGATGAGGTAGAGATCCTCGCCCTCGATTTTATACATCATGTTTTCCATCTCGTCGAAGCTCATGACGCCCGACACGACGTCGCCGTGAATCATGTACGGCGGAATGACATAAGTAAAGCCCTTGTCGATCATGAAATCGCGCGCGTAGGTGAGTACGGCCGAATGGAGCCGCGCGATATCCCCCGTCAGGTAATAGAAGCCCTGTCCCGAGGTGCGGCGGGCGGAATCGACGTCGATGCCGTCGAGCTTTTCCAAAATGTCGAGATGATAAGGTACCTCGAAATCGGGCACTTTCGGCTCGCCGAACCGCTTGAGCTCGACGTTTTCGCTGTCGTCCCTGCCCACGGGCACGTCGGGCGCGATGATGTTGGGTATGGCCATCATGTCCTTTTTCAATTTCCCTTCGATTTCCGCGGATTCCGTTTCGATGGCCGCGAGACGCTCCGCGTCCGCGACGACCTGCGCCTTGACCTTTTCGGCCTCCTCTTTATTGCCCTGCTTCATCAGCATGCCGACCTGTTTGGAAAGGGAATTTCTGGCGGCGCGCAAAGCATCGCCCTCGGCGATCAGCGCGCGGCGCTTCGCATCGAGCTGCGCCACCTCATCTACGAGCGGGAGCTTTTTGTCCTGAAACTTCTTTTTGATGTTTTCCTTTACCAGATCGGGATTTGTTCTGATAAGATTGATATCGATCATAACCTGTTACCTCTGAGGTGTTCTGCCTCATATTATACTACTTTTCCCGTTCAAAAGCAATTAAATGTAACGAATACGCCGCAAATTCCTCAAAAAACTTGTGTTTTACGGACGGCTATGGTATAATAGAAACGAAAATATGCAAGCGCGAAGCATTTGCGGTTATTTTCGCGCCCTGTTCAAACATAGCTTGTCTATGGTACAATAGGGATATAACTTTCCGTTGCGGAGTAAATTATCGTCATGAATCAGAAAAAAAAGACGCAAAAAGAATATACCTCGGAGGAGGAAAAGCGGGAAAAGAAGTACCAGGAGCTTTTCCCGAAAGAAAAGGGCGAAAAACGTTTCAAGCGGGATAAAAGGAAGATCAACGCGGCGGACGTCGCCCGTTTCAACGCCGATATCGACGAGGGTCTGTCCAAGGCTCAGGTGGAGGAACGGACGGAGCAGGGATTGGTCAATCGGGCGCAGAAAAAGTTTTCCAAAACCTATCGCAGCATTTTCGTCGGCAACATCTGCACCTTTTTCAATCTCTTATGCCTGTTGGCCGCGCTGGCGCTTCTATCCGCGCATGCGCCGATTTCGCAGTTTACCTTCGTGCTCATTTTCCTGTGCAATATCTCGGTGGGTATCTTTCAGGAAATACGCGCGAAGAAAAAAATAGATAAACTGTCCATTCTCTCCTCCCCCACCGCAAAGGTGGTGAGAAGCTCGAAAAAAAAGGAAATTCCCATCTCCGAATTGGTGCTGGACGACATACTTTTGCTCGGAGCGGGGCAGCAGGTACCCGCCGACTGCATTATGCTGGACGGGACGGCGGAGCTGAACGAGTCACTTCTGACGGGCGAATCGGTGCCCGTGAAAAAGGAAAACGGCGAAACGCTGTACGCAGGCTCGTTTGTCGCCAGCGGACACTGCGCCGTGCGCGTGGATAAAATCGGCGAGGACACCTATATCAGCAAACTCACCGCCCGCGCCAAAAAATACAAACGGCCGAATTCGGAAATCATGAATTCGATCAACCTCTTTATCAAGGTCATCGGGTTTGCAATCATTCCCATCGGCATTTTCATGTTCCTCACCAATTTCAAAAACCTGGGCGGAAGCTGGGCGGACGTCGGCGCAAACGGCGGATTTTTCGCCGTCATGCTCTCCAACAACGGCATCATGAACGAAACCGTTCAAAAAACCTGTTCGGTCATCATCGGCATGATCCCTTCGGGGCTGCTGCTTCTGACGACCGTCGCGCTGTCGGTAGGCATGATCCGCCTGGCGAAATACAATACCCTCGTGCAGGATATGTATTCGCTGGAAATGCTGGCCCGCGTCAACGTGCTCTGCCTCGACAAGACGGGCACCATCACCGACGGACGCATGAAGGTGAGCGACTGCATGCTGCTCAACAACAGCACGGATTATTCCGTGGACGATATCCTCGGCTCCATGCTGGCCTCCCTCAACGACAATAACCAGACTTCCATCGCCCTTTACGAACGGTTCGGCCATTCCTCCGCGCTTCAGGCGACGGCGGTGATGCCTTTCTCGTCCGCGAGAAAGCTTTCGGCCGTCACCTTCGGGGAAGCGGGCACCTTTGCGATGGGCGCGCCCGAATTTGTCTTGAAGCCCATGCCGATCCGCGTCGAAAAAATCGTAAAGCAATACGCGCAGATGGGGCTTCGCGTGCTGGTGGTGGCCCATTCGCCCGCGCAGATACAGGGCGACAAGCTTCCCACCGTCTTCCGCCCCATCGCCATTATCACCCTGTCCGACAATATCCGTCCCGACGCAATCGAGACGATTAAATGGTTCCGCGAAAACGACGTCGCCGTAAAGGTGATTTCGGGCGACAACCCCGTCACCGTGTCCGAAGTGGCGCGCCGCGCGGGGATTAAAAACGCTTCGCAGTTTCTCTCTCTCGAAGGGCTTTCCGACCTCGAGGTGGAAACCGCCGCCAATCAATACACCGTATTCGGACGGGTAACGCCCGAACAAAAGGCGATTTTAATCCGCGCCATTAAAAAGGCGGGCAACACGGTGGCCATGACGGGCGACGGCGTCAACGATATCCTCGCCATGAAAGAGGCCGACTGCGCCGTGTCCGTGGCTTCGGGCAGCGACGCCGCGAGAAACGTCTCCAACCTCGTCCTTCAGGACAATAACTTCGGGTCTATGCCGAAGATCGTCAACGAGGGACGGCGGGTGATCAACAATATCAAGGACTCCGCCTCCCTGTATATCATGAAAACCCTGCTCACGCTGACGCTGGCGCTCGTGTGTATCTTTACGGGCAGCGCGTACTTCTTCACCACCAACAACATGCTGATGTTTGAAGTGCTGATCAGCGCGATTCCCTCGTTTGTGCTTTCGCTTCAGCCCAACACCAACCGCGTCAAGGGCAAGTTTATTCCTTTCGTCGTGAGCCGTGCCATGCCGGGAGCGCTGACGATGGCGTTCGGGATACTCACCATTTATATCATCAATCAAACCTCCCTCGCCTCGATTTTTGAGTTCACGACGGCCACGGGCGAGACGGCAAGCGTCTATAACGCCATGATGATGATGACTTTGACGTTTACGGGGCTTGTCATGCTGCTCCGTATCTGTCAGCCTTTGAACGTTATCCGCGCGGTACTGTTCGGCAGTATGGCGGCGCTTTGCATCACGGTGCTGGCGGTGCCCTTCCTCGGAAATATCGTTTACGAGGGGTGGGACGCCTTAAAATTCAACCTTACGCAAATTCTCCTGCTGGTGGTCATCGTACAGGCGGCAATCCCCGTTTCCAACGGACTGATTAAGTTCTGCGACATGTTCAACCCCGCAGACGATTAAACGTGTTATCGAAAGAAAAGGCCTTGCGCATTTTTGCGCAAGGCCTTTTTATTTCTTACTCCTATTTATCAAAAATATAAAACTAATATAATAATGTTTTTAACTCAATATTGACAAAGTAAAAAAGCCGTGATATAATTCAAGTATATTAAAGGAAGTTTATCCAAATTTTGTAAAAGGGAGGTAAGTCCAATGCACAATATAAAAATTGAAAAGCGTTTTTCTAAAAGTAAAAAAAATTTCTTGTATTTTCTTTTCTGTCTATTATTAACGCTTGTGTGTTTTCTCTGTAGTTGTTCTTTTTCGGCGCAAAAAGAAGATTTTCGTTTGAGCCTTTCCATGAACCAAACGGAGATAAAAACGGGCGGGGAAATCGTCGCGTATGCAAAATTTGAAAACCTTTCCTCCCGTACCCTGCAAATCGTCGCGTCCTCGGAGGCGGACGAAAATTTGATTCATATTTATTATTATCTCAAAGATACCGAGCCCGATATAAGCGATGTTTCGTTAGCGAGTGAAACTTTCTTAAAAAAGAATGCTTCTATCGCTAATGAGGTTACGCTTTCCGACCTGCAAACGGGAGAATATCAAATTTTCCCCTATGTAGGATTTTATCAAAATAATAATTTCATCGGCATAAAAAGCAACATACTAAACTTTAGCGTTTTATAGACAGACACGAAAAAGGCCTTGCGCAAAAATGCGCAAGGTCTTTTTTATTTCTTTTCGATTGTGCTTTCGTTCGGTTTATGGTATTCTACAAATAAATCGTTCGGCGTACATTCTAAAATTTCGCAAAGCGACTGTAATGTGACAAATTTTATTCCCGTGGTTTGATTGTTTATAATTTTATTTAGATTTTGATAACTTAATCCAAGTTGCATAAACAGCCAATATTTGGATTTTCCTTTCTCTTTGAGTATTTCTTCAATCCGAAACCGCATAATTTACTCCCGCATTATTTAATGAGTACATTATATAATGCAAAAGTAATTGACAAATAGACTTATAAATTATATAATGTACACATTATATAATCTTTCTGGAGAAAATTTTTATGCGATATTCCGAAAAAAATTTTACTGATTCGTCCCTATCCTCATCCGAACCCCACTCAACACCCCTAACCAAAGCAATCGTACAATTGATTTCTTCACTAACCGACAAAACTCAAATACGTTTACTTTCTCAATACATTTCCGTTTATAAAGAATTAAATCTTAAAAAAGAGAAAGCAAGTTTTGACGAAGGGTTTCGTTTAGGCGTTCTTTGCGGCCAAAAGCTTTTAAGCATAACCCCAAAAAACAATTTCTCCCCTCCCGACGACGAGGCGGAGGGGGAGGGCGGGCGGGAAACCTCCGCCTCGTCGAATTCTCCCCACTCTCCCAAACAGTAAAAAACAGGCCGTTTCCCAAATTCAGGAAACGGCCTGTTCTGCTTTCAATTTATTCTTCGTCGGAAGGTTCGTCGGTCTCTCCGCCCTCGTCCACCTCTTCGGTGTCCTCGACTTCGTCGCCTCCGTCCTCCTCTTCCAGCGCCTCCGCGCCCTCCGTCAATTCCTCGGGGGACAGGTCGGCCGCCGTCTCCTCGGGCAACGCCACTTCCTCCTCGTCGTCGCGCTCGGTGACGTCCACCGTCGCCACAAGGCTGTCCTTGACATTCATGACGCGCACGCCGCGGGTCGAGCGCCCGATACGGCTGATCGAGTCGGCGTGCATACGAATGATCGTGCCGCCCGTCGTGATGATCATAATGTCGTTATCGTCCGACACCAATTTCAGGTTGACAAGCTCGCCCGTCTTTTCGTTGAAAATGCCCGCCTTGATACCCTTGCCTCCGCGGCTCTGGAGACGGTAATCCTCGATGGACGAACGCTTGCCGTAACCGTTTGACGTCAACGTAAAGATATCCAATTCGGGATTGACCACCAGCATATCCACCAGCTCGTCGTCGTCCGTCAGCCTCATCGCGCGCACGCCCGTGGCCGTTCGGCCCATCGCGCGCACGTCCGCCTCCGAGAAACGGATACATTTGCCGTGCTTCGACGCGACAAGAAGCTCGTTTTCGCCCGTGGTAAGCTGAACGGAAATCACTTCGTCCCCCTCGGGCAGTCTGATGGCGATTTTGCCGTTTTTCGGGATACGTTCGTATTCCTTGGTGGAGGTCTTTTTGATTACGCCGCGTTTGGTCGCAATCACGATATATCCCCCGTCGCCCTCTTTGACGGGTAAAACGGATTCTATCTTCTCGCCCTGGTCGAGACGGACGATATTCACCACGGCGCGGCCGCGCGCGGTGCGGTTGGCCTCGGGAATTTCGTAGCCCTTCACCGAATACACTTTCCCTAGCGACGAGAACAACAGAATGTCGTCGTGCGTGCAGGAAATGAACATCTTTTCCACATAGTCCTCATCCTTGGGCTTATGCGCGGTAATGCCCATGCCGCCGCGGTTCTGCGCCTTATATTCGGAAACGGGCAGACGCTTGATATATCCCGTGTGCGTCAGGGAAATGACGACGTCCTCTCTATCGATCAGATCCGCGTCCTCGATATCGCCGTAATCGACGGAAATCTCCGTGCGGCGGGGAGAAGGGTAACGCCCCTTGATTTCGGTGAGGTCGGCACGGATAATCGCCATGACGCGGTATTCGTTGGCGAGGATATCCTTAAGATCGGCAATCGTCGCTTCGAGTGCGGCCAGCTCCTCCTTGAGCTTATCCACCTCGAGGGAAGTGAGCCGCTGAAGGCGCATTTCCAAAATCGCGTTGGCCTGTTTCTCGTCCAGCTCAAAAGCTTGCGTCAAAGCGGCTATCGCGGCAAACTTATCCGCCGATTGCTTGATGATCCTGATTACCTCGTCGATATTCGCCAAAGCGAGCACGAGGCCTTCCACGATATGCGCGCGCTCCTCCGTTTTGTTGAGTTCGAAACGGGTGCGGCGGGTAATGACTTCCTTTTGATGTTCGAGATAATAATAAAGAATCTGGCGGAGGTTGAGCGTTTTCGGCTCGGTGCCGTTTTCGACCAGCGCCAACATAATGATACCGTCGGAAACCTGCAAGTTCGTGCGCTTATAGAGGGTGTTGAGCACCACCTGCGCATTGGCGTCCTTTTTACATTCGATAACGATACGCATGCCGTCGCGGTCGGATTCCTCGCGGATATCGGAAATCCCCTCGAGACGTTTATCCTTGACCATGTCCGCGATCGTCTTGATCAGCATGGCTTTATTCACCTGATACGGGATCTCCGTGACGACGATTCTCTGGCGCGCGTTTCCGCCCGTGCCGTAATCCTCGATTTCGCATTTCGAACGAATGACGATTTTGCCCTGCCCCGTGCGGTAGGCGTTGCGGATACCGCTCCTGCCCATAATGATGCCGCCCGTGGGGAAATCGGGCGCGGGGATATAGTCCATCAGCTCGTCCACGGTGATTTCGGGATTGTCGATCATGGCGATCGTGCCGTCGATGACCTCCGCGAGGTTATGGGGCGGAATATTCGTCGCCATGCCCACCGCGATACCGTCGGAGCCGTTCACCAACAGGTTGGGGAACCGCGCGGGAAGGACGGTGGGTTCGGACTCGTTGCCGTCGAAATTGGGGATAAAGTCAACCGTCTCCTTGTCGAGATCTTTAAGCATTTCCCCCGCGAGCTTGGTCAGCCTCGCCTCGGTGTAACGCATGGCCGCGGCGGGGTCGCCGTCCACGCTGCCGAAGTTGCCGTGGCCGTCCACCAGCGGGAAATTGATGGTGAAATCCTGCGCCAGACGCACCAACGCGTCATACACGGAGCTGTCGCCGTGGGGATGATATTTACCCAGCGTGTCCCCGACGATACGGGCGCACTTGCGGTAAGATTTGTCGCTGTATAAGCCCATTTCGTGCATGGAGAACAAAATTCTTCTGTGCACGGGCTTGAGGCCGTCCCGCACGTCGGGAATCGCCCTCGATTTATTGACGGCCATGGCATAGGCGATGAACGAACGCTTCAGTTCCTCGTCCACCTCCATGTCCAGCATTTTCGTCATGGCCAGCGTCTTTTTGAATTCCTCGGTTAATTCGGGGCTCGTTTCTTTCTTTGCCATTTCTTTACTCCGTTAAATATCCAGATCGGTCACCAAAGAGGCGTTCTCTTCGATAAACTTTCTTCTGAGTTCGGGATTTTCGCCCATCAGCATGGAGAACATGGTATCGGCTTCCGCCGCGTCCTCCATCGTCACGCGCACCAGGGTACGGGTGGCGGGGTTCATGGTCGTTTCCCAAAGCTGTTCCTTGCTCATTTCTCCGAGGCCCTTATACCGCTGATATTCTATCTTCGAGGTCGCCTGCGCGTCGTAGGCGATTTTTTCTTCCTCGGAATACAGATAGTCCTCTTTGCCCTTGCTGCTCGCCTTATAGAGCGGGGGCAGGGCCGAATACACGTGCCCGTGTTCGATCAGGGGCCGCATGAAACGGAAGAGGAAGGTATATAAAAGGATACGGATATGCGCGCCGTCCACGTCGGCATCGGTCATGGAAATGATGCGGTCGTAGCGGAGCTTGCTCTCGTCGAAATCGTCGAGTATGCCGCAGCCGAACGCCGTAATCATCGATTTGATTTCTTCGTTTTCCAAAACGCGGTTGAGGCGTACCTTTTCGACGTTGAGTATCTTGCCGCGAAGGGGCAGAATTGCCTGGAAGCGTCTGTCTCGGCCCTGTTTCGCGGTGCCGCCTGCCGAGTCGCCCTCGACGATATAGATTTCGCAAAGCTCGGGGCGCCTGTCCGAACAGTCGGCCAGCTTCCCGGGCAGCGTCGTGCTTTCGAGTATTCCCTTTCTGCGGGTGAGATCGCGCGCGTTGCGCGCCGCGTCGCGCGCCTTCTGGGCCGTGATACAGCGCAGAACCAGCTCTCTCGCCACTGCGGGATTTTCCTCGAGGAAGGTACCCATGTGTTCGGTGACGCACTTATTGACGAACGCGCGGATCGAGCTGTTGTTCAGCTTGTCCTTGGTCTGCGACTCGAACTGCGCGTTGATCAGCTTGACGGACACGACGGCCGTGATGCCCTCGCGCACGTCCTCGCCCGTCAGCTTGTCGTTTTCCTTGAGGACGTTCAGCTTCCTGCCCGCGTCGTTGATGACCTTGGTCAGCGCCATTTTCAGCCCCTCGACGTGCGTGCCGCCGTCGATCGTGTTGACGTTGTTGGCGTAGCTGTAAATGACCTCGTTATAGCTTTCGTTGTATTGGATAGCGACCTCGCACACCGTATCGCCGTCCGTTTCCTCGAAATAGACGGGCTGGGGGAACAGCAGCTCGTCGCGGGTCTTGTTGAGCTCCTCGACGAAAGAACGGATACCCCCTTCGTAGCAGAAGGAATCCTTCTTTTCCTGTTCGGGACGCTTGTCCTCGAGGGAAATGCGCAGCCCCTTATTGAGGTAGGCCAGCTCCCGCAAACGCCCCTTGAGCGCGTCGTAACTGAATACGGTGGTCTCGAAAATTTCGTCGTCGGGCATAAAGGTCACCCGCGTGCCCGTCTTGTCCGAATCCCCGACCACCGCCACCGACCGCTGCGGTACGCCGCGGTTATATACCTGCTTATAGACGTGCCCGTTTTGAAAAACCTCGGCCTCCAGCCATTCCGACAGCGCGTTTACGGCCTTGACGCCGACGCCGTGCAGGCCGCTCGACACCTTATAGCCCGAATCGCCGCCGAATTTGCCGCCCGCGTTGACTTTGGTGAATACGACCTCGAGCGTGGAAATCCCCTCCTTCGGGTGGATATCGGTAGGAATACCGCGGCCGTTATCCGAAACGGTGCAGCTGCCGTCGGCATTCAGCACCACTTCGATGTGCGTGCAGTAGCCCGCCAGCGCCTCGTCGATGGAGTTGTCCACCACCTCGTGCACGAGATGGTGCAGCCCCTTGGCGTCCGTGGAAGAAATATACATACCGGGCCTTTTTCTGATGTGCTCCAAACCGTCCAATACCTGGATTTGTTCGGCGCCGTACTCGCCCTCAACTTTTTCCGACATATCTTTTTTACTCCTGATTGCACGCTTTTCTAAAGAAAAGCGTCCGCTTATTTTTCACTTTTCTATTATACCATAACGGCAAAAAAAAGTACAGCGTTTTGCGGTGTTTTCTCAATCTTTCTTCCCCCTCTCTCCGTTTTGGGCCTTTTTTCGGCCGCAGGCGCGTTTTTCCCTCGTCTTCGACAAGTTATACGGCAGCATGGGTCAAACGCATTTAAGACGCCGTTTTTGCGTTTTCCTTTTTTTTGGAAAAATAATCGTTTTCCGCGGAAAAAACGAATTTTTCGCGCTCGTTTTGCGAATACTCGATAGGGAGGTAACTTTCGATGACTATGGACCGAGCGAGAACGGCCGCGTGCAGCGGCTGCAAAAAACAAATTTCCGCGGGAAGCGCCTTTTTCTGTCCCGAATGCGGGGAAACCCTCTGCGGGGAATGCGCGCAAAAAAACGGCGGGGTCTGCCGCCGCTGTTTCACTCCCCTCGACAGATTTTGCTGACCGTCTGACGAGAGCCGAAGCGTAGCGCTTCGGCTCTCGGTTATTTTCAACCCTTTACGCCCGCCGCGCAAACGCTTTCGATTACTTTACTTTCGATTATTTATGCCTCCGCACAGACGTTTTCGGCCGTCAGGGAAAAATTTCACGGACGATTTCAAGCACGCTTTCGGGATCGGGGCAGGCGAACAGCCGCTCCTTATACGCGGCGGCGCCGCGCATGCCCTTGATATAAAAGGACACCATTTTGCGCATAAATACCGTTGTGAAGCGTTCGTCAAACACCTGCCTTGTCTCCTTCAGCTGTTCTTCTATCATTTCCCGCTTATCCTCGGCGGGTTTTCCCGTAAAGGCGCAGAAAATCTGCGGATCGTAGAGTGCGGCCCGCGCGATCATGATTCCGTCCGCCCCCGTCTCTTCGAGCAGCTTTTCCCCGTCGGAGACGGAAAACACGCCGCCGTTGGCGATCACAGGAATCTTTACCGCCCCTTTCGCCGCGGCGATCTGCCCGTAATCCACCTCGCCCGAATAGTATTTATCCCGCGTTCTGCCGTGAACGGTGAGAAGGCTTGCGCCCGCGCCCTCCATGCGCCGCGCAAATTCCTTTGCCACCAATTTGTCTCCCGATACGCCGATGCGGAATTTCACCGTCACGGCCTTGCCGCTCTTCACGCATTCCGCAACGATTTTTTCCGCAAGCTCGGGCGCTTCCAGCAGCGCGCTCCCCTCGCCGTTTTTATAAATCTTCGGCACGGGGCAGCCCATGTTTATATCGACGACGGGAAAGGGGGCGAGGGCTTCGCTTTCGCACGCCGCGCGCATGACGTCGGGTTCCCGCCCGAACAGCTGCGCCGCACGCGGCGTTTCGAGCGGCGTCGTGTATAAAAGCTCCTTCGTGTTTTCGCTGCCGTATTTCAGCCCCTTCGCGCTGACCATTTCCGTAAACGTCAGCCCCGCACCGTACCTTTCGCACAGCCTGCGGAAGGGATAATTCGTGTAGCCCGCCAGCGGGGCGAGAAAAACGTTGTTTTCCGTCTCTATCGGGCCGATCTTTATCCGCCGCAGTTTCATACGCGCCCTCCGTCCTCGAGGGCTTTTTTGGCGCGGCGATAATAGCCGTCCCACTCCTCTTCCGTCAGCGATTTCGCCTCCCTGCCGTCCTCGAGGGCCAGTTTTTCCGTCAGCGTAAACCGCCGCGCAAATTTATCCGTGCTTTCCTTAAGCGCCTTTTCGCAGTCGCAGTCCGCCAGCCGCCCCGCGTTGACCGCAGCAAACAGCAGATCGCCCAGCTCCTTTTCCGTTTCCGCGGCGTCGCCCGAGGCACGGGCTTCGAGAAATTCCTTCAGCTCCTCCTCCACCTTTTTCGCCGCGTCCTCTACGCAGGCGAAATCGAAGCCGCTCTTCGCCGCCCGCTTGCCCACCTTTTGCGCCCGCAACGCCGCGGGAAAGCCCTTGGGCACGTCGTTTACCGCGTCCGCGTACGTCTCCTGGTGCTTCTCCTTCATTTTGTTCCTTTCCCACACGGACAGCGCGCCCGCTTCCCCGTCCGCCTTGTCCTTGCCGAAAATGTGCGTGTGGCGGGTGATCAGCTTTTCGCAGATCCCCGTCGTCACGTCCGTAAGGTTAAACGAGCCGCGCTCCTCGTTCATCACCGCGTGAAACACCGCCTGAAGCAGAATATCTCCCGTCTCCTCCAGCACTTTGCCGTCGTCGCCCGAATCGATCGCGTCCACCAGCTCGTATGCTTCCTCGATAACGTTCATTTTGATGCTTTCGGGCGTCTGCACCCTGTCCCACGGACAGCCGTCGGGACGGCGGAGACGCTCCACGATTTCCTTGAGCTCGTTCAATGTAAACCTTTTTCTCTCCAACAGGTTTACATATTCCACGGCCACCGCGGAATCGTAGGCGTAAGCGGGCTGTCTGTCCAGCTCGAACAGCTTGATTTTCCTGGTTTTGCCGCCGCATATATACAATGCGGGCGCCTCGTCGCCGAAAGCGTTTTGCAGGAGGAGCTTGACGTCGCCCGCAAGCGCGCGGTCGTCCATGTCATACACGACGAGCGGCGCGGTAAAGGCTTCGGCCTCACCGATTTCGTAGGCGGAAACCGCCGTATAGGAGCATTTTTCAAACCCCGCCGCACGGACGAGCGCACTCACCCGCGAAACGCCGTCCACGATCTCTATTTTGCCGCGCAGACGCTTTTTTAAGGCGCGCACGGAGTTATCCTCTGACGCCGCGCCATCTACGCAATATACCGTGCCGTCGCCCAATTCCGCCACCGCTTTCGCAAGATTTTTGTTGAGCGTGGAAAAGCTGCGGCTCTTTTCGTAAATATCGTCGAGACAGATATGTTCTACGCCGAGCTCTTCGAGATTTTTATACGAGCGGGTCCGCGCCGTCCGCACCGCCACCTTCTTTGCCGACAGGATCGCCCGCCTGCCCCGCTCCGTCAAATCCCCCGCTTCCGCGCCCAGTCCGACTACCGTGATCATGTTTTCCGTCTCCTTTTTTCCGTTTCGTAACGATTAAATTATACACCAAATCCAGCGCGAATGCAACCAAATAACAAACGTCCGCCGCAATCGCCGCGCCGTAAACGGAAATTTTCGGGCTGGAGACCAGCGCAAAATTGAGGATCGTCTTTACCGCCACCGCGACGGCCATGGAAACGGCCGCGAACGTCGGCTTCCCGATTCCCGTCAGACAGGCCGAAAGGGTCTGCGTGCAGGAGAGCGTCACCGCGCTGACGGAAAAGAGGCGCACCAGCTTCACCAGCGTCTCCGCCTCCGAGGGCTTGAGGGCGCGGAAAATGATACGCACGGCGGGGCCCGCAAAAAAGAAGAGCCCCAGCGCGCAGGGCACCGAAACGACGAGGGTCACCAAGAGCGCGTACAGCATTCGCCTCCGCGCGTTTTTTCTGCTTTTTTCCGCTTCACCCTGCACGTCTCCCGCGGGGACGGCGGAGGCCGCCGACACGGCGGGCACGCTCGCCGCCGCTATGCCGTAACAGACGGACACGGGCAGATTGATAATCGTCACGGCCCCGCCCGAAAACAGTCCGTACAGCGTCACCGCCTCGGCGGTATATCGCTTCAAAAGCCGAACGATGATCACGCTGTCGAAAAGGGAGGACAGGGGCAGGAGCGCGGCGGACAGCGTCACGGGGATACTTAAGCGAAGCACCGATTTCAGCGAAACCCTGCCCCCGTCCTTTATCCCGACGAGGGGAGCAGGGGCGCGGCGATAAAGGAGCGCCATCAGCAAAAGCGCGCAGGCTTCGGAAATAGACACGGAAAGCAGGATATACGTCACCGCTTTTTGCACGTCGGAGCGGAACAGGTAAGCAAACAGCAGGCCGAAGCCCACCTTCACCACCTGCTCGGTCACCTCGGAGAGCGCCGTGGGCAGCATGTTGTTTTCTCCCTGAAACCAGCCGCGGAAAACGGAGATCGCGGATACGAGCAACACCGAAGGGGCTAAGGCGAGATATCCGTTTTTTACCTCGGGACAGTCCTGCATGCGGGAAAGCAGGGGCGCTATGCCCATCATCAGCACCGTTCCGAAGGCGCCGATCAACAAAAAGAGTAAAAACGCGCTTTTCAAAACGGGTTTTCCCGAAACGCCCTGCGCGCGCCGTTCCGCCACCATTTTTGCAATCGACGAGGGAATCCCCGTCGCGGAAACGGTCAAGAGCAGGCAATAAAAGGGATATACCATCTGGTACAGCCCCATGCCGTAGCCGCCGATCAGATTGGTGAGCGGAATACGGTAGAGCGCGCCGATCAGCTTGGCGATAAATCCGCCCGCCGCGATGATCGCCGCACCCTTCAAAAACGACTGCTTTTTCATAAATACTTCCCCCTTTTCACCGCGGCAGGGCATAGTCTGCCCGTTGTATCCGTTACCGTTATTTTCCGCAAAAGGAAGATATTTTATGTCGAAAAAGCAAAAAAGCCCCGAACGGGGCTTTTGTAAAGCAACCAAACGGTTAAGCGCGCGTCCTCTTTTCAAATTCAGCCGAACTGTTTCCGCGATATTTTTGCGGAGTAATCCCCATCACATCGAGAAACACCTTGATAAAATAGCTCTGGCTGCTGAACGACAACGAATTGGCTATCTCTATACTCGACATTTTAGTGGTGCGTAATAACAGGCAGGCTTCCCGAATCCGTTCGATCCGTATAAAATCGCTGAATTTTTTTCCCGTTTCCTTAAAAAAATTGGAGGAAAGATATTTCGGACTGATTTCCGTATAACTCGCCACTTCGGCAAGAGATATCGGATAATGCAGGTGGGTGCGGATATATTTTATGGCTTTTTGTATGCGCGGAGAATATTTCCCCAATTCTTTATCCTTACATTCTGCAACCTTCTCGCAAAAAGAACGTATCGCGTGACGGGCGATTTCCTCCAGCTCGCGGAAGGTCTTATGTTTGTCTATGCGTTGAAGATAGAGATCGCTCATCGAAAATGCCGTGTCCACGTCCAAACCGCCCGAGACGGCCGCGCGCGTGGCGATCGTTATCAGCGCCACCACCTCGTATTCGCGCTGACGCTTCGTTTCCTGCGCAAAAGGCGCGCGCAATCTATCGACCGAATATTTTACCTCTCCCACGCGGTCCGTCACCAACGCCAGATTGCCGTTTCGGATCGCTTCCACCAAACGATGTTCGCTGTCCAAGTTATACAGGGAGATCAGCTCTTCCTCCCGAATGTCAAAAATAGCCCGCGCCAGAGCCGAATCGATCAGGCTGTCGCTTGTCAAATCTCCCACACAATTATTTTTTAAGTTCTCCGTTTCGTAAAGCTTATGCAAAAGCAACGCGGCCGCCGCACGCACAAAACGACAGTACGACCTCACGTCAACAATCGGAGTATCCGCCAGCCTTGCCTTTATCTGTTCCTTTGCGTAAATGTATTCGCTGATCAAGCTTCTTTTCCCGATGATCTGGGCGGGATGAAAACAAAATACGGGGCCCGAAACAAAGCATAGCTTCCGCCCGTCTCCGTCCGAAAATCGGAAAAAAGCGAACATTTCCACTTCCGCCACGATACGGATGGTCGGCTCCTCCGTCGCATTTTTCAAAAAATACTCGAACACCGTTTTCAATTCCTCTTCCTTCCGAAGAGTCTCTTTCGAAAAATCCGTAAATACTATTTTTTCATTTTCGAATATCCAAACGGGAATACGGCTGCTCTCATACAGATAGTTCAATATCGCTTCGTATTCTTCCATCTCCCTTCCCCCCTTCGGCTACTTTATATTATAATTTCTATTCTTTCTTTTGTCAAGATATGTTGTTATTTTTTCGGAAATATTGATATAAGAAGTGCAAATTTTATGTTATACTGATAAAAAACAGGAGCGAAGCAATTTATGATTTATGCCTTAAACGTAAACTCTGCCACGGAGAGGGTGGAACGTTACTGGGAAATGTGCGTCGGAAGCTGCCATGCGGCTACGGCCCTGCGCGAAGATTACCGGCGGCAATTGACCCGCTGCGCGCGCGAGCTCGGATTTCGCTATGTGCGCTTTCACGGTATCTTTGACGACGATATGAGCGTGATGAAAAAGTCCCCCTACCTCGGCACCTATAAGCTTTCCTTTTCCAATATAGATAACATCTTCGACTTTCTGCTGGAAATCGGAATGAAGCCGTTTGTGGAGCTGAGCTTTCTTCCTTCCTGTCTGAAATCGGGCGAACAGACGATTTTTCATTACAAGGGAGTGACGACCCCGCCCAACGACCCCGAAGCCTGGGTATGGCTGATAAAATCCTTTCTCTCTCATCTGATTGAAAGATACGGCCGAAGCGAAGTGCGCAGATGGTATTTCGAGGTTTGGAACGAGCCGAATCTCGGCGGGGAGGGAGGGCTGAAAAACGGCGGCTTCTGGAGCGGCACGATGGCGGATTACTACGAGCTGTACGCGATGACCGCACGGGCGATCAAAGAGGCGGACGAGGCGTTCCGCGTCGGCGGTCCCGCCACCAGCAACAACGCCTATATCTGCGAAATGCGCGAATACTGCGAAAAAAACGACGTTCCCCTCGATTTCATTTCCACGCATCATTACCCCACGGACGTGGTGCTCGGCTACGGCGTGGAAAACAGCCGCAACTTTTTCAAAGAATTTTCCGAGCTGGACAAAACCGATAAAGCCGCCGTCAATGCGCTGGCAAACGAATTTGTCACCTTTCGCAAAAACATCTGGAAAGACGTCAACAGAGGCGTTTTGACGGAAATGGCCAAGCGCGCCAGAAAGGAAGCGGGAAATCTTCCCCTCTTTTACACCGAATGGAGCAGCCTTGCCGGACTGCCTTCCGACGGCAGTTTCGGCGCGTCCTTTATCGCCAAGACGATCCCCGACAATATGGGGCTGGCGGACGCCTATTCCTATTGGACCTTTTCGGATATCCTCGAAGAGGACGGCTTCCCCTCCGCCGCCTTCCACGGCGGCTATGGCCTGCTCACGCTGCAAAACGTGGCCAAAGCGCCCTATCGCGCCTTTCAGCTCCTTCACCGCCTGGGAGAAGAGAGATATCAAAAGAAATTCGCTTGGGAAACGTTGGACATTTATGCGTTCCGCGACCGTTCCAACAACACCGTCCAGCTTCTCTGCGTCAATCATCAATCGCTGCTGCACGACGTTTCCGTCCGGACGGCAGAGATAGAGCTCGAGGGGGAAAAGTTTGCCGGGTGTTCCCCCGAAATCGTACGGATAGACGACGAACACGCCAACGCGATAAAGGAATGGGAGCGTATCGGCTGCCCGGAATACGTCACGCAGGCGCAGGTATCGGCGCTTCAATCCGCCTCGGAATTGAAAAACGAATTTCTCGTCGCGGATCGGGAGGGGGAAAAGCTTAAGCTTCATTTCGACGTTCCTCCCATGGGCGTGGCGCTCGTCACGGTTTATCTCAAATAAGCGGAGGAATATAGCAATGAAAGGAAACATCGCAATTGCAGACGAGCTGTATAAGGCGAGCGCCATCTCCGAAGCCCCGAAGGAAATAACGGAGATTTTTTGCGCGCGAAACGACCGCGCGTCCTTCCAGATTTTTCTCGACGCGGAGCACGAGGCCTGCCGCGTCAATACGGGAAGCGCGCCCGCCCTCGGCATGCACGTTTCCCGCCCCGTCTATCGGGTGCGGGTGACGGCCCCTTTCGAGGTACGCTTATATGTCGAAAAATATCTGCCGGACGCCCACGGGGTTCCCTTTGCCGAAATTCTCGACGACGCGCCCAACGGGGATTTCGACGGAAACGTCCCCCCCGCGGTCTGGGCGGATATACTCGTCCCCGCGGACGCGAAGGCGGGCCGTTACAGCGTAACGATCGACGCCTACGTTTGCGTCGGAGCGACAAACGAACGCCTCGCCGCGCATCGGGAGCTGACGCTGGAAGTCTATCCCTGTGCGCTGCCCTCGCCGCGCGATTATACAATCTATCTCGATCTCTGGCAGCATAATTCCAACCTGGCAAGATATTACGGAACGGAGCTTTGGAGCGACGAACACTTTGCCGTCATGGAAAAAGCCGTAAAAACATTGGCGGAGCTGGGACAGAAGTCGGTGACGGTGCTTCTGGGCGACTGTCCCTGGCGGGGCTGGGGCTGTTACCTTATGCAAAGCACCCCCGCGGAGCTGTACGAATATTCTATGGCCCGCGTCGTCAAAAAGACAAACGGAAATTTTTCGTATGATTTCAGCGCCGTCGAACGCTACGTAAACTTATGTGAAAAATACGGCATGACGGGCGATATCTCCGTGTATGGATTGCTCGGCATATGGAAAATGCCCTATTTCCCCGCCGCGCAGGTTCAGCATGCCGAACAGGTGCTGATCCGCTACCTCGACGAAACGGACGGGGCGTATCGCTATATCGAAAAGGAAAACGACCTCGCCGCTTACCTGGCGGCCGCATTTAACTTTTTCAAAACAAAGGGTTGGTTTGAAAAAACGCTGATCAGCGGCGACGAACCGTCGGATATGACCGCCTATCGCAAGAGCATGGAGTTTATTAAAAATATAGAGCCCAACGCGAAATTCAAGCTTGCGCTCGACCATGCCTCCGTTATCGAGGAATTTGCGGACAGCCTGAACTGCTGTGCGGCGTCTTTTCCCTGTACCTGCAAGCAGCGCGATTTTCTCTTAAGCTTCAAAGGCGAACGACGGAAACTGCTCTTTTACGTATGCAATATTCCCGATCATCCCAACACGGTTTTGAAAAGCCGGCTTCTGGAAGCGGAGCTGCTCGGCGTCCTCGCGTATAAATTAAATTTCGACGGTTTTCTCCGTTGGGCGCATTACTGTTGGACGAAAGCCCCGCTCGAAAACATTTCCTACAATACCCTTTCCCTGCCGTCGGGCGACGTGTGTTTCGTCTATCCCAACCGCCGCGGCGGATTTCTGCTTTCCCTCCGTTATAAAGCGCTGCAACGGGGAATACAGCATTTCGAGCTGTTGAAACGGGTGCCCGAACAAACCGCCTGCAGGTTAGCCGAAGCCGTCCTTTTGCGGGAGGATTTTTCCGATTATATGCTCGACGACAGACATGCCTCGCAGGGGATCTATTCCGAAGATCCGACGCGCTATGAGGAGCTTAGGCGGGCCTTGCTGGCCGCGTTTTCGGAGGTCGCCGTATGACGCCCCCCGTGATAGCGCTGATCGTCGCAGGCGGCTTTCTCCTCCTCGTTTTCTCTTTCGCGCTGGGCGTATATTTACGGCTCCCTCACGTGATAGCGAAAAAAATGCAGGGGAGCTTTGAATCGTCCGAGCTCAAAAAGCCGGACAATTATACGCTCTATCGGGACAGGGTTAAAAAAATCCCCGATCTGGCGTATCCTTCCGCGCTGCCGAACAACCGTCTCGACCTCTATCTTCCCGCGCAGGCGGAAGCGGCTCCCCTGCCGCTGCTGCTCTGGATTCACGGCGGCGGCTTTGTCGCGGGAGTGAAAGAGGGTACGGAAATTTTGATGACCATGATCTGCGCAAAAGGATTTGCCGTGGCCTCTATGGATTACGCCCTGGCTCCCGGGCAAAAATTTCCCTCCGCGCTCCGACAGATCGGCGAAGCCGTAAAGTATCTTCAAACGCTTGCAGACGAATATCCTCACATCGATCCCGCCCGCCTGTTTCTGGGCGGCGACTCGGCCGGTGGCCATTACTGCGCGCAATACGCCGCGATCCTCACCGATAAAACGTATGCCGCAAATTTCCCCTCCCTGCCCCTTACGGCGTCCGAAAAGATAAAAGGGATCGTCCTTTGCAGCGCCCCTCTCGATATTTCCGCCATGCTTCCGTCGGTAAACTTCAAATTGAAATTGCTCTCGAAGGTATTTTTCAACGGTTACTACGGGTTCTCACCCAAAAAGAAGAAGCGCGGAAAAACGCTTTCCCGCCTCTGCGACCATGTCGGACCGCAATTTCCGCCTACATTCCTTACCGACGGCAATACCTATTCCTTTGAAAGTCAAAACCGAAGCTTCGGAAATGGTTTGAGGAAAAACAGCGTGCCCGTAAAAGAGTTGTATTTCGATAAAGCTTCCTTCGGGACGGTCAATCACGATTATTTGTTTGAGTTGGATTCGGCCACAGCCCAAACGGGTTATCAATCCGTCATCGAGTTTTTGGAACAGTACGCCAGCCGCTAAGGCTTGCCGTTGATTGAGACGGCTTCGTTCGTTAAAGAGACGCGCCGACGACGAGTGAGAGAACGTCCGGCAGACAAAGCTCCCCCCGAAAAAGTTCGGGGGGAGCTTCTTATTTGTTTCAAAGGGAGAAGATATCGGATAAAAACGCAACGCTTTCCTGCATCCAGACGGAGAACGCCGCCGTAGATTTTTTCAGATGCGCCAGAACTTTAGGATTTTTTATCAAGGCCCGCGCCTCCTCCGACATTTTCGCGGGATCGGGCCGCACCGCCGCGGTAGCCAAGCTCATGCCGTGCGGGCCGTTTTTGAAGATGCGCGTTTCAAACGGGATATTGTGTTCCGCCAAAGCCGAAGCAAAGAGCAGCGTATTCATCACGGGCACGCACGTATCCTCCGAGGTATGGCAAAGATACGCGGGCGGCGTATGCGGCCCCACGTAACGATGTACGTTCAAAAGCTCCGTCTCCGCTTCGGGAAGCCCTCGCCCGTGTACCGCTTTGATCCCCGGATAGGAGTATTTTTCCGCCGTGATACAGGGATAAATAAGCACCAGGGCGTTGGGCTTCGCCTCGTCGGCTGATACGCCCGCCGCGCGCAAAAGCGATTCCCTGCTCCAATGCACGCCCACGCTCGCCGCAAGGTGTCCGCCCGCCGAAAAGCCGACGAGGGCGATTTTTTCTTTATCGACAAACCATTCTTCCGCACGGGCGCGGACGACCGCCGTCGCCCGCAGCACCTCCGTTTCGGGGACGGGAAAAACGCCCTTTTCCTTCACCGAGTATTCCAGCGTGAACGCCTGGAAGCCCTTGGCGGAATATTCCAGCGCCACAGGTTCGTTTTCGGGATTGGAAACAAATTCGTATCCTCCGCCGGGGAGAATCAGCACGGCCGGACGGCGATCGGCGTTTTTGATTTCGGGCGCATTCTTCTGGATATACGCCGTAAGGGTCGCCTCCCCTATTTTCAAAGTTTCTATTTTCATAATTTTTATACCTTATCGCCCTCAGCCCTTGACGCCGCCGATGATGATTCCTTTTTCAAAATATTTTTGCATAAACGGATACAAAATGATGAGCGGCAGGGAGCCGACGACTACCATGACCACCCGCAGAGACGCGAGATAAAACGTAATCGGATAACCGGACGGAGACACCACGCCCTCCGTGCTGTTGGAAATAAGTATATCGCGCATAATCAACTGCAACGGATAGAGATCCTTATGCGACGCGCTGATAAACATGGAGGCGTTGACCCAGGAATTCCAGTGTCCGATGGCGTTGAACAAAATGACCGTCGCCATAAACGACGTCGTAAGCGGAATCATGATCTGCCAAAGAATCCTCACGTGCCCCGCGCCGTCGATCTGCGCCGCTTCGCCGATGGCGTCGTTGATCGATTCCATGCCGTTTTTGAGCATGATAATCGACATGGCGTTGCAGCAAGCGGGAATGATCATGGCGCCCATGGTATTGGTGAGATTGAGCGTCCTGACCACCAGATAGAGGGGGATAACCCCGCCGTTAAAGAGCATCGTCACAATGATAAATACCGTCAGGGCGCGCTTAAACATGAGGTTTTTTCTCGACAGGACATAGGCCGCCAACAGATCGAGCACAAGGCCGAGCGTCGTCGCGCTGACCGTATAGACAACCGTGTTGAAATAGCTGCGCCACAGGTTATGATAGGAAAAAAGAAGCTTATACCCCTCGAAAGAGAACTTCAGAGGCTTAAATAGAAACCCTTCGTATATCGCCAATTGAATGGGATCGGACAAGGAAGCCATAATCACGTGCCACATGGGCAGGATACACAGAAGGGCAAACCCCGCCGTCAAAACGTACGCGGCTATTTTTGCGGCGATATCGGAAGGAGCTTTTTTGATGACTGCCATTACACCGCCTCCTAAAACAGATTATTGCCGCCGAACCTTCGGGACAATTCGTTGCAGCCGAGGAGAAGGACAAACCCGACGACGGAATTGAACAAGCTGATCGCCGTCGTATAGCTGATACGCCCCTGCTCGATACCGATACGATAGACGTAGGTGGAAAGAATATCCCCCACTTCGTAGGTCGGAATGGAATAAAGCAAGTGGATTTTTTCAAAATTATAATTGAGTATGCCCGCCACTTTCAAAAGCAGGAAAATCATGATCGTGGACATAATGGAAGGGAGGGTGATTTTGAAAAGCCGTGCCGCTTTTCCCGCGCCGTCGATATCCGCCGCCTCGTACAGCGTGGTATCGATCGAACACAGGGAAGCTATATAAATGATACTCCCGTAGCCCGTTCCCTGCCAGATGTTGGAAAAGATGACGATCCAGCGGAAAAACCGCGTATCCCCGAGGATTCCCGCCCCCGCTCCGACAAGCCCCAGCTTTTGAAAGACAACGCCGAAAATACCGTTGGCGGAAGTAAAATCCCGGATAATGCCGCATACGACGACCATGGAAATAAAGTAGGGCATATACACCAACGTCTGCGTCACCCGACGATATTTCTTCCCCTGAATGGAATGCAGCAAAAGCGCCAGTATAATGGGCGCGGGAAACACAAACAAAATGTCCATAAAGCTGAACATCAACGTATTTCTGAGCAGCCGCCCGAAGTAGGGATCGGAGAAAAAGAGCCTGAAGTGATACAGGGCGTCCGTTTCGCCTTGAAGGTTGCTCGCCCAGGGGCTGCCGAAAATCCCCTGCGTCGGCTTATAATCCTTGAAAGCGGCGATTAACCCCACCATCGGAAAATAGGAAAAAATCACAAAGAACACGACGACGGGTAAAATCATGAGATACAGCGCATAATTTCTTTTTGCTTCCGTCTTTAAGCGCGTGCCCGCCCCCCGCTTCGGGGGGCGGGACGGATTGAGCAATCCGTCCGCCGTGCCGATTTTAGTTTCTTGCATTTTCGCACCCCCCTGCGGGATTTTATCTCGCTTTATATCTCAGATATGCCGCCTGATAGACCTTGACGAGATCCTCTACGTGATACGTGGTTTTCATTTGCTGTACAAATTGCTCGAAGCTCGGCAAATCTTTTTTGCCGATGATATAATTGACGGTAAACTCGTCCTTATATTTCTTCGCGTTCACCTCGTACGCCTCCGCCGTGCGGCCCTCCGTCTCCGTCAGCGTCAAGGTGGGAAGCACGTACGAGTTGTCGCAATTCCACACCTCCTCCATGGCGCTGCGTTCCTCGGCCGTAACTACCTGCAATTCCCGCTTCCAATCGTACTTGAACATGAAATTTAAGGCGACGTAGGTATTGATCGCGTCGGCGAAGCTCAATTTTTCGTTTTTGGTGATTTTTTCGGTAAACGTGGGCTGGCCGTCCACCATGGTATAGGTATCTCCCTCTACGCCGTAGTTCATCAGCATCATGCCTTCGTCGGAAAAGAGGTAGTCGAACCATTTCATGATCGCCTTTGCCTTTTCTTCACTCTTCACTTTGTTTGTGAGTACCGCATAGGCGGACGATTTTTCCGTATAGCGGATATGCAGGGTATCGCCTGCGTTCTGTTTGGGCGCCGCAACCGGACGAAGATTATACTGCGGACGGCCGATCTGCGCATAGACGGGAGCCATCGCCTTCATGATATCCTCATAAGTATGGATATACGTATAGATCATGGGGAACGCCGCGTACTGAGCGGGAGTGAATTTTCCTTCGGAAAAATTATCCATTGCGGGAGCCTGCGGCATTTGCGATTCGGTACCGGAATTGTTGGTATAAAAGTTTTGATCGATCAGCCCTTTGGCATACCAATCCTTCATTTTATCCAGATATTGTTTATATTCGGGCTGCATCGCGCCGTAGGCGACTTCCGTGCCCCCTTTGAGATAGAGCTCGGAGGAAACCTGATAGCCGGCATTGAGAGATCCGACCATATCTACGCCCGTATAATAAAGGAACAGAGGGGCCTTACCGCCGTTGAGATTGTTTTTTACATACGTGAGATAGCTTTCCCAATCGTCGTAGGTGACGAGGTCCTTCAATTCCGCGTCTTTCTGGATGATTCCGCTCGCTTCCTGGTACATTCTCAGCCAATCCTCGCGCACGACAAACCCGTACCAGGGCCCCTGTTCGGTCGTCGGAACGCTGTAGATGCCGATACGCTTCCCGCTGTCCGTCTTCGTAAATTTCTGGACGCTGGTATAGCTTTCGCTTATGGCGGACAGATAGTTGGGCATACACTCGTCCATGTAGGGAGACATATCCCAAAGCACGCCGTCGGAAACGCCCTTTTCCACGCCGCCGGGATACCCCGCGCCCACCTGAACGTCGCTGATCATCATGACGTCGTATTCCGCATAGTCGCCCGTCCACATCTGCTGAATGTCGCTGTAAACGCCGTGTACGTAATTGACCTTCATCCCCGTGATTTCTTCCAGCTTCTTATAGACGGGGAGCTGATTATAGCTCGTATATCCGTCGGGAACTTCACAGGGGACGAACATCGTGAAGGAGTTGAGATCCTCCTCCGCATCTTTGCCGCAGCTTGAAACGGTTGCGGCCATGCCCAGGGCAAAAACCGCGCACAACGCAACGCTGATAAGTCTTTTTTTCATCTTTTTTCCTCCGAAAAATTTTTATTTACTACCCGACGCGGCATTCAGGGCGGCAATCACGCCCTCCATCTGCCCGCGGGTAAGTTTCATGATAGAAATAAGTCCGCGCAGGGGAACACCCGACACCAAACGCAACAACGTATCCTTTTCGGCCGCGATTCCCATGACGGAGCCGCCCGCCGCGCTCTTTTTCATCAGGCCTTCGATCCGTGCCTCGACGAAATTTCTGGTAGCGGGATTTTCGTACAATTCTCCCAGCGTCGTATCGAGATCCACTTTTATTTTTTCCGTCTTTTCGGCCTCTTCCGTAAAACAGGTCAGGCGCAGGTCGCGCGATGAAGAACCCGCCGCAATTTCGTATTTTCCGGCCGCGATTTTCCAATCGAAAATTTTTTCATCATAATAGGCAAACGCACGAAATCCAAGCGAAAACTCTACTTCTTTTTCTTCGCCCGCCGCAAGGCATACTTTTTCAAAGCCTTTCAGTTCACGTACGGCAAAGCCGCTTTTTCCCGTTCGGTTGCCGACGTACAGCTGCACGACTTCCTTTCCGGCTCTTTCCCCGACGTTTCTGATTTTCATGCGCACAGTAACCCCTTTCGACGGCGTTCCCTCTGCGCTCAAGGCAGAATACTCGAATTGCGTATAACTGAGTCCGTGTCCGAAGGGGAACAAGACGGGCATTTCTTTTTTATCATAATACCGATATCCGACGTAAATCCCTTCCGCATATCGGCAATGCCGGTTGTCCCCGGGGAAATTGAGATACGCGGGCGTATCGGCGAGCTTCAGGGGGAAGCTTTCGGGCAGTTTTCCCGAAGGGTTGACCGCGCCGAACAATACGTCCGCCGTCGCTTCTCCTATTCCCTCGCCGCCGAGATAGGCCTCGAGGATTCCTTTCGCCTTATCCGCCCAAGGCATCTCCACCGGCGCGCCGTTATGCAGTACGACCACCGTATTCGGCTGAACCGCCGCCACCTCCTCTACCAGTCGGTTGTGTCCGTCGGGCAGCTGCAAATGCGTCCTGTCGTAGCCCTCCGACTCGAAAGAATCGGGCAGACCTATAAACAGTACCGCGGCCTCCGATTCCATGGCCAGCTTTACCGCCTCTTTGCGCAGCGCCTCGTCCTCGCGTGCGTCCGAAAGAGAATATCCGCGGGCATACGTCGGCTGCGCGTACTTTGCCGCGCTGTCGAGAGCCGCCGTACAATGGTTTGTATGAATATGCGAGCTTCCCCCGCCCTGATAGCGGGGCCGTTTTGCAAATTCCCCGATAAAGGCGATTTTTCTTTCCCTTTTCAGAGGCAGAATCCCGTCGTCGTTTTTCAATAAAACAAGACATTCCCGCGCGGCTTCCACCGCCTTTTCATGGCCATTTACAAGATCCATGCCCGGCGCGTTCTCCTCGTCCGCTTTACATTTTGCCGCTACGCGAAGAATACGTTTCACCGCTTCGTCCAAAATTTTCTCGTCGAGCTCACCCGTCTGCACGGCCGCTGCGATCTGTTTATCGGTAAAGTCGTCGCCGCCCGGCATTTCGAGATCCAACCCTGCGGCAAGGCCTTTGACGCGATCCACTACGGCGCCCCAATCGCTCATTACAAATCCGCCAAATTTCCATTCGCCCCGTAAAATATCCGTTAAAAGGCGGCCGTTTTGCGATGCGTATTCTCCGTTTACGCGATTATAAGAGCACATTATCGTATAGGGAGAAGCCTCCTTTACGACGGTCTCGAAGCCGGAGAGATAAATCTCTCTGAAAGCGCGCTCCCCTACGTCTGCGGAAACGACCATGCGATCGGTTTCCTGATTGTTTAACGCAAAATGCTTGACGCTGACGCCCACGCCGTTGCTCTGAACGCCCTCTACGTATTCTTTCGCCAATTCTCCGCTAAGATACGGGTCTTCGGAGAAATACTCGAAATTGCGGCCGCACAACGGCGTCCTTTTAATATTCATCGCAGGTCCCAGCAGCACGGAAACCCCTTCAGCCAAACATTCTTTCCCTAAGGTTTCCCCGATGTTATAGGATAATTCCCGATCAAACGATGCCGCGGTGGCACACGCCGCCGGAAAACACACCGCTGCAATGCTGCCGTTGATTCCGAGATTGTCGCTCTCCTCCCTCTGCGTCCTAAGGCCGTGTGGGCCGTCTGAAACCATTATGGATTTTATCCCCAACCGTTTATTCGATTTCAAATGCCATACGTCCGCACCCGAACAAAAACCTGCCTTCTCTTCTAAGGTCATCTTTTTTATGAGCGCTTCGATCTCTTTTTCTGTCATATTTTCCCTCCCTTTTCTATTTGTAGTTTTATTATAATCTAAAGTTTTTTCTTTTTATATCAAATTTTCCCTATTAATATCAATTTATCCGACTTATTTCTATGGAAAAATAAAAATCAATATAAGCGTTATATGGTCCCTTTCAAGAAAGAATCTTCCTTTTTTCGAGAATTTTTTCTAAATCCATTCCACTGAACCTCCATAATGAAATTTAAGCGTTGCTTTCAACCCAACTGCTTTTAGCGATATTTACAGCGATTTTTACAAAACCGCAAGCTGTACGCCGTTAAGGTTAGCTTCTTACTGAAAATAAACCTCACCGGGCTTTAACTTCCGAAGCATACTCAATTAAACAATTAAAAAAAGCCCCGATAATTCGGAGCTTTATAAAAATCCTCATTTCCGCCTGTCAAGGGACATATATCTCTCTTCGGGTGTATTTTTTGTCTATATATTTATGAAAATAGGCCAAAAATGCCGTTTTTCAAGCAAAAAAGCCCCAAAAGGGGCTTTTTTCATGTCAAAGGACTACAAAAAAGATTTTTTTACAATTTTTCATAGGTAACGAACTCTCACAGTTTTCCTAATATTTTTACGCTATTAAACCGATTAGTCATCTCTTTATAAGCCAATAAATTGAAATATATTATTTTTTAAGAAAATTTTTAGTTGCTCACTGCTATTTCCTTACAAGCCAGCCTCAAAATTTTTTCGGTTTTAGACGGCAAAAAAATCCGTCCCCAATATAGTCCGATGAAATAGGAATTATTTTGAATAAAGCGTATTATCCTATGCCGAAAAACCGTTCAAAAAATTGCAGAAGCCTTTCAATTACGGTTTCCTTTTTCTTATCTCGCACCCCGTCGAATCTCGTCATTGCCGGCAGAATTTTATCCACGTCCGTACCCGTCGTTTTCATAATACCGTCGTGAAACGAACGCTCGACAAATTTTCGCGTTTCGTCGTTTTTCAGCTTTTCTTCCGCAATGATAACGGCAAGTTCTGCTTCCTTTTGCTTTATGACAAATTCGCGCCATTCCAATAAAACGTCGTCCACGTCGTTGATACCTGCGATAAAGGTTTCGATAAGAGCTTTTTTGCTCCGAAGTTCCAAACTCGAATCGATGGCTTTATGGATTGAGACGAGAATTTCCTTATCCTCCTGATGTCCGTCGTGATATTTTTTGACCAGCAAAAGAATATAGTCGATGTTGATTTCCACCTGCTTGATGAGCTCGACTTCAAATACGATGTCATCCGTAATATCTTCTTTTTCGTTCTCCTTGCGCCTGTTCCTCCACTCGTCGTAAAGATCATTGTATCGTCCCTGATAGTCCTGCATATCGCGTTCGGACAGAATGTCATTCCCCGAAAATTCGTCGAAAGCGGAAAGAATGTTCCGCATTCGTAAAATAGCGCCGAACAACCCGATAAAATCTTTCTGCGCCCGTTCGCCGATAATCTGCGGTTCGCAAAGAGGATATTCGCTTTGCAGTTCGTCTATCAATCCGATATATCCCGGCTGCTCCTCATCACCGTAATAATAATCTTTGTAGCCTTTGAGTACGCAGATTCCCCCCGCGTCCTTGTCGCCAAAGAGCGCAATGGCATCGTCCGTGCGTTTTTGCAGGTTACGGAAACATACGATATTGCCAAACGTCTTGATGGAATTCAAGATTCGGTTGGTTCTCGAAAACGCCTGCACGAGACCGTGCTGCTTCAAATTTTTATCCACCCAAAGGGTGTTGAGCGTGGTGGCGTCAAACCCCGTTAAAAACATGTTCACGACGATTAGCAAGTCAATTTCGCGGTTCTTCATACGCAGCGAAATGTCTTTGTAATAGTTCTGAAATTTATCGCTCGAAGTGTCGTAGTTGGTGCGGAACATTTCGTTATAGTCGCGGATTGCGCTTTCCAAAAAGTCGCGAGAGGTACTGTCGAGCGCGGACGTATCTTCCGAATTTTCCTCTCCCAAAAGCCCGCCCCCTTCTTCTTCGTTGGCGGCATAGCTGAATATCGCGGCGATTTTCAGCTTCTTGCTCGGGTTTTCACTCATCTGACGCCGGAACTCGTTGTAATAGAGTTTTGCAGCGACGATCGACGAAACGCAGAAAATAGAATTGAACCCCGAAAGCCGCAATTTCTGTTTGATTTTCTCGACCGCTTTTGCGTCTTTTGTCTTAACGACTTCTGATATATTGGTAAGCGCGTTGAAGGTATAACTTTTTTCGTTACGATATGTTTTGCGGTTGAAGTTCGTCAAAATATAATCGACAATATCATGAATGCGTTTCGGCGCGTTAAACGCCTTTTCCCGGTCGATGTCGGTAACCTGCTTGTCGTCAATATCGGGTTCTTTATCCATCGTTTTGATATAATCAATACGGAAGGGCAGGACGTTTTTGTCGTTGATGGCGTTGACAATGGTATAGGTATGCAACTTTGCCCCAAACGCCTGCTCGGTGGTTTTTAAGTTCGCGTGTTTTGTTCCCGCGTTTGCGTTGGCGGCAAAGATCGGCGTTCCGGTAAACCCGAATAAATGATACTTTTTGAAAGATTTAATGATGGCAACGTGCATATCGCCGAACTGACTGCGGTGGCACTCGTCGAAGATGATGACGACGTGTTTTTCGAAGACGGGATGCCCCTTGTATTTTTTAATGAAGACGTCGAGTTTTTGAATGGTGGTGATAATAATTCGCGCGTTCGCATCTTCGAGTTGTCTTTTAAGAACGGCGGTGGAAGTATTGCTATTCGCCGCGCCCTTTTGGAAGCGGTCGTATTCCTTCATGGTCTGATAGTCCAGGTCTTTTCGGTCGACCACAAACAAAACCTTGTCGATATATCCCAATGCGGTCGCCAGCTGCGCCGTTTTGAAGGAAGTCAACGTTTTACCGCTGCCCGTCGTGTGCCAGATATAGCCCCCGCCGGCTATCGTGCCGTACTGCTTATAATTGTTGGACACCTCGATTTTATTTAATATCTTTTCCGTCGCCGCAATCTGATACGGCCGCATCACGAGAAGCATATTCTCCGCAGAAAATACGCAATATTTCGCAAGAATGTTAAGAAGCGTATGTTTGGAAAAGAATGTTTTGGTGAAGTCGATCAGATCGGGAATGACGCGGTTGTTCGCGTCCGCCCAAAACGAAGTAAACTCGAAACTGTTGCTCGTCCGCTGTTTTTTAGCGCCCTGCGCTTTTTTCGAGTCCCGGATATGGTTTTCGCGCGTGGTATTGCTGTAATATTTGGTATGCGTTCCGTTAGAAATGACGAAGATCTGCACATACTCGAAAAGCCCGCTGGCCGCCCAAAAACTGTCGCGCTGATAGCGGTTGATTTGGTTGAACGCTTCTCGGATCGCCACGCCCCGGCGTTTGAGCTCGATATGTACAAGGGGCAGCCCGTTAACAAGGACGGTAACGTCGTAACGGTTTTTATAAGTTCCCGCGTTGTTTTCGTATTGGTTGATGACTTGCAGCGTGTTGGCGTGTATATCGATTTTGTTGATCAGGGCGATGTTTTTGGTGAGTCCGTCGTCTCGTTTGAAATTAATGCGGCTGTCGCCTTCCTGTATTTTTCGCGTCTTTTCGGTGATGCCCTCGTTCGCATTGGCGAGATGTACCGTAAAGAATCGCTTCCATTCGGCGTCGGTGAACCGAATCCCGTTCAGGCTTTCGAGCTGTTTGCGTAAATTTGTAATCAAGTCCGCTTCGGTATGGATAGGCAAATATTCGTATCCCTGCGTTTTTAGGAGCGCAATAAATTCCCGCTCCAAATCCGTTTCGCTTTGATAAGCGTCGCTGCGAACGGCACTCGATGTATATTCCGCCACCACTGTGCTTTCCTTCGATTGCGTTACGATGTTGTATGTATTCATATTCTCAACCTCATTATTTTACAATGGCAATAATGGCTATAATCACGGAAAAGATAGAAAGAATTGAAGTAAATAATCCAAAAATCAAATTGAAATCGTTTAGTTTATCTATCTCAATCTTCGCCATTCTAAACAATTGTGCAAATATAAAAGTTATAAAAGCAACAAGAACTAACATACAACTACCATACCAGGACATAGGAGTTACGTTAGTAAGTATATATTGTAATGGAACGCAAGCTATAAAGAATAAAGATGCACAAAATAGAGAAATACTGGCGAGCCAAAATGCTATATAGGTAAACATTTTTATAAGTAAAAATGTTGCTCGTGTACCTTTTATATTTCGGGAGCGCATAAATAAAATATTAAAAAATACTTTCGCTCTATTAAAAAAAGATTTAATTATTCGTTTAGGCTGTTTTTCAGCTGAATAATCTTTATAACCAACCCTTTGAGTGAATGACGCTTGTTCGGTTTCAGCTTTTTCTTGTGCTTCCTGCTCTTTTCGCTTATCATATTCCAATAATGCATTCGTAATAATGCTTGTAAGCATTTTCTCGTTCATATTATTTGCAGGAAAATTTTCTGTTTTTTGTATCCCTGTTTGCCTTTGGGCTTGTCTTTTCCTCTTAGCCACCAATCGCTTTCTCCTTAAATGTCAAAAGTTTATCCCGATAGTATTCGTACTGTTTTTGCCGCGCTTCGATTTCGGCAGGGAGACCTTCGGAAAGGTCGTTGCACAGTTTATCAAAGCGGTCGAGTATGGCAACAATGCGTTTCTGTTCTTCAAGAGGGGGAACAGGGACTATAACATTCCCTATTGCGCCTGTATTAAACTGTGGTTGTCCACCCGTAGATACAAGGTTGTTCGCTTGATCCCAATACAAAGAGGTTTTTGAGAAGTGCCAATAGAATCGATTCAATATTCTATTGCTACTTAATTCAATTTTAATTAAGAATGATGCGTATATTGCGGGCTCATTATTGTCAAAGTATAAAGTTTTTCCAAACGTTGCTCCTGTACGAGCCATTACCAAATCGCCCTTTTTTAATAAGTAACGACGGTTATTTTCAGATAAATTCAAAAACTTTTTATCCTGTTGCTTTAAGCGACCTGATTCATCTATGTCCGTTATCCTAATATAACGCACATTTCCACTATCTTTCGCTTTATCAGTAAAGCCGTATACAAACCTTGCTAAATCTTTTACTTTAATATAGGAAATTTGGTTACTTTGTGTAAGCAATTTATTGCAAAAATAGTTATACTGTTTTTTTCTTGCTGTAAGCTCTGCTGTAAGCTCTGCTGTAAGCTCTGCTGTAAGCTCTGTAAAATTGTCCAAAATACGGACAATTTCTCGTTGCACCTCAATCGGCGGCAGGGGAATTTTGAACTCTTCAGTAATTGCCAAGGATATTTGTGGTAAAGAGCCCCTCCCTGCTGCACATTCTTTAAAAAAATTTACCGAATTTTTAAAAACATAATACAAGTATTTTACTTCTACTTTATCATTGGCTGTGTATGCCCACATTTCATTTTTAAATGTAAATGGTTTCTCATAGTAAATGAAGTCAACAACGCCTCTTGATTGGACCAACACAGCAGGAACCTTGACAATATTAGCATTGGGGATGTCTTTTTCGTTTGCATTTATAACTGTTTTCCCACCTGCAAAGACCTTTATTGTTCCATTTCTATCCCCTATCTCTTTCATTTTCCCTGCGGTTATAGAAGTTCCTTTTAAACGTTTAAAACAATCTTTAACCTGTTTGCATTTCACTCCGTTCGGACAAAGTTTTTTTATCAGTTCTTTAAGTTGATTCATTGATTATTCCTTTTACTCATTTTCCTTGTGGTTTCATTGTAATCACTACTTTCTGATTATCCGATCTCGTTTTTTGAACTAATATTATACATCGAAGATATTCTATTTACCGTTAGAGACCCAATTATGAAATCCCACGGCAATAATTTTAATAAGTATGGAATGCTATCTATTTTAATAATCTCGAATTTTTTTACTGGATTACAATAGGAAGCCGCAAGCCCTTTTTGGTTTTCATCTCGCACAAAATCTGTATAGCAGTAAATAATATATTTGATTTTATTTCTAAAACTATAAAAGTAGTTTAATAATTTTTTATCCCTACTCAAGCGATAGCACATGAAAGATTGTTGTTTACGTAAATCTCCATGGGACATCCCGTCGAGCCATTCCTCAAAAATATTTTCCAACATCGACAAAGCAAATTCGGTATTTTCTATCATTAAAATTCCTATTTCTTTGTTTCCGTTATATTTGTCCAAGCTTTCCAAATGATGAGTAAGGTTTTCTTTAACAGACTTTATAAAATAATCATGACTATGTTCAGGGTTTTGCATGGAAGAAGAACAAGAACGAACTTTTTCGAAACTTGGAGTTTTCTCACATTGATTTATAAATTCTTTCTGCGTTTGCTTTGTTTTTCTTTCAAAATCCTTTTCATTTATAATTTGTTGTGCGCCTTTTTTTGTTTCTAAAGAAGATGTTATTTGAAAATGTTCTATAAATCCATTGTCAAATACAAAATCCGGAAACTCACTGGGCTTTCTATTCGGTTCCCATTTTCGAAGAATATTTACAATCTCTTTAACGTCTTCTTGTGTCAGTCCAAATAAATATTCATATTTAATATTAGTATAAAAAAGATAATCCTGCAAAAATTGTTCTTCTGAAACCTCCGAATAAGCTTTTCCTTTAAGGTCTTTAATCAATTTTTTATTTTGATCATAAAAAACCGACATAATGATTGTATTAAGACACTCTTTTTCTCTTTGGCCTCTCATGATTCAATCCTCAATCTCCCTGATAATCTTATCAATTTCTTCCCGCAATACCTGTTCGCGGGCGACGATTTGAGCAATCTTCCTGTTCAATTCCCCTATATCCACTTTTTCCCGCGTGTCTTTCTTTTCGACGTAAGTACTCACCGATAAGTTAAAATCGTTTTCGCCAATTACACTATTCGGTACGACTTTCGCGGTGTATTCCATGTCTTGACGCTCGGTAAACAGTCGCATGATGTTATCGATATTTTTATCGGTCAGTTTGTTGTTATTCGTTACTTTTACGCACTCCGCGCTTGCGTCGATAAACAGCACGTCATTGCTCGTTTTGGATTTTTTCAGTACCATAATGCAGGTGGCAATGCTTGTACCGAAGAACAAATTGCTGGGAAGCTGTATAATACAGTCGATGTAATTATTTTCGATCAGATACTTGCGAATTTTCTGTTCCGCGCCGCCGCGATAGAAAATACCGGGAAAACATACGATTGCCGCGACGCCGCTGGTGGCAAGCCAAGAGAGCGCGTGCATGATAAACGCCATATCCGCATAGCTCTTTGGTGCGAGAATGCCGGCGGGGGAGAAACGGGGATCGTTGATGAGCAAAGGATCGTCGCTACCTTTCCATTTGGTGGAATAAGGCGGATTGCTGACGATGGCTTCAAAAGGTTCTTCATCCCAATGCTGGGGTTTCGTTAACGTATCCTCGTTGGCGATATTGAATTTGTCGTAATCGATGTCGTGTAAAAACATATTGATACGGCAAAGGTTATAAGTCGTTAAGTTGATTTCCTGTCCGAAAAAGCCTTGCCGCACGTTTTCTTTGCCGAGAATTTTGGCGAATTTCAACAACAGCGAACCGCTGCCGCAAGCCGGATCGTAGACCTTATTGACTTCGGTTTTGCCCACGACGGTGAGCTTTGTCAACAACTCGGAAACCTCCTGCGGGGTAAAGTATTCCCCGCCGCTTTTGCCCGCGTTCCCCGCATACATGCCCATCAAAAACTCATACGCGTCGCCGAACGCGTCTATCGTATTGTCCTTATACCCACCCAGCTTCATATCGCCGATGCTGTCGAGAAGCTTGACCAGTTTCTCGTTTCTTCTTTCCACCGTCGAACCGAGTTTATTGGAATTTACGTCAATGTCGTCGAACAAGCCCTTGAAATTTTCTTCGCTGTCGGTACCCTGCGCCGAACTTTCGATGGCTTTGAAGATCTTTTCCAGCGTTTCGTTCAGATCGGGATCGATTTTCGCTTTTTTGCGCACGTTTACGAATAGTTGACTCGGAAGAATGAAAAAACCCTTGGTTTTTACCATGTCCTCGCGTACCTGCTCGGCTGTCTCGTCCGAAATATCGGCGTAATGAAACGCGGCGTTGCCCGCTTCATATTCGCCCGTATTGATATAATCGGTTATGTTCTCGGAAATATAGCGATAGAACATGAAACCCAAAACATATTGTTTAAAGTCCCAACCGTCCACGCTTCCGCGCAAGTCGTTCGCTATGTTCCAAATCGCTTTATGCAGTTCTTCCCGTTCCTGTTCTTTGATTGAATTCGTCACAAATGTACTCCTTTGAATTTATAGTGCATACGCCTGCATTTTCATATCGTGACGTTTTGTCACGATCTTCTTTTTTCTCCGTAAAAGGTTATTTTATAGACATCCATATACTTTGGAACCTTATATAATGTGCCATTCCAGCACACCGTTTTCCTCAAAGTAAAAAGCCTCGTTTCCCACAAGTTTTTCCTCTCTACCGTCTATCCTTTCAGTCGTATATGTTTATTATACCATTTCTTGCACTCCTTTTCAAGGCTTTTCTTGGATTATTTCAACTTTATTTATCCTTGCTCAAAGCCATAAGGACGTTTTATTTTTTGACCTCTCTGTGGGATTTTTCCAAAGATACGAGTTTACTTTTTCACTAAAACCGAAGACTATGAGGTATTAAATACCATTTTTTTCGTAATTTTCGCTTTATTAAGAACCAATATGCTTTTTACTAACACTTCCGTATGTTATCTTGTTTTTACCAAGGAAGGTTTCATGACTTCTTGGAATAAACGATTTAAGGAGCACTTTTATGAAACAACGTTACACAGCGGAACAAATCCGCCAATGCTGTCTTGAATATCAAAACGGAAAATCCGTTTCCCTTCTTGTTCAAGAATTGCATATCCCACGCAGTACCGTCTATGCTTGGCTGAAACGTTTTCGAGAAGAAACTCAGGCTAACAAAAAAGAAATCTCTTTAAAAACTTATCATCTTCTCGAAAATAAAGTCACGCGTATGGAAAACATCATCCAGGTATTACAGTCTGTATCTTGTACAGTCAATGATCCGCTGGAATTCAAATTAGAGGCTTTGGAAAGGTTATATGGACAATATAGTGTACATGTACTCTGCGATGCCCTTAAAGTTCCTCGCGGGACTTTTTATAACTATCTCCTTCGCAACAAACGAGACAATACTTGGTACGCCAAACGGCAAGAGGAGCTGCGGAGTAAGATTCAACAAATCTATGACGACCATCATCAAATCTTTGGTGCCGCTAAAGTTACTGCCCTTTTGAAAGAGCAAGGCGAGCGCGTCAGCGTGAAAATGGTTAGACGTTTGATGCAAGATATGGGACTAACCAGCATTCGCGTAGGGGCAAAGGACCTGTATGATAAAGAACAACGGCCCTATAAAAATCATTTGAAGCAACAGTTTGATACCTCACGTCCTAATGAAGTGTGGGTAAGCGATATTACATATTTCCGTTTCAATAATAAAAATTACTATATCTGTGCTATCATTGATTTATACGCCAGAACCGTCGTAGGGTACCGCGTCGGGATTAAAAACAGTACTCAGTTGGCAAAGAGTACCTTTAAGGTTGCCTATGAGAATAGAAAACCGAACGAACCGTTACTCTTCCATACAGACAGAGGTTCCAATTATCGCTCTAAGACCTTTTGCTCTTATCTGAAATCTTTAAATATCAAACAGTCTTATTCCAGAGCGCATATCCCCTATGACAATTCCGTGATGGAGTCTTTCTTTGCCTCCCTTAAAAGAGAAGAGTTATACAGAACGAAATACCGCTCTGAAAATGAATTCAAAGCGGCGGTAGACAATTATATAATTTTTTATAACGAGCGCAGGCCTCACGCGAAGAACGGTTACAAGACTCCCCGGAAAAAAGAAGAGGATTTCTTTAATAAACATGCGGCGTTGTTGGATAAGAGTGAATAGACAACGGAGTTCGGATACAGTTCTTTTCCTTTTTTCGGTTTCTGTTTTGAACTTTTTTGATTTTAGTGTCTATATAAAAACGGAAAGAGCAATTGCTGAAAGCCTTTATTCATAAGGGATAAAAGAAAACACCTATTGCCGTCTAAACCTCGCGGGTTCGGATCTTAATAGGTGTTTCACATGGAGCAGGTGACGAGAGTCGAACTCGCCGGAATCAGCTTGGGAAGCTGACGCCATACCGCTAGGCGACACCTGCATTCAAGTGTTTCTATTATATGCTATCCGCGATAAAATGTCAACACTTTTTAGGAAAAAACAAAAAAATTTCTGTCTTTATTTTGTTTGCGAAGCTAAAAAATTATTGATTGCCGCACAAAGCGCGCGCACGGAAGCCGAGTTGCTGTCGTCGTGCACCCCCGCGCCCCAAAAGGACGTTCCGCCCGTCCCGATACTGAGGTAGGTGATCGCTTTTGAAGAGGTACCCTTGCCTTCGGACAGCGCATGCTGTTCGTAACCGTTCATCGTATAAGAAACGCCCAAATATTCCTGAAGAATATTCGAAACCGCGTCGAGACGGCCGTTGCCGTGCCCCGTAAGCTTTTTTGTAACACCTCTTTTTTTATCCGTCAGCAGCACTTCCGCGTCTATGCCGTTGTTCTGCCGATAGTCCACCTCCGACATCGAAAAATATGCCTCGCTCCTCAAATACGTGTCGAGGAAAAGCTCGTAAAGCTCGGAGGCCTTCAATTCCTTATGCCCCTTATCCGAAACATTTTTGACGACTTGAGAAAAGGCTTCCTTCAGCCGCGCGGGAAGATGCAGCTCGTACTCGCTTTCGAGAATAAACGCCACGCCGCCCTTTCCCGACTGACTGTTGATGCGGATGACGTCCTTTTCATATTCTCTGCCGATATCCCTCGGATCGATAGGCAGGTAAGGAACGTTCCATACCGTCTCGGGATTTTTTTCCCGATAGCGCATACCCTTGGCGATAGCGTCCTGATGCGATCCCGCAAACGCGGCAAATACCATTTCCCCCGCGTAGGGTTGCCGGGCGGGAATCTTCATCCCGGTAAAATAAGAATACATGGCCGCCGTATAAGGCAGATTTTCAAAATTCAGCTTCGGATCCACCCCGTGTGAAAACAAATTGAGCGCCAGCGTCACGAGATCGACGTTGCCCGTGCGTTCGCCGTTGCCGAACAGCGTCCCTTCCACTCGCCCCGCGCCCGCGAGAAGCCCCGCCTCCGCAGCCGCGACGCCGCAGCCGCGGTCGTTATGCGGATGTACGGACAAAACCACGGCCTCGGGGTAAACGAGGTTCTTCCGCATAAATTCCACCTGCTGGGCAAAGACGTGCGGAAGAGCGGTTTCCACCGTGGCGGGCAGATTGATGATTGCCTTTTTATCTGCAGACGGTTTCCATTCGTCCAATACGGCGTTGCATACCTCCAATGCGAAATCGGGCTCCGCCGCCGTAAAGCTTTCGGGGGAATATTCGAGGCGAAATCTTCCTTTCTGATTTTTCGCAAGCTGGTTTATTAAACGCGCACCGTCGGTCGAGATTTTCTTCACCTCATCCCTGCCCCCATGGAACACCTGTTTCCTTTGGGCGGGAGACACCGAATTATAGACGTGCACGATTGCGTTTTTCGCCCCCGCGAGCGCGTCGAACGTGCGGCGGATGATCTTTTCCCGCGCCTGCGTCAGTACCTGAATCGTCACGTCGTCGGGGATCATTTCTTCCTCGATCAGCTTCCGCACGAAAGCGAACTCCGTTTCCGAAGCCGCGGGGAAGCCCACTTCGATTTCTTTGAAGCCCAGCTCGGTGAGCAGACGAAAAAATTCCACCTTCGTCGCCAGCGACATCGGTTCCACCAGTGCCTGATTGCCGTCCCGCAAATCCACGCTGCACCACACGGGCGCTTCGTCAAGCGCGTCCCGCGCCACCCAATCCCGACAGATCTCCTTCGGCAAAAAATACTGTTTCGCATATTTTCGGTAATTTTTCATCCGACGCCCTCCTGAACAGTCTTTCCCGAAGCTTCCTTTCTTCTCCTCTTTCGGAAATAATTGTTTTTATCATAGCACAAAATCCGCTAAAAATCAAGCCTTTGGGCGGTTTTCACAAAATTTGAACGCAAAAAAACGGAACAAATCGCTACCTGCGATCCGTTCCGCCGTTATATATACGCCGTCTTTAATTTTTTCGCTTACGCAAAGACGAAGGCCAGCACGCCGAGCGTGATCATCAAAAGACATCCCGCTAAAGTCAATACGATTGCAGTACCTTTCTTCATACCCCTCCGCCCCTTTCGCGCAATTTTAATCATTGTATCATAAAAAAATGCATTTGTCAATAATTGTAACGGAAAAGTATGATTTTTATAAATAAACTTTTAAGAGGCGGGCGTATCGACTTCCGCACACTGCCGACAGGCGGGGCAGAGCCCGAGAAATTCGATCTGAAAATTTTCTATGGAAAAGCCGCAGCTGTCCTTTACCGATTCCCTGACGGGAAAATCAGCGGGCATCAGCACGTCCGCAACCCGCCCGCAGCGACGACAGTGGACGTGATAGTGGCGGCAGGTGTTGTAGTCGTAGCGGACGTCGCTTCCCGCCATCCGCAGCTCCAAAGCTCTACCCGTCTGAGCAAAACCTCCCAGCACGCGGAAAACCGTCGCACGGCTGACCGAAGGATGCCGCTCGTGCACGTAGCCGTAAACTTCCGTCGCCGTCGGATGATCCAACGTCTTAAGGGCATCGTAAATAATACTCTTTTGCCTGGTTTGTCTCTCCTGCATAGAGCGTCTCCTATTGAGATTTAATATTAATTGAATTTTATTATAACATATCTTCGCCCTTTCGTCAAGAATTTTCAGATAAAAACGGAAAAACAATATTTTCCAATTTATTTTTCGAAAAAAAGATCGGGGTTTTCCCCCGATCCTTTTTCTTATCACATTTTCCCCTTACAGCAGGATACGTCCCTGCTTGGAATTGAGCACGTTGAGAATACGCACTTCATTGCCCGTATTCGCATCCACATAGATGAAATAGGTGTCGCCCTTATAATCGCATACAAATTCGTAAGCGGCCGTTTCCTTGCCCTCTACGGGGATTACCGTCAGGCGGGAGGCTTCTACGCTGAGATTCTTGTTCAGTTTGGCCTGCGCTTCGCCGAGAGAAATTTTCGTGTTCACCGCAGCTCTGGTGCGATGATTTTTCAAAAATGCCACGGCGTCGAAGCCGACGACCTTACCCTTGGTTTCGCAAACCTTCACTTTCACCATATCGGGATAATACACCGCGCCGTCCTGTTCGTAAGCAAAATTGAAGGTAGCCTGCGTGCCGCTTTCGTTCACCCATACCGCGGTCATATTTTCATAGCCGAGGCCCGCAAGATAATCCTCGGCAATCGCCTTGGAACGTTCGAGATCAAAGTTCTTCGCGGAGCAATCCTCATAGAAATCGAAGGCTACAAGCTTGCCGCCCTGCTTGGAAATCTGGGCAAAAAGCTGTCTGCCGCGGTCGTCGTGCAGGAAGAAGTTATACGCCTTCATGCTTTCGGAGTTTGTTTCGCCCGCATAGTCGGCTTTAACGATCGCATAGTCCTTGAAATAGCCCATGCACAGCTCTTCCGCGCGGGAAGAGGAAATTTCTTCCTTCTTGTCCTGTTCGCCCGTTTCCTTATTTTCGGGAGCGGTCTTGGCAAAGGGGCCTTCCTCTTCGCGGTTTTCTTCCAAGGTCGCGTTTTCCAGCGCCTGGAAGCTTTCGAATACGCGGTTGCCCTTCTTTTCCTTCATAAACATCTGCATGTCTTTATCCGTCATTTCGGTGGCGAGACGATTGAGCTCTTCGCGTACCTTATGATTGGTCTGATACAGCTTTTCGATTTTGGCAATATCCTCTTCCGTCAGTTTCTGACCCGCGTTGATCTTATTGAGCATCGCCTGCGAAGCGTCCGCCGTACGGTTGATGAAGGAAGTCACGTTTTCGTCCGCGTGACCGTCGATGGGGAAGCGCTCCAGCGTGCTTTCCGCCAGTCTTGACTGCACGAGAAGATCGGTGAGCAGTCTGCTCTGCTGCGCAGGGCTAGCCGAAACGCGCACCTTGTTGAGGTCGGTATCGACGTTTTCCATAATCCCGACCAGCTCGTAGAGGTTGCCGCGGTAGGTCCCTGCCATTGCGCCGTTGGTTTCAGCCATATTGATGGCGCCGAGCGTAACCACGGAGGTCAGCGCCAGCGTCACTACGCCGAGGGAGATGACCGCCGCCAGCCAGCCGCCGAAGCCGGGCGTACGCCGCGTCTCTCTTCTATGCTGTTTGTCCTTAAGCCTTTGCTCGCGTTTCTTGAGGCGCGCGTCCCGTCTTTCCAATTTGAGATTGTACGCCTGTTCTTTTTTCTGCTTTTTCAAAGCCAGCTTTTCGGCGTGCTCCCTTTCGATCCGTTCGATGCGCTGGGCGGCCGTTTCGCTGCGAAGAAGTTCCTTGCGGGCAAGCTGCTCTGCCTTCCGCTCCGCGCGCTTTTCCTTCATCTTCGCAATATGCTCCTGGCGCTTCGCTTTCATCTGAAGCCGTCTTTCCTCGTGCTTTGCTTTTCTCGCGGCTTTCAATTCCGCCTGCTTCGCCTTGTGCGCGGCCTTCATTTCGGCCTTCTTCGCCTTGCGTTCTTCCTTGGCGAGAGCAGCGTCCACCCGTTTTTTTGCGGCCGCCTTTTCCTTCTGTTCCTGCGTTTTGGCGGCGCGTTTTTCCTTGCCGGCCTTCTTTTCCGCTTTCTTAGCCGTCCTGGGTTCGGGTTTCTTCGTCGAAGCCGTCGCTTTGGAGGCGCTTTCCCCGGCGCTTTCCGCCTTTACCTGGGCACGCTCGGAGATGTTTTCCACTTTTTCCGCACCCGAAGAGGTGTTCTTCGCGATGTTGTTTTCTTTCTTTTCCATGCTTTTAACTCCTTTTTAATGATACGACTCAGATAGCGAATACGTGTTTACCGATGACGGTAATCGTCTTGCGCCCGAAAATCCAGGAACTCGTCGCTACGGCGGGATTGTAATAATAGAGCGCCCCGCCCGTGGGGTCCCAGCCGTTTACGGCGTCCTGTGCCGCACGCATCGCCGTGTTATCGGGGGTCAGGTTGATCTGACCGTCCGAAACGGCCGTGAAAGCGTGCTTCTGATAGACTACGCCCGACACCGTGTTGGGGAACTGCGAGCTGCGCACGCGGTTCAAAATCACCGCGCCCACGGCCACCTGTCCCGTGTAAGGCTCGCCTCTGCTTTCCGCGTAGATGGTCTTTGCCAAAAGATAGAGGTCGGAGCTGGTATATTGCGAGGGCTTCGAATTCTGCGTCTGATTTATCAGCACGTTATACGAGCTGTTCATGCCCAGCGCGCGATAGGTGGAAGCGCCAACGATACCGTCGGCGGTCAGCCCGTTCTTTTTCTGGAAGGCAATCACCGCAGCCTTGGTGCCGGCGCCGAAAATGCCGTCTGCCTCTCCCTTGTAATACCCCCACTGCTTCAGACGGCGCTGAACTTCCTTTACTTCGCCGCCTTTGGAGCCTGTCTTAAGCACCGCCGCACGTTCCGCTTCCACGGAAAATCCGGCATCGATATTATCGGTCTCGCCGACGAGCGCCTCATTTTCCGCAACCGCCCACGCCGACGCTTTATCGGTATGAGAAGAAGCGGGAAAAGCCGCCGCGGTCGCTGCGAGAATTCCCGTCAACATTACCGCCGCCGTCAAAGCACCCGTTTTGATAAACTTTTTCATGATGATTCCTCCTGTTTATGTAGGGTGAGCGGCAGCGTTTCAACGATTCTTTTTCCACTCGTCGATAATCTCTTTGATCTTGCTTTTATAGACGACGTTTTCGCCCGGCTGGCCCGCAAAGCAAAGCGGCGGATAGACGACGCACCACCAATTGTCCCCCTCGCCCGTACCCAATGCCAGGATCAGAGCCTGATAAACGCCCGCTTCCAGCGTATATTCCCCATAGACGCGGGTGGGGAACTCCTCCTCCCGCACCTGTGCTTTCGCGCCGTAGGTAAAGCCGTGAGCCCTCAAAACGCCGTCCGCGCACCTTTCGATCCCCGACAGATTTTCGTTCATCAGCCGGATGGCCGCTTCCCGCGTTTCCGCTTCGGCGACGACGGGGGTGAGAAACTTCACCACTTCGTCGCGCACCATATACTTCACCGCCTGATCCTCGCCCGAATTGGAGTTTGCACGGATATGAATCCTCAAATACTCCGTATCGGCCGCCGCGGAGGCGGAATCGAAAATTCCCGTGCCAAATCCGATCGCTGATAAAATTATTATGCCTGACATTAAAAAAGTTATGCAAAATTTTTTCATAAAAAAATAACCTCCGTATTTTCGGACGTCGGAAGCGGATCCCGCCGCCGCGCCTTAACACGGAAGTTATTGACCTTTCGGAAACAATTTATACCTTCATTATAATAAAAAGAAAAGGACTATTTTCTTTCGCTCTCCGCCCAGGTATGCTCGTGCAGTTCGCCCCTGTCCGTCAAGCCCTCGTAGCCCGTCTGCCGAAGCGCCTCATACACCGCCACGGCCACGGAATTGCTCAGGTTGAGGGAACGCGCCTCCGAGAACATGGGGATGCGCAGACATTCGCCGGGATGCCTTAAAAGCAGTTCTTCGGGCAGCCCCTTGGTTTCCTTGCCGAACACGAGAAAGTCCCCGTCGCGGAAAGTCTCGTCGCTGTGGCGGCGGCGACCCTTAGTGGTAAAATAAAAAAAACGCGACGCAGGAAACTTTTCGCGCAGCTCGTCGAAGCTGTCGTAATAAGAGATATCGACGAGATGCCAATAATCCAATCCCGCCCTTTTCAGATACTTGTCCGAAATTTCAAACCCGAACGGGCGCACCATATGCAGGCGCGAGCCCGTCGCGGCGCACGTGCGGGCAATATTACCCGCATTTTGCGGGATCTCGGGTTCTACCAAAACGATATTGAACATAATCGTCCTCCTCTATATACGGATATTTACTATTTTACACTTTTTGCACGCATTTGGCAAGCATTGGCAGAAAGAATACGGCATAATCGCAAAAATCCCGCTCATACTGATTAACGAAGGCGGTGCCTTCAGGAGAAATAAACAAATGCAATTTGAAAAGACGGAAACGTTCAAGAATTTAGCCCGCAGCTTTGCGGGTGAAAGTCAGGCGGGTATGCGCTATCAGCTGACGGCGAAGCTCGCAGGACAGCAAAATCTAAAAACTCTTTCCGACGCCATCAGAACGATAGCGAAAAACGAAACGTATCATGCGAAAAGGTTTTTCGAAATTTTCCAGGAAAAAGCCGGAAGTCACGACAATATCGTTCTCGACGCGGGATACCCTTTCCATGCGGGTACTTTGGAAGACAATTTAAGGTTTGCGGCAATAGACGAAAAAAGCGAATCCACGGAGATTTATCCGACATTTGCCGACACGGCTGAAAAAGAAGGCTTCAGGGATATTGCCGCTCACTACCGTATGGTAGCCGAAGTGGAAAAACAGCACAACATTATTTTCAACTATCTTTACGAAGCGGTGAAAAACGGAACGCTTTACAAAAACGACTCGCCGATTTTATGGGTCTGCAGCGAATGCGGTTATATGCACGTCGCGACGGAAGCGTGGAAAATTTGCCCTTTATGTAAAGCGGGTCAGGGGTATGTAGATCTGCATCTGCCCTTCGAAGGCGTAAGGATCTGACCATAAGCGGCAGAACTTTATAAACACCGCTTTTCATTAAAAAATAAAAAAAGGAGATAAAAAAAATCATGAAAAACAAAAACAACAATCAGAACAAAAATTCTCAGAACTCTCAAAATTCCCAGAATTCTCAGAACAAGAACTGCAGCAACAACAAAAATTGCGGCAGAAACAACAATCATGAAACCGAAAACTGCGACTAAGCATAAACGCAGCTTTACGCCCACCGAAAAGGCGAAAGCCTTGACCGATATGAAATCGGATACGGACGTAAACGGAAGCTATACGGGCGCGCCGAAGAATCCTCGGGAAATTCCCGTTCAAGACGCGGACGATCTGTAAAGCTTGGAGTTTCAAGGCGGATTTCTCTTCGCCATTTCAGGCGGAAAAGGATTTGGAAATTTTCCGAACGGAATGATGAAAAGACAAGACGCTTAAAAAACAGAGGTAGAGCCGAAAGGCCTTACCTCTGCTTTTTTAAAAGAAGAAATTTAGAAATCGTCTTCGTCACGGGTACGCTTCTTTTTGCCCGACTTGGGCGCGGGTGCGTCGTCATCGTCAAACGGGTCATCCTCATCGTCGTCATCATCGTCATCGTCGTCGAGATAATAATCGTCCGCCGAAACATATTCGAAGTCGTCCTCGTCCTTGCTCTTCTCTATTTCGTCCTCGTCGTAATCGTCGTCATCTTCGTCCTCATCGTCGTCATCCTCAAACTCGTCTTCGGGCAGAGGGATGCCGAGATCTTCGACGTCGTCGTCAAGATAGCTTCTCCAGGCGTCGTCCTTATCGGGATCGTCCGTCTCCTCTTCCTCGTATTCCGTCTTCTTTTTACATTCGTCGCACATCTTTTCCCCGATGCGCATGTAGTTTTCCCCGCAGATGGGACAAAGCTCCGTCTCCTCTATTTCCTCCACTTCTTCCAGATCGTCCGCAAAAGTCTTCGCGCCCTGCATTTCCTTGAGACAAACGTCGCAATATTCCTGCGCGTCCGCATCGATAAAATTCAATTCGCATCTCGGGCACAACACGTATCTTGCCATATTCCCTTCCCTCATTTTGTTTATTTTTACCGGCGCCTGCGCCGTGATTTTGCTATATTATATTAATATTTTTCGAGTTTGTAAACTGTTTTTCGCACGTTTTCGAATATTTCAAAAAAATTTTTTCTTTCCGACGTAAAAAGGAGCCGTTTCACCTTGAAACGGCTCCTTTTATCTTTTGCGTCAATCTTCTTTTTTATCCGCTAACTCCGCATTTTCTTCCGCGTTTTCAGCTTCCGCCCCGCTTTCTTCCGCGGGAGCCTCGTTCTCCTCTTCGTCCGCATAGACGTCTATCGACTTATCGTCGGTGGTGTCGATCTTCGGCTTCTTCACCGCCGTGGCTTCCTTGTCCGCCTCCGCTTTCGCCTTCTTCTTCGCGCGAAGCATGAGAGGAACCGCAACGGCCGCCGCAACAGCCAATACGCCGACGCCTATCCCGACGCCGAGCAGAACCTTCTGCCAGGTCGCCCAGCCCTCATCCGCGTCCTCGGGCACGTTTTTAAGGGTCGCTTTCCAGCCGTCCCGGATAGCCTCCGCGTCCGACTCCTTCAGCTTACCCACCATGTTGATGAAATAGCTTTCGACGCCATAGTAAGCGTCTCCCTTGTCCGCGTCGAACATCGTGGCATAATCGTTTCCGTTGGTGTTTTCGCTCTTTCTCTTCTGCGCGAAAGCGTAGAATTCTTCCGTATCGACGGCGCTGTAGAGACGGTTTTCCTTACCGTTGTACTTATCTCTCGCGTCCTGCAGGACTTCGTCGAAGCAGGCCGTTTCTCCCGTACGGAAATAATAGGTCACGGCGGTTTTCAAATCGCTGTCGAATTCTCCGATATAATCGATAACTTCCTCGTATTTTTCGTTGAACGCCTTGAGCTCCTCCGCGTTCATGATTCCGTTCGCGCCTTTCAGGCTGAGCACATAGACATAATTATAGGACGTGGAACCCATCGCCTGCGCGTTGGAATAGAACAGCTCGGTACCGATAAATTCGGGCTTGTACCAGGAAGAATTCCAATCGATATCGAGAACCTTCATGGGGGCATATTCTTCGGTATGGGCGAGGGAAATCTTATTGTAGTTGTCCGCCTGACCCTTATAATTAATTCTCGAAAGGTTGTTGCCGTTGGTGCCCGAAGCGTAATAATACAAATAGTCGCCCTGAAGCTTCCAAAGGGTAGCCGAGGAAACGCCCGTGGCCATACGGACGCTCTCTTCCACCGTGCCGTCCGCCTTTGCTTTGTTTCTGTAAATGACGGAATCGGCGGTATAGATATAATAATGAACGTCGTTTTCGATATAGAAGACCGCGGAGGCGGAAGCGTTGGTGGTGTTCAGCGCCACCGTGTCGATCTCCGCGCTTTGATTGCCCGCGATGCTCTTCCAGCCGTCGGCGCCGCTCGCGCTGTCCGCGAGATAATACAGCTTGCTGCTTTCGCCGTCGGAAGAGGTCTTGTCCACGCCCGTACGAGTGAAATATAAGCCGCCGTTCTGATAGCTCTGAATGGTATAGGTGTAGCCGTTGGGGGTGGCGGGAGCAGAAGTATCGTCGTTGAACTGCGTCTGTTTATAGGCTTCGGACGAGCCCTTGCCGTCCAGTACCAGATTTCCGAGGTTGACGTACGGATAGGTGGTGTAGTCCTCCGCGTCAAAGCCTGCAAATTTATCGGAATTATTTTTGATATAGTTTGCGTCGAAGGAATACGTTTTACCGCCCTCCACCGTATAGGAAGCCTTGGAGGCATCCACTTTTTCCACCGCGGCGTCGGCGCGGACGGAATACAGCTGGGTATAGCTGACCGTCGAAGAAGCGTCGGTAGCGATATCCTGCGTCACGCCCATCGTGTAATAGACGAGAGGATTTTCGGGATCGGAGGAATCGAAATAAAAATCGGAACCCGCACCCGAGACAAGCACCGTATCCGCACCCGTTTCCGTATTATAGGAGTAGAGAGTTTTATCGTCGGTATGCAGACAGTAAACGACGTCCTCCACTTCGACGAAGCGGTAATCCGCCGCGTTGTCGTCCGAACGGAAATAGTAATCCTTCATCGTGTCGGTGCCGTCCAGCTTGGCGCGCTTAAAGCTGATCCAATCGTTCTGCACGTTGCCGTCCTGGTCCTTTTCCGTAGTGGGCGAAGCATAATACACGTAGTCGCCGTAGATATAAATCCCCGCGTCGAAGTTCTGCGCCACAAACAGCATGGGCACCACCGTCTCCGCATCGGCGTACTTTTTGGCCGCGAGGTCGGATTTGGAAAGGCGCATCAGCGCACCCTTCACGACGTCGCCGAATTTGTTGGACGCCGTATAATCCTCCGCGCCGTTGATGAAGTAAATGTAATCGCCCTTTTCGACGACAAAGCCGCCGTTGGAGCTTACTTCTCCCTGAATATTTCCGGGCAGCGCCTTGATAGAGTAGCTATCCGCACAACCCGCAAACGAAATTGCCGCCGCACACAGCGTCGCCGCGGCAACCATACTTGTCAATTTTCTGAACTTATCCCGCATTGTAAAGGACTCCTTAAAAATTATGTCGGTCGGGAAAAGAAATCGGCATTTCCCGACAATATCAACGCATATTCTATTATATATCAATTCGTCAATTAAAGCAAACAAAAACACCGCGTTTTTTTCGCTATTTTAAGTGAAAATTGTGAAATTAAAGGATTTTTTCGATATGGAAAGTTTCGGATTGTTTAATTTTCTTAAAAGCGCCTTCTTCCCGTCCGCCGCAGCAGACGGGGGAAATTCGGCGAATTCCTCTCCCGAAAGCGGTTCCGCCCCCGCGGCGCCCGCCTTCCCCGACCTTTCTGCGCTTTTCGGAAAGCCCGACCGGGCCGCAGCCAATGCAAACAAATCGGAACCCGCGCCCGAAGCGCCGCCGCGGCAGACGACGCCCGTTCCGCCCTCCGACGACGTCGAAAACAACCGTTTCGTCGCCCTCATGGAGCGGCACGAACGGCTGTCGAAAAGCATCGGGAAAAAAGCGCCGCGCCGCTGAGCCTTTTTCCGTGCGGAAAAGAGGCCCGCTTATTTTCAAAAACCGACTACGAATGCGCGGCGAAAAGAAAACGTCCGCGCGCGGATACGCCCGCCCTTTTTATGAAAAGCCCGACCGCAGGTACGGTCGGGCTTTTGCTGTATCCGAAAATGTGTATTTCCGAAAAATTATCTCTTGGAGAACTGAGGAGCGCGGCGCGCCTTCTTGAGGCCGTACTTCTTTCTTTCCTTCGCGCGGGGATCGCGGGTAAGGAAGCCTTCCTTTTTGAGGGCGGGACGGCTGTCGGGCTCCGCTTCCAGAAGGGCGCGGGCGATACCCAAACGGATCGCGCCGGCCTGGCCGGTATAACCGCCGCCGATCACGTTGACGAATACGTCGTATTTATTTTCCGCCTCGAGCAGGACGAGAGGCTGTTTGACGATGTACTGAAGAGTGCCCTGCGGGAAATAATCCTCGAAAGTGCGGTCGTTGATGACGATGGTGCCGCTGCCTGCGGGAATGAGACGCACGCGGGCGATCGCCTTCTTTCTTCTGCCCGTTCCCCAGAACTGAAGCTTCTTTTTCAAATTCACTTTAGCCATAATTCATCCTCTCCTTAATCTACCTTGAGTTCTTCGGGCTTCTGCGCGGCGTGATTGTGTTCCGCACCCTTGTAAACTCTGAGTTTCTTGAGCGTCGCTCTGCCAAGGCTGTTTTTGGGAAGCATGCCCTTCACCGCCTCGTAAACGGCCAGATCGCTTTTTTCCGCGAGCATTTTCTTGTAGGAAATTTCCTTGAGACCGCCGACGTAGCCCGTGTGGTATCTGTAAAATTTGTCTTCCGTTTTCTTTCCCGTCAGCACCACCTTATCGCTATTGATGACGATTACGAAATCGCCGGTATCGACGTTGGGTGTAAAAGTGGGCTTATTTTTACCGCGGAGCACGGAGGCAACGCGGGATGCAAGACGACCGAGCGGCACTCCCGCGGCATCTACGACATACCACTTTCTTTCAACCGTTTGGGCGTTTGCCATATAGGTTTTCATATCATGTTACTCCTTATTCGTGTGTATTTTCTTTGCCTGTTTGAAAAATGCGGTTTGAAATACTTCAAGCGCGTCTCTGCCGTTAAATTTACGGGGCTTTGGCGGGCATTTACGCGCCTTCTTTCAACTTGCCCTCTAATTGTATTATTAATCGAAAATTCTGTCAAGCTGTTTTGCGTCGTGTTTTTCAATTTTTTCAGGAAATTTTTTTATTTTCCCGTTTTTGTGCCTCTGTGTGAGTTTTTTCACGCTTTTTTCTCTTTTCTCTGTCCCTTTAACGAAAAAAAGACCGTCCCTCCTGCGAGGTCGGTCTTTCCCCTTCCGGCGGACGGGCGCCGCCTTGCATGCGGCCGCGCGTTCCTTATTTATATTTACTTATTGCAGAAAAAATCGGTGCTCTGCGCGGCGTTCGGAATCCGCCCCACCGAGGTGTTGTCCTCGCGGCGGTCGCGCAGCTCGGGCACGGGATTGGGGGCGATCTGATAGCGATAGTCCCTTCCATGCCTGCGGATATACGCCTCTATCACTTTATGCGAGGGCACGATATCCGTCGTCGGATTGACGATATTTTGATAGCGGAAAAAATCGGCGTTTTCGGGAAGCCGTTCGACGCGCACGTAATCCTCCCTCGCCGAGGTGAACTGCACCGTGTTCCCCAGCACCGAACGCACATAGGAGATATTTTCGTGCAGGGAAAGCGGCTCGGGGAATTCGCCGTCGCCGATCACTTCCTGCCAGTCCTTGCCCTCGTACTTTTTCAGCAGCTCCGCAGCCTTGTGCAGGTGGGAAATCTCCATGGCGAAATTTTCCTCCCACAGCTCCTTGATATAGCGGTCTGTCTCCGTCATATAGCACGACCAATAGAGATAGCACTCGTTGTACTCGTGCCAGAGCAGCATTTCCAGCCAGGTGGCCGTGGAATCGGTCAGGTCCTCGTATTGGGTGACGTGCTCCTCCTCGACGAGGGCGATTTCCTCGTACAGCCGCCGCCCCATATCGGTCAGCGCAAAATTTGCCACGTTCATATAATAGTTCATCGTCTGCTGTTCCGCCGCGGTAATGGTCATCGTCGCCAGCACCGTCCTCACGTCCGCCGTCTTATAGCTGACGATTCTGCGCACGTTGTCGATCGGATAGCGGTGGTGAGAGATCGTCGGCCGTCCGGGCATAATCTCCGTGTAGCGCCCCACCAGCTTTTCCGCATAGACGCCCTGCTCGCCCTGCAAAAGGTCGGCGTACCTGTAAAGGTGGTCGAAATCCTCGAGCAAGGCAAAATCGAGCGTCTTTTTCACATAGCAGTCCTTTTCCTTGCGCGCCAGCTCCGCCGTCAGATCCACCGCCAGCTGTTCGTAGGAAATGGTGTGTTCGAGAATGGTTTCGTCGGCGGGCTTCAACAGGGAGAGCTTTTGCTGCTGCTGTTTTTCGATAAAGCGGGTCAGTGCCAGCTCGCGGCGCAGATCGTTGTCGTCGGTGTGGCGGGAAAACTGATGGGAGAACCAATTCGCTTCAAATTCCGCGCCGTTGGCCAGAATGATCCGCGTCTTGGTATAGGGATCGACCGTCCGTTTATCGTACGGCCGGGGATAGAGCTGCCGCCAGTTTTGAAGTGCCTTGTCAATGGGACAAGGTCTTTCCGAAAAAGGGTTCATATCGTCACTCCTTGCAAAATATTCCATTTACAGTTATATGCAAAGCCGCGCGGAGGGTGTGCCCTCCGCGCGGGACGATCGTTCGTTTTATTTTTTTACTGCCAGTCCGCCACTTCCACCCACTTTCTCAAAAACGCTTTTTCCTCCTCCGTGCTCTTTGCCGTCTGCGTCGCGGCCACGATGGGCAGAATCCTCTCCACATAGCTTCTCGCCGTGCCCGTCTTTTCGCAGTAAAGCGACATATACGTTTCGGCGCGCTCGTCCGCGCCGCAGAGGCGGAAAATGAGATAGGTGCGCGCGGCGTCCGCCGCGGCGTTTCCCTGCGTCGCGTGCGCCCAATCCAGAATATAGGGCGTTCCGTCCGCCGTGAGAATGACGTTGCTCGGCCGAAAATCCCCGTGGCAGAGCTTATAGTGCCGCGGCAGCCCGTCCAGACGGGCGAGCAGATCGTATTTCACCGACTCGGAGTATTCGGAGGCGGAAATCTTCTCCCGCATTTTGTCCTTGAGCCGCGGCAAAAGGGGCACCCGCTGGCCGCTCACTTCCTTTTGAAGCTCCGAAAGCAGATCGAGATACTCTCTTTCGCGCTTCGGATACTTTTTCATGAGCGCCGCCAGCGTTTCCCCCTCGATATACTCCATGACGATCGCCCACCTTCCCTCCGCCGTCGTGACGGCCTCGATCCGCGGGATATGCAGAGCGGTCCCCTCCACGCGCGCCTGATTGAGCGCCTCGTTGAGAATATTTTCCTTCGGGTAGCTCTCGTCGAACAGCTTTATAAGCTTGCCGCCGTCCCGATAAAACACCTTGTCCTTTTTGCGGTAAATTTCCGTTGCCGTTTTCAAATTCATCGTCGTTCCTCCCTTTGCGCACACATTATAGCATGTTTTTTTTGATTTTTCAATAGCCTTTTCTATTATTTTCGGATTTTTCGGACATATTTATTCTCTGTCTCGAGGATTTCTCCCTTTCCTTGGCGAAGAAAGCGGATCAGCTCCTGCTCCGAGGTCAGCCTTTCCTCAAAGGCCATGCCCGAAAGCACCCTCTGGTCGGCGCGGTGGAGATCGGAGCCGCCGATTTCGATTTTTCCATATTCCCGCGCGTAAAATTTGCCGAGTCGGTTACAGAGGGGCGTGCGGTTGGCGTTGAACACCTCTACGCCCTCCGCGTTGGGATACAGGCGGATATGATCGATATAAAAATCCTCGCGGAAGGGATGCGCCTGCACGGCGAGCGCGCCGTTGTCGCGGCAAAAATCGCAAAATTCGCGCATGCTCATCTGCATGATCTGCGGCAGAGCTTTCAGCTTCTCCTTGTCCCAGCCGTAACAGAGCACGTCCGTACCGAGATAGGAATACTCGAATCCGAAAAACACCCGTAGCCGCTCCCCTGCCGCCGCCTTTACCTCCTCGTAGCCCCTGCAAAAGGCCTCTATTTCTTCCTCGTAAGGCAGACGCCTGTCCACCGTGGTGTTGCCGTTCAAAAAATGGTCGGTGACGAAAATTCCGTCGTAGCCGTTTTCGAGATACAGCTCCACAAGCTCCTCCGCGCCCATGCGGCTGCACGCGCTGACCTTCGCGGTGTGACAATGCAATTCGTATTTATACATCTCTTTCTCCTTTGCGGGTATTTTTTATAATATTCCTTCCAGCAGAAGTTTTACGCCGATTCCTACGAGGACGATTCCGCCGATCAGTTCCGCTCTGTCCGCCAGCTTGTCGCCGATCAGCTTTCCTATGTAAACCGCGGGCACGACCAGCGCAAACGTCACCGCGCCGATGATAAACACCGCCCAGCCGACGGGCGGAAACAGCCCCTCCACGGAAAGCTCCGCCATCTGCAGGGTAACGCCGATCGCCAGGGCGTCGATAGAGGTCGCCACCGCCTGAAGGGCAAGCCTTCCCGAGGACAACTCGGACGAGAGCGGTTCGGGCGCTTCCCCGCGCTTTTTCGAGCGCATTTCCCGCACGCAGTCGAAAATCATTTTGCCCCCGAGCAGCGCCAACAAAACGAAGGATACCCAGGAGGAGGCTTTCTGAAAGGAGGAGAGAAAGGCGCCCGCGACCAGCTTCGTGACAAAATACCCGACGAGGGGCATCGCGGCCTGAAAAAGCCCGAAAAACGCGGCGATGAGCAACGCCTTTTTAATCGGCATTTTCGGATCGGCCATGCCGTCCGTCATCCCCACCGCCGTCGCGTCCATCGACACGGCCACGGCCAGGAGCAGTATATCGAAAATATCCATATCCTTTCACCTCGTCGGTAAGAATTTTTCGAAAAAAGAAAACGAGCCCTATGCGCAGTCGCCTTCGTCTCGCATAAGTCTCGCCGTTTCATGTCAAACCTGGAAAAGCAATCTTCCATTATGTAGATTTGACAGCTCCTTCAAAGAGCCGTGCTACTCCCTTATTTTCTTTATTTTAACATAAACCGCTTTACTTGTCAACGGTTCTGTGCTATAATTCCCTTAACGATTTTCAGAAAAACGGGAGAAACTGCGGCGATGCCTTATACGATCTGGCTCAAAAAAAACGAAGAAAAGCGGCTGCTTTCGGGACACGGTTGGGTATATGCCAACGAAGCGGCAAAAATCGAAGGCAAGGACAAAAACGGTTCCCTCGCCCTCGTGCGCGCCGCCGACGGGCGGTTTATCGGCAAAGGGTATATCAACCACGCCTCCAAAATACTAGTGCGTATTTTTATCCGCGGCGGCGAGGAGGACAGCGAAGAGCTCTACGAACGGCGCATCCGCGCCGCGTGGGAATACAGAAAAAAGCTCGGGTACGAAAACTGCTGCCGCGTCGTGTTCGGCGAAGCGGACGACCTGCCCGCCCTCATTGTGGATAAGTACGCGGATATCCTCGTCGTGCAATGCCTTTCCTTGGGGATTCACCAGCGCAAGGAGACGATCTGCCGCGTTTTGGAAAAAATCTTTTCCCCGCGCGGGATCTACGAGCGTTCGGACGCCGCCGTGCGCGCAAAGGAGGGCCTGCCCCTCGAAAAGGGCGTGCTTTTCGGCGAGGTGCCCGACGAAGTAATCATAGAGGAAAACGGGCTGAAAATGTCCGTCGATGTAAAAAACGGGCAAAAGACGGGTTATTTTCTCGACCAAAAGGAAAACCGTTTCGCCGTGCGCCGATACGCAAAGGGCGGAACAGTGCTCGATTGCTTTTGCAACAGCGGCGGTTTTTCCCTCAACGCGGCGCTGACCGCCGACCGCGTGATTGCCGCGGATATTTCCCCGCTCGCCCTCGAAAACGTGGAGAAAAACGCGCGGCTGAACGGTTTGACAAATATCAAAACGCAATGCGGGGACGTGTTCGAGCTTCTGCGCTCCTATAAGGCGGCGGGAGAAAAATTTTCCTTGGTGGTGCTCGATCCGCCCGCGTTCTGCAAGAGCGCCAACGAGGTAAAGGACGCCTACCGCGGCTATAAGGACATCAATCTCCTCGGCATGAAGCTGACGGAAAGCGGCGGATTTTTAATCACCTGTTCCTGTTCCCATTACATGACCTTCCCCCTCTTTGAAAAAATGCTGGCCGAGGCCGCGAAGGAAAGCGGGCGGCGGGTGAGAACCGTGGAAATCCGCACGCAGGCGCCCGATCACCCTGCGCTTTTGAACGAAGAAGAAACGCAGTATCTCAAGTGCTTCGTTTTGCAAGTGCTGTGAATTTTTCTCGTTTTTTTTCACGTTTTTGCCACCGTATGCAAAAATGGAATGCATATTCTGATTATTTTCAAAAAAACACTTTACAACAAAAAGAGAAAATGCTATAATGTTCGGGTAACGGCATGCAGAAAAAGTCGGAAACCGTCGGAAGCGTATCCCGAGAGAAGGTACCTCCCCTACGGCCGACAAAAACGGACAAACCGAATGCCTTGTAAAAATATATTGCGTTAAGGAGAAAAATATGCAAGAAGAAATGCAGACCGAAGACGAAATCAGTCTGTCCGATATTTTTCGGGCTCTTTGGTCAAAAATATGGATCATCATCGCTTCGCTGCTTGCGGGCGTGATTTTAGGCGGAGTTTTCGGCTTCGTCAAATACCACGACGTCCATTATTACGGCGCCGACGTGGAATATTATGTGTCTTCCACCGGTAACGACAGTTCCTCCACTATTGATCCCGAGGGAATAAAAATTTATCAGTCCTATCAGGAAAATATTCTTAAACAGATACAGATACAACTCTCTTCCGAGCGCTTTACCCGAATTCTGTTAAAAGAACTTTCCGAAACGGAAGGAATCGAATTTGACAGCGATGATATCGAGATGCAAAAAAAATACGACAAGTTGCTGAAAACAGTCAACGATTCTCTTTCCTATTCTTACGAAGCGGGCGTCAATGTCATCAGGGTACGGGTTTCCGTCCTCAACGATCCCAAGCTGGCGGAACATCTTTTGAACAGAGTTACAGCCGAAGTTCCTGATTTCGTCGTAGATCTGCTCGGCACCAGCCAATTCGGAGCCACGCAATGCACGCCGATGAATTTCCCCCGAAACGACCTTCTCAACGAAGGACAGACCACAAAGGAAATGATTAAATTCGGGCTGATTATCGGGCTTGTCGCCGCGATCGTCGCCTGTGTAGCCGTAGTCGTCACCGACAGAACGGATACGCGGCTCCGCGATTACGAGGATATTCCCCGTAAATTCAACCTGCCTGTATTGGGCGTCGTCCCCCGCATTGAAACGCTTGTACAAGAGGACAAAACCAACAACAAAAACATCAGAAAGGGGGCGGAAAAATGAAATCTATTTCCAACTTTTTCGCTAATCTTCGCCGCAAAAAGCAACAGAAACAGTATGCGGAAGCGCATCGTGACACTATCCGCAGCACCTACCTTTTAGACAAGACCACTCCCTTTGCCGTAAGGGAAGCTTTCCGCAACCTCAAGGCGTCTATTTCCGTAGCGATCCCAAAAAAAGAGGAAAAAGGCATCAGCCTTTTATGCACCTCCACTTTCCCCGAAGAGGGAAAAACCACCGTCACGGTCAACCTCGCATTGATGTTTGCCATGTCTAAAGTGAAAGTAGTGCTGCTCGACGCCGATATCAGAAAGGGCCGCGTTTCCAAATATTTCGGCGATCCTCATAAACCCGGCCTCAGCGATTATTTGTCGGGTCAGGCAAAATTCGAGGATATCCTTCATCAATCTAAGGAACACGAAAACCTGTATATTATTTATCAGGGCACCGCTTCCCCCCGCCCCTACGAGCTGCTGGAGAGCGAAGCCATGCGGGAATTTTCGGAAAAGCTGAAAAAGGAATTCGACTATATCATCTACGATACGCCGCCCATTCAGCTGGTTTCCGACGCGCTGGCGCTCATTCCCTTTACGGACGGGGCTCTTTTGGTGGCCCGCCACATGAAGACGTATGGCAACGACATCAAGGCATCCCTCGATACATTGAAATTTGCCAAAGCCAATATTCTCGGTATCGTCGTCAACGACTATTTCGTCAATCCGAAAAAAATGAAGGGGAGCTCTAAAAAATATTATTACTCCCACTACTCCTATGGCGAGAGCGATCCTGAAAAAACGGGATTTTCAGATAAATCTCAAAAAATAGCCCCCCCCCCGCACTTTTCTAGATAATTGAACAGACGGGGGTCTCCTACCCCGCGACGAAAAACCGTCCCGCATACTTTGCGGGACGGTTGTTTTTTATTTTTAATCGTCGAGATCGTGCTCGCGTTCCTCGTTCCACGCCCTCTTGAAATCGTACCAGGAGGCGGCAAACTCCTCCTCCTTTTCTTCCTGCCACTTTTCGTAATCGAAGTCCTCGTCTCCGCCCCCCGAATTTCCGAATTTATCCAGCCGTGCCGAATTTTTTTCGTCTGCGGAAGCAGTGAGCAGCTTCAGCTCCTTCAGCGCCTCCTCCAAGATTTGATACAAGCCTTCAATACGGGCGTAAACGTCGCCGAGAAGCCCGATCAGCAGTTCGTCCGTCTCCCCTGCTTTCATGTCCGAAATCGCCTTCAGAAGCTTATTTACAAGCTTTTGACATTCCCCTTTATTTTTTGCGTCCTCTATTTCGTCCGCGTAAGACTCCAGCTCCTCGATTTGCTTTTCGTACCTTTCCTGTTTTTTCTCGTCGTCCTCGTTTTCCGAATCTTCGTAAAGCCGCTCGATACAGTCCTCCAGTTCCTCGATCATCTCGCCGACCGACTCGGCAAGCGCCTCGAAGAGCTCCTCTTCCATTTCGCTCGTCTGCGTCTCCAGCTCCACGATTTCTTCCTCTTTCAGTTCTTCTTGTTTTTCCGAGATAAAGGAATAGAGGTCGCGGACGGGGATATTTTTGTATTCTTCCTCCGCGAGTTTGCCGCCGAGCGCGAGATACGTCTGAATCAAGGCGTACTTCTGCGCGTCTATGCCGTATTTTGCAGCCTCGCGCTCCAAGTCGGGATTATCCACGCCCGTGATGACGACGCCGCGGATTTTGTTGGAGGAAAATTCCTCGGAAAGCAGTTTCTTCATCTCCAAGGTCATTTTTTCGTCCTTGCCGCCCTCGGACAGAGAGGCCGACACCAACACCGCGTTATTCTCCCGCGAAGCGGAAAAATATCCCAGCTTCACGCAGCGATCAAACAAAATTTCCGCGGCTTCCTCATAATTTTTACCCGCCAGCTCCGTGCCGTAGAGCAACACTTCCCCGTCCTCGTTCAGCCCTCTCGCGGACTTGACGCGCCCCTTTTTATCGTAGGAAACTTCGACGGAAGGATTGATGTCGAACAGGAAATATCCGTCGGATAAGGGACGTATGCGCTCTGTACGGTTGGAAAGCCCCAAGATCAAAGCGATCAAAACGCACGAGAGGAACAACACCGACGCCGTCAGCCACGCCACAGCGCGTACCGTTTTTCTCCCGCCGCCCGTACTGCCGCCGTCTGCGGTAGCGAGCGCGAATTCGGGAACGGGCTCCTTCGCGGCCTCGAAGTCGGAAATCGCGCATTTTTTGCGAAGCGCGTCAAAATCGGAGGGCGCAGAGTCGTCGAGATCTTTTTTCAGTTGTCTTTCGATATCCGATTTTTTCATTCCGTCTCCTCCTCCAGATATTTTTTCAGGCTCTTCAACGCCTCCGCATACCTCCAGGACACCGTGCCCCGCGGCAGGCCGAGGAAGTCGGCAATTTCCTTGGTCTTCATCCCCGAATTTTTCAGCAGAACAATTTCCCTGTCTCCGTCTTTTAAGCGGGCCAAAGCGGCGGATAAGACAAGGCCCGTATCCGCCGCCGCATCGATCGTATAAGCCCCTCCCAGCGTTTCGTTTTCGGTAAAATCGGCGGAAAATTCGCGTTTTTGCTTTCTCAGGGAGTTGATTGCCTTGTTTCTCGCAATTGTCAGAATCCAGGTCTTAAATCCCTTGCCCCGAAATTCCGCCGCCCGCGCCCATACCGTCACGAAGGTATCCTGTGTCAGTTCCTCCGCCGCGCCCCGATTTTTCACGACGCCGAGGCAAACGGAATAGACGAGCCGCCGAAGCTTTTCGTATAGTTCTTCAAACGCCTTTTCGTTGCGTTTTGCAATTTTCGGGGCAAGTTGATCAAAGCTCATCGCCGCATCCTTTTCCGCCGCGCACCGCGGCGTTTTTTTCGAAACCGTCCCTTTTCCTCTTTATGGAAACGACAGGGACGGTTTCATTATATCATATCCACGGCGGCAAGTCAACCGTCCTTTTACGCGAGACGCTCTTCCTTTTGGCGGCGGAGCTCCTCTTTCGCGGCGTCGATCTCCGACTTCATTTCCTCTCGGATCTGCTTTTTCAGATTTTTAAGCTCCTCTTTCAAAGCCTTGATTTCCGCTTTCTGTTCCTTCGTCAGTTCGATCGCGTCCTTCATTTCGTCGAGCTCGTCTTCTTTATCGTCGATAAATTCTTCAGCTTCTTCCAGCGTCGCAAAGGAGAGCGTTTCTCCCCAGGCTTCGGAAAGCGCCGCGAGATCGGCTTCAGTAAGCACGTATTCGTCCTCGTCGTATTTGTCGAGGATATCCTCGATCGCCTCCTCTTTCTCCTCGTTTTCGTCGCTGTCGTCGTCGAAATGTTTGTCGAGATAGTCGTCAACGCTGTCGGGCGTAACCGCGCCGTTTTCGGAAATCAACGCTTTATCCTCGATCCCGAGAAGCGCCAGGATCGCCTGAATATCCTCGTCGGAAAGGGAAACGTTTTCCGCTTTGTCCTCGAGAAGCTCGAACGCCGTCTCCAAAGCCGTATATTTGTCCCAGGCCGCGAGATATTCCTCGCCGTAAACCGCTGCGATTTTGCGCTCCGTCTCCGCTTTCGCCTCATCGTAGCGATTCTCAAACTTATCCTCAAGCTCGTCGGATACGAGATCCTCGTATTCGTCCGCAAGGTCTTCGAGAAGCTCGGCAAGTTCGCTCACCTTCATCGCGGCGCCTTTTTCGTAGGTCATCGTCCCGTCGTATTGCATGATCGCCTCGATCAACCGCACCTTTGCGGGCGTCAGGTCTTTATATAACTCGGGATTTTCCGCCTGAAGCTTTTTCACCGTGCGTTCGTCGCGCGAACGGGGAGCGCTGTTAACCTCCGCCTTTTCGCTGCCCTTTTCCGCGCCCGCTTTCGCCGCGTTTTCCATTTCCTGCGCCTTTCCCGCGTCGTCGGATACCACCGTAATCTTTATCTTTTTGTTTCCGTCGTTGAGATATCCCATTTTCTCGGCAAGCGCAACGATCTTTTCGCTCGCCTGCTCCACCGTCAGCCCCGTCAGGTCTTCGCCGCTAAGCAATACGCCCGCGTCGTCGTTTCCGGCCTTGACGCCCACTACTTTACCCTCGCTTACCAAAAGCTCCACGGTGGGATTGATGTCGAGGACAAGATAGGTATTTGCGGCGGCTTGAGCCGTACCGCTCGAAGTAGAGCTGCCGTCCGAAATTCCGCCGACATTACATGCGGCAACCGAAAGACACAATCCCAGCGCGACGCCGCCCGCCGCCAGTTTTCCCAAAATTTTTTTCATGATACATTCCTTCCTTTTATTATTTTTTAATACTGCAGCTTATCGATAAGCGGGAGTTTTAAGCTCCTTACACCTATAAAGACACGCACCAAAACAAAACGGTTGGAAAAAAATAAAACTTTTTCAAAAAATTTTTTACCGAAAATCCGGGACGGTTTTTTTCGAAAACTATTCGTAAAACAAAAAAATTTTACGGATAGTGTTTAAGAAGAAAAAAAACGGCTTATATATAAAGTGTTCGAAGGAGATACGAAATCCAAAGGGACAGCCTCGGAAAAGGGGCTGAAAAAATGGGAACGCCTCCCTCGGAATCCATTAAAATATACTTGAAAAGGAGATGTTTATTATGAAATATTTAACTTCCGATTCTTTGAATTCTTTACTCAAACCCTTCAGCGGCTGGTTCGACGCGGGCAGCAGCATCATGAAGACGGACGTAAGATCCGACGATAAGGAGTACACCCTCAGCATCGAGCTTCCCGGCATCGACAAGCAAAACATCAACATCGCGCTCGAGGACGGCTATTTGACCGTGGAAGCGGTGCGCAATCACGAAGAGACGGAAAAGGACGAAAAATCCAATTACGTGTTCCGCGAGAGAACCTACGGCAGAATGTCGAGAACCTTCTACGTGGGAGACGGAATCCGCGAAGAAAATATCAAAGCGAAATACGACAACGGTATTTTGACGGTGGTCGTCCCCAAATACAGGGAAGAAGAAAAACCCCTCAAGAGAATTGCCGTCGAATAAACCCAAGCTTTCATCTTCAAACCTTCCTGATTTACGAAAAAGAGACACGGCTTCGCGCCGTGCCTCTTTTTTATCGTTTGGCGATATTCATTTTTCTATTTCCGACCAGTCGATCCTCTTGTCCTTGAAATAATATTCCCTGTCTTTTTCGCCTATGCTGCGAAGCACGCGGCACGGATTGCCCACGGCGACCACGTCCGCGGGAATATTTTTCGTCACCACGCTTCCCGCGCCGATGACGGTATTGTCCCCGATCGTCACCCCCGGCAAAATCAGCGAGCCCGCGCCGATCCAGCAATTTTTGCCGATATGTACGGGCGCGTTATACTGATAGAGCTTTTCGCGCAAATCCGGCAAAACGGGATGTCCCGCCGAGGCCACCGTCACGTTGGGGCCGAACATGGTATAGTCGCCCACGTAAATGTCCGCGTCGTCAACGAGCGTCAGATTGAAATTTCCGTACACGAATTTCCCGAAATGAACGTGACGGCCGCCCCAATTCGCGTGGAAAGGCGGCTCTAAATAGCACCCTTCGCCAATCTCGGCAAACATTTCCCTCAGCATTTTTTCCCGCTTTTCGCCCTCCGTGGGACGGGTGGCATTGAAATCGTAAAGCCTGTCGAGACACGCGGTTTGTTCTTTCATCAGTTCTTCGTCCCATGGCAGATACAGCTCGCCGCCCAGCATTTTTTCCTTGATGTCCATTTTTTACCTCTTTCTATTTCTTTTCGGGCAACGACGTCGCCGTGAGAAAAAACACCTCTTGCGCGCCCGCCGCCAAAAGCGCGGCCGCACATTCGTAGCCCGTAGCGCCCGTCGTCGTCACGTCGTCCGCCAAAAGGAGCTTAAGTCCTCTGCACGCGTTTTTTTCCGCCGCGCGGTATGCCCCCTTCACGTTTTCCGCCCGTTCGCGGAAGGATAATTCCTTCTGCGGGGACGTCTCTCGCCGTTTGACGAGAATATTTCGGTATTTTATACCCGTTTCCTCCGACAGAACCTTCGCAAGCTCGGCGGACTGGTTGTATCCCCGTTCCCTTTCCTTTTCGGCCGTAAGCGGCACGGGTACGATCGCGTCGGCGCAAAGCCCCGAATTTTTCCACACCTCCGCCATGCGTTCGCCGAAAAACCGGGAAAGAAAACGCTCGCCGTTTTTCAGGCGGTTAATCAGCCGCGCGGCCTCGCCGCCGTAAACGAACGCGGACATGCCCCGCGCAAACGGCGGAACGCGGCGTTTACAATCGAGACAAACGCCCTCAGCCAACGTTTTTCTGCCGCACTTCGGACAGACGCTTTTATCGTTTTTTTCCAAAAGGGAGAGACAGCCTTCGCAGAGCCGCTCCGTCGGATAGGAAAAAATCTCCCGCCCGCAGTCGTCGCAGGTATATCCGCGTTTCGACCTCAGTTTGCGATAAGCGTCTAAGCCCCTTTCCAAAAATCTCATTTTTCGTCCCGCGCGGTTTCCGTCTCCGTTTTCGCCGCGGCTTCCGCGTCTTTCCTGCGCTGATAACGCACCAGCAGGTACGAGCCTATCGCTCCGATCGCAAATAACGCTATCCCCAGCGCGATGTCCAAAACCCTGACGCCCTCCGTCGCCCAGCGGGCGTATGTCTCGAAGATATCGGGATTATAAAACATCGACACGATCGAGCCCAGAGACAGACCCACGATCATGGAATATGCAGTGTGGCGGGCTTTTCCGAACATGTAGGTGAGAAACCTCGAAAAGGTGAACAATCCCAGCAGGAAGCCGACGACCAATGCGGCATATACGGCAAAAATCATGGGATTCGAGCGCCAGAAGCTTAAACTGACGCTGTCCAGCAGGGATTTGAACCAGCCGAGCGCCATCAGTACGGCGGTGGCGCTGAGCCCGGGCACAACCTGCGTGACGCCCACGATATACCCCACGGGCAGACAGACGAGAACCTGCCACAACTTCACCGTTTCAAATACGTTTTTTCCCGCTTCGGCGGCGTTCGCGTTGAGCGCGACCGAACCTATGCCCAGCGCGATGGGAATGAGCACGCCCAAAATCAACAGCGCAACGCGTTTGCCGTTCATTTTCGCTCCCTTAAGCTCGTCCTTGACGGCGGGGAAAGCCCCGCTCATCAATCCCGCAAACAGTCCGACGACGGCAAAGGGCAGCAGCTCGAGCAATTTTTGCACCGTGAAGAAGCCGAGAAGCAGCCCCAGAACGATCCCCGCCCCGATGGGCAACAGAAAGATAAAGCATTTTTTGAACTGCTTGAAAAGATTCCCCACCGCGTAGAGAAACTGATCGTAAAGCTTAAAGATGATCGCCACGGTCGAACCGCTGATCCCCGGCACAATCACCGCCAAGCCGATAAAAAATCCCAAAAGCGCGCTCTTGCACCAGGTTTTTCTGTTGTATTTGATGAGGGCGATTTCCATGCTCTCCTGCGCCATACGTTTTGTCTCCTTTTTTCCGCCTTTCCGCCGCCGCGTTTTTCACGGCGGCGTTTTTATTATACTTTATTTTTTCCGCACTGTCAAACATTCCGTCCCGCATAAAAATAAACGCCGAAGAATTTTATCGGGAAGGAACGGGAAACGACTTCCTCCCGATAAATTTTATATATCTTCATCCCCTACGCGGCAGCCGTGAAAAGGACGTGAAAAAATTTATTTCGCAAAATCGCCGTAAATTCGCCAAAAAAGAGCAAAATTTACGCCTGCCCGGCATATACAATTAAAGAGAAATCTCGTTTTTCGGAGCGGACATATGAATTTCGTCAAAAAAATGTGTATTCTGAGGCAGGTCAAGCAGGGGTTTTCGGGCGACGGAAAAACTCTTTCGGGACTGATCAAAATCGAACAATACGGAAAAAACCTTTCGGTGGAAGTTTCCGTCATCAACTTCGCGCCCCTTTCGTCGGGGGAATACTACTGTCTCCTCGCGGACAGAAAAGGGCGGACGGAAATGCTTCCCCTGCGCGGAAAAAGCTTGTTCAATATCGTTTCCGATCTGAACGCGGAGGATGGATTCTGCGGGGTAATCTGTTTTGTAAAAAACGGAATCGTCCCCATCGCCTACGGCGTCAACGGCGAAAACGTCTATGACTGGCGCAATCTCGTCAAAAATTCCGCTCCCGCGGGCGGAAAGGAAACGGCGTTTTCTGCCGCCAACGAGCGCGCCCCCTTTAACCCGTTTGCAAATGACGGGGACAGGGCTGAGACGAGCGCGCCGATAAGCTACGACGTACCGCCCGCGCCGCTCTACGGATATGAGGCGGAGGACAAAAAGGAACGCCCTTTTCCCCCGCGCCCCGCGCAGGAAACGCCCGATCAGCCGCAGGAAACCGAACCCGAAAACGGAACGATTGCACCGCCCGAACCGCCCGCCGCGCCGACGGCGAAGGGGAAATACGACGACGAAACGGTGGCTACCGAAAACTACTATCGCAAGGAGGAAGACAATGAACGCTTCGAGAATGAAAAATCTGGTACATATGCACACGCTGAGGGCGGAAATCCGCAGCAAGCAAAGAAAGAGCGGGCGAACGCTTCAAAGGATGGAGATGCTGAAGATATACGCCATCCGTTTGAAACAGACCCCGACGGATACTATCTCGCAGTCAAGGGCGAAATAGACGCCCTGTTTGCAAAATATCCCGCCGACGACAGCTTAAAAGGGATTTTCGCCTATTCGGAATGGGTGCGGGTACAGGGAGAGGAAGGCGCGCCGAAATACCTCGTAGGGGTGATTTACGACGATTTAAAAGCAAAATATATCTGCTACGCCCTGCCCGCGGACGACCGCGACCGCCCGCCCGAGGAAATTAAGGAAATTTGCACGTTCGTCCCCTCCTCCGTTTTTACGGATAGGGAAGGCTTTTTCGTCATTTTCCAAAGCTGTTCCACAGGCGAGTGTATCCGTCCCGAAAGCCTATAAAATCATAACCACCAGTAAACTGGTGGTTTGCATAACCCCTAAAAGGGGATAATAC
>UQHL01000002.1 GCA_900540805.1 uncultured Eubacteriales bacterium
ATATAAAAATAATTTACCCTACCAACTAAATTTTGTAGAGAAGCCGTACCTTTCGAAGGTGCGGCTTTTCTTTTATAACTCTCTTTCTTCGGTAACGTCGTTGATCTTATCGAAAGTAACCACGTTAAACGCCGTTTTATCAGCATTGAACGTAAGCCGCGGCATGCAGTTGATTACGCTGCCGACATCTTTGAGACATTCCCAAAGCTGGGTTTCGGCTTCCCAGTCAAACTGCGGAGATTTTCTCTCTCTCAGAAGCGATACGATCTCCTCGTCGTCAGTCAGAAAAAACCTTGACAGAGTGTACCATTTCAGCAATTTATATGCATTCAAAAGCCTTTCCGTTACGGTATAAAGGCTTTCTCGTTCGCTTTCTTCCTGCGGCTGTGTAATCTTTACGCCATCAATTACAGCTCCCATAAATAGCCTTGTAGGCTCCACCAGCGTGAGATTATGCACGTAGTAGCCTTGCCCCCTGACCTCTACCGTATCGAAGCAATAAGCGGGCATAGACAGCGTATTTTCGCCGTCGGAAATCGTTAGCTCGGTCATGGACATGGGCGGAATCGGTTCCGCACTGTCCGTGATTATCATGACGCTGCCCGCGTCGAGTTGTTCGTCAAGACGAAAATCGGCCGTTCCGCGGTTAGACACGGGATAATCTTTCCATTGTTTATCAAGATAAATTTTTAATATCATATTCATCGTCTGTTCTCCGTAAAGCCCGCGCGTCTGACGAGCTGCGCCGCGACATAATTGTCGAGTTCCCTTTGTTTATAATCCCTGTAAATCTGACTGCCCGTACTGATCGCCATGCCCGCGAGCGCCACGCCGAACGTGACGGGATTAGCGGCGGCCATCGCCAGCCCGACGGTAGTGTTTACGGCGGAGATCGCGCTTTCCGCACGCTGTTGTGCGTAGGTGTTCCCCGTGGCGAGGCCGATATTTGATACGACGGCGTTGAGGGCCTGTGAGCCTACGGTCTTTGCCGCCTGTATCGCGGTAGCCAGCTTCGCCTGTTTGTTCTTATCCTCCGACTGCACGGGATTTTTCGAAAGCCCGCCCTCTCGCTGCGGATCGGACGGGTTGGGCGCAGTTCCGCCTGCCGTACCGCTCCCGCCCGTATCGGACTGCATTAAAATAACGACGTCCAAAGCGCCTTGGGTAGGGATATTACTCACCGCTTATCGCCTCCTCCGCCGTCTGAAGCGTCAAGGTATATTGCAGAAACACGCCCGCGCCGTCGGTAATGCTTACGGCCTGAATTTTGACGGGCACGACGATCGTCAAATCGGGATATTCCACGCGATACGTATAAATCCTGTTCACGTCCTGCGCGCAGCCCTCCGCGATCTTCAAAAACTCGTTTTCTATGGGCTTGCCTGTATAAATACAGGTCAGTTGGGTGGTATGCGTGCGGGAAACAATCCGGTTTTGCGGCAGAGTTCCGCCTTGGGAAAGCGGCAGATTATTCTCGCTCGCGGACTGCATACCCCCGCCGCGCTGTGCTTTCAACAGCTTTACGTCATCGAGATATACCCCGACGTTATTTCCCACCACCGCGCCGCACTCCGCATTTTTAATCAGAATGGTTCCCGAGACGACGATCTGTTGCGTGATCCCGCCGCTGTCCACATACGGATTTGCAGGAGCCTGCTGTTCGAGAAAGCTTTCTACTGCATACGTATCCCCCTCGGGCTGAACGACTGTAAACGACTGCCAGCCGAGGAGGGTATTTTTAATGACGAACAGAGCCCTGTCGCGCAAGGAAATATTGCTTGCGGATAAATCAAAGGTGAGCGTAACGGACAGGCTTTCCGCGTCGATTTCCTCGGTTGTAAACCCGAACGGCGTCCGCGTTGCCGCCAGCGTAACCACCGTCCTGCCGTCGCCCGCAGGCGCGACGTTCGTATTCAGATACACGGCGAAATCGTTTGCGCCGACAATACGGTTGATTACCGTTGCAAGGTATTGTAAATCTATCATCTTCTTATTATCCTCCCTCCGAGCGATACGCAGTATTGACAAAAATCGTCCACCGTCTTTTCTATGTACCGCGGTTTACGGCTGTATTTGTTTGCGTAGCCGATATACCCGACTTTATCGTAATCGAACCTCACGCCGTTTTCAATGGCGTAGATACCGTTATTTTTGAGATTGCCGGGATACGGCGAATACATATTCGTGCCTTTCTTGCCGACCGCCCGTGATTCGCCCGTTTTCAGCCTGCCGCGGTTATGGATTACTTTTCGGTCGCCTGCTTTATGGACAACCTTGCCTCCGCGTTTCACGTCTTTTGCGTAGGTTTCGGTCTTTGAATAGACCGTACGCTGATAACGCTTAAACGTAAGTACCCGTACGGGCGCGTTTTTCTTGGCGATCCTCAATAATTTCGCAGCCAGCATTTCCGCCGTGATTTTCATATTATTGCAGCTCCAGAATATATATTTTTTTCATGCGCCCGCCCGCGCCGAGCGGCTTGCGGAAAGAGACCTGCACGGAGACGACGGCGAAAATTCGTCCTAACGCCGACACTCTATGAGTCAGCGGATCGTATTGAAACTCGCGTTCCGTCGAAACGGTAAACGCTTGCCCGCCCGAAGCGACGCCCCCGCCCTCATAGTCCGCCGAAAGCACCAAATCGGAAGAAGCGGTCGCCTTAAAGCGGAGCAATTCCCTTTCGTTTTTATCTATCAGAGTACAGATAAAATCCGTTTTTGCATGTAAAGACATCACACCACCTCTCCCGCGTACAGGATCGGGACGGGACAGGCCTTTAACGCGTCCACCGCGGCGGAGCATACGGTCTTGCTCCGAAGCTCCGAACGCGATACCACGGCTTTCTGTCCGTCCGCCGTGATCGTAATCCCGCTCTCCGTACCCACGTCGCCTGCGTCCAGCATGTATTGCGCCTGAACGAGCAACGCGCGCTTGATCGCCGTCGCGCAATCGGGATTTGCTTTAATGATACGGTCTTTCAAATCCGAAGCACCCGTAAGATACACGCCGCCGTCGTAGATAGCGCGGTTGACGCCGTTCATGAACGAGCGCTCTTTTTCTTTTCCGACTTCCGTCGCAAGATCGATCCCGCATTCCGTTTTCAGCTCGTCGTAAGTGATCGTTACGGGATAAGAAAATATATTCATGTCAGATTTTCCTCCAGGACGTAAGCCAGCGGTGCAGAAGCTCTTTCACCCTTGCGGGCGGGGGCGGAACTATGCCCGAAGGCAGTTCGCCCGAGTTGTCTTTCGTGATAATCCCCAGCGCCAGACACGCGTCGGTGTTTCTGCGCTTGACGTATAACTCCTCCCGCACGATCTCCGACGCCCACACCGCCTGCGCCCGTTTGGCTTCTATGGGGGCGTCGTGAAAGTTCGCGGGAATGCCTCTCGTAATCCGCGGGAATTGCAGGGGCTGAAAATAATACGCCCTATCCCCTTTATACGAGAGGTTTTCCATACGTTCCAGCGCGACGGCGAGAAAGCGTTCTTTTTCCGTTTCCGTCAGTACCGCCCAGCTCACCGCCAAAGGCGAGGCGGGCGGATAGGTTTCGGAGACGACTGTATCCGCTTCCGCGACCGTCACGTACGTATCGACGTTTACCGTCATGCCGCAGCCACGGCAAGTTTGCCGTGCAGTACCAGTTCGGGCGCGAGCACTTTGGAACCGTAACGGAAGAACATCTCCATCGCGTATTCGATCGACAGCGGAATTTTTTCAAACTCGAACCCGCTCGGCAGGACGGGCTGCGCGATAGAATCCATCGTCATCAACACGTAATCCGCGCCGTCGGGAAGATTGACGGACGAGAAGCACGCCACGCCGTTGATACCCGTAAACTTTTCGTCGGAAATCATCTGCGAGAAGTTGCGGCAGTCGTTGAGTTCGTCTTTCACCAGCCCGTAGAGCGAGGAATCCAGCACCAGCGCCATATACCGTCTGTCGATACCCCGCACGTATTTGTTTTCCGTGCCGTTTTTGCCCGTCTTTTCGAATTTCCCGACCAGCGTTTCGATCTGTCGCTTAAAGGACTTGCTCGCGTCGAGATCGGTCACGCCCAACGCGGTCGCCGCCGTGCCGCCCGTTTTCGCCGCCGAGAAAAAGTCCATGTCGAGGAAATCGGTGACGGACAGCTCGAAATTCATTTTTCTGCGCTCCACCATCGCTTTAAATCCTTCGTCCGTAAAGCTCCCGTCCGCGTCGAAGAAGTTGACTTCCTCCACGATTTCCTTGTTTTTGTCGAGATTGACGACGATGGGCGGCGCGATGATCTTATCGCCTTTGCCCGCCGCGCGCGCCGTGCCGTAGTCCTTCACCGTCGAGTTTGCGAACCGTTTGAATTCGTAAGACCCCGCCGCTCTGTTCAAATTCGCGTTTTTGGATTTGAGACGCGCCGAAAGCGCCTCTTTCTGATAGTTTTCGAAGATACCCGCAAGCACGTTTTTCAGATACGCCTTCGTGGTTCCGTTTTCAAGATAAATGCTCAATGCATCAGTCATAGCCATAATTTTTTTCTCCTTAAGATTTATTTTTAATATACGATTTGCGGCGCTTTCGTTCCCGCGTCGCCGCCCGCGTCGGGATTGGCCTGCGGCACTCCCTTGTCCCCGCTTCCGCCGAATAAGTCGGCATAGTCGGCCTTGGCCTTTTTCAAAAGCTCCGCCCCGTTTTTAATCTCGCCCTTGTCGTCCAGCTCGAGTTTTTCCAGGTCGTGCCCCGAAATCAGCAGTTTCGCGACGCTGTCCGTCGCTTTCGCGCCCTTAAACAGCTTTGTCAGCGCCTCCGTCTTTTTTGCGTTCGTTTCCCGCGTCAACGTTTCCTTTTCAAACGTTTTCAGCCGTTCCAGTTCCGCGGGGTCGAAATACAGTTCCCCGCCCTTTTGGTACTTTTTCAGTTCCGCTTTCGCGCTTTCCGAATCGCTTTGCGCAGTCGTCAGACCGTCCTGCAACTGTTTGATACTCTTTCCGTAATTCGTCATTACGCCGTTGACCTGTTCTTCGGTCAGCCCCAATGCCAAAAGTTCTTCCCGTTTCATAAAATACTCCTTTCGCCTTTTTATCGTGGCCAGCGCCCCACGGTGGATTTTTTATGTTTGCGTGTGTTTTACGGCCCATTCGCCCGCCGAGAGGTATAAAAAAGGACAGCGCCCTAAAAGCGTTGTCCCTCGTTATTGAGTTTTGTTTGATCAGTCGTTGTATTCGATAGACGTCCCGACGAGTGATTCCATAATGACTACGGTTTCATCGGTTACCAAAGCCGACATTTCCATATTGCCTTTCTTTCGCAAAAGCTCCATCAACGGCCTTGCGGCTTCTTTAAGCTCGTCGTAAGAAATCTCTTTCATTCCGTCTCCGTCAGATACTTTTCTGAAATCCATGATCTTTCACCTCCTTGTATTTTTTGTATGAAAAAAGCACTTTGCATTTGACTGCAAGGTGCTTTTAGTTGTTATTATTTTTTATTATATATTCGTTTCGCTTCTTCATATCGAATTTTTAAGCCGTTTATCATATGCGTCGGATCAAATCCAGGCTCTCCCTCCGAACAAATATCGGCCACATCGTCATTCAAATAAACTGTAGTTTCCTTATCTTCGGATAACATTTCTTGATAATTATCATATAGATATTGCTCCATATCGCAAGAAAATTGCAATGGCTCATATTTCCCGTCAAACAATCGTTCAAACATCTCAAACGCAGTTTCAATTTTTGACTTCATACCATTCTCCTTTAGGTTGCGTTTTTCTTATCATAGACACAACCTCTTTTTTATCGCTCGTATAGACGACCGCAATACCATTATAATATTTAATATGCTTCCCGTCGTCCTGCGCGTAGTTAAACGACTTTTTATCAATATCTGCAATTTCTTCCAAGGAAAAGCCTCGTTGCAAAAATCGCGCTATCCCGTGGTCGGTGAATTCAATTCCCTTTTCCCTGAAATCATAATAAGCGTTTATAGCTTTTTCTTTGAAAGTATCCGTCCAAGGTTTATCGTCTATCTTTGCAATTGTCGTCCGCTCGCGCTTTAATCGCTCCCAAGCTTCCGTGTTTTTATTATACTTGATTTTTTGCAAATCTTCAACTGTTTTGGGCGAATTTCTGAAGTTTTTCACTTCCTTCCACCGATTAAGGGTGTTTTCGTCTTTCTTTCTGTTCCGCCACGCCTTATACGCAGGCGAAAGCTCGTTTGCGCGCCGTGCCCGACGGAAACTTGCCAGGCTTTTATACGGTATATCGCCCCGCCCCTTATAATGCGCCTGCATTTTCCGATACTCCAAAAGTTCGGCGTTCAATTGTCTGTTTCCCGCTTGCCAGGCCGCATACGCTTCTATATCCCGTTGATACCGCACGTCTTTCAGGCTCCCGTCCGCGTTATATCGGATTCGGCTGTCCTTAATCGCCTTTTCCACGTCCTCGGGCGCCTCTATTTCGGGAAACCACGGGATAAACTCGTGACGGCAATTCGGGTGCGGCAGCGCATAACCGCTTTTGAGCACCGTCTTAAACAATGCGGGGAAACGGTTATCCTTGCCCGAGATACAATACACCTTTCCCTGATACGCGCCGCAGTATTGACAGCACTGCGGCATCGTCGTCATCTCTACGTAATCGGTGCCCGCTTGCAACGCACGACCGATCGCGCCGATATTGACGCTCTCTATCCTCGCGCTCCGCGCCGCCATCGCCGCATATGCCGAAAGCGGTTGTTTTGCTCCGTTGGCGTACTTTACCGTCAGAAGTCCGTTTTCCTCCAAATCCTTTTTAACGGCTTCCTGCACGTTGTAAACGCTGTCTTTCCCTTCCTTGCGTAAACCCTCTATCGTCTTGTTCACGCGCGTCAGAAACCCCTTTCCCGCGCTTTTTACCGCGCTTTGGAGTTCTATGTACGTGTTCCGCGAAAACGCGTTGCCCGTATATCGATATCCTTGCTTTTTCAATATTATCGCCGCTTCGCTCATGCTCAACGCGGGAGACTTCGGGACGCCCTTTCTGCCCTCCTCAAACGCGCGCGGAAGCTCGGTTTTCGCGTATTCCCTGTTCACGCCCGACAAATACGACATCGCCGCCTGAAGCGCGTTTTTCAGCTGTGTATTCAATTCCCCGCTCGTCGATGCGCCGCCGTCTTTTGTCAAAAGCTCGGTGATGTTCCGTTCCACTTGCTTGTAATATTCCGTAAATTCCCTCACGGACTTGAACTCGGGCGGTTTTATGTATTTCATTCATCGTCACTCTCCCCGTCCTCGGCCGCGCCGTAACCCGATTGAGGAATAGGCGGCGCTTCCGCTTCCTTTTGCGCGATTTCCGCCTCCGCTTCTTCTTCGCTTAAGCCGTAGTCCAACATCAACACCCGCTTTCTGCTCCAGCCCGTCGCCAAGTGTTTGGCCGCGATGTCCGCACGTACGCTCTCCGTCGTCGGTATCCCGCTATGCCACGCTATTTCCAGATCGCGCTCCTCGATCTTCCCGTAACCAATCTGCGATACGAGGGAAATGATTTTCTTCAGCCTCGGCTCTATCCTCGACGTTTTCTTCGCCGCCCGCATGAGCGCGGGCGCCAGCTTGATCATCAATGCGTCGTAGCCCTGACTTTCCCCGAACGTTTTTGTATCCAGAATACTGCCCATGCCCGACAAATTCGCCGTGTCCTCTTTCAGCGCCGCGATCGTATTGTCCACCGCCGTCATCGCCGCGTCCCATACAAGGTACCCGGGCGTTTTCGGATCGTCGGGCGGCACTTCGAGATAGTTTCCTATCCGTTCGTCCTCGGTGAGCGGCGGGCCGTACATCAACGGCGCGCTGTGTTTATCCAGCACCACGTCTTTCAGTGTCATGCGCGTATTGTATGCGATCGCCGCGTCCGTGATTTTATCGAAATCCGATTTCCCGTAAATGCTCTTGCTCGTCGTGTCGTTCGGGATTTGTACGATTGCGAAATCGTCGAGACCCGTTTCGAAATCGCCTACCGTAAATCCGTCGCACGTCGTTTTCAGTTCCGCGCCTATTTTATACGCGTTCGCGCGGATCACCTGCTTTGTTTGCGGCACCGTATAGGTGTCGTCTCTGCGGCTGTCCGAAATATCGAAAGCGCGGTTTTTATAGTTCCCCTTTTCGTGGATTTGCACGTGCAACTCGAATTTATCCCGCGCAATCGGGTTATTTACCACCCACGCCAGCACGTGATATTTTATCGTTTTGACGTCCTCGAAACTCACCACGGGGAACCAGATCGACGGATCTACGTTGATAAACGTGCCGTTTCCCGCCTCGCCTTCCTTTATCTTTACGATCCAATCCCCGAACGCGCATAAATCCCCTACGCCTTCCTCGCCCTTTTCGTAAAGTCGGGTATTTTCGAGCAGCTCGTTCAAAACGTCCTGCCTGTCCGTTTTTATCGTCGGCCGAGCTCCGAAGGTCAGCTCCCGCGTCTTATCCGCCAATTCCGCCCAATAATTCGCGTTATACAGATAGCAGTCCTTCGGCTCCGTCAACGAAAAATTCGACAATAAAAACAGCACTCTCCGTTTATGTTCGGGCAGCGCCGTCCAGGGCTCGTCGTTGAGCAGCATATCGTTTACGCGGTAGGCGTCCAGCCGTTCCAGTTCCTCCCGTGGCGGGAATACCTCTCCCGTTTTCAAAAAATTCAAATCGTATAGCATTTTAATACCTCACTTTTTTCAACGCCGCACGCGTCTGCTGTATTTCGTCGTTCAGCGCGTATCTCACCGCGTCCTGGAAATGATTGTTTTTGTCGGGATATCCCGAGATGTAGTTGCCGTCTTTATCCTTCAAGTATTCCGACTCTTCAAACTCCTTTGCCGTTTCGGGGCAACGCCTGCGATCGATCACGATCTTAACCAGGCTCGCCAGCCATTTCATGCCGTATTCTACGCTCCCGGGGCCTTTGACCGCGCCGCGCATGTTGTAGCCCTGCGAACGGAAATACGCGATCGATTTTTCTTCCGCGCTGTCCGCGATCGTACACGTTTCTTTATAGGCGTTCAAAACTTCCGATGCCGCGTCCTCGTTCGAAGTCTTGATCCGTTTTACTTCGCAGAAAATATAAATCGTGCGCCGCGCGCTGTCGTAATTCAGCCGCACAAACGCCATAGGATCGGGATAATAGCCCCAGTCGAGGCCTTGTTTGACGCGATCGAAATTTTCTATTTCTTTATCGGTGATTTCACGGATTTCCAGGTTCTCGAACACATTCCCGCCCGTGCCCGTCACCTCGCCAAGATATTCGTTTTCGTACGCTTTCGGATTAAGCTCTTTCAGCGTCTCCGCTTCGTCAATAAACGCCTGACCGAGCCATTCTTTCGGGACGTCCAGATAGGAGGTATGCAAAACCGTCATGCCCTTGCGCGGCTGTAATACATAGCGGTTTGCCCAATTTTGCGCCGTCGCGGGCGGGTTGAACGTTTCAAATTTAATCGTCTTGCTTTCGCCCTTTTCATCCGTGCCGCGAAGCGCCGACTGATTGACCGAGCGGATCGCTTCCTCGCCTGCGTATTGGTCGAATTCCTCGTACCATAAAATACCGATATATCCGAACGGCACTTTGATCGACTTGATCTTCAAAGGATCGTCCATACCGCGGAAATAGATGATCTGCCCCGTAGGCTTATAGACAATCTGCATGGGGCTGACCGTACACTCGAATCTGTCCGCCACCCCCAGCTGTTCTATCCCCCATTTGATCTGCGCATATACGCTGTCTCGGATTGTATTACCCACGTTCCGTGTCACAAGCGCATGGCTGGACGGATTACGCATAAGCAGTTCGGGAATTTTTAAACCCACGTACGAAGATTTCAAACCGCCTCGACCGCCTTTAATTACGGCTTCCGCGATCTCGCCTTGGTCTATTCGTCGGTTTAAGTCGAAATATATCGGCGCTATCAATCCCGCGGGGATATTCACGGGTTCGTATCCGCTTGCGGAAAGACTTTCCACGGGTTTATCCCGCCACTTGTCCGCAGCGCGGTTTTTCAGCCAAAAGATCTGCGCCGTGACGTCGGGTTGTATTTCCTTTACCACTGTTTTCGTAATCGTGAGTTCTCCGTCTCTCTGTTCGCGAGTTATTTCCGTGAAACTATATCCCAGCGCGCGCTTCAACAACGCGTTTTCCACCTCCGTATCGACGATTTCAGCCCCTTTTTTTAAGTGTGCCGAAAGTGCCGATTTCTCCTTTTTATAGGCTCGAAACGTAGAATAGGAAATCCCGAGCTTTTCGGCGATTTCTCGCTCCGAAAGACCGTTTCTTTTCCATCTCTCGATCAATATTAAATTAGGTTCTACGGTTTCTTCGTACTTATCCGCCACGCACCCTCAACTCCTTTCAAAGCAAAACCGCCGACATCTCTGCCGACGGCTTTCTTATAGTATTTTTTATTATTTTGCCGCTTTATCGTCAGTATTGTCTTTCGCAAGCGCCTTTTTGAGACATTCACTTACCGCAGGTTTGATCTCGTTTATAATATCCATAACAGCAACCGAGCCGTTTTGAATACCTTTCCCGAGGCCACGTACTATCTCCTCGTCCGCTGTCAGGTTAATCTCTGCCTGTACTCCAAAAATCTTTTTCATAAAATCCTCCGTTTGTTTTTATCTGCAGATACATTCATATAATCTATCTACTTTTTCCACGATACCATTATATCATACTAAAACGGGAAAAAACGGACATATTGTGTCCGCTTTTCATTTTTTCATACGAATAGACCTATGTTCATGCCGATCGCTTCCGCTTTCTCGAATACGTCGCGCTTCCATCTTCTGCCCGTTCTATCGGATATCCCCAATTCGTCGCACGCCCGATATTCGCCCATGCCCTTGAAATACCGATATTTTATGTATCTTTCCCGTCCGTAGCCCTCGATTTCAAACCATCTTACGACTTCTTCCACCAGACGCACTTGTTTCTCTAAATCGTCTTTCTTCTCTATGCACGACATCACCATCTGCGCCTGTCCGTTCGTGTATCCGTCCCCCGTTACCCTCGGCTTTGAGTAGTCCACTCCCGAAACGTATGGGTACGGATAGCTTTTCAGGGCTACAAGATTTCTCTTGTAACCCTTGAACGCTTTATCTATCGTCAGCCAATGCCCTTGCTTCATACGCTCTTTAGTTCTCCATTTTTGTTGTAGTGCTTGCCTGCCATCGCTCTTTCGGCAAAGCCTCCGTTTTGTTGCTGTATGTAAAATCGTTAAACTCATACTCACATTCCGCAAGGTCACATGATACGACATAACCCGCGAATAATTCACTGTGCTTACAATACACACACTTTTCTCGCCATTGTGCCATGTCTATTTCTCCTCCCTACTTAATTCTTGCAGGCTTATTAAGTCTTTACACAGCGGGCATTTTATCACGGAAATACCGTGAAAGCGTTTAATATTTCTTTTCGTGAACGAAAATTCAGTTTTGCAAGTCCCGCAAATCGTTGTAAATTTTATACCATATTTAAGTATTTTCATTTCTCCAGCTCCTTTAATCTCGCTTCCGCGGCTTCTCGAGCGATGAATACCGTATCTCCGAACTTCTCTATGTCCGAATATTCGACCCACGATATACACCGTATCTCCCACCTTGCAAGGTAGCTCTACCAACGTCCCCGCTTCGAGTTTGTCCTCCAACTCGGCAAGTTTATTGCACGCTTTCTTAAACTGTACCATTAACGCTTGACGAGCTTCCATATCGCTTTTTGGATCGCCTAAATCAAGACTTGCACCGTTCTCCGTCCATTGCGTCAATCTCTTATACTCGCTCATTTTTCTTTCTCCTCGAAATAAAATATAATATCTTTTTTGTCTTCCGAAATCAAGCCATAATCACGCGCAAGGCGATATATAAATACTTTTTCTAATCGCTCTACTATTAATCCGAGTTGCCTACGAAAGCCCTCTACCGTCATTGCACCTTTATAAAAATTACACGAACGACACGCAGGAGCTAAATTTGATATATCATTATCTTCACCTTTCATGTAAACGCTATTAATATGGTCGACCTGCATATCCTTATACTTAATTGCTTTGCCGCAGTACGCACAATGTCCGTTATACTTTTCATAGACAATTTTTCGTATCGCGGCAGGTAAAGGTTTTCTATTGCTCATTTTGCCTCTCCTCGCATTTTTCGCAATGTTTACTGTCCGTATATATAGACTTCAATTTACACGTAAGCCAAAAGGTTACGCTATCCCTACCGCCGTTTTCAATCTTGGCATACTTGCAGTTACATTGTCTTACCACGTCTTGTATTGTCATGATTTCTCCTCCAATAACTCGGGATTGTCGTGGATATTCCCGATAACTTCGATATTTGACATTTCGCTGATAAGCCAATAAAATCCGTGGTCATCTACTACGTCAAACGCACAATCGTTCGGATAATATTCGATATACCCTCGTTCTGAATTGCTTCGAATAATATCCCCCTCGAAAATCTTCTTCCCGTTCTTATCCGTCAAGCCTGTGTATTCTCCGACCGTTTCGGGAATGACTTCAAATTTTGTTGTTTTCCACATGGAGAGCTGATGAATAATGCAAGCATAAAAGCTTCCTCCGAATTGTCTTAAATCGAGATTTCCGAAGAACCACTCGCCGTTATCTACCCGCTTTCCTCTGAATAATATCTCTCTCATTCCTCGTCCTCCTCGTCAAACACCGTCACTCCGTATTTATCCGAGATTTCCTTATATGCCTCGTCTATCGCCGCGTCAAAGCCTTTGCTCCATTCCTCCGTCGCGTCGCAGCCTCCTATGCCGTGCAGGATTTTCAAGCATTCCCGCGCCGTTTCTTTCCGAGTATCAGATATTAACCGTTCCCTTTCCGTAATAGGGCTTTCATAAATTAAAAAATCATAACCTTCCGGCAATTCGTTTGATAGATTTATTTCTAACCCACATATCATTGGCGGTAAAGCCCCCTGGGCGATATAAAACGGTTTTATCTTTCCAAACTTTTTATTATTTAATATTACTGTATTTGCTTGTATATTATTTTTCAACGCCTCGGACTCTGCCTGCCTAATAAGTAATATCATATCTTCTATAAATCCGCTTTTAGTCACCGCACACCTCCACTCCATATTCCTTGGCCATTTCCCTTGCGATATCGTCTATCGGCAATTCATAGCCGAACCGCAACATTTCCATGATTTCCATAAACGTTTCTTTCCGCGATTGTTCGTACGCCTTACGCGCCACATATTTTATTCTGCATACTTCGCAGTCTTTTATATTACTACCGTTTTTTTTCGGGCAATCGATAATATATTTTCCACAGTCTCTAATAAGGCTTTTATAAAACTCGTTGCTCAACACATCTTCTTCAACCTGTTCACTCACCGCGCACCTCCTTGACGAAAAAATCAATAATTATTTGAGCGTGATTTAAGCCCAAATTATAGTACTCGCAATTATTTTTATCTTCTTCGTCATAATCTTTTGTTATTTCAGGAGTATATTTATCTATCTCGATTCTCTTTTTCACCCGTTCCGCAAACTCTTTTACCGCTTCCTTTACGTTTCCGTAGCCCGCGTCATATAACTTCGCCGCCATTCGGTGGAAATGAGTATCAGTATCATATAATCCAAAAGCTATATCCGTACCCTCAATCGCCACCCCGCTTTTATATATCGCTTCCGCCAATTCTTCGATTTTCTTTTCCTTTTCCATTTCAATCCTTGCCTCCTTTGAAAATCATGACCTTACATTCTTTTTCGGGCTTAATTTCGGGGATTTTTAATCTTAACCCCTTATTTAACAGCGGTACAAGAAATTCTAAAAACTCTTTTATGCCTTTGTTGTAATCACTTTCTTCCGCTATCCCGCTATTAAATACATCTACTATCTCTCCGATCTCTTTTTGTATATAAAATCGGTTTCCGTCAAATATATCACGCTCTTTTGATAAACGATTATATACTTCTTCAAGCTCTTGCTTTGTCATGTCAGTCCTCCAATTCTTCGACATAGCACCAACTTTGTGGCGGGCGGATTACAATATTTGCGCATTGTCCGCTGTGCCGAGAATAAAGTTTACAACGTGGACAATTTTTAATATTTATCGGGCACGGCTTTCTAAATTCAAAAAGCTCTTTCGGCTTGTCGTAGATTTTCAATTCCGAGATATGCCAGCCGTAAAGTATAGGGCTATTACCCGCATAGTCCCTCATTTCTTTTACTTTCAAACATGTTTCGTAAAGAGCGGTAAACCGCTTAAAGCGCACGCCCAACGCACCTTTAATTTGAAAATCTTCTATCATGTCACACACAAACTCGGCGACGACTTTCCCGTTTCCTAAAAACCTGTTTTCCGTTCCTCTGTTTATCCAAATATCATATACGGGCTTTTGCGGGAATGTACAGTAGATATAACACTTAAACGGCGTTTCTATCTTCGGTCTTGTCTTTCTGACCTCTATCGTCTTTTTCCTGTATTCAATCATTGTAACCCATTTCGGTTGTATGCTCATTAATATCGCTTTCATTCTGTCTCCTTTCCCTACTTCCCGTCCATGTGCGCGGACGGCTTTCGGGTATCAGCCTTGTTTTTCCGTTTTGCTCTATCTCGCAAAACTTAACTGTTTTCCTTTTTCTTTTTTATTTCAACCCGCGCACGGCTGATTACGCTTTCATTTCGCCTACATTAAACGTTTTTCTTTTCCTCGATATAGGAATCGACTTTCTATATATCGTTCAATTTAGACCCGTTTCTGCAATCGTAGCGCGATTTTATCTATAATATCTCCACTTCCACCCGCGCGGCGACTCCGTACTCTTTCTCTACCGTCACGGCTATCACCCCGCTGTCGTCAAGATACGCAACCCCGTTCAATGCGTCCAAGACAACCTTTGTGATATTATCCACGTCAGGCTTCACGCAAGGCCGTATTTCGCCCCTCAGCGCCGCTTCTCGCTTCTTCTTGGGATAAGACGCGGGAACCTCGTATATCGCTCTTATAGCCACCGTAAACTGCCCTTTCCCCAGATATGTACCGCCCGCCGCTTTATAGCTCCAACGGATTAAATCCTCATAGCTTCTTGTCTGTTCAGGAGTTATACTTTGCATTTTGCCTAACCGACTATTGTAGAATGTCCGCGCCCGAGCTTTGCCTTGCGGGCGACCCTCTATGACGAATTTCATCTCCACCGCCTCCGCGCTTCTTCTACCCGCTCCAGCCGATATTCCGCAAATACCATGCTTTCCCCGTTACGAGATTTCCCGACCCGCAAGTAAGTCTTTATCGGATAACCTTGCTTTTTCAGGTCGTATATCCGCGCCCCTAACCGCATAATCCCGTACAGTTCTACCGCTTCTAAACTCGTGATTTTTTTGTTATCTAACAGGTGTTTCAATACTTGTTCATTCTGCGTCACGGCCTTGCTCCTCCCTCAAACGGGTTCTCCTCTTCGATTTCCATCAGAGTCGGCTGTATCTGCATTCGATAGTTTTTCGCCTCTTTCCCAACTGTTAGCACAAAATTCTTTGTCGAGCCGCATGCCTGATATATCCGACTCCCGATTTCTTCCGTGATTTCGGTCAAATCGCGTAACGTGTAATTCGAAGTGAATATCGTCATCAGCCTCATATTCGATCTTGCGTCGATGATTTCTTTCGCCAAGCGAAAATCTTCGTCCGACGGCATTGCTCCGTTCGGCTGCCATAAAAAATCGTCTATCAGCAGCACCGTCGCGGTTTTCAACGCCTTCAGTTTCGAATCGTAATACCCGTATTCCGTCATGCGCATTTTCAGATCCCGAGACTCTTTACGCCAGGAGACATATTTCCCTGCAAAGCCCCGCTGCATAAGAGAGTACAGCGCCGCTATCGCTAAATGCGTTTTTCCTGTACTCGTCTTTCCGCCTATGTAGAGAAACGGGTATTCCGTCTGCCGCGTCCACGCTTTTGTTCGCCTGAGCATATCTTTCTGCCATTCGCTGTTGATTTTGAAATTCTCAAACGTCCGCGTCGTAAGCAAATTTTCAAATTCCCGCTGCTCTTCCGAGACTTCTCCGTGGCTTCTCCGAGTCATGCAACTGCAAGCACGGTGGATCGTATAAATCCCTTCACGCACCACCGTATAGCCCTTATTTCGGCACAGGCGGCATTTGTACCCCTCCAAGCGGCCGAAAGAAAGATTTTCCTCCAAAGCTTTGTACTGCTCGAACTCCTCCGCAGTCAGCTCGAATAACGGTTTGCCCATTTTCCGCTCCGCTTCTTCCTGATAACGGGCGATATATTCCTGCCTTTGCGGCTCCGTCCCCGCTCCTCTCAATAACAGCGAGAACAGCTCCCGCGCCCTCGTTTCACGTACCGTCAGCTGCATAGCTTTACCTCCTATTCCTCAAACGCCGCGTCCAGCTCTTCTTTCGTGCTTTTCGCCCGCTTATCCTCAACGACCGTTCCTTTTCCGCGGAACGCGCTTTTTGCATAGTCTCGGTATTGACCCTGCGCGATTTTACGATAGTTCTTGCATATCCACGCAAACGACCTCGTGCCACGTAGGTACGCGCTTTTCGAGATTTCCGCACTCAATACCTCAAAATCGATCTCACTCGCCAAACATGCGGGATAGTTGTCAACCTCTATCTCGGGGTGTTCCTTAAAAAACTTTTCCTGAACGAACGATCTCTCCGTGTTCTCCGACGCGCTCAAATGGTTTTCTCCTCCCCCTGCACCCTCTTCTCTTTCTTGTTCGTTCTTCTTATTCTTGTTCTTGTTCTTATATTCTCTTTCTTGTTCGTTCTTATCGTTCTCAAAGAAAGGCGAGAAATCGTCTTTTGTTTCCCTTTTGTTTTCCGTTTGTTGTTCGTTTGATTCCGATTTCACGTCGGTTTCTTCCGCGTTTGCTTTCTTGCTTCCGCTATCCGAACGTGAACGAGAAACGTCCAGCGAAGGGCGAATCAGATTGAAAAATCCACGACACACGCCTTTTAATTCCAACAATTTTCCCGTGAACACATACGTAATTATGGCGTTATATATCAACCCGCGCTGTTCGTCCGTTAAACCGTTTTCGGGATCGGATATACTCTCATAGTAATTTTCAAAAAATGTAAACCCTTTGGCTTTCGACATATCCTACCTCTTTAACCCGTAAATTTTGCAGATCGTATTATCTGCAGTCACCCCGCCTTCGAGGTGATATCTCTCCATGAACGCTGCCTTGCCTATCGTGTGTATCTCCGTATGGTGCTCCCGACAAAGGCTCATTACCTCTCTCCCCTCGTTATGCGCTTCCGTCCTGTCGTTCCCCATTCCGATCGCGTCTATATGGTGCAAGTCTGCCCTCCTGCCGCAAATACAGCATTTTTTATGGATAAGGCACATGTACGTATAGTTTGCGATATCGTCCACATAGTCCAACAGTGGAAATTTCAGCGGGATATCGTTGTCTAAAATAAATTCTATTAGGAATTTCTGATACGCTCGAATAACTGTCATTGATGCAGTTGAGAGCGAGAACAGCTTCTCCGTCAACTCGGGAAATTCTTCCGCGCGTTCTTTCGTAAACTCAAATTTCCGATCAAGGTGCATCATCTCTCGCGTATATCCCGCCCAATCCGCAATCGCATTTGTCAGCGCATAGCACATTCGCCTTTGCTTATCAGACAGCGGGCGGCTGTCGATAAAATCTACATAACATTCTTTCACCTTTCGGTGCGTCAATATGTACGGGTCTATCGGTGCTTGAATTATCGCGCTTCCGTCTGCGTTTATATCGATTATCTTTCCTTTTATCATTTCCGCTCCTTAAAACGGTAAATCGTCATCTGGTTCGTTACGATATTTTTCCATTTCCTCGGTATTCTTTTTCTTCATCTTTTCGAGGGTTTCGCGCACTTTTTCCGTCGTTTCCGCGTCCCAATCCTTAAACGCGACGCCAAGTTTCTTTTCCAACGCCGCAAGCGTTGCTTCTGCGTTCTTTACCCCGTAAACCTGCACCAGCTCGCTTTTCGTCAACCGTTTGAACTCATCTGCTTTCCTTACAGGTTCCGCCGTCTGGTTCGGCTTCTGCGCCGCGTTCGCCGCTTCCTTGCCGCCTGTATTCGTTGTATCGCTATCTTTCGTGTCGTCTATCGCAAACAGCCCGTTTAAGGCGTATTTCCGCGCATATGAAGAACTTGCTCCCGTTACCTGACTTCCGTCCATTCCTTTCTTTTCCGCTTCTTCTCGCGCATAAGCCGTGTTTTCTACTTTGTCCGCGGGACTTTCTACGTCTATCAGCCGCGCCGTTGCTTTTATGTAATACCTTTCTCCGATCAAAGTCACTTCGTCTCCGATCGTGCATACTGCTTTATATTTCCCGCACAACGGCTTTACCGCTTCCAGAATATCCTCGCAATTCCGATAGTTATATTTCCCGAATAAGTTATATTGACTTTTCGGCGCCTTCAGTTCTGACTGTATCGCCGACAGCTTTTCATAGATCGTCATATCTCCGCCCTCCTGACGCTGTTTATCTGCGGGTTATATCTTTCCTCAACCCTCGTTCCACTCACGCTCTTACCCGCTTTTAAGGCGTCCTTTACGGCCGTTAAATCTATCCCCTCCGTTACCTTTTCCGTCCAATACTCTTTGGGGACTTTTGCTTCGTCCTCCACAATTACCGCTTCACTCTTTCGGAACGTCACTTTCGCCCGTACAGTCTCGAACTTCTGTCCTTGCAACGCATACGAGAGATATCCTTTCAAGCTCTCCAGCTTCTTCTCCGCCGCTTTCCGACGCGCTTTGAAGATTTCTTCCTGCTCTTTCAAGCCCGCGATATCGTGCTCCGTATTCTCAATAGCAAATACAATATTCTCGATTTTCTTGTCCCGCTCGATCTGCAACCCGTCCAGCTTCTCATAGTCAAGGACTTCGCCCGTCTCTCCGTCGATACACGCCTCTATCTCCGCGTCGATTTCGTATAACGTCATATCCCTTCCCTCCGACAGATTTCTTCAAGTGCGGATTTCTCCGCGCTCTCCAACCGCTTCAATCGAATATATTCCCATAAAGTTAATCCACGGTGTCTGCGTAAATCTTCCGTAACTTCTTTAATGTCTCCCGTCAGCTTTACACCCGTTTCCTTTGTTTCTTCCCTCATACCGCTTTCCGCGCCTCCCGTGCCGCTTTCGTCAACGCTTTCGCCGCTTCTCGGCCGTATGCTGCGTAACTGTCTATACAATCCTCGCAAAGGATATACGGCACATCTGCGTACATTTTCGGGAACACGTAACAGTTATCCTCGGCATAAATCGCCCTGTTACATTCCGAGCAGTGGCAGGTGGGAACTTCTCTTTCCCACGTTTCGCCCGTCTCCTCGTCCTCTACCTTCTCCCAAAACTTAATCATTCCGTTTTCCAAATTATCGCTATGTAACATTTCAAATTACCTCCCTTGCGATTTTCGCTATCTCCTGCGCTATAATATACTGCGACGCTCTTTTTGCCCGCTCTTTTACGTTCTGCGGGACTTTCTTCGCTCGCTCGTCTATTTCCTCGAAATACTCTGCTACCGCTTCCACAGTCGCAGGGAAGCTCTCATAATTGACGGGCGTTCTATTTAATGTCGGATAGGCTTTATTTTCTATCTCCATTACCACCCCGCCCTTTTCCTATGTCTTTGGGGTTGTCGTTTTCTTCGAGTGTGTTCCCAACCAAGGAGAGACTGTCATCCTTAATTTTCAAAGAGCATCTACGTATGGGCGAAAATTCTCTAAACGCCTTGTCAATACAACGATTGCGTATAAATGCGTTGACGAAGAATAATATCCAAATTAAAGCCGTAAATCCGTTTATCGCAAATATTGCATAATAGATTGGTTTCATTCTCTCCTCCCTGCAGGCTTCCGCCTGCTTTTTTCAGTTATACCTTACCGCTTCATCTCTGGTAATAAAGAAGTGGATTCCCGTCGAACATTCGTTCCAGCGGTTCTCGTCGAAGTTATCTACCGATACCGTTTTCCCCACTTCGTAAACGAAGCTCGCGTCTCTGTCCGAATCCACCTTTTCAAGACCGCTCTCGCTCCCGTCCGTATTCGTTATAGAGATGACTTTCGCTTTCGAGCAACGGCATTTGCGACTTGTCGCGCTTGACCGTTTCGCTGTTTTCGGTATCTGCAATTTTACAATTTTCCCGCCCGCTTTCTTATAGCCGACAAACGAGCCCTCTTCGGGACAGCACAGCGCAAAAAAAGCCGTATGTTCATTGTATATTGCCTCGCTAAGATTTGCCCCGCTAAGGTTTGCGCAGCTAAGGTCTGCGCATTCACCGCCCTCCTCGTCAGTCAGCCACTTTCTGTGCTTTTCGAGGACTTCTTTTATTTCTGTCATCTCTTTCTCCTTTCGCCTATCGGCTTTATTCTTCGCTCTTAAAGCATGCGATTACTTCTTTTTCCGTTATACTTAACGCCTCTGCTATTTTCGGAATATACACGTAAGATGGATTACTTTTTCCCGTCATCCAGCGATTTACGCTTTGAAAACTTATTCCTACTCTTTTTGCAAGTTCTGTTTGTGTAATCCCTTTGTCGATCAGCAACTTTAATAGCGCTTTCCTTTTTTTCATTTTTGCCTCCATTGTTTAATAATATAAATTGATGTTTATAAATAGGTAGCCTTAACAGGCAAATCCATTTGGGAGGACACCACATTGACCAAACTTTTGAATTTGCCCGTTGCTACCGTAAGCGTATCAGCTAAAGGGCTGTTACATTAAAAGCAGTTCACACCTGCTTAAAGTGATACGGCTTAAAGAAAGAGGAATCCTAAAATACTCTGTTTCCCTCGCCAATGCAGCGTCAGCATAAATGAAAGTCCTTTTTCATTTCGCAAGGGGAAGCGTTACCCTGAGGGGAACTGCAAAGCGTAGCTAAAAAACCTGTGAGAAAGAAGTCGTGAATTTAGGGCGCGGCTTCTTTTTTCTTTACAAATCTTTCTCCTTTCGCCCAAGGCCTTTATTCCTCTGCTTCCATCGGCTTTACATATCTGTCAGGCGGGATTTGGAAATAGTCCAGATAATCCTGCACGTGAAGTTTTCCACGAATACCGAGCCGATCCGTTCTGCGCTTGATATTACGTATTGTCCTTGCGGCGTCGTCATAGCTCATGCCGAGAAGCTCTTGAATGTCTTCAATCGACAGATACTCCTTACTGAATATTTCTTCCCGCATTGCGTACGTCATGTCAGCCCTCCTCTTTCTTTTTCCATTCCCACAAAATTTGCAGGATTTGCGCGTTCAGGGATATTCCCTGTTTGTTTGCCGCTTGCTTTATTTTTTCCATGAGTTCTTGTGGCAACCTAAAAGTAAACCTTACTCTTTCATCTTTTTTGTTTGTCATATTTTTGACGTCACCTCCATTTGTCCCTATTATATCACGTATTATTTTTGACGTCAAGTATTTTGAGGGACTTTTTCCTTGATTTTTCATATTTTTTATGTTATAATGACGTCAAATAATCGTCAGGAGGTTTTTATGTCCGAAAAAGATACTTACACCCGCGAAAGCGATAAGCGTTTTACCCTTCGTATTGAAAAGGAGCTTTTCGCAAAGATTGAAGAAGCCGCTAATAAAGACAAGCGTTCTATCGGGCGCGAAATTGAGTTTATTCTTTCTCAATATTTTGAAGATCAAGATAATCGCTAAAAATCTCTATTAAAAGTGTAGTAATCGGATAACCCCTTTTTTCAGCTCTCTTAATTAAAATTTCTTTCAATTCCGCAGGCAATCTTATGGTTGTCTGCTCTTTTTCTTTGGGCATGATCAGCCCTCCTCTTTCTTTTCCGTAAAGCAAGCTACGACTTCAGCGATAGGCACTTGTAAGACTTTTGATATCTTATCTATTTGATTTGGATTAGGCGTACTTATTCGCTTATTCCATTTTGAAACAGCTTGTTGCGATACGTTTAGTTTTTCAGCGAGAGCCTGCTGTGTGATTTGATTTTTTTCAAGCAATTCCTGTAGCATAACAACCTCCTGTTGTGATTTACAAGAACAGTATAACACAACCTCGAGTTGTTGTCAAGAGTTTTTACACTTTTTTTTCGTAAATTTTTATATTTTTTCTCTTGTAAAAAACAACAATATGTTGTAAAATAATAGTAAGTAACAACTTGGAGGTTTTTTATGATAGCAGAGAGACTAAAAGAACTTCGAACAAAGGCAGGCGTCTCCCAAGAAAAGCTGGGAAAAATCGTCAATGTTTCACAACAAGCAGTTGGAAAATGGGAAAAAGCAATAGCTGAACCCGATAGTGAAACGTTGAAAAAATTGGCCTCTTACTTCGATGTTTCCGTGGATTATCTTTTGGGAAACTCGGATATTCCCAATCCCGAGCTTCGCATTCCCGATGAGTACAAAGACCTCCCTATCGCTTTTTATGAGGGCGCAAAAGACCTTTCGCAGGAAGATATAGACGACGTCGTTAAGTTTATGGAATTTCTCAAAAAGAAAAAATCCGATAAATAAATTAAAAATTTCACAAAAAACCTTTTAATATAGGCGTACGTTTGTCATATTTATTGTGCTATAATACCCATAGAATAAAAACCGCTACAATTTGTAAGGGCTGTGAGGTCGCTATATGACGTTTGAGGGGTTATCTTCTATCGCGGAAGAATTGAATATCATCACTTACTTTTGGCATTTGAAAAACAAAAAAGCTTTTTCTATTAACAATAACAATAATTCCGTTATTGTCATAGACCATTCTAAAATAGAGTGCAACCGAGAATTAAAGCAGGTATATTCGGAGGAACTCGGCCATTGCGCAACTCAAGCTTTTTACCCGTTCCAATACTGCGCAGAGCCTCTCAAACGCTGTAATATCGCTAAAGCCGAGTATAAAGCGCAGGAGGCTTCCTACATATTACAAGTCCCCTTTGCCGAGCTGCAAGAGGCAATAAAAAAAGGCTCCAACGACGAGGAAATCGCGGAGCTGTTAGATGTGGATATCGATACCCTTCATAAAGCGGTAGAATGTTATCAATGTAAAGGATTATTATAATGGAAAATAATATGACTACAAAGTTACAAATTTTCAACGACAAAAAAGTACGTACAGTTTGGAATGCCGATGAGGAAGATTGGTATTTTTCTGTTGTAGATGTAGTGGAAATTTTAAGCGAATCCACACAGCCCAGAAAGTATTGGAATGATTTAAAACGAAAGCTTAAAGCCGAAGGAAGTCAGTTGTCCGAAAAAATCGGACAACTGAAAATGCAGTCGTCCGACGGAAAATATTATAAAACAGATGTACTCAATACCAAGGGGGTTTTACGTCTCGTTCAGTCAATCCCCTCTCCGAAAGCCGAACCGTTCAAAACTTGGTTGGCGCAAATCGGCTCAGAACGCTTGGACGAAATCGCCGATCCTGAAAAAGCAATTACGCGAGGGCGGGAATATTATAAACAGTTAGGGTATTCCGACGATTGGATAAAACAGCGTATGCGTTCAATCGAAGTGCGGCATAATCTTACTGATGAATGGCAGTCACGAGGAATAGAAACCAGCATGGAATACGCAATTCTTACAAATGAAATGACAAAAGCGTGGAGCGGATATACCGTTAAAGAATATAAAAAGTTGAAAGGCTTAAAAAAAGAAAGTCTGCGTGATAATATGACTGATTTGGAGCTTATTTTCAATATGCTTGCCGAAGCCACTACAACAACGCTTTCTCAACAAGAAGAACCTTATGGGCTTGATGAAAATCGAAAAATCGCCCAAAAGGGAGGAACCGCAACGAAAGAAGCGCGCAAAAGCATTGAAAAAGCTATTGGTCGTCCAGTCGTCTCTCCGTTGAACTCCTCCGATAAAAAATTGCTTTCCACGCAAAAAAAGTCAAAACACCTGTCCGACGATGAAGATACATAATTACTATGCAAAAGAGTGTTATATATGGTCGAGTATTACATATCATCAACGAAATATTCTTTACAGGAACGCATGACACGGCGGGGAAAGGTGTATGACGTGGTTTTCCGTATCGTCACGCTGGACGGCATTGAGAAGCAAAAGAAGCTTTCAGGGTACGCCAATAAGACCTTGGCAAAACAAGCCTATACGGATTTTGTCACTTCAAAGTGCGAACTCGTAAAGAATAACCCTATAAAAAAGAAGAATCCCCAAAAAGAGGATTTACTCGTCGGAAACTTGATACGTGAGTATCTCTCGGCTCTCTTTAATCAAAACAAAGACAGTTCAATCTATGCAAAGCAAAATATTTTTCGTATATTCATTTTGAATAAATACGAATCCTCTAAAATACAAGACCTTACGAAAGAAGAATTGTATCACTGGCAAGACGAATTATGGAAAACAAAAAATCCTCGAAATGGGCAATATTATTCCTATAAATATCTCTGTAGTATTCGATCGCACTTTTCTACTTTCCTTGCTTGGTGTGAAAGCAGATACGGAATAAAAACCGCTTTAAGTGAAGTTAAAAAACCGAAACGCCGTGCGCCCAAACAGACAATGAAGATATGGACGCGTGAAGAATTTGAACATTTTTTATCGGTTGTCGATAATCCAATGTATCACGCATTTTTTACGTTTCTATTTTTTACAGGTCGTAGAAAGGGAGAAATTTTTGCACTTTCACCCGAAGATATAAAAAGAGATTCGATTGTATTTGATAAATCCGTAACAAGAAAAACATTCGGTGAAGCTACATTTGCCGTAACCTCTACAAAAGCCGATAAAATTCAAGAAGTTCCGATATGTCCTACCGTCAAAAAGGAATTAAGCATTTACAAAGGAGCTTCACCGTTCTTTTTCGGCGGCGAGAAACCGATAGCCGATAATACGTTGAGAAGAAATTTTCTTTACTATTGCAAAAAAGCTGAAATGAATCCTATCCGAATTCATGACCTTCGGCATTCCTATGTGTCTATGCTCATTCATTTAGGCGCCAATTTAATGGTAGTCGCCGATTTGATAGGCGATACCGTCGAACAGGTAACGAAAACTTACGGACATATGTATGAAACAGATAAACGCGCTATTGTAGAAAAATTAGGATAAATTTAGTAACATAGTTTGGTAACAAAACCCACTCAAACGCAAACGTATGCACACGTAAAAACAAAGAAAAACGGCCAATTTTTAAGGTTTTATCCTTAAAAACGACCGTTTTTCAATTTGGCGCAGAAGGCGGGATTTGAACCCGCGCTACGGTTATCCCATACTACTCCCTTAGCAGGGGAGCCCCTTGAGCCACTTGGGTACTTCTGCATGGCCCGAACCGTTTCTTTAAGATGCTATAATACTATAGCATATTTTTCCGTGCTTGTCAAAGCTTTTTATGTCAAAATTAAAAAATTTGTCCCCTTTCCTTTACGTAAAGTACGGGCCGACGAAAAAATTATTCGTCGGCCCCTCTCTTCAGGGATTTAGCAGAAACTCGTTTTGCGAATCGACGCTTTCTCCCACCTGCTCGGTCTTTTTATAACTGCCGTCGGGCAGAAGAACGCGGGCTTTGACGTTATCCGCCAGCATCACTTCCAGCATGCGATAAATTTTTCCTTCGATCTTTTTATCCAGCACGGGCGTCGCAATCTCCACCCGCTTATCGGTATTGCGCGTCATAAGGTCGGCGCTGGAAATATACATTTTCCGCTCCTTTCCCTCGCCGAAACAATAAATCCGCGAATGTTCGAGAAACCTGCCGACGATAGAAATTATGCGGATATTCTCCGTCTCTCCGGGTATCCCGGGCATCAGGCAGCAAATCCCCCGTACGATCAGCGAAATCCTGACGCCGCTCTTTCCCGCCTGATAAAGCTTATCGATCATTTGTTTATCGGTAAGCGAATTCATCTTCGCCACAATCCGTGCGGGCTTGCCCGCGGCGGCCAGCTCAATCTGTTCGTCGATACACTTCAGGAGCCCCTTTTTCAATCCCTGCGGCGCGATCAAAAGTCTGTCGTAATGATAATCGGTGTTGCAGATGGCGATATTTCTGAAAAACGCCGCCGCGTCCTCCCCGATCGCCCTGTCCGCGGTGATGATATTGAGATCGGTATATTGCCTGCTGGTACTCTCGTTGTAATTTCCCGTACCCAGGTGCGTGATGTATTCGATTTCTCCGTTTTCGCTGAGCAGTACGGAAACGATCTTAGAGTGTACCTTATAATTCTGCATGCCGTAGATGATCGTGCAGCCCGCCTCCTGCAAAATCCCCGCGTAATACATATTGTTTTCCTCGTCGAAACGGGCGCATAGCTCGATGACGACGGTCACTTCCTTGCCGTTTTCGCTGGCGCGCTTCAGTGCCTCTACGATCCGCGAATGATTGTCGAGCCGATAAATGGTAATCTTGATCGCCGCGATGCGGGGGTCGTCCGCGCACTCGTTGAGCAATCGGATAAGCGGCTCCATCGAATCGAAGGGGTACGCGAGAAACACGTCCCTTTCTCGCACCCGTTTGACGAGCTTGACGGGCGGAAGCAGGTCGGCGGCGACGCGCCCCCTGAAAGGCGGATATTTGAGGACGGCCAGCTTTTCCTCGGGAAAATACTTGCCCAGGGAAAACAAAAATTTATAATCGAGATAATGCTCTGCCTTAAAGCAGTAGGATTTTTTCAAATCGAGATTTTTCAGCACGAAAGCGCGGATCGTATCGCTGTTTTTATCCGTTTCCACCCGCACGGCGTCCAGCGTCGAACGAAGCTCCACCTTTCGTTTCATGTACTTGGAGAAATCGAAGTCGTGTTCGAGGTCGGCGTCGTCCACGTTGGTGTCGAAATCGGCGTTGCGTGTCACGCGGATCAGCGCCTTCCCCTTCACCGTATAGCCCGGAAACGCATGGTACCCGAATTCGGACACCAGATCCTCCACCGCGATCAGATTGATCTTTTTTCCGCCCTCTATGCGATACAACCGTTCGGCGGCGGGCGGAATCGCCATTACCCCGAACATATCCCTGCCCTCCCGCTCCAGCTCGAACATCATATAAAGATGGGTGTTTTCAAAGCGGATCATCGGGTGCTTCGAGTCGAGCACCATAGGCGAAAGCAAGGGCAGCACCGCCTCGAAAAAGTGCGCTTCGCAGCGCGTGCGCTGGCGCACCGTCAATTCGGACGGCCGCAATATCCTCATGCCGTTTTTCGCAAGTTCCGCTTTTAGGCGGGAAAAAGCGACGGAACACTCCTGATACAGCTTTTTCGTCTCGGCCAAAATACCTTCTACCTGCTCCTGAGCGGTCAGCTCCGTCTTGTTCTCGCGGGCGACGGGGTCCAACTTGCTTTCGTTTAGAAGGCTGCCTACGCGGACCATAAAAAATTCGTCGAGGTTCGAGCAGAATATCGCTAAAAATTTACAGCGTTCCAGCAGCGGATTGGTGAGATCGCACGCCTGGTCGAGAACGCGGCGGTTAAATTGCAGCCAGGAATATTCCCTATTACAGTAGATACCTTTTACAAAGGCGGTTTCGCCCTCCTTCTTCGCCACGGTCATTCCTCCTTTTCCACGGTCTTTTTCTCCGCGGACGCCGCGGACTTTTTATTGCTTTTCTTTTCCTCCGCGACGGCTTTTTTATCGGTTTTTATTTTCTCTTCCCCTTGCGTCGGTGACTTTTTATTCTTTTTTTCTTCCGTAAAGGCGGCCGATTTCCTGCCGTTTTTTTCTTTCGGGAGCGCGGCCGATTTCCTGCCGTTTTTTCCCTTTTCGTCCGAAGCCGCCTCAGATTTTTTACCCTTTTTCTTTTCTTCCGCATAAACGGCGGGCGCGGGCGCGACGATCTCGTCGAGCGGGGAAAGCTCCCCCTCCGCTTCTCCGCCCGCCGCGAGGGCGAGATACCCCTCTTTGACGCCGAAATCGGACACGACGATATTCGCCACCCCGAAATGCTTTAATATCGCGCGCAGAATAACCGCCGCCGTCGTCAGGGTATAAATCTTTTCGGGCGCGTTTTTCAGCACCAGCATGCTCCTGTCGGACGAGCGGACGAGGTGCCTGCAAAGCTTTTTCAGCTTGTCGTATTCGATAAGCTTTTCGCCCGCGGGCTCGGTTTCGTCGCAGTACTCGAGATAGACGTCGTAAACCGCGCGGTTGGTGGCGCCCACCAGCACCGCCGTCGCAAATCTGCCCTTATCGGGAAGCGAGGTTTTCTTCAGCGTCTTTTTGACGTATTTTTTTATCTCTTTCGCCTCCTTTTCGTCGGGGTGAATATTTTTAACAAATTTTCCGTTCAGCTGAATTGGCCCAAAATCAAGGTACGTAAGCGCGTCGGGACCGTCTCTCGTGAGATCGCATATCTCGATGCTGCCGCCGCCGATATCGACCAAAAACGCCCTGTCCAGCGTCTTATAACGCTCGTTGGAGACGAGATCGCAATAGGCTTCCCGTTCGCCGTCCAGCAGGTTGACGTTGACGCCCGCGCGTTTTTTAAGCTCCTCGGCGACCCATTCGAAATTTTCAAAATTCCGCATGGACGCGGTAGAGATGACGTAGCACTTGACCACCCCCGTCTTGCGGCAGATTTCCTTCATTTTCTCGAGGTTTTCCGCCAGCCTCTCCACGCCGCGCTCGGAGAGATTTTTCCCCTCCATATAGTGCAGGATCGATATGTTTTCCCGTTCTCTCAACAGCACGTCAAACGTCTTTTCGCCCTCCGCCACCAGCAGGGAAATACTGCTGGAACTGATATCTATAATCGCGTATTTCATAAACCGTTCTCCTTTTCGTTGCAAATTCAAAGCGCCGACTCTCCGAAGCTTATCCCCACCGCCTTCGCCGCCCTCACCAGCTGGTGGGTCGGAGGAACGCTCTTGGTCTTTCCCGCGATGTCCGCGAGAGAATTATAGGTAATCTTTCCGCCCGCCATGGCCACGGTGACGCCGAATTTTTTCCTTTCGGCCAGCTCGCCCGCATAGCTTCCCATCAGAGTGCAGATCGCGCGGTCGTAAGCGTTGGGCGAGCCTCCGCGCTGGAGGTAACCGATCACCTGCGTGCGCGTCTCCACGCCCGTCCGCGCCTCTATTGCCCGCGCCAGGCGTTCCGTGGCCGTCGTTTCCCCGCGCGAGGCGCGCAAGGCCGCCATTTCCTTGCGCTTGAGCGACGCTTCCCCGACGCTTAAGGCGCCTTCCGCGATCGCCACGATATTGTATCTCGCGCCCTCTTTTCTGCGCTTTTCGAGAAACTCGACCACCGCGTCCTCGTCGTAGGGAATTTCGGGTATGAGAATCATATCCGCGCCGCCCGCCAGCCCCGCGTATAAGGTCAGCCAGCCCACCTTGTTGCCCATGACCTCCACCAGCATGGTGCGGCCGTGGCTGGCCGCCGTGCTGTGCATGCGGTCGATACATTCCGTGGCGATCTCCATTGCCGAAGAAAACCCGAAGGTGACGTCCGTGCCCCAGATGTCGTTGTCGATCGTCTTGGGCAGACCGATGACCCTGCACCCCTCGGAGGAGAGCAGCGCGGCCGTCTTGTGCGTCCCCGCTCCGCCCAGCGTCACGAGACAGTCCAGCCCCAGCTTTTCGTACGTCTCTTTCATTTTGTCCAGCTTGGAGCGATTGTTGCCGTCGGAGACGGTCATCTGCTTAAAGGGCTGGCGCTTGCTGCCGAGCACGGTTCCTCCCGCGAGGAGAAGAGGCTCGAAATCCTTTTCCGCAAGAATCTCGTACTCGTTTTCGATCAATCCCGTATAGCCGTTGAGGAAACCGAAAATTTTCACGTCCTCTATATGGGAACAGACGTATTTGGCAAACGCGCGCATTACGGCGTTAAGCCCGGGGCAATCCCCGCCGCTGGTCAACATTCCTATTTTCATAATCTTTCTCCTATGTACCAGTATGCCCTTTTGTCTTACTTTTTATATCGCGGCGCAAACAGACGGGCCCCTGTTTCCCGATATTTTACCACACTTTATCCTTCTTGTCCATAGCGAAATGAAAAATTTTCCATATTTTTTACAATTTTATCTCCAAACGTAAAAAGAAGCCGTTTCCGACTCTTCGGAAGGGCTTCTCTCGTAGGGTTTCTTTTATAAAACGGGTTTTCAATTGAACGATTTTTCGGGGCGGAAATTTTCAAAGATCATGTTATCCACCCAGGGCCGCAGGCGCTCCGCTTCCGCCTGGGTGCGGATCGTCCAGGTGAGCACCGCACGGCTTCTTTCACCTGCCTGCGGGAAAGGCCTCCCTCGCGGGCAAAAATCTCGGGCGACACGTCAAATTCCTCCAGCGTATCCCTGCACGAAATAAGCACGTCGGGCGAAAAAATACTCATCGCCAGCTGTCCGCGCAGCACGTCGGGCGCAAGCTGTTTGAATTTATACACGTAAAAGGGATTAAACGATTGCAGAGCATATTCGCCCTTGTATTGACGCATGCGGTACATAACCTGCTCGGGGAAGCTGCTGAAGGTGCTTAAATCCTTCACTTCCAAAAGGAGCGGCGTCCTGCCGTCGAGGTGCTCGAGACACTCCTCCAGCGTGAGAATCCTCTCGTTGGTCCCCGCCAGGCGCATGGCGGATAAATCGTGATACGAGGTCTGGCTCACCTTTCCGGGTTCTCCCGTCAGACGTCTTAAATTGTCGTCGTGGACAACCACCAGCGTACCGTCTTTGGTACGGCGCACGTCCGTCTCGATGGCGTACCCTTCCTCGATCGCCCGCGTAAACGCCGCGCGCGAATTTTCGGGCACCCCCTTTTCGTGCAGACCTCTGTGCGCAATGGGTGTGTTGCAAACGAAGCTGTTCCTGATCGATTTCATAATCCCGTATCCGTTTTAGATTCCTTTCTAGGCAAAAGTCCTCTTTTGCCCCACCGAGCGTTTATTTTTCTAAAATCCTTATCCCCTATTTTAACAAAAGCCGCAGAAAATGTCAAACCGAAAGCGTCAAAATTTTCGCGTTGCCCTTTCGAACAAAAATTTGTAATCTATTTTCATTACCCGCTTAACAGAGAAAAACGCGAGCGGCGTCCTTCCGATTTCCGATCGGGAAAGGACGCCTGTCTTGCATCTTTATTCGGTTGAAAGCCCCGAGGGACTACCGTGTTCTGTCCTCACTCGGGAAGAATACGACGGTTCTTATCCTCTTTCGGAAAGAATACCGTATTCCGTCTCTATTCGGTACGGAGCGCGATGACGGGATCCTTTTTCGCGGCCGACTGCGCGGGAACAAGCCCGCTGATCAGCGTAAGCACAATGCTCACCGCGATCATGACGATTCCCTGCCATACGGGCAGCGCCGCCAGCGTGGAAATGCCGGTCAGGGCCCCGAAAATCAAGTTGATCGGAATAGACAAAAGGTACGTGACGCCCACGCCTATAGCGCCCGCAAACAGGCCGATTAAAAACGTCTCCGCATTGAAAAGGTTTTTAATATCCCGTTTCCTTGCCCCCAGCGACCGTAGAACGCCGATCTCCTTCGTCCGCTCCACAACCGAGACGTAGGTAATCACGCCGATCATCACCGAAGAAACGATGAGGGAAATCGCCGTAAACGCCACGAGAACGTATGTGACGGCGTTGAGCATCGTCTGGATCATCCCCATCATTAATCCCACCGTATCGGTATAAGTGACCTGTTGCGATTCCTCGTGGGAATTGTTCCAGGCGTCGAGATAATCTATGATCTTATCCTTGGCCGTGAAATCCGTAGGATAAAAGGCAATGGAATTGGGCATGTCGCTGCCGCCCAGCGAACGTATGGCGCGCATCTGATTCGTCGTCAGACGGATAGGATAGCCCTCCACGGCGGAGTAATAGGAGTTAAGGTGCTCCGCGGGGGAACGGTAAAGCGTAAGCAGCTTGCCGTCGCTTTCATAGGGAATGGCATTGGCCGGATCCGTCATCCATTTGACGATTTCCGACTTCATGTTTTCGGCAATATACTTATTGACCGTAGCTTCGGAAATATTCAGTCCGCTGGAAAGACACCCGTAAGTAAGCCCGTCCTTGATACGAAGGATACCGCTGATTTTAACGTTTATGCCCCTTCCCTCCGCAGCCTCCAGAGTTTCCCGCTCACCCTGATATGTAAACGGGTACAGCTCTAAAGCGGAGACGCTCTTCTTATAAATTTCGTCGTTATAGAAAAGCGTGTATTTCTTATTGAGAATATCGTCGAAATCGATGGTCATATAATCGTCGGTTTCGCTTTCTCCCTTTTCAAACAGCTCGAGAAAATTATACTCTTCGATAAATCCCAGCTGTGCCAGCAGCAGATCGGTGGCATCGTTATTCCCGCCGATCACCAGCACCGCTTCGTCGTCGCTTTTAGGGAATTCGCCGGCAATTACGTCATACTGCGTCGCTATATAATCGCCGTAACGCTCGTCCGTCAGCTCGTCGGTGCCGGGCATCGTATGTACGACGCTGCCCAAATAATCGACCATATAGGCAATCTGCGCGTATTCCGACGCGTGGACGGTCAATTCGTTGACATAAAATTCCTTGAGCGCGCTCAAGGACATATTTTGTTTTTTGGAAGAGCTTTCGGAAACGCCGGTGACGACCTCCGTAAAGAGGCTGTCGGAAAGATTCGTTCCATAGCCGTACTGGATAGCGGAATAAAGATTTTCGTCCATCTCTTCGATATAGGAGATATATTCCGGCGAAAGATTGTTCGTCACCGTCATTCCCTTGGCTATTTTCGTCAAAAAGGAATTGACATATACTTTATCGTCAAGCTGGGATAAATCGGGCATTTCCCCGTGCGAGCTCATTCCCGACATAATCGAAGCCGTGTCGATAGAGCTCTCGGTAATCTGCAAAGGATAATAGGACAGCATATCCTCCTCGGTTTTAAGGATATACCTGTTAAAGCCGTGAGATAAGGCCAACACCAGGCAGACGCTGATGATACCGATGCTCCCCGCGATCGAGGTGATCAGGGTACGCCCCTTCTTTGCGCGCAGGTTACGGGCACTGAGGCTTAAAGACGTGCCGAAATTCATAGAAGCTTTTTCTGCCGAGGCGCCTTCCCGCTCTATTTTGCGCTTCTTCCAGGCACGCACCTGCTCGGGCGTGATTCCCTTTTTCTTCAGCTGCGCCTCCAGAGCCTTGCGCTCCGCGCCGCTGTCGTAAGGATTGGAATCGGAGACGACGAGGCCGTCCTGAAGGCGGACGATACGCGAGGAATACTTTTCGGCAAGCTCGGGATTGTGCGTGACCATGATGACCAGGCGTTCCCCCGCGATCTCGCGGATCAGTTCCATAATCTGTACGCTGGTGGTGGAATCGAGCGCGCCCGTCGGTTCGTCCGCCAAAAGGATTTCGGGATTGTTGACCAGCGCGCGGGCGATGGCCACCCGCTGCATCTGTCCGCCCGAAAGCTGGTTGGGCCGCTTGTTCATCTGCTCGCCCAGGCCTACCTTTTTAAGCGCTTCGGCGGCGCGCTTTTTGCGTTCTGCTTTAGAACAGCCCGCGATCGTCAGGGCGATTTCGACGTTTTCCAAAACCGACTGCTGAGGAATAAGGTTATACGACTGAAACACAAACCCGATACGGTGATTTCTATACACGTCCCAGTCGCGGTCGTCGTAATCTTTGGTGGAAATACCGCGGATAACAAGGTCGCCCGAGGTGTATTGATCCAACCCGCCGATGATGTTTAAGAGAGTGGTTTTTCCGCAGCCCGACGTCCCGAGAACGGAGACAAATTCGTTGGCGCGGAATTCGAGAGATACTCCTTTAAGCGCGTGCACGACGGTTCCCGCCGTCTTATAGTCCTTTTTGATATCCTTAAGCTTTAACATAATCCCTTTATACTCCCGCACAATAGAAAGAAAAGCGGAAACCTTTCCGCCTTTCCTAAAGCCGAAAAACTGCTTTAATCTATAAAAATTATTTTCTCAAATCTATTACCGTGTCGATAAATTCGTCACTCAAAGCGAGCAGCTTATCGACCTTATCGACCCCAAGCTTGTCGATGACTTCGCCCACGAGGCTGCAGCAGACGCCCTTTTCCTCGTTATAATATGTCAGCGCCGCGGAAGAAAGTTCGATATAGGCGATCTTTCTGTCCACCTCGTCGGGGACGCGCTTGACTATGCCGCGGGCCTCCAGCTTGTTGACCATCTGGGACACGGCGGAACGGGTGACGCCCAGACGCGAGGCCAACTGCGTGGAAATAATACGTTTCCCGCCGTAGCCCGCGAGGATCACTTCCCCGAGAAGCCGCATTTCGGAATTGTTGAAATGGGATTTGACCTTCGTCAGCGCCACGCCCTCCATTTTTTTGAGCATGGTGAAGATTTTGCCGAGATATTCTTCATTTCTCGTCTTCTCCGCCGTTCCTTCCAACTTCTTTTCGTTTTCTTCCATGGTTGTTACCTCACTTTTGTCGTTTTTTCGGTTCTGTATTTTCAATCCGCCCCCGCCCTTAAGCGAACGGGACGGAATTTACAAAAACGCCGCGTTTCTTCCCCCCTTGCATTACGTCTTCATTATACACCTATTGTGAACGTTGTCAAGGGTTTACTGTCATTGTTTAATACTTTTCACCGCATTTTCATTTTTTCGGAGGAGGAAATCCTTTCCCCTTTTTCGGTATAAAATCTATTTTAATATAGTTTAATATATTTGTGTGAAAGAAAAATATAGTACAGGTGAAAAACGGGACAAATCTGTTAAAATAGTTGTCAAAGTCCCTTAAAGTATGCTACAATAATGGAAAAATATATCATTAAACGGAATTCTATCATGATAAATCGTCTTTTGGATTTTTTGGAAACCTCTTACACCGCCTATCACGCGGTGGAAAACGCAAAACAGCTTCTTCTGGGAAACGGGTTTATCGCTTTGAGCGAAACGGACGACTGGGCGATCGAGGAGGGCGGAAAATATTTCGTGGAAAGAAACGGGAGCAGTCTCGTCGCCTTTACCGTCGGCGCGTTGGACGATTTTTTCTTTAAGATCGTCGCGTCGCATACCGACTCGCCCGCGCTGAAGCTCAAGGAAAACGCAGTCACCCTCGCAGGGCCCTATGCGAAGCTCAACGCCGAAACGTACGGCGGCGGAATTTATTACAGCTTTTTCGACCGACCGATGAAAATCGCGGGACGGGTCGTAACAAACGAAAACGGCGTGTTGAAGAGCGAAACCGCGACGAGCGAATATTTCGTCACGGTGCCTTCCCTCGCGGTGCACATGAACCGCTCCGTCAACGACGGATTCGCCGTCAATCCGCAGATCGACCTGTTGCCCCTTTTCGCGCTCACGGACGGGGAAACGGCGCCCGATTTTCTCGTCGGCCTCACCGAAAAGACGCCCGTCGCCTACGATCTTTACGTCGTCAACGCGGACAAGCCCTATCTGTTTGGATTGAATAACGAATTTGCGGCCTCGCCCCGCATCGACAATCTCACAAGCGTGTGGTCGTCTCTCGAGTCCCTCGCCGCCCACGCGCCGAGCGGCGGCGTATGCGTCGCGGCCTGCCTCGACAATGAGGAAGTGGGCAGCCAAACCCTTCAGGGCGCGGGCGGGGATCTCCTCGAAAACGTGCTTCGGCGCATCGCTTACGCCTTGAAATTTGACGACAACGAATATTATAAGGCGCTTGCGTCCTCCTTCCTCATTTCTCTCGACAACGCGCACGCCATGCACCCCAATCACGCCGAAAAATGCGACCCGACCAACAAAACCGTGATGGGCGGCGGCGTGGTGATTAAAAATCACGCAAACAAGGCTTACACCACCGACGCGGTATCCTCGGCGATCGTCAAAACGGTCTTCGATAAAGCGGGCGTAAAATACCAGACCTTTTTCAACCGCTCCGATATGAGAAGCGGCGGCACGCTGGGCGCAATTTCTTTGGGGCATGTGGGCGTTTTGTCGGCCGATCTCGGCCTGGCGCAGCTGGCCATGCACTCCGCCTCGGAGTGTTTTGCCAAAGCGGACTATGCGGAGCTCGTCAACGGCCTCACCGCCTACTATTCTTCCGATATCCTCTTCACCGCGGACGGCGTGGAAGTAAAATAAATGAGCGCCGCTTACGATTTTTTGAAAGAGTGCCGCCATTTTTGGGTGACAAGTACAAACTGCGGACGTCCCGCCTGCCGTCCGTTCGGAGCGGCGGCCGAATATATGGGAGCCATATATATATCCACGGGAAAAGCCAAAGACGTTTATAAACAGCTGAAGAAAAACGCATTCGTACAGATTACCGCCTTAAAGGAAGGAACGCGCGAATGGCTTCGATTGGACGCAACGGCCGAGGAACGAACTTCTTTTTCGGAAAAACAGATGATGCTGGACGCCTGCCCCGATCTGAAAAAGCATTTTTCTTCGCCCGATTGTCCCTCTTTCGCTTTGTTTCGCCTAAACGACTGCCGCGCCCTTTTATATACGGACGACGGAATACGAAATATCGATTGAATGTCGAAGCGGTTTGTCCCCCTAAGTACGAAACGAAAGCTAAAAAACAGCGGCTCTTTTACAGAGCCGCTGTTTTAATACTTTTTCGCCGCGTTCCGCTCACTTGATAAAAGCGCGGAAAGCGCGGTACGCCTCGTAGAGATCCGCTTTGGAGATTACTTCGTAAGGCGAATGCATGGAGATGACGGGTACGCCGATATCCACCGTATCGATATTCATTTTGGCGATAAACTTCGCCACCGTGCCGCCGCCTCCGACATCGACCTTGCCCAGCTCGCCCGTCTGCCATACGACGCCGTTGTCGTTGAACAGCTTTCTCACTTCCCCGACGAACTCTGCCGAAGCGTCGTTGGAGCCGCCCTTTCCGCGCGAACCCGTAAACTTCGTCAATCCCGCGCCGCAGGAAAGGAAGGTACTGTTCAGCGGCTCGCAGACGTCCTTGAAATTGGGGTCGTACCCCGCGTTGACGTCCGCCGACAGGCACTTGGACGCCGCGCGCACTTCCGCGGACGTGACGCCGAAAGAGGCCGCCAAAGCGTCGATCAGGTCGGTAAAGATCGCGCACTGCATCCCCGTCGCGCCCTCGCTCCCGATCTCCTCTTTATCCGCCAGCACCACCATGACGGTATGCTTTTCGGGCTCCTCGTCAAACAGCGCGGTGTAGGCGGGATAGGAACACACGCGGTCGTCGTGGCCGTACGCCGCCATCAATCCGCGGTCGAACCCGACATCCTTTGCCCGAAACGCGGGGACGAGCGAAAGCTCCGCGCTCAAAAAGTCCTCTTCCCTGACACCGTATTTCTCGTGCAGGATGCGCAGAAGATTTTCCTTCACCGTTTTGTCCTTGTCCTCTTCCGCCGCGGTATAGGGCATATTCCCCAGCCAGATATTGAGATCCTCGCCGCCGAGCCCTTCGCCGAGCGGCTTGGCGTTCTGTTTGGCCGCAAGATGGGGCAGGAGATCGCTGATATAAAATACGGGATCGTTATCGTCCTCGCCGATTTTCACATCGAACGCCGTTCCGTCCGCCCTCACAATCCTGCCGTGAAGCGCGAGGGGAATCGCCGCCCACTGATATTTGCGGATACCGCCGTAATAGTGGGTTTTGGCGAGGGCCACGCCGTCCGATTCGTACAAAGGCACCTGCTTGAGATCTACCCTCGGGCTGTCGATATGGGAGGCGACGATGCGTATTCCGTCCCTTGCGATGTCCGCCGTACCCACCTTGATGAGATAGATATTTTTTCCGCGGTTGTTGTAATAAACTCTGTCGCCCGCTTTCAGCTTCGCGCCGAATTTGAAGGGCTTATAGCCGCGCTTCTCCGCTTCCTCGGCGACGTAATCGCACGCTTCGCGCTCCGTTTTTGCCGCGTCGATAAAGGCGCGGTATCCTTCCGCATAGTCAAAAATTTCCTTCAGCTTCCTTTCGTCGGCCGTTTCGTAAACGTTGGTTCTCTTATAAGCCAGCTCGCTCATGTTGCATACTCCTTTTTCTTTGGTTTTATTTTATTCGCCTCTCAATGCAAAAAGCCCTTGATAATCTGTTCTTCCGCTTCCTTTTCGCTAAGTCCCAGCGTCATCAGCTTAATCAGCTGTTCGCCCGCAATCTTCCCGATCGCCGCCTCGTGAATAAGCTCCGCGTCGATATCGTTTGCGGACAGGCAGGGTGCCGCCGTGACGGAGGCCTTGTCCATGATGATGGCGTCGCATTCGGTGTGTCCGTGGCAGGGCGCGTTTCCGTTCATCGTCGAATTGAAATTCTGGCGGGATTCGCCCGCCGCCACCGACCGCGAAACGACGTCCGCGCTCGCGCCCGCGCCGTTCATGTCCACCGAGAAATCGGTATCCGCGCGCTGGCGGCCGTGCGTGTAAATCTTTTCGCGGATCACGAGGTTTGCGCCCGCCTTGAGGTCGGCCCTCGTCACGCGGTCGGTCGAATCGATGCCCTTGATCTGGGTCGTTTCCATTTCCATATACGCGCCCTCGTCGAGGTGCACCACCGTCGTGGGATTCATTACGTTTTCGCCGTTGCCGTCCCCTTCGCCGTAGTGCTTTTCGACATACTTGACGCGCGCGTTTCTGCCCACGTAAAAGGTATGCACGCCGTCGTGACGCGAAGTGAGGTCAACGCCGCCGCAGTTATGAATGCCGCAGCCCGCCACGATCACCACGTCCGCGTCCGCGCCGATGTAAAAATCGTTATGCACCGTTTCCTGATACCCCGCCTTGCTTAAAATGACGGGAATATGCACGCTTTCGTTTTTCGTCCCGGGCTTGATGTAAATCTCGATGCCGGATGTTCCGTCCGCTTTGGGGACGATTTCTATATTCGCCGTGGAACTTCTGCCCGCGGGCTTTCCGTTTTCGCGGATATTGTACGCCCCTTCGGGCACGCCGTGCAAATCCGCGATTTTCATTAACAAATCCTTTTCGATTGCGTCCATGCCTTCCTCCGCTTATAGTTTTTCCGTCAGCACGCGGCAGGCCTCCCTGCCCAGCAGCTTGGGAAGGATTTCCTCCTTCGTCCCCGCCCGCTCCACTTCCCCGCCCGCGATCACCACGATTTTATCCGCGATGTCGAGGATTCTTTCCTGATGGGAAATGATGAGGATACTGCCGTTCGTCTTGTCGTACATCTTCTGAAAGACGTTGATGAGGTTGCCGAAGCTCCACAGGTCGATCCCCGCCTCCGGCTCGTCGAATACGGAAAGCTTTGTCCCGCGGGCGAGAATGGTGGCGATTTCTATCCGCTTGAGCTCCCCGCCCGAGAGCGAAGCGTTTACCTCGCGGTCGAGATAATCCCTCGCGCAAAGCCCCACCTCCGAAAGATACGCGCAGGCGTCGGACACGTTTGCGCTTCTGCCCGCTGCGATCGATATGAGGTCGCGCACCGTCAGCCCCTTGAAGCGGACGGGCTGCTGGAAGGCGTAAGAAATCCCCCGTTTCGCCCGTTCCGTGACGGACAGAGACGTGATATCCTCGCCGTCGAATAAAATTTTTCCTTCCGTCGGCGTTATGATACCCGCGATGACCTTTGCCAGCGTCGATTTTCCGCCGCCGTTCGGCCCCGTAAACGCCACAAAGCGTTCGGACAAGGACAGATTCACGTCCTTTAATATCGTTTTTTCACCCTGCTCGTCGCTTACGCGATAGGTGACGTGTTCCAATTGAAGCATAGCATTTCTCCGAATTTTCAATCCGTATTTTTTATTTTTCGGGCAAACTGTTTTTTTCCGATTTTCAGCCCAGCTCGAGCATCGCGTCGATACACCCGCGGGCCTTAACGAGAATTTCCGCGCTCAACGAGATCTGTTCGCATCCCTCTTTCAGCGCCCGATAAACGTCGGGCAGCGTCGTCGCCTTCATGTTGGGGCAGATGAGCTCTTTCGTCAGAGGATAAAACTTTTTATCGGGATATTCAAAGCCCAGATGCTCGGCGACAGAAACCTCCGTGCCGATGATAAACTCCTTTTCGTCGCAACGGCGCACGTAATCCATGATCCCCGCCGTGGAACCGACGTAATCGGCGTACGCCAACACCTCCGCCTTACATTCGGGATGGGCGAGAAGCTTCGCCTGCGGATGCGCCGCCTTAGACTCCGCCGCGTCGCGCGCGGAGAGACACGCATGGACGGGACAGCCGCCCCGCATGAAATGTAATTTCTTTTCGGGACATTTCGACTGCACGTAAGCCCCCAGATTGACGTCGGGGATAAAGAGCACGTCGCGGGCGGGAAGCTTATGTACGATCTCCACGGCGGACGAGGAGGTGACGCAGACGTCGCTCACCGCCTTGAGCTCCGCCGTCGTATTGACGTAAGCGACCGTCATACAATCGGGGTATTTTTTCTTTTCGTTTAATACCTGCTCGGGGGTAAGCTGCTCCGCCATGGGACAGCCCGCGATGGGATTGGAAAGATATACCGTCTTTTCGGGGGAAAGAATCTTCACCGTTTCCGCCATAAACCGCACGCCGCACATCAGCACTTTATCGCGCACGTCGCTTTTCGCTTTCATGCTCAGCTGAAACGAATCGCCCGTAAAATCCGCGATCTCCACAACGTCGTGCGACTGATAGGTATGCGCGAGAATGCACACTCCCTTCTCCTTTTTCAAGCGCAAAATTTCACTTTGCATCTCTTGAACAGTCATACTCTTCTACTTCCTTTTCGTGGTTTTCTCTTTCCTTTTCCCCAAAGGGCCGCACGCGGTCTTCCGCGCGCCCCCTCCGATTGCCGTCCTTTATTATACCACACTCCCGCCGATTTGTAAACAAAATTTTACGCCTTTATTCGCCATAATTTCATACTAAATTGATAGGAATTAAAAAAAATGCTGCGCCGCACGGAAAAATTTTTCAGAATATCTCCATCAGCAGGGTGTTTTCCTTCAGCCAGGCGCGTTTTTTCTTATAATCGGGGACGTATTTTTCCACCGCAGCCCAAAAGGCCTTGCCGTGATTTTTATAAAAGGTATGCGACAGCTCGTGCACGGCGACGTAATCGATCACTTCTACGGGCGCATACAGCAGGCGAAAGGAAAAATGCAGGGCGTCGTTATACGAACAGGAGCCCCACCGCGTCTTTGCCGACGTGACGGAAAGGGAGGGATAGGAAGCGCCCATTTCCGACGCGCGGCGGGCGCAGATCGCCGAGAGGATACGCTTCGCGTTTTCCTTCAGCCATTTCACCAGCCGCTCGCGGGAATTTTCCCGCGGCAGAAACACTTCCCGCGCGTTTTCGTCGTAACGGACGCGGGTTCCGTCGTAAAGACGGATTACGCACTCCTTTCCCATCAGCAAAAAACGGTACCCGTCGAGGCTTTCGGGCGGAAGTCGCAGCCCTGCCCCTTTCGTTTTTTCTTTCTGACGGACGATCCAGCTTTCCTTTTCCCGCAAAAACGCACAAATCCGCTCCTCGCCGCAGCGCAGAGGAGCGCGGACAATCAGCCGTCCGAAAGGGTCGATCGAAATGGACAGCGTCCTGCGGCGGGAACGGATAATTTTATCGGGTAAGATCATAACTTTTTAAGTCGTCCTAAAAAATTTCCCCGCGGCTGTGCGGGGAGTTTACTATTATTTATCGTAACCGTTGGGGTTGGTGCTCTGCCACTTCCATTGGGAAGCGCACATTTCCTCGATGCCGTATTTTGCCTTCCAATGCAGTTCCTTTTCGGCCTTGTCGGGGCAGGCATAGCAGGCGGCGATGTCCCCGGGACGACGGTCGCAGATTTTATAGGGCAGTTTTTTGCCGCAGGCCTTTTCGAAAGCGTGGATCATGTCCAGAACGCTGTATCCGTGGCCCGTGCCGAGGTTGTAGATGTGCACGCCCGCTTCCCGGCAGTATTCGATTGCGGCGATATGCCCCAGCGCAAGATCCACGACGTGGATATAATCGCGCACGCCCGTTCCGTCGGGGGTATCGTAATCGTTGCCGTAAACCTGAATACAGGACAGCTTTCCGCTGGCCACCTGCGCGACGTACGGCATCAGATTGTTGGGGATACCCTTCGGATCCTCGCCGATCAGCCCGCTTTCGTGCGCGCCGACGGGATTGAAATAACGAAGCAGAATGATATTCCAGCCCTCGTCCGCCTTATAGACGTCCTGCATGATGTTTTCCAGCATCAGCTTGGTGCTGCCGTAGGGATTTGTAGTAGATAGACGGCAGTCCTCGTCCAGCGGCAGGCGCTCGGGGGTGCCGTAAACGGTGGCGGAGGAGGAGAAAATAATCTTTTTCACATTGTATTTTTCCATCACCTCGAGGAGGGTGACCGTACCGCCGATATTATTTTCGTAATATTTGAGGGGAATTTTACAGCTTTCGCCCACAGCCTTCAGCCCCGCGAAATGAATGACGGCGTCGATCTTGTTTTCCTGAAAGATCTTTTCCGTCCCCTCCCGATCGCGGATATCCGTCTCGTAAAATTTTACCTTTTTACCCGTCAGCTTTTCCACGCGCCGCAGGCTCTCCTCGCTGGAGTTGGAGAGATTATCCATCACGACGACGCCGTACCCCTTTTCGAGGAGTTCCAATACAGTATGGGAGCCGATAAATCCGCTTCCGCCGGTGACCAGGATCGTTTCCATATAATTTACCTCCGAAATTTTATTCGTCCGTTACAGTATAGCATACCGCATTGCATATGTATATATGTATTTTTATCGGATATCTATAAAATCCGATACTTTTTTCTTCGGGGAAGGTCATTCATCGTCCTCGTGGATGTTTTCTCCTTCCGTCCGCCGCGAACGGATTTTGAGCACCTTCTGCCGCGTGGCCTTCACCACCTTGATCTCGAGAAACTTAAATTTTATGATTTCGCCCACGGTCGGGATACCGCCGTAAATCTCGGTTACCCAGCCGCCGACGGTGTTCGACTCGATGTCGTCGTCGAGCTTCAGGCCGTAAAGCTCGAAAAACTCTTCCAGCTCGCACTTGCCGTCCACCCAATACTCGCCCTCGGCGATTTTGCCGTAAAGAACCTCCTCTTCGTCGTGTTCGTCCCAGATTTCGCCGACCAGTTCTTCGAGAATGTCCTCGAGCGTGACGATACCGACCAGCCCGCCGTATTCGTCGGAGACGGCCGCCATGTGTATCTTCTGTTTCTGAAGCTGTTTCAAAAGCGTGGAAATGCGGGTGTATTCGGAAGTGAACACGATGTTTTGAACCACGTGTCCGATTTCCTTTTCGCCCTTTAAGTACGCGCTGTAAAAATCCCGCTCGTGCACCAGGCCGATGACGTTGTCGATGGTATCTTTATAGACGGGCAGGCGCGAATAATTATTTTCGCGGAATATCTGCAGAATTTCCTCCATAGAGCTTTGGCTGTCGATCGCGATCACGTCCACGCGGGGGACGAGGATATCCTCCACCTTCAGATCGTCGAATTCCAGCGCGGAACGCACCAGCTCGGATTCGTCCTCCCTTAAAGTGCCGTCCTCCTCCGCCTCATCGACGAGGGACATCAGCTCGGCGTCCGTCACCGCGTCGTCGGGATTGAGCTTGAATATCTTCGACAGCAGCTTTTTATAGCAGCCGAAGATAAAGCTGACGGGGATCAGAAGCCAATAGAAGAGCTGCATGCCGGGATAGAACAGATAGCAGCACTTTTCGGGATAGATGCTCGCGAGGTATTTGGGCGTAATCTCGCCGAAAATCAATACCGCCACGGTGAGGACGGCCGTCGAAACGGTGGTCGCTTCCGAGGGATTGGCGAGCAGCTTTCCGAACAGAATCGTGCCCAGCGCGGAAGCGGTGAGATTTACGACGTTGTTGCCGATTAAAATGGCCGTGATGAGTTTGTCGTATTTTTCCTCGGCAAAGGCGTAAACCGCTTTGGCATTCTTTTTGCCGAGCGCAACCATGCTTTTCAGCTTGATTTTATTGGCGCAGGAATAAGCCGTTTCCGTGCCCGAAAAGAAGCCCGAGAGCAGTACGAGTATAACGATCGCAATAGATAGAGGGACGATGTCCATAGATCCTCCGAATAAAACCTGGCGGGAGAATCCGCAAATTCCCCTTTATCACCTTTATTATCATACTATATTTACACCGATTTGTCAAGAAGCAAACGTCCCCGCGCCGATTTTTCGCATAAAATAATACTTATTTTACTTTTTTTGCTGCAATCGTTCATTTGCTTTCTCCCCCTTGACTTTTCCGAAGCTTTGCTTTATGATAGAAAGGCGAAAAACTCTGCCGGAAAGGAACAAAATTTTTATTCGCTTCCGACGGAAGCGGCCGCAGAGCTTTCGCACGCTATCCCCCGCAACGTCGGGCAAAAATCCTCCGCGGGGACAGGCTCGCAATTTTTGCTCGCTTTCCGCGAGGACAAAGGCAAATATTTTCCGTATAATAGAACTCAAGAAGGTGAGACAATGGATTGGATAGAAAAACTCAACGAAGCTCTGGACTATATCGAAGCAAATCTCGACGGGGAAATCGACGTCGGCCTCGCCGCAAAAAAGGCGCTTTGTTCTTCCTTTCATTTCCAGCGCATGTTTACGTATATCGCGGGACAGACGCTGGGCGAATATATCCGCAGGCGCAGAATGACGCTCGCCGCGTTCGAGCTGGGCAATTCGGACGTCAAGGTCGTCGATCTGGCGCTGAAATACGGATACGATTCGCCCACGGCGTTCACCCGCGCGTTTCATGCCATCCACGGCGTGACGCCGAAAGCCGCGCGGGAAAAGGGAAACGTTTTATCCGCCTATCCCCGGCTCACCTTTATTTTATCTGTAAAAGGAGAATATGCCATGAACTACAAGATCGAACACAACAAAGGCTTCCGGATCGTCGGCGCCGTCACGAGGGAACACATGACCATGGAAGACTGTATGGAAAAAGTTCCGCAGTTTTGGAAACGGACGCACGAGGCGGGCCTGCTTCCCAAAATCTGGGCGCTGATGGACGGGTCGAAGCCCGAAGGCGTGCTGGGGGTCTCGGCCTGCGACGGCGGAGAGTTTTCCGGCTATTATATCGCGGTGGCGACAAAAGCGCCCTGTCCCGAGGAGCTGGAGGAGTACGACGTCCCCGAAGGCGATTGGGCTGTTTTCGACTGCGTCGGCAAGATGCCCGAAGCGATACAGAACTTGCAAAGGCGAATCATGACGGAGTGGCTTCCCACTTCGGGATACGCGTATGCCCCTGCGCCCGATATCGAGGTATATCTGACGGAAACGAACGGCCCGCAGTCGCGGGCGCAGGTATGGCTCCCGATCGTCAAAAAGTAAAGTCCGTACGACAAAAAGCTCTCCCGACGCGGGAGAGCTTTTACTTCGACAGTCAAAACAGAAAAACGATACCTTCAACGCACCGGCTTCGCCCGGCGTTTCGCTTAAAATTTTGTAAAGAAGCGCCGCCCCTTCAATCCTTCGAAGCCTACGGACGCCCTTTTAACAGCCTTAATCCAGGGAAAACACGCGCCCGACAAGCTTACCCTCCGCCTTAATAGACCTTATAAAACAAAACGAGAAAGACGATCGCAGCGGCAAAGAAAGCAAGCCCCGTGAAAAACAGAAAGGAATAGCCCCTGAGCTTTCCGCCGCCGTGCTTGCGTTCCTTATACTCGGCATAGGTTTCGTCCGATTTATTCATAAATGGAATGAGCATGCGGAAAAGCCTGCCCAGCGAATAGCTCAGCCCGTCGAAAATCCCGCCGTTGCTGACGGCCAAAAGCGCCGTGACCAGCATCAAAATGACGCCGGGAATCGTAAAGGCGTCGCAGAGATTTTTATATTTTTGCAGCAGTTCCGTCTGATGAAAATATCCTTGCGAAAAGAGCACGCCCAGCGTCATGGCGCCGCCGACGGCAAAGGCGATCAGATATTTTACCAGCGTCTTTACGAGCTTTTTATCCACGGCGGTCTCCTCATGCGTTCAGTTCCTTTTTATACCGCTTTTCTTCCGCGTCGTTGCAATAGACGAAATGCCCGGGCGCAATCTCCCGCAGGGAAGGCGTATCGACGGAATAATCGTGCTCGGCGAGCGGGTTATAGGTAATCCTCGTGCGCTTCTTTTCGTAGTGCGGGTCGGGAAGCGGAATCGCGGACAACAGGGAACGGGTATAAGGGTGGAGCGGGTGCGCAAACAATTCGTCCGACGAGGCAAGCTCCACCATTTTTCCGAAATACATGACGCCGATTCTGTCCGAAAAATATTTGACGACGGACAGATCGTGCGCGATAAACAAAATGGTCAGGCCCAACCTCTCGCGCAGCTCGTTGAGCAGATTGATCACCTGCGCCTGAATGGACACGTCGAGCGCCGAAATGGGTTCGTCCGCGATGATCATTTCGGGGTTCATGATGACGGAACGCGCGATACCGATACGCTGGCGCTGTCCGCCCGAAAACTCGTGCGGGTAACGCCCCGCGTGCTCGCGGACCAGCCCGACCAGCTCGAGAATCTCATAAACCTTTTCCTCGATATATTTTTTATCCTTGATGCCGTTGATGACAAGCCCCTCGGATACGATTTCCCGCACCGTCATGCGGGGATTGAGCGAGGCGATCGGGTCCTGAAAAATCATCTGTATCTGCGTGATGAGCTTGGTGTGTTTTGCGATGTGACGGTCGCGCGAATATTCCTTTTTTACGGCCGCAAATTTTTCGGGATCGCCCTTCGCCGCTTCCAGCTTGGGCGCGTATTCCTCGTCCACCCGCTTCACCTGCGCCTCGGCATACTGCCTGTCGGACGTGGTGTGATCCAGCTTCGCCTCACGGATTTTTCTCCGATTTTCCGCGATAATCCCTTGAAGCTCCGCCCTTTTCTCCGCTATCCTTTTATCGTTTTCCGCCGCCCTTGAAGGGTCCGCTTTGCTTTCCGCCCGCAAGGCCCCGACGGCTTTTAGCGTCTCCCGTTTCGCCGCGGCGATCGCGTCGGTATAGGAGCGGGTCCCCGCGCAAATCCTCTGTCCCTTGAAGTAGATATTGCCCGAGGTAATGTCGTAGAGACGGATAATCGAGCGTCCCGTGGTCGTCTTGCCGCAGCCCGACTCGCCCACCAGCCCGAACACTTCGCCCTTTTTGATTTCGAAGCTGACGTCGTCCACCGCCTTCAGCTCCTTTCTTCCCATTTTGAAGTATTGGCAGAGATGCTCCACCCTCAAAAGCACTTCGTTATTGTTCTCCATGCTCGGTACCTCCCAATTTCTTCATGCGTTTGATACGGTCGGTAATCGCCTTGGGCACGGCAACCTTCGGCGCGTCGGGATGCAACAGCCAGGTGGCCGCCCAATGCGTGGGCGACACCTCGAACATCGGCGGCTGCATTTCGAAATCGATTTTCATCGCGTATTTGTTGCGTTCCGCAAAGGCGTCCCCGACGGGCGGATAGATCATGTTTGGCGGCGTGCCGGGGATCGCGTCCAGCTTTTCGTCCGTGTCCAAATCGGGCATGGAGGACAGCAGCGCCCAGGTATAGGGATGGCGCGAATCGTAAAAGATATCGTCCGCCGTACCGTATTCCACAATCTTTCCCGCATACATCACGGCGATTTTGTCGGCCATATTGGCGACGACGCCCAAATCGTGCGTAATGAAAATGACCGAAAGATTTCTTTCCGTCTTGAGCTTGTTGATCAGCTCGAGAATCTGCGACTGAATGGTGACGTCGAGCGCGGTGGTCGGTTCGTCGCAGATGAGAATGTCGGGATTGGCGGCGAGGGCGATCGCGATGACGATACGCTGACGCATGCCGCCCGAAAACTCGAACGGGTACTGATTGTAACGGATACGAGGCTCGGGGATACCGACCTCCTCCATCAGCTTGATCGCCTTTTCCCTGGCGATCCGCTTGGTGACGAGATAGACCACCTGCGACGCCTTTTCCTTGAGAAAATCGATGAGTTCGATGCTCCGACGACGGAAATCCACCGATTCCGCCGCGGCGATTTCCGCCTCGTATTTTTTCGTCAGCCTGTCGAAAAGCGCCGCGATATTGGCCGCCTGTTCGTCGAGCTCGACGACGACCTTGGGCACCACCTTCCAATCCACCGTTTTGCCTTTTGCGAGAAGCGCCTCCCGCTTTTTCGTCTGACGCTCGAAGCGCGCTTCTTCCTTGGGATTGTTTGCCTTATAATAAAAATAGCTGTCTATCGCGTGCCTTAAGCCCGTGCCGAAGGTATAGGCGTCGCTGTCCTTCACCGTCGCCAGACGGTCGATCGACGCCTCCGCCGCCTCGGACATTTCCTTGCACTTTTTATACGCCTCCGCTTTTTCAAAGCCGCCTTTCAGGAAAAATTCTTTTGCCTCCGCCGCCAGGGCGACAAATTTTTTCTTTCCCTCCAGCGCCTTTTCAAACGAATGCCTGACCCCCTTTCTCTCCAGCTCGATAAACTCCGACATGAAATTTTCGTTGAGATAGCTCAACGCCATATCGTTGATTTCCTCTATGCTCCTGCCCGCGGGGTCGAGCTTGGCGTCGGGATTTTTATACATATAAAACCCGATGCGGAAAAAGTTCGGCCGCGTTTGGGAAATCACCTCTTTCAGGGTCTCCTTCAATTCGTCCAACGCCGCCACCGTGCTTCCGTAAACCCGGGACGCCGTCTCGGCTCCCTCGGCATTGTTTTCATTGTTCCCAAAGGACGCAAGCTTCGCCCGAAGCTGCTTTTTCTCCTCGGCCAGCCGCGCGGCGCTTTTCTCCAGCACGGCGTCGTATTTCGCTGTGAGATAGGGGTCTTTTACCGTCCGAAGCTTTTTGGAAATGCCGCCCAGAACGAGCTTCACGTCCATTTTCTGCTTCTTTTCGACGCGGAACAAAAATTCCTCTATCGCGGCGATCAGCTCCTCCGCCGCCGTATGGGAAGCGTTATAATGATTTTCCAGCGTAATCGCTTCGATGTTGAATTTGTCGAACGTCTCGATAAATTCCTTCACTTTAGCGCTCGTTTCCGCGCCTTCCGTTTCGCCCATGGCCGCGTCGATATTTTCTTTAAGCGCCGCGAGACAGGCGTTGAACTCCACCCTGCCCGCACGGCGGTTTGCCTTATTTTTCAAAAGCATGGCCTCGGTGATCTGCTTTCCGATCTTGACGATCGGATCGAGGCTGGAGAGCGGGTCCTGAAAGATCATGGCGATTTTATCGCCGCGGATCTTATGCATATCCTCCTCGGACACCTTGAGGAGATCTTTGCCGTCGTAGAGGATCTCGCCGCCCTCCACGATAGAGTTTCCCGCAAGGATTCCCAAAATCGCCTTGGACGTGACGGACTTTCCCGAACCCGATTCGCCCACGATTGCAAGCGTTTCTCCGCGCTGAAGGTCGAAGGAGATCTCGCGGACCGCCTTCACCGTACCGTTGAGGGTGCGAAAAGATATCTTTAATTTTTTAACTTCTAAAATATTATCCATGGCTTTAGTCCTCCACTCCGCGAAGCGAGGGGTTGAAAGCGTCCCTGAGGCCGTTGCCGAACAGGTTAAAGCAAATCATCAGAAGGGAAAGCACGATCGCGGGGAAGATCATCAGATGGGGGAAATTCGTCCAGATCTTGCTCGCGTCGGAGAGCAACGTGCCGAGGCTGGTCATCGTGGAGCCGCCCAGATTTACAATCCCGAGGAAGCTTAAGATGCTCTCGCTCAAAATCGTACTGGGAATGACGAGTACTGAAGACGTAATGATCGTGCCCAGCGAATTGGGGAAAATATGCTTCCAGATAATCCGCCTGTCCCTTGCACCCAGCGTCCTGGCCGCCATGACGTATTCCTGATTTTTGAAGCGGTAAAACTGTGTGCGCACGCGGGCGGCCGTACCGATCCAGCCCGTGAAGACAAAGGCGAACAGAAGGCTGGGAATAGCGCCCACCTGCGCGGCGAGATGGATCTGAAACAGCGTAGCCACCACGATAAAGGGCACGCCCGAAAGGATATCGGACACGCGCTCGAGGACGAGATCGACGGCGCCGCCGTAATATCCCTCTATCGCGCCGTAGATCGCGCCGATGACAAGGTTGATGAGGGAAACGCAGATCGCCAGCATAAGGCTCAGCTTAATGCCGTTGGCCATACGGAGCGCCAAATCGTAGCCCTGGCTGTCCGTGCCGAAAATATAGTTGGGCTCGAACCCGTTGACATAGCGATAGTAATTGTAATACAGCACGCGGACTCTGTACTGCGCGGTTTCCGCCGTTCCGCCGCCCATATATCTGAAATACACGGGATTTCCCGCTTCGTCGCGCAGGTAGTTGTCCTCGAGAACCATATCCTCACCGTAAGGAATGACCGACGCCGTTCCCGTCGCCTCGTTTACGCTTACCGCGTCCCCTCTCGCATTCGCTTTATACCAATAATTTGCAACCGAAATATCGGGGCAATATTCGTTTTTTTCCACAAGCGGGTAGAGGACCCGATTTCCGGTCTCCTCCTGCCAAGCCAATATCTTGGCGTATTCCGACTGTTCAATGTCCACATATAAAAATCCCACTTCGAGATAGGCGTCTATTTTCGCCTTATAGACGGTCCGTCCGTTGACGTCTCTTTCGTCCTTGATTTTGAGGATAGGCTGATAATAGCTTTCCTGCCCCTCTTCGAGTGAAACCGTCTCGCCGTCATAGCCTTCCGCGCCGATACCGATCGCAAGCGCCCTCACCAGCGCCCGTTCGGAAAAATCGCGCGTCGTTCCGCCGTCCGCAATGCCGATCTGACGAAGCGTGACGTTTCTCGGCCCTTTATTCTTATAATTCACGTCCATAAACGTAGCGTCGTAACCGATCAGAAGGGGCGCGAAAATCGCATAGAGAACGATAAACAGAATAATGATTGCCGCGGCGACGGAGGCCTTGTTCTTTTTGAAACGGAGCCAGGCGTCCTTCATATAGCCGATGGGCTTGGTGTCGAACTTTTTATCGGAAATTTTGTTTTCCGTATTCGCAAACTCAAACTTTTCCTTGGGGATATCTTTTAACGGAGTATTTTTCTCTGCCATACTTATTTTTCCCCCATTCTGATCCTGGGATCGATAAAGCCGTAGCTGATATCGACTACGATGCCCGCCAGAAGGCCGACGAAGGTGTAGAAGATCGTATCCACCATAAATACGTCGTAATCCCTCAGATTAATAGACTTGACGTACAGCTGTCCCACGCCGGAAACGGAGAATATCTGTTCGATGATCATGGACCCGCCCAAAATGCTGATAAAGCTGGAGATGATCATGGGCAGAATCGGTACCATGGCGTTTTTCAGGGCGTGACGGGTAGTCGCCTGCGCCCTCGTCAGTCCCTTGGTGCGCGCAAGCAGCATGTAATCGGAGGTCAGCGTCTCCGTCAGCTCCGCGCGGGTAAAACGGCACAAGCCCGCGATCTCCGCGAAGGAGAGCGCCAGCACGGGCGGAATCATACTGTAAAACATCTTTCCCGTAAACCACGATCCGCCCGCGTCCGCCAGCGAATATACGTTAAGCGGGAAAATGTTGAGCTTGAAGGAAAAGAAATACTGCACCAAAAACGCATAGACGTAGCTGGGCACGGACACAAAGAGCATAACGACGGTGCTGATCACATGATCCTGCCACCTGTTCTTTTTGATCGCGGCCAAAATTCCGAACCCAATACCGAGGGGAATGGAAAAGACCAGCGAATATAAGTTGACGAGCACCGTGGGCAAAAGCCGTTCCACGAGCACGTCCCAGGCGGGCTTCAGCTGCTCGATATACCAGGAGGTTCCGAAATCCCACGCGGTAAAGATATTTTTCAAGTAAATTCCGTATTGCACCAGCAGGGGCTTGTTATATCCCAGCGCGTCCCAGCGCGCCTGAATCACCTCCTGCAAAACTTTATCCTGCGGCAATTCTCTCGGCAGCATTCTTATCAGCATAAAGCAGATCGTCGTAATGACGAACAGCGTAAACAGCATGAGAAGAATCCGTTTCACCACATATTTTGCCATAGCGTTCTCCTTTTTTTCGAGTATTTTTTCATAAGCGGCGGAAGCTTTCCTCCCCATATATAAACGAAAATGACGTAATGGGTAAAAATGTCCCATTACGTATCATCTTTACTCCCGTCTCGTATTTTCCCCTTTCTCCGTCCGTGATCTCACGGAAAATACCGCCCGGAATACCGTAAATAACGGGAAATTTATTCTCCCGTTATTTACCATTTTAATATTCCGTTATCGTATAAAAATTATACGTAGCTTATGCCTTTCTTCACATAGTCCGCCCATTCCGCGTCCGTATAATTATAAGACATCAGGCGCATACCGCCGAAATCATACATGATATTGTAGTTTTCCGTATAATAATTGCACTGATAGGAGAGCAGGAAGCACTGCGTCGTTGCGCACAGAGGGATACGATAGTAGGTGTCGAGGAACGCCTCCTCCAGCTGAGCGGTAATGGAAAGCTTCACTTCATTGGAGGCCGCCGAATATTTGCCCGAACCGATCATACAGTTAGACCACTGCTGCCACGTCATGGTTTCGTCCACGCCGTTTACCTTCAGCGTCAGCGTTTCCGTGGTAGGATCGTAACAGCCGAGTTCGTTGACGTCGTACTGATCGGGATCCATATACACCTGGAAGTTTCTGAAGGGATAGAACGCGGCTCCGCCCCAGGCGCCGTAGCCGATCGCATATTCTCCCGCAGGAACGCCCGAATATCTCTCGTTATTGAGATTGCCGACGGCTTCCAGCGTAACTTTGCCGAAGCCCGAGCCTTCCAAAGCGGCATTGATATACTTATTCATCAAAGCGATCTGCGCATTGTTATCGTCGGTCAAAGCCCCGGAAGCCCAGGCCACTCTGATTTTGATCTCGGCGCCTTTGGTGTAGAGTCCCGCGGCGACAAGCTCGTCGCAGGCCGTCTTCATCAACGCTTTCGCTTCGGTAAGGTTATAACCGTTGATCGACTGATACGCTTCTTTCAAAGTCTTATAGGGCTTGTCGGCTCCGTATTCCACTCCGTAAAGGTTGCAGATCGCCTGCATGGCCTTGTCGGAAGCTCTGTAGGAAGACGTGGGATCGTTATACACGTCGTAGAAATACAGATTGTTCATCAGGGCATATTCCGCTTTGTAGCCGGGCGTAGCGGTAACGTATTCGCTTCTGTTTATTGCGAGACTGAACGCCTTGCGGAAATTTTTGTTGGATAATACGACGCTGTTTTTATTCCCTTTCGAAGCGTCCATGGTCTTCAACGCCTCGAGCCCCGTATTGAAGAATAAGCTCATCGTATAGGTTTCGTCCACCTGATACAGCTGGTCGCTGGATTTATAGGCGGAAAGATCGGTGGCGGAAGGCGTCCACTCGGACAGGCTCCCCTTTAAGAACGCCTGTTTTGCCGAGTTATCGTCCATGACGTCGATCTGAATTTTGGTCGTCTGATACTGCCGAACCTTTTTTCCATCGACTTCGAAATTCGTGTAAGATACCAGCGATCCGTCCGACTGCTTTTCAAACCCGTACCAGTTTTCGTTCTGCACGAAAACCATCTGTTTTTCGGACTGAAGAGAATCGAGTTTATAGACGCCGTAAGACATCGTGGTGTCCTTAGAGGTGCCGTATCTGGTTGTCACCAAGGCGCCCGTGGTATCCTTGTTTGCCTCATAATAGGGCTTATACACCAGCCAGGTGGAGGTGAGCGAAGTCATGAAGTTATTATAGTCGATATACGTCTGCGTAACGTAACGGATCGTATAATCATCTACTTTATAACACCCGACCGTATCGTCGTACTCGTATTTGTCTCCGAACGTGCCCGTATTGTAGAAAAGGAATTCCTTATACAGCTCCTCGTCGATCTGCGTTTTTCCCTCGTCCGTGTAAATACTCATGCCGAACGCTTTCAGGTATTGATCCATGATCGTCAAAACGTCCGTTTTATTCGAGTCGGTCACTTCGATAAATCCGTAGGGATTGGCGGTTCCGGAAAGCTTTTTATACAGCTCGCCATCGACGTAACCGAGGTCCTTCAAATCGCTGAAGCTGTAAGAGCTGATCGTCATTCCCTGATCCGTCAAATTAATATACGTTTTATTCGCCGTAATATCGAAGCTGTAATCGGGGGTATCGCCCTCACCGTAGGCAGGGACGACGGGATCGTAAATGGGCGCTTCGGAATTGTAGTAAGCGAGGCCGCCCGCAACCGCCGATTCGCCTTTGTAATACAAATTGGCGCGGTAGTTTCTCATTTTCGAATCGAGAAGCTGCTTCATCGAATAGATGTAATCGTCCGCCTTGATTTTTTCGCCGTTTTCCCACTGCGCGTTTTGGTTGAGCTTAATTTCAAAAACAAAGCCGGCGTCCGTGGTTTCCGCGGTTTTCCCATCCTGAAGGGTAGCTTTATATTTAGTCAGATCGTTTTGATGCGCTTTGGTGACGTCCTCGACGGAGGTCGCCATTTCGTAAACCCATTGATATACTCCGTTTTTCGAGTCCTTGATGGACATATCGACAAACGGGCTGGACAGATAGGACAAAATCGAACGGTCCGCATTGGTCTCCCAGGTATGGGGATTCCAGTTTGTGCCGAGCGAGACGGTCGAGGTCTTGTAGGTATAGGATTTGTCACCGCTCTTTCCTTTGTCGCCGCAGCTGGCGGCAAGCACGCCCACGGACACCGTCATGCCCACGGCTAAAGCGGCGGACAATAACCTTTTCGTGGTCTTTTTCATAAAAATTACCTCCTGAATGTTTTTGAAGCGATCGCGCGGCGAAGCGAAAAGCCTTTGCGCGATGTTATTTCAAATTTTCATGGATTCTCCGCGGGCTTTTCCGCCCTGCCTTACAAGAAACTACAAAAATTTTTTTGCGTCTTTCGTCGATCGTTTTCAGTTTGTACATTTTCGGGGAATTAAATACTTCTTTCGGCGTCTTTCTCTTTCGGCCGATAAATATTTTCTTTAGCGTAATACTTCTGTATTACGCTAAAACAGGCACGTGCCTGTTTTATTACGACATTCCCGAATTAAAAAAATATCGTTGTCACTGCGAACAACTTAATGAAACTGAGTATGAAATTACTTATGATTATATCAGCGCGTTACCCGTTTGTCAAACGTTTCAAACAAAAAAAGCAATAAAAAATGCAAATCACATCAATCGATTTTTTCGATTTAATGCGTTTGCATAATTTATTTTATTCACTTGGTTACCATAATTTCGGCAAAAAACAGCTCTGTCAGCTTCAAAAAAGATTGTTTTGAAGCTCCATTTCCCACACACTCTCTCAGCGGAAAAACGATTTTTTCAACCTTAAAATATAACGATAATTTTTATATATCTATAAGAAACTTTTATATTTCACTCAACGACGTCCAAAATAAGGCCGCGTTTTTCAGGTTGAACGTCCGAATACTCCAGCGAAGCGGACAAAGTTTTTTCCGCCTCGTCGAAGAGACCTTCTTCCGAAGCGAATAATACGGCTATGCCGTCCCCCGCGCGCACCTCGTCGCCCGTCTTTTTCAAAATTCTGATTCCCGCAGCGGGATCGACGGCGTCCTCCTTTTTTCTGCGTCCCGCCCCGAGCAATACGCCCGCCGTGCCGTACGCCTCGGTGTCGATACGGGAAATATACCCGTCCCGTTCCGCGCGCACGATACGCGAATATTTTGCCGAAGGGAACAGGGAAACGTCGTCTATCCATTCCGTATTTCCGCCGTGCGCCGCCACCATATCGCGGAATTTCCGAAACGCCGCGCCGCTTTCCACCGCTTTTTCGCACATCAGCCGACACTCGTCCAAAGCGCCCTTGCCCGAGAGAAACAGCATGCGCGCCGAAAGCTCCGTCGCCAGCAGCGTATAGTCCTCGGGCGCCCGCCCCTGAAGACACTCCACCGCTTCGATCACCTCCAGCGAATTGCCCGCCGCATTTCCCAGCGGAACGTCCATGTCCGTCAGAAGCGCGGTCACTTTTTTGCCGTGTTCCTTGGCGATACGCACCATCAGCGACGCCAGAGCGCGCGCCTCCTCTTCGGTCTTCATAAACGCGCCGCTGCCCACCTTGACGTCCAAAACCAGGCAGTCTATCCCTTCGGCCAGCTTTTTGCCTAAAATACTCGCCGCAATCAGCTCTTTTTTGTCCACCGTCGCCGTGACGTCGCGCAGGGCGTAAAGCTTTTTGTCCGCGGGCGCCAAAGCATCCGTCTGCCCGATGATCGAGCACCCGACGGAAGCGATTACCTCGCGGAATTTTTTCTCGGATAAATAGCAGTCGTATCCCTCGATCGCTTCCAGCTTATCCAGCGTTCCGCCCGTGTGGCCAAGCCCGCGGCCGCTCATCATAGCCACTTTGACGCCGCAGGCGGCGACGATGGGCGCCACGGCCAGAGAAACGCCGTCCCCCACGCCGCCCGTGGAATGTTTATCCGCCTTTATTCCCTCTATCCCGCTCAAATCGAGCGTCGTCCCCGAACGGATGATTTCTCTTGTCAGGGCGTCTGTCTCCGCAAAGGACAAGCCCTTCAGATAGGCAGCCATAAGCAGGGCGGACGCCTGATAATCGGGGATTTCCCCGCGCGTATATCCGCGCACGAAAAATCCGATCTCGTTTTCCGAAAGCTCTCCGCCGTCCCGTTTTTTGCGTATCACGTCGTACATTCTCATACTTGTTTCTCCCCGCCTTTACGATTTTACAGCCGATATAAACGGCTTACCGACCATATTTTCCCGCTATTTATCCTTCCGCGTTTCCTTAAAAAGCTCTCCGCCGAACGAGCACGGCAACAGCTCTTTCAACAAATATTCCTTCACCGCGAAGCCCGAAGCTTCGCCTCCCTTCCCCAGAAATATCCGAAACTCCTCTCCGCAAAACTCCCGCATAAACTGTCGGCATACCCCGCAGGGCGGGCAAAAGGGAAGCTCGGCCGCGTCCCGTTCGCCGCCGACGACGGCAATCGCGGAAAATTCCCGTTTGCCCTCGCTGACCGCCTTGCAAAACGCCGTCCGTTCGGCGCAGCAGGTCGGCGTAAAGGACGAGCTTTCTATGTTGCAGCCCGTATAGATCTCTCCGTCCGCCGTTTCCAGCGCCGCGCCCACGCAAAACCCCGAATAGGGCGCATAGGCGTTTTTTCGCGCCTTCAAAGCCGCGGCTATCAACTTTTTTGTCTCCGTGCTCATTGCTTTATTTTCCTCTCGGTTTTTCAATCGGCGCTGCCCTGCCCCGTCCAAAAGCTCTTTCCCGCGCCGCCCTTCAGGCCGAACAGCTCCAGAACGGTTGCGGAGACGTCCGCAAAAGTCGTCCTCGTGCCGAGGTTTGCGCCCGCGACGTCCTTGCCGTACATCAGAAGGGGCGCATACTCGCGGGAATGATCGGTGCTCGGCGTGTCGGGATCGCAGCCATGGTCCGCCGTAATCATTAAAACGTCGCCGTCTTTTAATTTCGGCAAAAAATTTTTCAGCCATTCGTCGAAGCGCGCGATCGCCGCCGCATATCCGTCCGCGTCGTTACGGTGGCCGTAAACCATATCGAAGTCCACGAGGTTGACGAAACACAGCCCCTCGAAATCTCTTTCGAGGCACCTTTCCGTTTTTTCCATGCCGTCCGCGTTATCGCGGTTGGCGCCCCGATTTTCCGTCAGCCCCCGTCCCGCGAAAATATCGGAGATTTTTCCCACGCCGAGGACGTCCAATCCGTTTTCCTTAAGGATATCGAGCATCGTCACTCCCGTCGGCTCCAACGAAAAATCGTGGCGGCGCGGCGTGCGGTAAAAACGGCCCTCCGCGCCTAAAAAGGGCCGCGCAATTACCCGTCCCACCGCGTTATTGCCCGTCAGCAACTCCCGCGCGATGCGGCAATACCGATACAGCTCCTCCACGGGCACAACCTCCTCGTGCGCGGCGACCTGAAACACGCTGTCCGCGGACGTATATACGATCAGCTTCCCCGTTTCGAGATGTTCCTTTCCGAAATCTTCGATTACCTGCGTCCCCGAATAGGGCCGATTGCATAAAATCCCCCGCCCCGTCGCCGCCGAAAATTTTTCGAGAAGCTCTTTCGGGAAGCCCTGCGGATAGGTGGGAAAAGGAGTTTCGGAAATGATCCCCGCTATCTCCCAATGCCCCGTGGTCGTATCCTTGCCCTTGCTCGCTTCCGACATTCTGCCGTAGGCCGCGTTGGGTAAAACTTCGCCTTGAAACTCGTCCTTTGTCTTTCTATATGCCGTATCGGGAAAAACTTCTGCTTTATATGCGTCCGTCGTTTTTTCGCAGGCCGCACGAGACGGAATCCCCTTTTGAAGCCCGCGCGCCCATTCGCGCACGCCGTCTATTTGAAACAATCCCAGCGAAGCGAGCGTTTCCGCGCGGAAAAATTTACTTTTCGACACGGCGCGCAAGGTATTGCTCCCCTCGTCGCCGTATTCGTCTGCGTCGGGCAATGCTCCGATCCCGAAGCTGTCCAGAACGATCAAAAAAACTCTTCTTTTCATCGCGCGGCCTTCAGGCGATCTCCAGCGCCAATTCCATCATTTTCGTAAACGTGGTTTGACGTTCTTCGGCGGTCGTCGTCTCCCCCGTCGAAAGGTGATCGCTGATCGTGAGGATGGAAAGAGCCTCCTTTCCCGCGCGCGCCGCATTCATATACAGCGCCGCCGTCTCCATTTCCACGGCCAAAACGCCCATTTTCCGCCACTTGAGCGTAGATACGGAGTCGTCGTAAAACAGATCGCTGGAAAGGACGTTTCCCACGTGCGGGGAAATCCCCAGCTCCTTTGCCGCCTCGGCCGCCGCCGTCAACAGACGATAGCTTGCAATCGGCGCAAACGTTCCCGCAAGAGAAAACTGCGCCGCATAATTACTGTCCGTACACGCGCCCATGCCCAGCACGATATCCCGCACGCGCAGCTTTTCGGAGATCGCGCCCGCACTGCCCACGCGGATAATGTTTTCCACGTCGAAAAAGTGAAACAGCTCGTACGAATAAATGCCGATGGACGGCATACCCATGCCCGAGGCCATGACGGATACCCGTTTGCCCTTATACGTGCCCGTATATCCCTGAATACCGCGCACGTCGTTGACGAGCACGGCATTTTCGAGGTATTCCCGCGCGATAAATTTCGCCCGCAGAGGGTCGCCGGGCATCAGCACGGTCTTTGCAAACGCGCCTCTTTCCGCCGCGATATGAGGTGTAGCCATAAATTTTCTCCTTTTTATCGGCGATATTCCGACGTTATTTCCAAACGCTGCGGAAGATCTGAAATCTTTTCCTTGATAAACTCGGGATAAAGATACTTCTTTCCCAGCGACTCAAGCTCCGCCCATTCGAAGGACAGCTTCTTTCCGTCCTCTTTTCTCGAAAAGCCGTCCTCAGGCAGGCCTTCCGCTTCCGCGAGATAATAGAGACATATCTCGTGATAAAATTCCTTGGTCACGTCCTCGGTGAAAAACGCCTGGTTCAGCCAGAGGGGCCGGACGGGCCGCACTGCGGCGCCCAGCTCCTCGCTCATTTCCCGCACCAGCGCTTCCTCCGCGGTTTCCCGCAGCTTTACCCGTCCGCCCGGCAGATAGTAATAGGGCAAAGCGTCGTCCTTCATGATCAGCAGTCTGCCGCCTTTGACGAGCACGGCGCATACGCGGTAATTGAAACGCCCTTCTTCCGTATGAAAAGAGATATCCAATTTAATTTTTCGCTCCTTCCTTTACCAGCCGCACGACGGCCGACGTTCCCAGCCGCCGACACCCAAGCGCGAGGAAATCCTCCGCGTCTTTCAGCGAACGAATCCCGCCCGCGGCCTTCATCTTTACGTCTTTTCCGATATGCGCGGCAAACAGACGGATATCCTCCCGCGTCGCGCCGCCCGTGGAAAAGCCTGTGGAAGTCTTGATGTAGTCCGCGCCCGCGTCGGTGACGATTTCGCACATTTTAATCTTTTCCGCTTCCGTCAAAAGACATGTCTCCACGATCACTTTCAATATTCTGTCCTTTCCGTGGCAAAACTCGGTTAAGGCACGCACTTCTTCCCCGACGCGGCCGAAGTCCCTTTCCTTCAGCGCGCCGACGTCGATCACCATGTCGATCTCATCCGCGCCGTTTGCGATCGCGTCCCCCGCCTCGAAGAGCTTGGTTTCCGTCGTGGCGTAACCGTTGGGGAACCCGATCACCGTGCAGATTTTCAAGCTGTCCCCGACGTATTCTTTCGCCCGACGGACGCGGCTGGGCGGAATACACACGCTCGCCACCCCGTACTTTATCCCTTCGTCGCAAAGAGCTTTTATCTCCTCCCACGTCGCCGTCTGCCTTAAAAGCGTATGATCGACATGCCTCAATATTTCTTCGTTTTCCATACCTGTTTCCTTTTATCTTTGATATTTTTCCGCCAGCGCTTTCAGCCATTCCGCCGCCCGCTTTCCAAGTTCCGATTTTTTGAAGCGGTAGCTCCAATTTTCGCGCGAAACGGTGGAGGGAAAATTGATCCGCGCCACCTTTCCCAGACAGAGCAAATCGTTCATCGGCACGACGGCCGCGAAAGATTTCCCCGAAAACAACAGGCGAATCGTCGTTTTACACAGCGCCGAAGCGCTTTCCGCGCGCACGGGGACTTTCGCCGCCCCGCATTCGCGGCGCAAATCCTCTTCAAAGGTACGCCGCGCCGTCTCGTCCAGGCCTTCGATATAAGAGAGCAGCGGCTCGTTGTCGTGCGTGCCCGTGTAAGCGATGCAGTTTTCCCCGTAATGGGAGGGCTTGTGATCGTTGTCGGGATTGCCGTCGAAGGCGAACTCCAGCACCTTCATGCCCGGATATCCCGTCTCTTTCAGCATTTTCCGCACCCCCTCGTCTATGATCCCCAGGTCCTCCGCGACGATGGGACGGCCTTTCCTGCCCTCGAACAGCGCCGCGCCCGGTCCCTTCAGCCATTCGCCCTCCTTCGCGTCCGCCGCCCCCGCGGGGATCGCGTAAAAGCGGTCGAAGCCGCGGAAATGATCGATACGAAGGATATCGAACAGCGTCAGGGCATAATCGATGCGCGCGTGCCACCAGGCGTAACCGTTTCCTTTCAGCTTTTCCCAATCATAGACGGGATTGCCCCACAGCTGACCGTCGGCGGAAAAGGCGTCGGGCGGCACCCCCGCCACGGCGGCGGGAGCGCCCTTTTCGTCCAGTAAAAACAGTTCGCCCCGATATTTCCACATCTCCACGCTGTCCGATGCGACGTAAATGGGCATGTCGCCCATGATTTCCACGCCGTTTTCATGCGCGTACGCCTTCAGGGCGTTCCATTGTCTGAGAAAAAGATATTGCGTAAACTGCCAAAATTCCAGCTCGTCGCCGTTTTCCGCCATAAAGGCGCCGATTGTTTTTTCGTCGCAGAGGCGATACGGCTCCGGCCATTCCGTCCAGGGAAGATACGAAAATTTGCTTTTCAGGGACATGAACAGGGCAAAATCCCGATATTTACCCGTTTTCAAAAATTTTTTCCAATCGGAAGCCGTCCGATCAAACCTCGCAAAGGCCTTTTTCAGCACCTCGGCTCTATTGCAGAAACAATTTTTCGTAATCCACCCGCCGCGGGTCGGCGCCCCAATCGAGGAAAGCATAGTCGGCTTTTTCCAAAAGCCCCTCCCTTTCCAGCGCGTCGAGGTCGATAAAATAATAATTGAGCGCGTCGGACGCGCACGACTGATACGGGCTGTCCCCGTAATTTGTGGGCAGCAGGGGCAATACCTGCCAGAGCTTCATCCCCGCGGCCTTCAGCCAGTCGATAAAGCGATAGGCGCTTTCCCCCATAGTCCCGATGCCGTACGGCGCGGGAAGCGACGAAATCGGCAGAAGCACGCCCGCCTTTCTTTCCTTGGTCATGATTTTCCCCCCCTCTCTATTCAGTATTAATCTACCACATCTCGGCCGAAAAATCAAGCGTTTGGGGAAATTTCTTTCCCCGCCGATAAAAAAATGGCAGACCGCTATTGACTATCCCCGTTATCTATGATATAATGACCGTAAGACAAAACCGTAATTCAGCAAAATAAACCGCGTCGTCGGTATAAGGAGGGAAGTTTTTATGAAAAAGCGTCGTCTGCTTGCAATGGCGGCAATCCTGTTTTGCGTTATCGGTTTGTTTTCCTTTTCGGGCTGTACCGCCAAATATAAATTATCGATTAAAAACGAACCGAATATCGCCGTTCTTTCCCGCTTAAAAACGCGCTATGCGGCAGGCGAACAGGTAATGGTCGTCACCGAGGTCGTTTTAGACGCCGACGTGGAAGTATTTCTCAACGGGCAATCCATCGGAAAGCAGACGGCCGTCTATACGGAAAACGGATATCAATGGGAATATTATTTTGATATGCCTGCCCGCAACGCCGTACTGAAATTTGAAATTATAAGCGGAGGCGGGCTGCTTCCTGCGCCCGTAGAAATAAAAAACATTTGGTATGTAAGGACGGGTTGGGCCGAAAACACAAACAAATCCTATCAAATCATCAAAAGCGTCGAAGCATTAAACGCCTATTCCGAAAGCAATAAAGCTATTTTTCAGTTAGAAAACGCCGTCGCCTATCATAACGCCGTAAAAAACTACGACGACGATTTTTTCGAGACTTATTTTATCGTCTTAGTTGTTTTAGAAGAAGGCAGCGGCGGCAATTCCCACAAAGTCAGGAGCTGTTTTTCCGACCAAAGGGAGCTGACCTTAAACGTCGAAAGGATTGTTCCGGAGGCCGGCGATTGCGCCATGCAGGGCTGGCATATTTTTTTGGAGTTATCTAAGGATTACGGCGATATCGATCGGGTTAAAATAGAAATCATAAACTGATTTTTCCTTTTGTCCCAAAGCTCAACCCCCGCGGAGATTTATAAAAAATCTCCGCGGGGGTTGTACTCTGATACGGGAATAATTGTTTCAAACGGCCGCCTGGTCCGGCAAGCCTTATCCCGCTTATTTCGCCTTGTTCTTTTTCACCGCGCGGCGCACAAGCTTGCAGATTTCCACAAACGGAATCACCGTAAGCGCCAGGCCTATGGCGATAAAGTATTCCTTCGCGCTGATGGCGGCAAACTCGAACGCGGTATTGATCCCTGGCAGATAAATGACGGCCAGCGTCAAGAGGAAGGAGAATACAAACGCGCCCCACAGGTATTTGTTCTGTTTCTTCATGGAAAACACCGAATGTTCGATCGAACGCACGTTGAAGGAGTGGAACATTTCCGTCATGGACAGGGTGAGAAACGCCATCGTCATGCCGTCGGGGCTGACGCCCTCGATCGACCAGTTTCCGCTTTCGATAAAGTGCCCGATGAAATAGGAAAGCAGGGTGATTGCGCCGATAAAGAAGCCTTGCAGGGCGACGTTTACCCCCACGCCGCCGGCAAAAATCCCTTCCTTATCGTCGCGCGGCTTGCGCTTCATGAGGTCGTGTTCGCCGTCCTCCATGCCCAGCGCCAGCGCGGGAAAGGTGTCCGTGATGAGGTTTATCCACAATAAGTGCATGGGCCGCAGAAGCGTAAACCCTAACATGGTGGCCGCGAACACCGCGATCACCTCGGCGAGGTTGCTGGAAAGCAAAAACTGTATCGCCTTTCGGATATTGTCGTAAATGCGCCGTCCTTCGCCCACGGCGGTGACGATGGTGGCAAAATTGTCGTCCTGAAGCACCATATCCGCCGCGCCCTTGGTGACGTCGGTGCCCGTAATGCCCATGCCCACGCCGATGTCCGCGCTCTTGATGCTGGGCGCGTCGTTGACGCCGTCGCCCGTCATGGCCGTGATATAGCCCTTCTTCTTCCAGGTCGTGACGATGCGCACCTTATGCTCGGGCTGAACGCGCGCATATACCGAATACTGTCCGATCTTTTCCTCAAATTCCTCGTCGGAAATTTCATTCAGCGCCGCGCCCGTGATCGCCTGCGATTTGTCCGTGATAATCCCCAGCTCCATGGCGATCGCCACGGCCGTGTCGATATGATCGCCCGTAATCATGATGGGACGGATACCCGCCTCCTTACATTCCGCGATCGCCGCTTTCACCTCGGGACGAATGGGGTCGATCATGCCCGTAAGCCCGACAAACGTGAGGTCTTTTTCGATGTCCTCCGGCTCGAAATTTTGAGGGACGGTATCCGGCTTTTTATACGCCGCGGCAAGCACGCGCAGCGCCCTGTCCGCCATGCCCTTGTTGGCCGAAAGGATTTCCTCTCTCTTTTCGTCCGTCAAAGGCACGTCTTTCCCGCCGACCCGCACGCGCGTACAGCGCTTGAGAATTTCGTCGGGCGCGCCTTTCGTATATTGCACGACGCCCTCCGCCGTCGCGTGAACGGTGGACATCATCTTACGCATACTGTCGAAGGGCGCTTCGGCCACTCTCTTGTCCGCCGCGTCCAGCTCCGTCTTGTTCAGGCCCAGCTTATAGGCGTAATTGACGAGGGCGCATTCGGTGGGTTCTCCCTTCGCCTGTTTCGTCTCCCCGTCGAGCACCGCGTCCGAGCACTGCGCCATCGCGCGGGCCAGAAGCGCCTCGTCCTCGCCGTAATGATCGACGACGGTCATTTTGTTCTGCGTCAGCGTGCCCGTCTTATCCGAACAGATAATCTGCGTGCAGCCCAGCGTCTCCACGGCCGTCAGACGTTTGACCACCGCTTTTTTCTTCGCCATTTTCGTCATGCCCATGGACAAGACGATCGTCACCACGGTCGCCAGCCCCTCGGGAATCGCCGCCACGGCCAAAGACACGGCCACGATAAAGCTGTCGAGCACCACCTCGAGCGCAAAGCTCCTTCCGAGGATCAGCTTGAAAGCGAAAATAAATACGCAGATACCCAAAACGATATAGCTCAGGATCTGGGACAGCTTGTTGAGACGCTTCTGAAGCGGGGTGACCTCGTCCTTCGCCTGCGCGAGAATGTCCGCGATCTTGCCCATTTCCGTCTGCATCCCCGTCGCCACCACCACGACTTTCGCGCGGCCGTAAACGATCGTGCTGCCCATATACACCATATTTTTTCTGTCGCCCAGAGGAATGTCCTTCAGCTCGCCCAGCTCCAGCTTTTCCGCTTCCTTATTCGCGGGCACGCTTTCGCCCGTCAGAGCGGATTCCTCCGCCTTGAGGGAGGCGCACTCGAGAATACGGCAGTCTGCGGGTACGGAATCGCCCGCTTCCAGCACGACGATATCCCCCACGACGATCTCTTCGCTTTTCACCGCGAGAAGCTGTCCGCCGCGTATCACCTTGCAGGTGGAAGCGGTCATCTCCTTTAAGGCCTCTATCGCGTGCTCCGCCCTGCCCTCCTGCACCACGCCGAGAATGGCGTTCAAAAGCACGACGGCCACGATGATGATAAATTCGGCAAAGGACTCGTCCCCCCCGCGCGAACGGTCGATGATGACGGTGACGAGGTTGACGGCCGCGGCGATCAGCAACACGATAATCATCGGATTGATCAGCTGCAGGAGAAAACGCTTGAACATCGACGTCTTTTTCGCTTCGTTCAGCTTATTTTTTCCGTTTGCTTCCAGCCTGGACGCCGCTTCCTCGGCGGAAAGTCCTTCGGGAGAGGATTTCACCTCTTCCAAAACCTCTTTCGTTTCAGACAAATAGTGCTTCATCGTTAAATCTATAACTCCTTTTTTAATCGAAAAAAGACCCACGCACTATATTATACCTCATTTCAAGGTAAATAATATAGCGCATGAGTCTCATTCTTTCAAACTGTCCCAGACGGGGCTTTACGCTCTCCGCCGATGTGTTGGAACGGTTACGTCCTTTCGGGACGCAAACTACTCCCTCATAGTGCCTTCAAAAGCTCTTATGAAAATAGTATATTCCTATTTTTGGATTTTGTCAACGCTTTCGGGGACTTTCCCGCAAAATATTTTATTTGACGCGGTATTTATCGTAATAGGGCTTCAAAATCCCCCTGTATTTTTCGTCCCAGGGCTTATTGCGGCCGAGATAATGCAAAATTTTCGCCTGCTCGTCCACCCGCGCAAGATCGATCTTGTTCCCCTTGCCGTGGCGGCGGTTCCAGCCGCGGATTTTCCGCTCGTTGAGGTTATAGACCATGCCGTCGGCGAGCTTGATCTTGTTTCCGTAAAGGGTGGAAATAACGTCCTGGTCGGGCAGAGTGAGAAAAAACTTCCGCCTGTTTATGTACGCAAGCACTTCCTCATGGCTCTGTTCCCGTCTTAATTTTTCGATATTCATCAGCAGGACGCCCGTATTCACATACACCGTGTCCTTTTTCGCGCCGTTCTTCACCCGCACAAACCATTTGAGAAAGGGCGAGTGAACGTTGGTGGTCGCCACAAAATAATTATCCTCGAAATCGGTATCGTAAAAGTCGGAAATATCCCCCTTTACGATAATGTCGCTGTCCATATACAGGATGCGATCCACCGTTTCGGGCAGATAACCCGCGGCGAAAATACGGTAATAGATCTCCTTAGGCCACCTTTTTTCGGTAGGCGCCCCCGCGAGCATATCGTCGCAGAAGGCGACGGGGCGGAAAGTGACGCGGCCCGAAAAATACCCGCGGTATTCCTCGAGATCGGCCTCGGTCACTTCCTTCGTGGCGATATACACCGTATGTTCGCCGGGATTATTGTCCGCAAAGGAACGGACCATGGCCGCAAAATACGGCAGATACTTTTTGTTTATGGCTGTCAGTATATTCATAAGCTTCGGCGCTTCCCACCTTAGTGTTCTTTTAAGTATTTTACCCTATTTCCGAAAAATTGTCAACCGCGTATATGCCTTTTCCCGTCCGAAAACGCATTTTTGCGTATTTTCACAAAACTTTCTACGCCGCGCCCACCGCGTTCTCGGGCAAGGTTCTGTTTTTCTTAAACCAATCGGTGTCCTTGAACAGGGTATTGTTGTCAGAGCAGTTTACCTTCACATCCCCGCCGTTTGACGAAACGACGATATTGCCGTTCATCGGCTCAAAGCCGCCTTCCGCCTTATCGGAGACAATCGTCGTCACGTAAATTTTGTCCGTATAAACGGAGACGCGATCGACAAACGCTTGAGAGGGAAAAACATTGAGCGGGTTTTTAGTGTATTCCTCACTTCCACAGCAACAGCTTACGCAGACAATTTCCGGCTGAATAACAGAAAGTAAAGCTTCGGTGCTGGAAGTAGGGCTGCCGTGATGTCCGGCTTTGAACAGCTTGCATTTGGGCAGAGTATTGTTTTCCACCAAGGCTTCCTCCCCTTTCTCCTCTAAATCGCCCGTAAACAAATAATGATTGTTCCCTTGCGTTAAAAGCATACAGACCGAATAGTTATTTTCGTCGCTGGATTTTTCCTCGTAAAAAACGTTATAAAGTATATTCATCGTAATCCCGTCCGAGATCTCGTAGCTGCGCTGCGCGCCGTTTGTGCCGTTCCAGCACTCGAGAGCCGTATATACGGCGGTACCTTTACTTTCCGCATACGCCACCGCCGTACGGTAATTGGCGTAAAGCGTAGGATTTCCCGCAGCAGTCGTCAACGACTTATCGGTACGGGCAAACTCGATCAACGTTCCGACCTGATATTCATACAGTATTCCCGTATAGTCTCCGCCGTTTTTATTTCCGACAAAGCCGGCTATATGATCCTGATCGGCATGCGTTGCGATTACGTATTCCAAAATCCCGTCCGTGCAGTAATTGTTAACGTATTCTACTATCGTCGAGGCAGAACTTTGTCTGGAGCCCGCGTCGATAAGGATTTCGGTGTCGCCGGCCTTAATCAACGTACAGTCGCCGGAATATTTGTTTCCCAACATTAAAAAATGAATACTTAATTCGTCCGTGACGATATCTGACGACGAATTATCCGACGACGAGCTATCCGACGACGAACTATCCCACGACGAACCATCTGCCAAGGAGCTGTCTATCGAGGAGCTATCTTTCAAATCGACGTCGAGATATCCTTTTTTCCAAAGTATGTAACAGCAGAAGATCGCCGCGACGAGAAGGAGCACGACCAACAGCGTACCGATTCCTTTTCCCTTGCGTCCTCTTTTCTTTTTCCTTCCTTTTGCCATATTTTACCTCATTCTCTCAAAAATCCAAAGAAAGCCGAACCGCGGTTCGGCTTCCTCCGTTTTATTTAATTTTTACATGGACTCGTGAATGGTACGGGAAATCACGTCGTCCTGCTGCTCCTTCGTCAGCTTGTTGAAGTTGACCGCATAGCCCGAAACCCGAATGGTAAGCTGCGGATATTTTTCGGGGTGCTTCTGCGCGTCCAGCAACGTCTCGCGGCTGAACACGTTTACGTTGAGATGATGGCCGCCGTCCGCGACGTAAGCGTCCAGCATGCTGACCAGATTATCCACCTGTTGTTTCGACATAATGATATCCTCCTTGTTTTTTCGTTATTATTCCGTTATTTTCCGTTCAATCGTCGTTTTTGCCGAGAGAGGCGGGGGTTACCGAGAAAGTATTGGAAATACCGTCTCTCGAGTATTCGTAGGGCAGCTTCGCAACCGATTCGAGGGAAGCGAGCGCCCCGTGGGTATCCCTGCCGTGCATGGGATTTGCGCCGGGCGCCAGCGGAGTCCCCGCGCGCCTGCCGTCGGGCGTGTTGCCCGTTTTCTGGCCGTAAACCACGTTGGACGTGATCGTTAAAATGGACGTCGTCGGCACGCTCTGACGGTAAGTGTAATGGCTCTGGATATCCGTCATAAACGTCTTGAGTAGCCATACGGCAATAGAATCCGCCTTATCGTCGTTGTTTCCGTACTTGGGGAAATCCCCTTCGACGCGGAAATCGGTGACGATTCCTTCCTCGTTGCGGATGGGATACACCTTTGCGTATTTTATCGCCGAAAGGGAATCCACCGCGCAGGAAAGCCCCGCGATGCCCGTGGCGAAGAAGCGGCGCACCTTCGTGTCGTGCAGAGCCATTTCCAGCGCCTCGTAGCAATATTTATCGTGCATATAATGAATGAGGTTGAGGGTATTGACGTACAGCCCCGCCAGCCAGGACATCATCTGCGTATATTTTCTTACCACCTCGTCGAAATCGAGGGGACCGTCACCGAGCACGGGCGCAAATTCGGGAGAAACCTGCATGGGCCTGCCCGTTTTTTTGTCCTTCATCAGCTCGTCCTTGCCGCCGTTTATGGCGTACAAAAGGCATTTTGCAAGGTTCGCCCTCGCGCCGAAAAACTGCATGTCCTTACCCACGCGCATACAGCTGACGCAGCAGGCGATACAGTAGTCGTCCCCCATTTCGGGGCGCATGAGATCGTCGCTTTCGTATTGAATGGCCGACGTGCGGATAGAAATTTCGGCGCAATATTTTTTGAAATTGGCGGGCAGTCTCTTGGACCAGAGCACCGTAAGATTAGGCTCGGGCGCGGGGCCGAGGTTATCCAGCGTGTGCAGGATACGGAAGGAGTTTTTCGTCACCAGCGTCCTGCCGTCCACGCCCATGCCGCCGATGGACTCCGTCACCCACGTGGGATCGCCCGAAAACAGCTCGTTATATTCCTTGATCCGCATAAATTTGACGATACGCAATTTCATGACGAACTGATCGATAAATTCCTGCGCTTCCGATTCCGTGATCGCGCCTTTTTTCAGATCCCGCTCGATATAAACGTCGAGGAAGGTACTGTTTCTGCCGATGGACATCGCCGCGCCGTTCTGATCCTTCACAGCCGCCAGATAGCCGAAATAGACCGCCTGAACGGCTTCCCGTGCGTTTGCCGCGGGACGGGAAATGTCGCAGCCGTAGATTGCCGCCATCGCTTTCAGGTCTTTTAAGGCCTTGATCTGCTCGGAAAGCTCCTCCCTGTCGCGTACCTTATCGGGAACCATGTCCCCGTCCATCGCCAGCTTGTCCGCTTCCTTCTTGCGGATAAGATAATCGACGCCGTAAAGCGCCACGCGGCGGTAATCCCCGACGATACGGCCGCGGCCGTAAGTGTCGGGCAGACCCGTGAGAATATGCGCCGAACGCGCCGCGCGCATTTCGGGCGTATAGGCCGAATAAACGCCGTCGTTATGCGTTTTTCTGTATTTGGTGAAGATCTCCTTTACCTGGGGATCGAGCGTATAGCCGTACATATTGAGCGCCTCTTCGGACATGCGGATACCGCCGAAGGGCTGAAGAGCGCGCTTGAAAGGCTTGTCCGTCTGAAGCCCGACGATCTTTTCCAGCTCCTTGTCGAGATATCCGGGGCCGTGCGACGTCAGCGTGGAAACGATTTTCGTATCCGCGTCCAGCACGCCGCCCGCTTCCCGCTCCTTGGCGGAGAGGTCGAGCACGATCTGCCAAAGCTTTTTCGTCGCCTCCGTAGCGGGCGCAAGGAAAGAGGCGTCTCCCTCATAGGGCGTATAATTACGCTGAATAAAATCGCGGACATCTACTTCGTCGTCGCACCATTTGCCGGGAACAAACCCTTCCCATTCTTCGTATTGCATAATGTGTATCTCCTGATAAAAATTTTTTTCCGATCATTCAGTATGTGCGTTTTCCGCCCTTCTTATACGTTCCCCCTCCGCCGGCGTTATTTTGAGGCTCTATGCTCTTCGATTTTCGCGTCCATCCAGATCTCGAGGATTTCCTCCGGCTGAAAGCCCGAGCACCTTGCGAAAATTTTTCCGTCCTCCATCAGCAGCACCGTAGGCACTCTCGTAACGTCCCATTCCTCCATCAGCGCCGTCGTCTCCTCGTCCGCTTCCACGTGCACGAGACGGATATCCCCTCTCTTATCGACGATCGCTTTAAGCACGGGCATCAACGAAAAGCAGTTCGCGCACGATTCCCCGCTCACTTCCACGCAGCACAGGCCCGCTATCTGATTTTTATAATCCTTTTTTCCGAAAAGTCCGCTCATTTTATTACTCCCAAAATTCTCTTGGCGTTTTGCACCCGCTCTTTATCGGGCGGCTGAACGCCCTTCAAAGGATACTCGTAACCGAGTTTTTCGTATTTGACCACGCCCATGGTATGGTAGGGCAGCACCTCTACCTTCTCCACCGTCTTTAAGGTATCGAGAAACGCCCTCAGCCTTTTCAGCGCCCCGTCGTCGTCCGTAATCCCGGGCACGAGAACGTGCCTGATCCATATCGGCACGCCGTTGTCGCTCAAAAACCGCGCAAAGGCCAAGGTGCGGCCGTTTTCCTTGCCCGTAAGGCCCTTGTGGGCTTCGGGGTCGATGTGCTTTATGTCGAGCAGTACCAGATCGGTGACCTCGAGCAGCTTTTTGTGCTTTTCCACGCAAACGGGGTCGTCGGGGTCGAACGTATAGCCCGAAGTGTCCGCCGCGGTGTGAATTCCCCTTTCCTTGAGGAGGGAAAACAGCTCCGTGACGAAACCGATCTGAAGGAGCGGCTCGCCGCCCGAGACGGTGACGCCCCCCTTCTCCCCGAAATAATTTTTATATTTGAGAGCTTCGTCGCATACCTGCCCCGCCGTATAAGGCGTTCCGCCCCGCGTCCAGGTATCGGGATTATGGCAGTATTTACAGCGGAGAGGACAGCCCTGCATAAATACGACGTAGCGTATTCCCGGGCCGTCAACCGTACCGAACGACTCAAACGAATGGATATATCCTTCCATTTTTCCGCCCTCCTCCGCCCCTTTTGTCCCTGAAGGTTTGGATTATAGTATAGCAAAAAAGACCCGATCTTGTCAAGTCTTTCCACCCCGCTCTTCAAACGGTCTCTTTCCCGTCTGCCATAAGGCGCGCAGGGCATTTTGCGCCCCGTTTCGGAAAAAGAAATTTTTTTCGTTTTCCGATGTTTTCCGCGCAGGGAATAAGAAAGAACCGCATTCTTTCAAATGCGGCCCTTTCCGACATCAAAAAAGGAGTTTAACACATCTCTTGTAGTCAAATCAATCGCAAAAACGCCGCCCGCGGCACAGACCTTTCCGTTTTATGTATTTTCGTCGTACGGCGGAAACGTCGTTTTTGCTTCTTTTGTTTCGTGTCTTTATTATACACCATTATTTACAAAATTTCAATACCTTTCGGCAAAATTTTTCAGCATTTTACAAACTTTTTTTTCGAAAGGCCGAAAAACCTGTCGAAAAAGGTCGGAAACCGCATCCCTTTCTTTGCACGCTTACTTAAACACGAACAGCTTTCTGCCGATATAGTTCCATACGAGGACGAGACAGGTCATCGAAACTTTCATGATCCACCATTTCCATTCCGTTCCCAAAAACGTGGCGGAGGAAAACAGCGTGATTTCGGGCAGGAGCTTTACGCCGAGATACATGCCCAGCTCGGTGATTCCCAAGCCGATGACGCCGATCGTCGCAAAGAGCAGAAAGGAGGCTTTCGAGCGGGATTTTTCCTTGTCTTTTACGTTTCGGAACACAAATCTGACGGATAAAATCCAGTTGACGGCAAGCCCGACGCAGAAGCCCAGCGCCGTGGAAAGTACGAGGGAAAAGGTCTCTCCGATGAGGGCGGGCGGCAGAATCCACTGATAAAACAGATAGGATATAAGATAATCGACCAGCGTCGCCGTTCCGCCGACGATCAAAAAGCGGACGATCTCCCAAAACAGCGATTTTGCCGATTGTTTTTTTTCGGTTTCTTCCGACATTTGTTTTCTCCTTAAAAACAGACTTTTAAGCCTCTTATAAGATACACAGGAGGATGGGCGCGACATATACCGCCGCTATAACCAGCCCCCCTACGGCGATAAACGCATAATAGGCGACGGTATCGAAGCCTTGGGGAAGGACAAGCCCTCCCTTTCGCTTCGCGTAAACGCACGCCCCGACGCACAGCCCCAGCCCGACGACGCACAGTGCCGTACCCGCTATAAAACCTTTCGGGCGGAAGGAAATCACAACCTCGTTTTCCCCCTCTTCGAGATAAAAGGCCGTAAAGCCGTCATAGACTTCGTAAAGCGGCGCCTTTTTCCCGTTTATTTTCGCGCTTAAGCCCTCGTCGTAAGCGACGGACAAAAACACGCATTCCCCGCCCGAGGCCGTATAACGGCCCGAAAGAGAATTTTTTCCCGCCGTCAGCCCCAGCGTCTTTACGCCCGCCGCCGCAGTCGAAAATTTTTCTTTTTTTACGCCGAAAACGCCGATATCCCTTATCGTCACTTCGCTTTTGACGTTTACCTTTACGGTGACGGTGCCGTAGGAATATTCTCCCAGCAAAGCGGTGCCGTTGTTTTTTTGAGTGGGAAACTCGCCCGTATAATATCCCGGAGCGGAAACGGAAAACTTTTTATTGATCGCCTGATTGAGCGCATTGGTGTTTTCGTCAAACGCATTGAAATAGAGCAACTCTTTCTCTTTAACGGGCACGGAAAAGGAAAGGCTCGCCGCGGACGAAGTGGGCTTCAGCCGATATTTTCCGTTTTCCAACAGTTGGCAGTCGAGATCGGACAGCTTTGCGTCCTCCAACGAATAGACCGTCACGGCCTCGTCGTCGCCGAAGAAATCGGCGTACAACGTTTTTTGCAATTCTCCCCTGCGGGAATAGTCCGCACCGTTTTGCGCCGCGCCGACGATATCCCTGCGCGCCACGATCCCGAGGGGAAGATAGCAGTCGTTTTTCGAAATCCCGTAAGAATCGTTTCGATAGACCTCCCCTTTGCCGTTATCCGCCGAAATCGTATAGCCGACGGACATCAGTGCGTCGCTGATTACCGTGCCGCCGCTGTTGCCCACTTCCATCCAATAGGACGTATATCCGAACTGCTTCATTGCGGCCATGTACCCGCCGCCCGTCAACGACGTATAATGTCCCAGCGCGTTGTAGCCGATCCCGCCCATCATGTTGACGTCGAAACCCAGAGAGGAATATTCCCGTTCCGTCTTGACGCGGTAAAATCCGTCGTCCTCGATCCTGTCCGCGAGATCCACGATCTGCCGATAACCCGTCGTTTCGTGCGCGGGCGAAAGCATATACGTCTGCGGAGCCACATATAGTTCGGAAACGACCAACAGCCCCACGCAAACCCAAAGCCCCACGGGTTTCAAAAGCCCGAGCTTGTAAAGCGCAAAACACAAGGCACCCACGCCGAAAGCGAGCAGGTACAGCTTCAAAAGCGCTTCAAAGGAGGCGTCGTTCCCCCAAAGCGTGTTGGAGTATTGGTCCATGACGGTGACGTTTTCCTTTGTATAATTGACGGAAAAGAGAAAATATCCGAGAGCGAGCGCGCCGAGCAGAACGCTGCATATGACGGCGGGCGCGCGCCCGCCGAAGAAGAAGGCATTCTTCTTCGTATTTTCGTCGTTTTCCTGCTCCTTTACCGCCGACGGAGCGGACGGCTGCGTCATACAGTCCATCGCCAGCGTCAGGCAAAGAAAAATCGTCATAAAAGCGTAACGGGTGGGAAAGCTCATATAACTGCCCGTCTGCCACATTTTATTGACCGGCTCTATCAAAAGCGGCACAAGCGTCAGCAGAAAGAGAATAAAGCGGAGCTTCCCGTCCTTGGAAACCTTGCGCGAAAGCGTAAAGGGAAATAAAAACAGCGTCGAAAACACGGTGGGAAAGGCGGTCTGATAGGGCGTAACGAGGCCGGAATTTTGTAAATTCCGTATCACGGAGGATTTCCGTCCCGACGAAAAATACTGCACGAAAGAAGGCAGCCAGACGACGGCGGAGAGCAATGCGGCCGACGCGCAGCAGAGGAAAAAATTCCCCGCAAACCTTCTGTCCTTGGAGATAATCAGCCAAAGGAAAGCGTACAGCAAAAGAAACACGACGATCATATAGCTGATATAATAATTGATAAACAGACATGCCGCAAGCGCGCAGACGAAAAACAGCCGTTTCCCCTCCTTGAGCATGTCCAGAGAAAGAAGCAGAAGCGGAAAGACATATACCATGTCCAGCCAAATAATATTTTGGTAGTACATCATGGTGTAGCCCGAATAGGCGTACAGCACGGACAAAAGAACGTTCGGCACTGCGTGGCCGGGGTATTTTCGGGAAAAGAAAAGGGAGGCCGTGAGGGAAATCGCACACATTTTAAGCATGACCAGGATGTTGGCGAAAGAGGAAATATCCGCTTTATCGACAAACGCCACCAAAAAGGAAAACGGGCTGGAAAGGAAAAAGAAAAACACGCCGAAAAAGTTCATGCCTCCCGCGTTTTTGAAGCTGAAAAAAAGCCCCTCCTTCCCCGCGAGAATATCCTTAAAATCGAGCAGGAGCGGAATTACCTGCTGATCCATGTCGCACCAGGCGATTGTTTTTCCCGTAAACGGATAGAGGCCGTTTACCTTAAACAAAAACGTCATCGCCGCGCACACGATCAGCGGAGGGAGCAGCCAGATAAATTTATTCAGCGTGTTTTTTACGTTTTCGATTTTTTTCACGGCCCGCCCCCCTATATTTTCTCGGACTTTTCTACAATCCGTCCCCGCGTTCCCCGAAGCTTTTCCCATTCTGTTTTATAGACGAATTTTACCCTTCGGACGTTGTATTTTTAATCGGATTTACAAAAAAATTATAACATTCTCCCGCATAAATGTCAAGGAAACAGTGCGGAAAAAGTAAACCGCGCACGGAAAACGCGCGCGGTATAAAATGAAATTTGTAAATTCTTACGCGAGGATATCGCCCACGGACGCTTCCGCGGCCGCCTCCCCGGCAGCTTCGGAAACGGGCAGCTCTTCCTCGGCGGCCTCGTCCTCCCGATAAGCGGGTGCGGCGGGTTTGCCGTAGGTTCCCGTGGCCATTTCGTCGGAAACGTTGGCCGTAGAATCCTTATAGCTGCCGATAAACTGCGGGGACAGATTTTTGTAATCCTTCATGCCCGTGCCCGCGGGAATCAGCTTGCCGATAATGACGTTTTCCTTCAGCCCCACGAGATAATCTCTCTTGGTACGGATCGCGGCTTCGGTGAGCACCCTCGAGGTCTCCTGGAAGGAAGCCGCGGAAAGGAAGCTGTCGGTAGCGAGCGACGCCTTGGTAATACCCAGCAGAACGCGCTTTGCCAGCGCGGGCGCACCGCCCTTGGCCATCGCCTTGCCGCATTCGTCCTGGAAAGTGGTCATATCTACCAGCTCGCCGGGAAGCAGGTCGGTATCGCCCGAGCTTTCCACCCTGACCTTTTTAAGCATCTGACGCACGATGATCTCGATATGTTTGTCGTTGATATCGACGCCTTGGGAACGGTAAACGGACTGTACCTGTTCGAGAATATAGTCCTGAACGCCCTTGACGCCCTGTACGCGCAGAATGTCCTGCGGGAACACGCTGCCCGCGTTGAGAAGCACGCCGGGCGCAACCCTGTCTCCTTTCTTCACCTTGACTTCGGCGTTGAAGGGAAGGACGTATTCCTTTTTGACTTCGCCCGTGGCCTCGTCCTTGACTTTGATATGATTGAGGTTGTCGGAATTGTCGATATCGACGACGCCCTCGACTTCGCAAATCGTCGCGCAGCCCTTGGGTTTTCTGACTTCGAACAATTCCTCGACGCGGGGAAGACCCTGCGTGATGTCGCCCGTAGCCGCGATACCGCCCGTATGGAAGGTACGCATCGTCAGCTGTGTGCCGGGCTCGCCGATGGACTGCGCCGCGATCGTGCCGACCGCCTCGCCGACCTGAACGGGCAGCGTCGTCGCCATGTTCTTGCCGTAGCACTTCGCGCAGACGCCCACGCGGGAGGCGCAGGTAAAGATACTGCGGATAGAAACCTCCGCAATCCCCGCATCACAGATCTCTTTCGCCTTTTCCTCGGTGATAAATTCGTTTTGGCCGACCATGACTTCGCCCGTCTGAGGATGAACGACGGCCTCCGCCGCAAAACGGCCCGTAAGCCTGTCTTTCAGGCCCTCGATTTCCCGTCCGTCGGCGCCGAAAATCGCCCTGACTTTCATGCCCTGGGGCTTTCTGCCCGCGTAGCAGTCGTCCTCGCGGACGATGATTTCGTGCGAAACATCGACGAGACGGCGGGTAAGATATCCCGAGTCGGCCGTCTTGAGCGCCGTATCCGTCAAGCCTTTACGGCCGCCGTGCGAAGAAATGAAATATTCCAAAACGGAAAGTCCGTTTCTGAAACAGGATTTAACGGGGACCTCGATCTTTTTACCCTGGGGGTTAACCATCAGTCCACGCATGCCCGAAAGCTGTTTGATCTGGTCGATGGAGCCGCGGGCGCCCGAGTCGGCCATCATCCAGATGGGATTGAATTTATCCTCTTCGCCCTGTTTCTTCAAGAGGTTTGCCACCTTGTCGGTAGCGGTATCCCACTGCGAAATCACGGCAAGATATCTCTCTTCTTCGTTCAAAAGGCCTCTGGAGTATTTTTTGGCGATCTTGGAAACCTCAGCTTCCGCGTTGTTGACGATGTCTTCCTTTTCCTCGGGGATCTTCATGTCGAAGACGGAGGTCGTAAGCGCCGCCAGCGTGGAATATTTATACCCTCTTTCCTTGATCGCGTCGAGCACGTACGACGCTTTGGGCGCCGCGCCCGTCTTGAAGCAGGCCTCGACGATACGGGAAAGATGCTTTTTGCCGATCGCGCGGGCGTTGCCGATAAACTCGGTATCCAGCTCGAGGCGGAGGTAGGCTTCGGGCGTGTCTCTCTTTACGAAGCCGAGATCCTGGGGCAATCCGTCGTTGTAGATCAGACGGCCGATCGTCGTCTTGATGATGCCGATCACTTCCCGCTTGCCCGTCTTGGGGTTGAGGCGAACGGTCGCTTCCTTGATCGGCGTTTCGCCCGCTTTGTTATCCACGGGGCAGGTATAAGGCAAAGGCAGATCGTCAAATTTGCCTTCGGGCAGCTCGACGACGCGCTTGAGATACATTTCGTCCTGTTCGTGCGCGACCTTGGTCTGATAGGCGAGGATCGCCTCGTTTTCCGAGGAATATACGGGCGGAATATACGCTTCGCCGTTTTCGTCGGGACGGCCCTGCTCGTCGTAGGTTTTACCCTCTTCGCGGCGCTTGATCGTCAGGCAGTAGGCGCCGATAATCATATCCTGCGTCGGGGACATAACCGATTTACCGTCGGCAAGCTTCAATATATTGTTTGCGGAGAGCATCAAAAATCTCGCTTCCGCCTGCGCCTCGATACTCAAAGGAAGGTGCACGGCCATCTGGTCGCCGTCGAAGTCCGCGTTAAACGGGCCGCAGACGAGCGGGGAAATCTTGATGGCTCTGCCTTCGATAAGCACGGGCTCGAACGCCTGAATGGACAAACGGTGCAGCGTAGGCGCACGGTTCAAAAGCACGGGGTGATCCTTGATGACGTCCTCGAGGACGTTCCAGACCATGTCCTTGGCCTTTTCCACGGCGCGCTTTGCCGTCTTGATGTTGTGGCACTGGCCGCTCTCCACGAGGCGCTTCATAATGAAGGGCTTAAACAGCTCGATGGCCATTTCCTTGGGGAGACCGCACTGATAAATTTTCAGCTCCGGCCCGACGACGATAACCGAACGCCCCGAATAATCGACGCGCTTGCCGAGGAGGTTCTGACGGAAGCGCCCCTGCTTGCCCCGAAGCATGCCCGAAAGAGATTTCAGCTCGCGGTTGGAGGGGCCGCTCAAGGGCTTGCCTCTCCTGCCGTTGTCGATGAGCGCGTCCACGGCTTCCTGCAGCATGCGCTTTTCGTTTTTGATGATCATGTCGGGCGCGCCGATCTCCATCATCTTCTTGAGGCGGTTGTTGCGGTTGATGACGCGGCGGTATAAATCGTTGAGGTCGGACGAAGCGAAACGGCCGCCGTCCAGCTGAACCATGGGACGAATATCGGGAGGAATGACGGGCAGCACCGTCAGAATCATCCATTCCGGGCGGTTGCCGCTCTTTCTGAAGGATTCCACCACCTCGAGACGTTTGATCGCCTTGATCGCCTTCTGCCCCGTGGGATTGTCGGAAATGATCTTTTTGCAGTCGTCGCTCTCCTTTTCGAGATTGACCGCCATGAGAAGCTCCCGCACGGACTCCGCACCCATGCCGACCTTGAGGCCCGTCGCCGAGCTGTCGCCGAAGCGCTCCTCGATCTCGCGGAGCTGTTTGTCGTTGATGACCTGCTTATAGGCAAGCTCGTTCACCTTGCCGGGGTCGAGAACCACGTAGGAGGCGAAATAGATCACCTGCTCCAGCTGTTTGGGCCCCATGTCGAGCAGCAGCCCGATTTTGGAGGGAACCCCTTTGAAATACCAGATATGGGAGACGGGGGCCGCCAGCTCGATATGGCCCATTCTCTCGCGGCGCACCTTCGAGCGGGTGATCTCCACGCCGCATTTCTCGCAGATATGCCCCTTGTATTTTACCCGTTTATATTTTCCGCAGTGGCACTCCCAATCCTTCATCGGCCCGAATATCTTTTCGCAGAAAAGGCCGTCTCTCTCGGGCTTTTGGGTGCGGTAGTTTATCGTTTCGGGCTTGGTTACTTCGCCGTAGGACCATTCTCTGATTTTTTCGGGAGATGCTATGCTGATCTGAATGGAATTGAAATCGTTTAATTCGTACATATACTTTTCTGTCTCCTCGGATTACTCGTCCCTGCCGTCGTCTTCGTCGTCATCGAACAGAGAATCGAACTTGAAATCGTCGCTGATATCGGCAAAATCGTCGTCCTCCTCGTCCACTTCCGAAACGAAGTCGTCTTCGTCGTCCCCTTCGTCCTCGAAGATGGACACGTCGCCCTCTTCGTCCTCCTCGTCTTCGTCGTCCTCGCTGAAGTCGATCTCCTCCAGCTCGGCCTGCTTGAGGCTGTCTCTGCGCCGCGCTTCGTTGTCGGAGGCTTCTTCGTCCTCGTCAAATTCGCGGATAATCAGCTCGTCGCCCGTCTCGGTGAGTACCTTGACGTCGAGCGCGAGGGACTGGAGCTCTTTCAAAAGCACCTTAAACGCTTCGGGAATACCCGGTTCGGAAATATTTTCGCCCTTGACGATAGATTCGTAGGTCTTGACGCGGCCGACGACGTCGTCCGACTTGACCGTGAGGATTTCCTGCAGGATATGCGCCGCGCCGTAGGCCTCGAGCGCCCAAACTTCCATTTCGCCGAAACGCTGGCCGCCGAACTGCGCTTTGCCGCCGAGAGGCTGCTGCGTCACGAGGCTGTAAGGCCCGATGGAACGCGCGTGGATCTTGTCATCGACAAGGTGAATAAGCTTGATCATATACTGAACGCCGATCGTGACGCGGTTTTCGAAAGCCTCGCCCGTTCTGCCGTCATAGACGCGGAACTTGCCGTCAACGTTTCCGTCGGGGTTGAGAAGATTGTTTTCGCGGAACATCTGCTCGATGTCCTTCTCGGTGGCGCCGTCGAAAACGGGCGTGGCGATCTTCCAGCCGAGCTGTTTGCACACGTAACCGAGGTGCACTTCCAGCACCTGGCCGATATTCATACGCGAAGGAACGCCCAGGGGGTTGAGCAGAATCTGAAGCGGGGTGCCGTCCGAAAGGAAAGGCATATCCGCCTGTGACAGCACGCGGGAAATGACGCCCTTATTGCCGTGGCGCCCCGCCATCTTGTCGCCGACCTGAATTTTACGCTTCTGCGCGATATACACGCGGACGAGTTTGTTTACGCCCGGTTCGAGTTCGTCCTTGTTTTCTCTCGTGAACACCTTGACGTCCACGACCACGCCGCCTTCGCCGTGCGGCACGCGGAGGGAGGTATCCCTCACTTCTCTCGACTTTTCGCCGAAGATCGCGCGAAGAAGCCTTTCCTCGGGGGTGAGCTCCGTCTCGCCCTTGGGGGAGACTTTACCGACGAGGATATCGCCGCTCTGCACTTCCGCGCCGATGCGCACGATGCCGTCCTCGTCGAGATCCTTCAGGGCGTCGTCGCCCACGTTGGGGATATCGCGCGTAATTTCTTCCTGTCCGAGCTTGGTGTCGCGGGCTTCCGTCTCGTGCTCCTCGATGTGAATGGAGGTAAATACGTCGTCCTGCACCAGCTTTTCGGAAAGCAGAATGGCGTCCTCGTAGTTGTAGCCCTCCCATTCCATATAGCCGATGAGGATATTTTTGCCGAGAGCCAGCTCGCCGTTGTTGGTGGAAGGGCCGTCTGCGATAATCTCGCCCTTGGCCACCCTGTCCCCCGTGGAAACGATGGGACGCTGGTTGAGGCAGGTGCCCTGGTTGGAACGCTCGAATTTCTTTAAGGGATATTCGCGCACCTTGCCGTTGTCCTCGCGGATTTTAATCATGTTGGAGCAGCAGCCCACGACGACGCCCGCTTCCTTCGCCATGACCATGACGCCCGAATCCTTTGCGATCGCCGCCTCGATGCCCGTCGCCACGATGGAGGATTCCGTCTTTAAGAGCGGCACCGCCTGGCGCTGCATGTTGGAACCCATCAGCGCGCGGTTAGTATCGTCGTTTTCGAGGAAGGGAATCAACGCCGTGGCCACGGAGACGAGCTGCTTGGGCGAAACGTCCATGTAGTCCATCTTTTCTCTGGGCAGCTCGGTGATGAGATCCTGGTGGCGGCAGCCGACGCGCTCGTTAATAAAGCGGCCTTCCTCGTCGAGCGGTTCGTTCGCCTGCGCCACGACATATCTGTCCTCTTCGTCGGCGGTGAGGTAGTCCACGTGATCGGTGACGATACCCGTGTCTTTGTCCACGCGGCGGTACGGGCTCATGATAAAGCCGTACTCGTTGACCTTCGCAAAGGCGGCCAAGGACGAGATCAGACCGATGTTCTGACCTTCGGGCGTCTCGATGGGACACATTCTGCCGTAATGGGTGTGGTGAATATCGCGGACCTCGAACGTCGCTCTGTCGCGGTTGAGGCCCCCGGGGCCGAGTGCGGACAGCTTACGCTTGTGCGTGAGCTCCGCGATCGGGTTGGTCTGATCCATAAACTGCGAAAGCTGGGACGAGCCGAAAAATTCGCGGATTACCGCCGAAACGGGGCGGATATTGATAAGGCCCGAAGGCGTGACCTCCATGGGGTCCTGCGTGGCCATTCTTTCCTTGATGAGCCGCTCGAGACGGGCGATACCGACGCGGAGCTGGTTTTGAAGCAGCTCGCCCACCGAACGCACGCGGCGGTTGCCGAGGTGGTCGATGTTGTCGATCGTGCCGATCCCGTATTTCAAATCGAGGTTTGTGGAAACGGAAGCGACGATATCATCAACTGTGACGTGCTTGTGGCAAAGCTTTTCGGCCAGCGGACGGATTTCCTTTTTCTCCTCCCGCGTGGGTACGGGATTTTCGCGGGAAAGCACGGCATGGAAGGTCTTGCAGGCCTGCACGAATTTGCGGCGGTTGTCGCGGCGCTTTTCGCGGTTTTTCTTTTCTTCCTGCTTCTCGTCGGCCTCTTCGGGCTTTTCCTGCGTATAGTAAAGCGCGTCGAGCTCATCGACGTATTTTTCCGCAACCGCTTCGACGGTCATCGAGGCGCAGTCGGCGGCGATGAGCTTGGAGAAACGGTAGTTGGGATAATAGACGGTAGGCAGCAGCCCGAAATCCTTGGCGCGCGCCTGCACGGGAATATCGGAAATTTCCGCAAAGTCCACCGTGTTGTTGGCGATGATCTTGTGGCGGATTTCTCCCTCTTCGCGGTCGTCCACGAGCACGAAAATTTCGTTGATGCCCGCGTTTTGGATTTCCCTCGCCTTTTCCTCGGAAATCTTCTCGCCCGCGGCGGCCAAAATTTCGCCCGTCTCGGGGTTGACGACATCGTCCGCGACCTTGCAGCCGGGCAGACGGTAAGCGAGGTTGAGCTTTTTGTTGTACTTGTAGCGGCCCACCTTGGCGATATCGTAGCGGCGGGGATCGAAGAACAGATTGAACAGGTGCTGACGCACGGAATCCTCGGTGGGAACTTCGCCGGGCCGCAGGCGGCGGTACAGCTCGATCAAGCCGTCGGTTTCCGACTTCGTCGTATCCTTGGCGAGCGTCTCCCTGATGATCTTATCGCCGGGGAACAGGTCCTCTATCGCGCGGTTGGAGCCGAAGCCCAAAGCGCGGAGCAGCACGGTAATGCAGAGCTTCTTTTTTCTGTCCACGCGGACGTAAAGGGCGTCCTGAGCGTCCTGCTCGAGCTCCAGCCACGCGCCGCGGTTGGGCATGACCGTGGTGGCGAACATTTCCTTGCCCGTCTTGTCCTTGGAGGAGGAATTATACACCCCGGGCGAACGCACGAGCTGGGAGACGATAACGCGCTCCGCGCCGTTGATGATGAAGGAACCGTTTTCCGTCATCAGAGGCAGGTCGCCCATGAATACTTCCTGGTCGAGAACCTCGTTTTTGACCTTGTTGACGAGGCGGATTTTTACGCGCAGCGGCAGAGCGTAAGTAGCGTCGCGGTTGCGGCACTCTTTTTCGTCGTACTTGGGTTTATCGCCGAATCTGTGCTCCAAAAAGTAGAGCTCGAAATGGTCGGAGTAGTCGGTGATCGGGGAAAAATCCTCGAAAACCTCGCTGATACCTTCCTGAATGAAAGAATTGTAGCTGTCCTTCTGAATTTCGACGAGATCGGGAATATCGATCACTTCGTTGATGGAGCCGAATTTTCTTCTTTCATTTTTGCCATACTTGTAGATAGGTAAATCCATCGGTTGATTTTTTGCTCCTTGCGGTTTTTTTCAGGCGATCTACCGAGTATATCTTTTCATCGATAAAAATCGAATTTTTGCTTTGTTCGCTTTACTTTTCCGCGCGTTTACGGTATAATGGTACCGTAGTCCCCGTGAGGCAAAAGGCATGTCTTTTGTCTGTGACAGGGGACAATACGCCATAGTAAGCATAATGATACATTATTTAATTATAATGGCGAAAAGAAAAGATGTCAAGCGATTTTTGCCCGCCTTCGGCAACTAATTTTTTTTATTTTTCAAAAACGACAAAGAGAGACAGCGAAGCATGAGAATCGACAAATTTTTGAAAGTTTCCCGCATACTCAAACGCCGCACCGTCGCGCAGGAAGCCTGCGGCGAGGACAAGGTGCTGATCAACGGCAAAACGGCGAAGCCCTCCTCCCCCGTCAAGGCGGGCGACGTAGTCGAGGTGCTTTACGCCTCGGGGAGCCTGAAATTCCGCGTATGCGAAGTGAAGGAGACGGTAAAAAAGGACGAGGCGGCCTCCCTCTACGAGGTGATCCGTTGAACGTCTCCCCCTCCCGTTCGGTTACGGCGATCGTCTGCGCGGCGGGCAAAGGCGAGCGCGCGGGGTTTGCCAAAAATAAGCTTCTCGAGCGTATAAACGGAAAAACCGTCCTCGAGCGCACCCTTTCCGCCTTCGATTTTTCCGCCGTGACGGAAATCCTCGTCACAGCCTCGCAGGCCGACTTTGCCGAAATTTCCGCGCTCTGCGGCAGGTTCCCCCGCACGCGGGCGGTGCTTGGCGGAAACACCCGCTTTCAATCGGTGTTCAACGCCCTCAGGCAAGCTTCGGGCGAGCTGGTGCTGGTGCACGACGGAGCCCGCCCTTTCGTCAAAACGGAGACGATTTTGGGCTGTATCGCCAGCGTTCTGCAATACGGAAGCGGCGTTTGCGCCGTGCCCGCCGTGGATACGATCGCCCTGACGGACGGCGCGGGAAAAATAGCGGAAGTCCCGCCCCGCAAGGACGCCTTCGCCCTCCAGACCCCGCAGGGCTTTTACACCGCGGAGCTTCTTTCCGCATACGAAAAAGCCGCCGCGGAAAAGAGCGGCGGTTATACGGACGATTCCTCCGTGTTTGCGGCGTTTGTCGGCAGGCCTCGCATATGCGCGGGCGCGCGCGATAATATAAAACTAACCTACGCGGAAGATTTCAAAGACAATTTTGCGCGGGTCGGGTTCGGCGTGGATACGCACGCTTTCGGCAGAGCAACCGATTTCGTCATGCTCGGCGGCGTAAAAGTCCCCTCCGACAGCGGACTCATCGCCCACAGCGACGGAGACGTCCTCGCGCACGCCGTCATGGACGCCATGCTCTCCGCCGCGGGCCTGAAAGACATAGGCTATTATTTCCCCGACAAGGACGAAAAATGGCGGAATGCGGACTCTATGAAAATGCTGGTGGCGGTAAAGGAACTGATTGCGGCGAAAGGCTTCGCGGTGAAAAATCTATCCGTCGCGGTGCAGGCGGAACGGCCTCGCCTGGCCGCGTACATAGACGCGATCAGGCAGTCTCTGGCGGCGGCGCTGGAAATCGGCCCGCCCGCCGTGGGCGTGTCCGCGGGCACCAACGAAGGCCTCGGGTACGTCGGGGAAGGCAAAGGAATCACCGTAAGCGCCTATGTTCTGCTGAAAGGAGTTTAATTTATGGCTATATCAAAAGCGCCCTCGTCGCAGTTTGTCTGCACCGAATGCGGCTACGCCGCGCCCAAATGGCTGGGCAAATGCCCCGGGTGCGGCAATTTCAACACCATGCAGGAGGAGCTTGTAAAGCCTGCGGAAAGCGCGAAACGCTCCTCCCGCCCCGCCTTGTCGGACATGGGCGGCGGAACGCGCGCCGTTCCCCTTTCCAAAGTCGGGTACGAAAAATTTAAGCGGATTTCCTCGGGCATAGGCGAATTTGACACCGTGCTGGGCGGCGGAATCGTGCGCGGTTCGTTGGTTTTGCTGGGCGGCGACCCCGGTATCGGCAAAAGCACGCTTTTGACGCAGGTTTCCGCGCATCTGGCGCAGGATCGCCCCGTCCTCTACGTGTCCGCCGAGGAGAGCTGTTCGCAGGTAAAAATGCGGTGCGAGCGGCTGGGTCTCGACTCGGATAACCTTTTATTGTTAAACGAAACCTGCCTCGAGGACATCGAGGCCAGCCTTTCGGACGCGGAATTTGTCGTGATCGACTCGGTACAGGCGATTTATACCGAAGCGCTTTCGTCGGCGGCGGGAAGCGTCGGGCAGGTGCGGGAATGCGCCGCGCGGCTGATGCGGATTGCGAAATCGCGCGGGATTACGTTTTTTATCATCGGACACGTGACCAAGGAAGGCGCGCTGGCGGGGCCGAAGGTGCTGGAGCATATTATGGATACCGTCCTCTATTTCGAGGGCCAGCAGGAGGAAAATTTCAAACTTCTGCGCGCGGTGAAAAATCGTTTCGGTTCGGTGCAGGAGGTAGGCGTGTTCGAGATGACCGAAACGGGAATAAAAAGCGTTTCGGATTATTCGGAGTTATTTTTGTCCGAAAGCAGAGGCACGGCGGCGGGTTCGGCCGTCACGCCGTCGGAGAGCGGCAACCGATGTATGACGGTGGAAATTCAGACTTTGATTTCCAAAACCTCGTACGGTCTGCCGCGGCGCATGACGCTGGGCATCGATTATAATAAGCTGGTGGTGTTGATCGCGGTGCTCGAAAAGCGATGCGGAATCCCCTTTTACACGTCCGACGTGTATATGAACGCCATGGGCGGAATCAAGCTGGGCGAGCCGTCCGTGGATCTTGCGGTGTGCGCGGCGCTTGCCAGCGCGGCGAGCGACGTACCGATTGACAAATATACCGCTGTTTTCGGGGAAGTGGGGCTGACGGGCGAAGTGCGGTCGGTGACGTACGCCGAAAAGCGGGTGAACGAATGTATCAAAACGGGCTTTAAGACCGTGGTTTTGCCCGCGAAAAACATGAAAACCTGCGAAAAATTTAAGGACAAAATTCAGCTTGTGCCCGTAAATTATGTCAATCAAATGGTAAAAGCCCTAAATTTGCGCTCCCCCTTTAATCCTCAGGCGTAACCTCTTTCAAAGTTTGTAAAAATCCTGCTACCACTTCAGAATAAGTATCCATATACTTGTCGATAAAAAGTTTATTTATATTAATTTCAAAAAAAGACATTTTTACCCGAAAATGTTTGCATTGTTTGCCCGTCTCATAACGTTTTATCCCGTCTTTCCACCCGCACTCTCCATGCGGGCTTTTTTCATAACCGTTTTCCGTCTTTATATAGTGAGCACGATAATTTTGACATTGTTCACAAGGATTTTTCATAAATATCTCCGTGATTATTTTCTTTCATTTTTGTATGCAGCTAATATATTCAGCAACTCTTCCGTATTTTTCAAAAGGTCATTTCTGCACCTTTTACAAAATTTTTCTTTTGCTTCCTGCCATTTGTCAACATTTTCCATTTCAAAGAGCTTACATATATTTTTATCGCCATCAATCAATATCCCGTTCCTTTCATGCAGAGAACAATGTCCTGCTTCACAATATCTAAATCCACCTTCCCTCTTTATATAATGAGGAATATAATGCTCGCAAATTCCTTCTTTTTTGTCACAATTTGTTTCAGTTATTTTTTTCATAGCTTAGCCCTTCCCAAATTTTCTGTTCCCATTATACCACAAAACTTTTATTAAATTAAATTATATATCTCTTAGACAACCAATTGACGTCTAATAGCTGTTAATTGGCTGTCAATTAGATGGACTCCCCCTTTTTTGAAAGTTTTTTTGCTATACTTATAGAGATAAAAAAATAAATGAATTAGGTATATTGTATGGCAAAAAAATATCCTCAATTCCCGCTTAAAATCGATCCTAATTATTTAGATAAAATGAAATATATAGCCAATGAAAACGGACGTTCGACAAATAAAGAAATAGAACAACTCATTATCAGATATATTAAGGAATATGAAAAGACTTACGGGGAAATAGAAAAAGAAGATATCGAATATTTTTTCAAGTCCTTGGGCTAAATTATGAAGCAGAAACGCTCTCGCCATACAAGAAGATATTGACAGAATGTATAATTCCGACTATTAAAAAACGCAAGGAAACTTTCCGCGCGTTTTTTAATTCCCCAACAGCTTTAGCAATTCTTCCGTATTTTTCAAAAGTTCCGCTCTGCATTTCTTGCGGCGTTCCCGTTGTTTTTTCAGATATTCTGCCATATCTTGCGCCTCGAAACATTCGTAAATCTTTTTATCCTCGTCAATCAATACGCCTTCCTTTTTCTGCAATTTACAGTGCCCCCCTGCACGTAATAAACGAATTTCCTACCTTTACATAATGAGGCACGTAATATTTGCAGCTTCCCTCTTTGTTTTCTATATTTTTCATAATACCTCCTATAATAACAATTTTATTATAGCACTAATTTAACGTAGCGTCAATGATTTTACTACGATTACTTAATATAATTATATCATGAAAGAATTTCCCGAAAGACTAAAATATTTGAGAGCAGAAAAAGGTCTTTCTGCAAAAGCATTAGGAAAAGAGATCGGGGTAAGCGACGCGGCCATTATTAATTGGGAAAATGGTGTTCACGATATTAAAGGCGAATATTTGATACGGCTTGCAAAATTTTTTGATGTTACTACCGATTACTTATTAGGTTTAGAGAATTAAATTTAGTCATACTGAGTTCAAAAACGGGCCTGACGCTACAAAGCGCCAAGCCCGTTTTTTATTCTTTTTCGGCGGCTTCCTCTTCTGTGGCCGCCGCTTTTTTTGCCGTTTTCTTGCCTTTACGCACCCGCTTTTTTATGCGGCGCATGTTCTCTTTGCCATAACGCACAAACTGCTTTAGGCTCTCCTTGAAAAAATGGCGTTCCTCATCTTCCAAATCGCGGTAACGCCCTTTCGCCGCGCGCAGTTCCTCCACGGGCCGCACACGATAATCCACCAGCGTCACCCCGTCGTCCGCGCCCAATATATGAAAAAGCAAATCCACAAAATGCGGCCGCTTTTCCTCCAGCGAGTTAAGCCACGCCTTAATCGTCACATCGAAAAAATCCGAGCTGCTCGACTTCGTCGAAACGCTTTTGAACGTTCCGTCCCGTTTCAGCGCCCAATTGTACGGGTCGTGCTGCAAAATAAGTATTCCCCGACATTTCACTATTTTCAGCTTGTCGTCATGGTGCAAAAGCATACCGACCAAATCGTTCCACGGAATCAGCTTCTGCACCCGATCGGCGACGGCGAGATATTTTTCCGTATGATATACGTCCTGCAAAAATCCCGGGCCGTCGTGATTAAACACCCCGATAATCCGTTTGCGGACGGCGTCCCTGCAATTCATAGCGGCATACACCGCCAGATTGCCGCCCTTCGAATGTCCCCCCACGTACAGCCCGCCTTTCGTCCGCGCCGCCACGGCGTTGAGATACGCCACCGCGTCCGCCTGCGCGGGAATTTCCTCGAGATAGGACATTTTGAAATTCTCTTTCCAACCCAGCAAAGTAAGATCGGTGCCGCGAAAACACACGTAAGCCTTTCCGTCGGGCAAAAAACAGGTGATTGCGGCAAACTGCTCGACAATGCCGTGATCGGCTATCGCCCGATAATATCCCAGCTCCATGTCGCAGAAGCGGGGGCAGGTAAGCAACAATCGCCAAAGCTTTTTGTTCGGCCCCGGATCCATCGTGTTTACGATCAGTCGGTTTAACACAAATTCCGATTTCAGCTTGCGGATAGGCACGGGCTTCTTTTTCTCCTTGAGATCGGGAATCAACCCGTCAAACATGAGATAGGACAACGACGAAAAAATCAGACTGTCCACGTCGTTGAACGGCTTTTCCTCAAGCGTATATTTTCCGTATTTTTTCAAATAGTATAGTATGTTTTTCATCGGAACCCCGCCTTTGCGCCGTCGGTATTCCTTCGCGCTTTATTTTTTCAAAAGTCTCTCAATCCTTTCGCACGCTTCCTTCGTCGTCTCTCTGCTTCCGAATGCCGTGAGGCGGAAATAGCCCTCGCCGTTGCGGCCGAACCCGCTCCCCGGCGTGCCCACTACCTGCGCTTCGTTTAATAAATAATCGAAAAATTCCCAGCTTTTCATTCCGTCGGGACATTTCAGCCAGATATAGGGCGAATTTTTACCACCCGTATAGGAAATTCCGCAATTTTCCATACACGCCGCGATGATACGCGCGTTTTCGCGGTAGAAAGCGAGATTTTTCCCGATCTGCCTTTCCCCCTCCTCGGTGAAAACCGCCGCCGCGCCCCTTTGCACCACGTACGAAACGCCGTTCGTCTTGGTGGATTGACGGCGATACCACATATCCTTTAACGAAACGCCGCCTACGACCAGCGTGGACGGAACCACGGTATATCCGCACCTGGTGCCCGTAAATCCCGCCGTCTTGGAAAAAGAACAAAATTCGACGGCGCATTTTTCCGCGCCCTCGGCCTCGTAAATGCTGCGCGCCGCGCCGTCCTGCGCGAAACACTCGTACGCCGCGTCGTACAAAATGACGGCGTTCTTTTTCAGCGCGTAAGCGACCCATTTTTCGAGCTGAGCCTTGGTATAGGCCGCGCCCGTGGGGTTATTGGGGGAGCAAAGATAGATAATGTCCGCGTCCGTTTCTTCGTCGGGCAGGGGCAAAAACCCGTTTTCCGCCGTCGCGGCGGCATAGACGATTTTTCTGCCCGCCATAATATTGCTATCTACATACACGGGATAGACGGGATCGGGCACCAGCACCGTATTGTCTTTATCGAAAATCTCCAGAATGTTGCCGCAGTCCGACTTTGCCCCGTCGGAGACGAAAATATCCGCCGCATCGACTTTTACGCCGTGGCGGGCGTAGTAATCCCGAATGTTATTTCTCAAAAATTCGTATCCCTCATATGGGCCGTAGCCCTTGAACGTCTCCTTGACGCCCATTTCGTCAACGGCCGCATGCATGGCCGCAATCACTGCGGGGACAAGCGGAAGGGTCACGTCGCCGATACTTAATTTCAGCACCTTTTTATCGGGGTGGGCGGCCGCGTATTCCGCAGACTTTTGCGCCACCGTGGCAAACAGATAACTTTCGGTAAGCTCGAAATAATGTCCGTTGAATTTCATAAAAATTTATTTCCTTTTTTCCATATAGGTGACCGCGCTTTTGATAAATTCGCGGAAAATCGGCTGCGCGCCGTTGGGACGGGATTTGAATTCGGGGTGGAACTGCACGCCGATATAGAAATCGTCCGCGGGATACTCGATCGCTTCGCAAAGCTGCCCGTCGGGAGACGTTCCCGCAATCAGCATGCCCTTTTCCTCAAATTGCTTGCGATAATCGTTGTTAAATTCGAAGCGGTGACGGTGGCGCTCCGCAATCTCCTCGGCCGCGTAGGCGCGTTTCATAATCGGCCCGAGCACCTTGCAGGGATACGCGCCGAGACGCATGGTACCGCCCATCTTTACGCCGTATTGGTCGGGCATGAGGTCGATGACGTGGTGCGCGCTTTCGGGGTCGAACTCCGACGAGTTGGCGTCGCGGTAACCCAGCACGTTGCGCGCAAATTCGATCGCCGCAATCTGCATGCCGAGACAGATTCCGAAATAGGGAATATTGTTTTCACGCGCGTATTGCGCCGCGAGAATCATGCCCTCGATACCGCGGTTGCCGAAGCCGCCGGGAATAATAATTCCGTCAACGCCGTGCAATTTTTCCGACATGTTTTCCTTGGTGAGAAATTCGGTATCCACCCATTCGATTTCGACTTTCGCGTCGTTTTCGTAACCGCCGTGCGCCAGCGCCTCCGCCACCGACAGGTAGGCGTCGTGCAGCTGCACGTACTTGCCGCAGAGCGCGATTTTCACCGTTTTGCTGCGCGCGTGTACGCGGCCGAGCATTTCCGACCATTCGCTCATATCGATCTGCTTGGGGTCGAGGTGTAAAATTTTACACACCACCGTGGAAAAATTGCTTTTTTCCAGCATCAGCGGCGCTTCGTAAAGCACGGGAACGGTAAGGTTTTCGATACAGCATTCGGGCTCCACGTTGCAGAACATGGCGATTTTATCCTTCACGTACTGGGGCATGGGCTGATCGACGCGGGCCATAATGATGTCGGGCGTAATCCCCATTCCCTGAAGCTCCTTGACGGAGTGCTGCGTGGGTTTGGATTTGAACTCGTCCGAGCCCGAAATATACGGCACCAAGGTGACGTGAATGAAACAGCAGTTTTCCCTGCCGACCTCGCGCGCCACCTGGCGGATCGCCTCGATAAAGGGCTGGCTTTCGATATCGCCCGTCGTTCCGCCGATTTCCGTGATAACCACGTCCGCGTTCGACATTTTGCCCACGTTGTAAATAAACGTCTTGATCTCGTTGGTGATGTGCGGAATTACCTGCACCGTCTTGCCCAGATATTCGCCGCTCCGTTCCTTGTTCAAGACGTTCCAATACACCTTGCCCGTCGTAAGGTTCGAATATTTATTCAGATTTTCGTCGATAAAACGTTCGTAATGTCCGAGGTCGAGGTCGGTTTCCGCGCCGTCCTCTGTGACAAACACCTCGCCGTGCTGAAAGGGGCTCATCGTGCCGGGGTCGATATTGATATAGGGGTCGAGTTTCTGCGACGCAACCTTATAGCCGCGCATTTTCAAAAGCCTGCCCAAGGACGCCGCCGTGATGCCCTTTCCCAGCCCCGATACTACGCCGCCCGTCACAAAAATGTACTTTGTCATGATTTTTCTTTATGCTCCCGTATGTGTTTTTATGCGTTTTTTTGAAAAATTTCTCTCTGTCCGTTTACGATCTCAAAGCTCGGCTTCGCCCGTAAATGCCAGCGCCGCCGCCCCCGTCATATACACCGTATCTTCCGCCCAGCGCACCGTCAGATCGCCGCCGCGCAGGCGTACCGTTATGTCGGCGTCTCTGTCGGCGAAACCGTTCAGCACCGCCGCCACCGCCGCCGCGCAAGCGCCCGTTCCGCACGCCCACGTCTCGCCGCTGCCGCGCTCCCAGACGCGCATTTTTATCTCGTTTTTTCCCAATACCTTTACAAATTCCGTATTCGTCCGTTCGGGAAAGATCGGCGCGTTTTCAAACAGCGGCCCGATTTTTTCCGCCGCCCATTCGTCGGGGTCGGAAAACACCACGCAGTGCGGATTTCCCATCGAAACGCAGGTGATCGCGTACCTGTCCCCCGCGATCTCCGTTTCACGGTTCACAACGCGCCCCTCTTTTCCCCCGTCCAAAGTCACGGGGATTTTTTTTGCTAAAAGCTCGGGCGGGCCCATATCTACCCTGACGCGCCGCACCTTGCCCTCTTTCACAAACAGCTCCAGCGTCTTTATGCCGCTCAGCGTCTCTATCTTCAGGCTCGTTTTATCCGTCTTATGAAAATCGAACAGATATTTCCCGACGCAACGGATCGCGTTGCCGCACATTTTCCCCTCGCTACCGTCCGCGTTGAACATGCGCATTTTCGCGTCGGCAAGCTCGCTCGGGCAGATGAGCACGATTCCGTCCCCGCCGATCCCGAAGTGACGGTCGGACAGCTTCGCCGCCGCTTCTTCGGGATTTTCAAAGGGTTCCTCCAGGCAGTCGAAATAAATATAATCGTTTCCGATGCCGTGCATTTTATAAAAACGTCTCAACATATCCCAAAGCCGTTACATTTCGATGTAGGCGTCGCGTTCCGCGCCTACCGACACGTATTTGATATGGCAGTCGCAGGCCTTTTCGATAAAAGCGATATAGTCCAATGCTTCTTGGGGCAGATCTTCCTTTTTACGGCATTTGGAAATATCCTTGTTCCAGCCCTTTACCGTCTTGAATACAGGCTTGCACTCGTCCAAAACGTCCGTAAACGGGAATACCTCCACCGCCTTGCCGTCGAGGAGATACTCGGTGCATATCTCGATTTCTTCATAGCCCGAAAGCACGTCGAGCTTGGTGAGCGCGATTTCCTTTGCGCCCTGGCAACGGATTCCGTAACGCGAGGCCACGACGTCGAAAGGCCCCACTCTGCGGGGCCGGCCCGTCGCCGCGCCGTATTCGCCGCCCAGCTTTCTCAGCTTTTCCGCCTTATCGCCGAAATATTCGGCCGTGAAGGGTCCCTCGCCCACGCAGGTGGAATACGCCTTCATAATCCCGATGGAATTGTCCAGCTGAAGATTGGGCACGCCCGCGCCGATGGGCGCGTAGGCCGCAATCGTCGAGGAGGAGGAGGTATAGGGATAAATCCCGAAATCGATGTCGCGGAGCGCGCCCAGCTGCGCCTCGAACATGATATTTTTACCCGCCTTGTCCGCCTTGTCGAGATAGTCCCCCGTATCGCAGACAAACGGAGCCAGCTTCGTGCCGTAGGCCTCGAAATAGGCGATCATATCCTCCGTTTTTACCGCTTCCGCGCCGTAGCCGCCGACTACGGTGAGATTTTTCCATTCCACGATATCCTTGACGCGCTTATAGAGCAGGTCTTTGTTGAGCAATTCGCCCATACGGAAGGCCTTTTTGAAATATTTATCCGCATAAACGGGCGCGATGCCGCGGCGGGTAGAACCGAATTTTTTACCCGCGAGACGATCCTCCTCAAGACAATCCTGCAATACGTGATAGGGCATGGTAATCACGGCGCGGTCGCTGATCTTGAGATTTTCGGGCGTGATTTTAATCCCCGCGTCCTGAAGCTTCGCCATTTCACCCACGAGATGTTTTATGTCGATGACCATGCCGTTGCCCATAACGTTGACCACGTTTTCGCGCAAAATCCCCGAAGGCAGAAGATTGAGCACAAACTTTCCGCGTTCGTTGATAACGGTATGTCCCGCATTGTTTCCGCCCTGATAGCGGCAGACGATGTCAAATTTTTCGGAAAGCAGATCGACCATTCTTCCCTTTCCTTCGTCGCCCCAGTTGATACCGCAAATAGATGTAAGCATATCTTTCTCCTTTTTGCTTTTTATCGGTAAGAAACGTATGGAACACGCAAAAAACCGAGCATTTTCCGTTTTGTTCGGTCAAATGCCCTGCCTCCGCCTATAAACCATACACTTTATTATACTGTATTTTTTATATTCTGTCAAGCCGTGGGGATAAGGAAAAAAATTTCGGAAGAAAAAATCTTTTTTTTATTTTTGGAAAAATATTGAAATTTATATGATTTTATGTTATACTATAATCAATAATTTTAATTTGGCGTCAAAAATAAAATATGAAGAAGGTAAATCTATCTTAATAATATAAAATAAATCGCCGCACCGCAATTAAACGCAATGCAGGAGAACACGCAACCATGAGAAAGTTAAGCAGAAAAAATTTTTACATAAGCCTTATTTTATCGCTGACGGCGTGCGTTTGCCTTTTCGCGGCCTGCCGCAAAACCGTCGGGGAAAAAGAACTCCCCCCGCCGATAAATATAAGGGTGGAAGAGGAAACGCTGCTTTGGAACAAAACGGAAAACGCCGTCGGTTATCTCGTCGATATAGACGGCCGACGGGAATATGAGGCCGAGAGCAACAGCCTCGACATTTTTGTCCTTTTAAGCGAGCCCGATACCTATGAAATCAGAATAAAAGCGGTCGGCGACGGGGAAACTTATCTCGATTCCTCCTGGTCGCAGCCGATGGAATATACGTCCAAACCGTCGCAAAATTGGGTTTTGCGCCCCATCGAAAACGGCGCCGAATACGAGGCGGCCGCGGCGGCCGAAAAGCCGCGCGGCAAAGTAGTGATCCCGTCGGTCAACCCGCAAGACGGAAAACCCATAACCCGGCTTGCCCGCAATGCTTTTCTCAACTGCACCGAGCTGACGGGGATCGTACTGTCGCATAATCTGCAAACGATCGGCATCAGCGCTTTCAAGGGTTGTACAAAATTGACGAGGGTCCATTGCCCTGCCACCCTCTCCACAATAGGATCAGGCGCTTTTAATTGGTGCGGCAGCCTGACGGAAATCAATTTACCCGACCAATTGGAAACCTTGGGCGTATCAGCTTTTTCTCGCTGTTCGTCCCTGACAAACATAACGATTCCTTCAGGCCTGACGGAATTGGAAGGCTACCTATTTTCCCGCTGTTCCGCTTTAACCGAAATCACAATTCCCCGAGGCATAGAAAAAATCGGCATTACCCCATTTCAAGGCACAAATCTTTCCGCCATCTCGGTGGAGGAGGGAAATCCCGTCTATAAAAGCGACCAAAACTGCATTATCCGCAAAGCGGATAACGTTTTAATCGCAGGCTGTAAAACAAGCGTCATCCCCGATTACGTCGAGACGATTGGAGAGGGCGCGTTCAGGAGTTGTCAGGGGCTGACGGAAATCACCGTCCCCGCAAGCGTACGCAAGATTGACAAAGACGCATTTGCTGATTGCCGTAACTTAACGTCGATAACGCTGTCGGAGGGCTTAAAAGAAATCGTTTCTACCCCCTTTGCCGATGATAACCCCTTTCGTTTTTGCATAAATCTGACGGCTCTCGAAATCCCCGCTTCGGTGGAATTTATCCCGGAAGGGCTGACGTCTTTCTGTCAAAATTTATCGAAGCTTACCGTAAAAGAGGGAAATCCCGTCTATAAAAGCGACGGAAATTGCATTCTCCGTAAATCGGATAACCAATTGGTGGCGGGCTGCAAAACAAGCGTCATTCCCGCCTATGTAAAACGTATCGGTCCCTACGCCTTTCAGGGCTGTTCCTTTACCTCGATCGTCATTCCCGAAGGCGTAGAAAAAATCGGCAGCAACGCGTTCATCTCAAGTCAGCTTACCGAAATCACGCTGCCGAATACGCTGACGACGATCGAAGCGGGCGCTTTCTCTTCTTGTGAAAAACTGCATTCTAAAAAAGCGTTGGCGATCCCCGAAAGCGTAAAGGAAATACAGCAAGGCGCCTTCCTCTATTCTCCCTTTTTAATCGTTCTTTTGCCCGACAGCGTCGAAACGATCGGCTCGCAGGCGTTTTTCGTTGCGTACATTTATACCTCCGCCTCGCCGAATTATCCCGAGGGCTGGCACCGCGGAAATCCTGCAGTTATGGATTTCCCTTGGGCCGAAATCGGCAGCAGCGAAGTCGTCTATAACTGTAAGTTCGGTTACGACGACGGCCGCCCTTACATGGATTCCTGCGTCTGGACGTTTGAGTATGAAGATCATTCGGGCGGCGTCAATATCGATGCAGGCAGTCTCAGTCTGCCGATAATAGGCCCGATGCGGACGCCCGTTCGGGAAGGATATACCTTTATGGGATGGACGACGGAGAAGGGAAGCGACAAAATCGCGTTCGATGCGGAAACGGCCGTTCTTGACGCCATAATCGGTAATCGAGTTTTGTACCTTAAAACAGAGGTATCTTATTTTCCGTATGAAAAGCTGAAAAATATTCCGATCGGCACGGTATTATACGCGCGTTGGGTTCCCGACAAATAAAAACCCGCAATTATTTTCGCCAACCCCCTTGACAAATCCTTAAAAATGCGTTATGATATAAGGAAAATAAAGGCGGATCTCCGCCCGAAAAGGAGGAATACCTATGTATTGTAAACAATGCGGCGAAAAACTCACCCTCAGATTTTGCGAAAACGAGGGGCTTGTGCCCTATTGCGACAAATGCGAAGCGTATAAATTTCCTCAATTCAATGTAGCTGTGTCGATGGTCGTCACCAACCGCGCACAGGATAAAATTTTGCTGGCAAAACACGTTGAAGACGAAGATTTCATACTCTTTGCAGGTTATATCAAAAAGGGCGAAAACGCCGAAAAAACCGTTCCCCGAGAAATCAAGGAGGAGCTTGGCTTCGACGTGGTAAAAAGCAAGTATATGTCCTCCCGCTACCATTCGCAGCGGGATGTGCTGATGCTTAATTTTATCGTCGTGGTCGAGGAAAAACCCATTAAGCTCAACGAAGACGAAATCGCGGAAGCGAGATGGTGCACGCCCGAGGAAGCCGTCGCGCTTATCCGCAAGGGCACCACGGCAGAGTTTTTCCTGCTGAACGCCGTCAAGGAACTCAAGCGCAAAATTTAAGGCGTAAGACGTCATCGTCTCGCGCAAGCTTTCGACAATTGTCTGTCGCTCAAACGTAAGACGTCCCCGAAGAAACCCTCGGGGACGTCTTTTTTTATTTTCAAAAAATCCGAAAACGCTTATTTGCGCTGGAAGCTGTCGCAGCAGGTGCACTTCGCTTCTTCGCAGGAGCAGGTGTTGCCCACGTGAATTTTCGAAAGGGTGCAATAGTCGCCTTTGCAGTTGAACTTGCATTCGGTAACGCCGCAGCCGATGCTGGTGTTGACATTGTTATTATTTTCGTTCATCATAGATAAAATCCTCCTTGCGTAACTCAGATACGCACAATCAGTATGCACAAATTTACGCAAGACTATTGACATTTTTCAAAAATTCCTGTAAAATATATAAAAGGACAGACACAAGGAGGACAAACTCATGAAAGTTATCTTAAAAGCGGACGTGAAAGGAAGCGGTAAAAAAGGCGATATTATAGAAGTCTCCGACGGTTTTGCCAAAAACTTTCTCTTAAAGAAAGGCTTGGCGGAAACCGCTACGGCGAGCGGCATCAACGAAGCGACGCAGAAAAAGGCGGCGGAGCAGTTCCACAAGGCCGAGGAAATCAAGGCCACGCAGGACTTGGCCGCCAGGCTCAAGGGCCAGAGCGTAAACGTAGGGATTAAGGTGGGCGAAAATGGAAAGGTATTCGGCAGCGTCACTTCGGCACAGGTAGCGGCCGCCTTAAGCGAAAAAGGCTTTGATATCGACAAAAAGAAAATCCAGATGACCGCCGCAAAGGCGTTGGGGTCTTTCGAAGCGGAAGTGCGGCTGATGGAAAACGTCTCCGCAAAAATCACGGTAAACGTCGTCGCGCTCTGACGAAAAGCCGCTCCCGTTTTATTTACGGAAAGAAGCGCCGTTTTCGGGGCGTATTTTGACGGAAAATATCTCGGCCGAATGCATAAAACATATCGTTGCTTTTGGGCAAAAATCTTCAGCCGAATGCATAAAAAACATTGCGTTTCGATAAAAAAATTACTTAGACAAACGCATAAAAAATACCGTTGCGTTTTAGCACGGTTCTTTCGGCCGAATTTGCAATTGACCATCGGCTTACCGTCGCAAAAAGCTCTCTCCCCTCTTTGGGAAGGGAGCTTTTTGGTAGGCCTGAAAATATTTTCCTATATTTCCGCTCAACCGCTTGATTAGCGCGGGGAAATGTGATAAAATATAGCTCGCGAAAGCAAAATACGGCCGTGCCGATAAAATCGGCAGAGGAATTTTATGGATCAGGATAATCGTTCAAACGCGGAGAAAACTCCCGAAGAAAACAAGGCGGCCGAATTCCGCCTCCCCCCGAAAAAGACGCGGGCAAAAGAAGGCATTCTCCCTGCGGGAAGTCCGCGGGTGAAAGTCTTTTATTTTATCAAAACCTTTCTATTTCTCGCCGCCTCCTCCTTTTTGGTGGCCTTTTCCTCCTACTGCCTGATCGCCCCCAACAATTTTGCGACGGGCGGCGTCACGGGTATCGCCATCATCGTGGAAAAGGCAACCCACGGAAAAGTACCGCAAAGCGTTTCGATCTTTTGTATCAACGCCCCCTTGCTGATTCTTTCCTTCTTTTGCGTGAAGAAAAAATTTGCAATCCTTTCCATGCTCAACGTCGTCATGCAGACGGTTTGGCTGACCGTCATGGAACATCTGAATATGCCGCAGCTGATTTTCGAAGAAAAAATATTCGCTGCCCTGGCGGGCGGTATCGGGATCGGGGCGGCCATCGCGTTTGCGTTTAAGCTCGGCGGAAGCACGGGCGGCATGGACATCGTCGCGGTCATGGTACAAAAAAAGTTTCCCGCTCCCTCGATCGCCTGGATGATCTTTATCCTCAACTGTATCGTCATCGCAACCTCCTTCTTCGTCTATAAAGTGGACGGGGACGTCACGGCCAGCGTCCTGCCCCTCATCATGGCCGCGTGCGAGCAGTACGTCGAAAGCAAGGTGAACGACGCCATCACCAACGGATTCCATTCCGCAATCGAATTCCGCGTCATCACCGACAAGCCCGAGGAAATGGCCCTCACGATTATCTCGAAGCTCGGCCGCGGCGTCACCTCCATCCCCGCGACGGGCATGTACACCCGCGAAACCCATTCCATGCTGGTCTGCGTCATCAACCGCCGCCAGATCGCCACTTTCAGAAAAATTTTGAAAGATGTCGATCCCGATTCCTTCGCCGTAATGTCGGGCGTCTCCCAGGTTCTCGGATTAGGCTTCTTTTCGGGCGAAGATTAAAGACCTGCCCCCCTTTCCCTATTTTTTGAATTTTATACCCCGAAAAATCAAAAAATCTTTTATTTTAACGGGTTTGAAGCCTTTCTTATTGCTTCGAAAGCTTGACTTTTCCATTGAAATACAGTATAATAGAGTTACTTAAATGCAAATTTAAGAATTCAACAAAGGGGATAACTCTTATGAACAAAGGCGAATTTATCAAAGCTATGGCAGAAAAAGCAGGTTTCACGAACAAGGACGCAGCTACCGCTTACGATGCATTTGTTGCGACTATTACGGAAACCTTAAAGGCCGGAGACAAAGTTCAGCTGGTCGGCTTCGGTTCTTTCGAAGTGAAGGACGTACCTGCAAAAACCGGTATCAACCCTCAGACGAAAGAAAAGGTTGAGATCGCAGCTTGCAAAAAGCCCGTGCTTAAGTTCGGCAGATCTTTCAAAGACCTCTTCAACGCTTAATTTTTTGAATTCGTTAATGAAAAAATCGGCGGATATGTCCGTCGTTTTTTCTTTTTTTCATAGAAAATCGGAAACGAAGGCCTTGAAATACTTCTTTCTTTTTCCGAAAAAATCGAAAATGAAGGTTGCGGAAAGCCTTTTGCTTTTTCCGAAAAAATCGCTATGTTATTTTTAGTTACAAAAAACACGCCGCGTAAATTCGAGCCAATTCGGACTTACGCGTTTTTTATAGGAGAATAAGGGCGGTTGCAAATCTATCTGCCTGCAACCGCCCCGTTTTATTTCATAGAAAAGAGCGGGAAATTTCCCGCTCTCTTTTCGTTTTATCAGAAATCCACTTCGGTGTCGTAATAGCAGCACTTCAGAAGCTCTTCCATTTCCTTCTGCGAAGGCTGACGGGGATTGGAGCCCGTGCAGGCGTCGCCGATTGCGTTCTTTGCGATTTCGGGAAGTCTCTCGAGGAATACTTTCTCGGGAACGAAGCCTTGCTCGCAAGGATAGCTGTCCGCGCCGTAATTCTTGATGCAGTGAGGAATGTTGAGGTCGTCGTTCATCTTTCTCAGCATGGCGATAAGAAGCTCCACTTTCTCATCGTCGTTTTTGCCGCCGAGGTGCAGGAAGTCCGCGATCTGGCCGTAGCGCTTCTTCGCGGTGGAATCCTTAGCGTTAAACCTGATGACCTTGGGCAGATACATTGCGTTGGCCGCGCCGTGAATGATATGCGCGCCGTAATCGGCAAACGCCGCACCCGTCTTGTGCGCCATGGAATGAACAATCCCAAGCAGAGCGTTGGAGAAGGCCATGCCCGCGAGGCACTGCGCGTTGTGCATGCTGTCGCGCTTGGACATATCGCCGTTATAGGAATCGACGAGGTCATTTTTAATCATCTCGATCGCATGCAACGCGAGAGGATCGGTATAATCGCAGTTTGCCGTGGAAACGTACGCTTCGATTGCGTGCGTAATCGCGTCCATACCCGTATGAGCGACCAGCTTTTTGGGCATGGTTTCCGCAAGATCGGGATCGACGATGGCCACATCGGGCGTAATTTCGAAGTCCGCGATGGGATACTTGATGCCCTTTGCATAATCGGTGATGATGGAAAACGCCGTCACTTCGGTAGCCGTACCCGACGTAGAGGAAACCGCGCAGAAATGCGCCTTCTTTCTAAGGGCGGGGATACCGAACACTTTGCACATTTCTTCAAACGTGATGTCGGGATATTCGTATTTGATCCACATCGCTTTCGCGGCATCGATCGGCGAACCGCCGCCCATAGCGACGATCCAGTCGGGCTGGAACTCGAGCATGGCCTGCGCGCCTTTCATAACCGTTTCGACGGAAGGGTCGGGTTCGATCCCCTCAAACAGTTTAACTTCCATGCCCGCTTCCTCCAGATAGGAAACGGCCTTGTCCAAAAAGCCGAATTTCTTCATGGAGCCGCCGCCCACACAGATCATCGCCCTTTTTCCACGGAACGTCTTCAACGCTTCCAACGAGCCCTTGCCGTGATAGAGGTCTCTGGGTAAAGTAAATCTTGCCATTGTAATATATCCTCCGATTCAGATTTTTTTCTTCCTTCACGTATCGCGGGACAACCCTTGATACCGCCTTATATTATATCCTAAAATTTTGTCACAGTCAAGATTACCGTTATATTTTTATCGATTTATTGAGAATTATTATCAATTAGTTTCCTCTATTTTCCTTTCAAGGAAATCTACGGCAAAAAAAGACGTCTCCACGCGAAACATCTGCGGGAAACGTCTTATAAGGAGGAAATGACTTAGTTGTTGTTTTCGTTATTATCGTCGTTTTCTTTCTTTACTTCTTGTTCTTTCTTTTCTTCGATTTTTTCCGTTCTCTTGGCCATTCTGGCGTCTTTCTTCATCTGCGCCTTCATTTCCTTGGTCACGATGCGGGCGGCGTCGATCTGCGCGCGCATTTCCTGCGGTGTGGGAGGAACGAACGCCGAGCCTTCCGCATTTTCGGGAATAACCTCGTAGCCTGCGTCTCTTTCAAGCATAGTGGCTTCGGTGTATCCGTCGAAGAGGTGAATGTGGTTGGCGTCGAACGCGAGGTCGATAACGTCCTTCAGGGAAACGACCGCACGGCTGGAAATCTTTGCGATCATCTGCGTAGAGTTGTCGATAATCGAGCCTTCTTTCGCCTCGTGATCGAGTTCGCAATAGATCTGCGTCTCTGCGCCGAGCTTTTCGATAACCTCGATACGCGCCTTGACGATCGTGTCGGGAGACGCGGACAGGAACATCTGATCCTGATGGATATCTTCGGGACGAACGCCGAGCGTCACGTCCTTATCGGTGTTGAGATATTCGTTGAGGTTCTTGATTCTTGCGACAACCGACTTGGGCAGAAGAATTTTGTTTCCGCCGATAAAGCTGACATAGACCTTGTTGTTTTCGGATACGAGGCGCGCACTCTTAAAGAAGTTCATCTGAGGGGTGCCGATAAAGCCCGCGACAAACAGGTTTACGGGATAATCGTAAAGGTTCTGCGGGGTATCCACCTGCTGAACGAAGCCGTCTTTCATAACGACGATACGGGTACCCATCGTCATAGCTTCGATCTGGTCGTGGGTGACGTAAATAAAGGTGGTGGCAAGTCTCGCGTGGAGCTTGGAAATTTCCGTTCTCATGGAAGCACGGAGCTTTGCGTCGAGGTTGGACAGAGGCTCGTCGAGCAGGAACACTTTAGGTTCGCGGACGATGGTACGGCCGAGTGCGACACGCTGACGCTGACCGCCGGACAAAGCCTTGGGTTTTCTGGAAAGGTAATCGGTAATGCCGAGGATTTCCGCCGCCGCCTTTACTTTCTGGTCGATGATTTCCTTGGGTACTTTACGAAGCTTCAAGCCGAAAGCCATATTGTCGTAAACGGACATATGAGGATACAGAGCGTAGTTCTGGAAGACCATGGCGATGTCTCTGTCCTTGGGGACGACGTCGTTGACGAGTTTTCCGTCGATATACAGCTCGCCCGAAGAAATTTCCTCGAGGCCCGCGATCATACGAAGGGTCGTGGATTTACCGCAGCCGGAAGGTCCGACCAAAACGATGAATTCCTTGTCTCTGATATCGAGGCAGAAATTAAACACGGCCTGTACTCCCGAAGGATATACCTTGTTGATGCCTTTCAGCAAAAGTCCTGACATTTGTTTTTTTCCTCCATTACGGATAATAAGTTTTTATGCTTTTATTTTACTCTATTTCCAAAAAAATTACAATGGACAAATTCAACAAACTTATACGACGGTATTGTATAGTTTGCACAAGAACCCCGCCCCATTTTTTAATAAAGCGTGTCCGCGGAAAGCCAAACTCCCCTTTTCGGATGAAACTTCCTGTTAAACAGAGCCCTTTGTCCGTTAAACAGTCCTTTATCCGTAAGCGGGGGGGGGTAATAAGAAATCATGACCCTGTATCTGTAAGCGCCGTCGTCCTCTCGTCGCATGCGTATCCCTGCGCACGATAAAAAATTTGTTCAGTTCTCCGTCAATTCCCTTTTGCAGGGATAAATTTTCCATTTTAGCCGTTACGCACATCCGCGTGAGACAGAAAAGGCCGCAGCTTAAAAAAGCCGCGGCCGAAAATCGCCGGACGCCCCGTTCAGGAACCGCTCCCCTCGGAGCCGCTTTCCGACCCCGATCCGCTGTCGGAGCCTGAACCGCTGTCGGAGCTCGATCCGCTGTCGGACCCCGAATCGGAAGAAGAACCCGACGAATCCTCTTTCCCCTTTACCTTTACTTTACAGCTGACGGTCTTTTCGTTGGTAGCAGCGGTGACGATGGTTTCGCCCGCCTTTTTGGCGGTGACGACGCCGTCCTCGACGGTGGCGATCATGGGATCGGACGTTCTCCATTCCACGTGTTTATTTGCCGCGTCCGCGGGGGATACGCTCACCGTCAGACGAAAGCTTTCGCCCTCCTCCAGCTCCAGTTCCGTTTTGCTCAACGTCACCTCGACGTCCTCGTTTTTCGCTTTCTCGCCGCCGCAAGCCGCTACGCAGCAGACCGCCGCAAGGGACAGCGCCGCCGCCAAAATCTTGGTTAAAACCGATTGAATCGCTTTTGCCATATGTCTTTCTCCTTTTTTTATAGTCCTATTTTGTACGTTCGAAGCGCCGTTTATGCGTTTTTTCCAAAAAAATCCTTTGCCGAAAAACTTGCAAAAAAAGGAAAAAAGCGTTATACTGTCAATAGAAAAATTCCGACGCAATAAGGAGCCTATAATGTCCGTAAAAGAAAGATTTATCAGATATGTAAAGATCGATACGCAGTCAAACCCCGAGACGGGCGCCCACCCCAGCACAGAAAAGCAATTCGCTCTCGCGCGCCTGCTGACGGAGGAGCTGAAAGCGCTGGGCGCGCAGGACGTGCGCCTCGACGAACACTGCTATGTCTATGCACAGCTTCCCGCAAACGCCGAGGGACTTCCCTCTTTGGGGTTCATCGCGCACATGGACACCGAACCCGTATGCTCGGGCAGGGACGTCAAGCCCGACTGCGTCGTCTGCCGCGGCGACGTGCGGCTGAAAAACGGCAAAATCATCTCGGAAAGCGAGTTTCCCGTTCTCAAAAAATATGTCGGAAAGGAGCTGATTGTCACAGACGGCTCTACCCTGCTGGGCGCGGACGACAAAGCGGGCGTCGCGGAGATCATGCAGCTCGTCGAGGAGCTTTCCGCCCGTCCCGAAATCAGGCACGGAAAAATCGGAATCGCGTTTACCCCAGACGAGGAAATCGGCGAGGGCGCGTCCCTGTTCGACGTAGCGGGCTTCGGGTGCAATTTCGCCTATACCGTAGATGGCGAGGAGCTGGGCGAGCTGGGATACGAAACCTTTAACGCCGCGGAAGCCGTCGTCGATTTTAAGGGCAAAAACATTCATCCCGGCTCGGCAAAGGGCAAAATGATCAACTGCGCGGTAATGGCGGGCGAATTTCTCGCCTCGCTTCCCGCAGACGAAACGCCCGCGACGACCGAGGGACGCGAGGGCTTTTATCACGTGGAAAGCGTGCGCGCGGAAGTGGAAACGGGACAGATCAAGCTGATCGTCCGCGACCACGACATGGAAAAATTTGAAGCGCGCAAAAAATTCGTCTGCGACGTATGCGAAAGGCTCAACGAAAAATACGGACGGGGCGCGGCGGAGGCAAAGCTGCGCGATCAGTATTTCAACTGTATCGAAAAAATCCGCCCGCACTTTCATCTCATCGAAAACGCGCGCAAAGCGTTTGCAAAGGAGGGCGTAACGCCTATCGAGGCGCCCGTGCGGGGCGGCACGGACGGATGCACGCTTTCCTTTATGGGGCTTCCCTGCCCCAACCTTTCTACGGGCGGCCTCAACGCCCATTCCGTCCTCGAATTTATCCCTACGGACGCATTGGAAACCATGGTGCGGGTACTTCTCCGCCTCGTGGAAGAGTATGGACAAAACGACTGAAAAAGGACAAAAACCCGCCCGCCTTGTAAAAAGGCGGGCGGGTTTTATCTTCTTCAATCTTCCGCGTATTTCCCGTCGTAAAAGGGATATCTGCGCTTATCCTCCTCCGATATCGCGCGTTTTACGCGGCAGGGCACCCCCGCCGCAACGACCCCCGACGGAATATCCCTTGTGACGACGCTCCCTGCGCCGATCACGCTGTCGTCGCCTATGGTCACGCCCGCAAGGACGGTCGAGCCCGCGCCGATCCAGACGTTGTTTCCTACGTTGATCGGCTTGGCGATCTCCACCCCCTTTTTGCGCAATTCGGGGTCAATCGCGTGCTCCGCCGTAGTAAAACAGCAGTTAGGCGCGATAAAGACGTTATCCCCGAACGTCACCGCCGCCCCGTCCGTAATAATCAGATTGTGATTGGAATAAAAATCGTCCCCGACGACGATATTGTACCCGTAATCGCACCAAAAGGGCGGGGTGATTATCGCGTTTTTGCCCGCTTTTCCGAGAATCTCCGCAAGCAGCTTCCGCTGATTTTCCCTGTCGTTGGGGTTCAATTGATTATACTTGAAACACTTATCCTTGCACTTGCTTATTTCCCTTTCGTATTCGGGATTGTAGCAGCCCTGAAAGAAACAATTTACGGGCACTTTCGCGCGTTTGCTCATAGCCTCCTCCGCCGTTTAAGGCAACGTTTTGCCCGTCGAAAGATAGAGGGCGTACCATTCCTCGCGCGTCAGCTCCACGTCGGCTCCCCTGCAAAGCTCTTTCAGCCTCGACGGGTCGGTGGTGCCCGCGATTACCTGCATGCCCGCGGGGTGGCGCAGAATCCAGGCAAACGCGATCGCCGCGGGGGTGCAGGCGTATTTTTCCGCCAATTCCTCGAGTTTTGCGTTTAACTCGGGAAATCTTTCGTTTCCGACGAAAATCCCCTCGAACATGCCGAAATTGAGGGGCGACCAGGCCTGAACGGTAATCCTTTTCAGACGGCAATAGTCGAGGATTTCTCCTCCGCGCTCCACCGATTCGCCCTTTATCATATTGACGTTGAGTCCCTCGTCCACCATACCCGCGTGCATGAGCGAAAATTGCAGTTGATTGGCGGCGATCGGATACCTGCCCCCTTCCAAAAGCCTCGTCTGCGAAACGGAGAAGTTGCTGACGCCGAACTGCCTCACCTTGCCCGAGCGATACAGCTCGTCAAAAGCGGCAAAGATTTCATCGGGTTCCATAAGCGCGTCGGGGCGATGCAGCAGAAGCGCGTCGAGGTACTCGGTTCCCAGGCGTTTGAGGCTTCCCTCCGCCGCCTCGAGAATATGCTGTTTTGAAAAATCGAACATTCCTTTTCGGATACCGCATTTTGACTGCACGACGATCTTTTCGCGCGCGATGCCCGTATTTTTCAGCGCCAAACCGAACAGCCGCTCGCTTTCGCCTCCCCCGTAGATATCGGCGTGATCAAACATGTTGACCCCCGCCTCCACCGCCGCTTCCAAAAGCCTTTCCGTGCGCTCCAGAGGCTTATCCGCTATGCGCATACAGCCGAGAACAATCCGCGACACGTTTAAGTCGCTCGTTCCGAGTTTTGTGTATTTCATAATTTAATCCTCCCGATTTTTATCTATTTTTTCATGGCGTCCAGCTTACGCCAGGCGCCGCTCAATCCCGTTTCTTCATATACGCGCCTCATTGCAAACGGAGGAAGAGCCTTTTCCACCGCGTCCACCTCGCGCACCGTGCGGCGCAAAAAATCCGAAAACTCCCCTTTGGGAAGCATATATTTGAAAATGACGACCAGCGCGAGGAAATCGCATCTGCCGTATTTTTGTCGTCCGTCGGGGAAACGGGGGATTTGGAGCGAGCGGAAAATCGGAAGCTTTTCGGTCAGCCGCACGGCGGGCAGGCGGGCGCAGAATACGCGTTCACCGTGCGCCGCGATGTTTCGATATCCCACCAGCATTTCCGTCATATTGCAAAGCTCCGAGCTGCCGAGCCCGTATTCCGCCGCGATCTCCGCGCGGTCCGTCCCCTTCATCAGCTTGAGAAATTTCGACGTGTTTCCAAAGCTCAGGGCGCGGATAAGCGCCCAAAGGGGCACGTGTCCGTAAACCCTCGCGTTGTGCGCGATATAGTCGCGGTAGCTCTTTGCGTCCTCCCTTAAGCTGTCCTCGAGAAGCTCTTTGCAGGTGGAAATCAGCCAACGCACGTTTCCCCTTTCCGTCTCCTCGGAGGTGAAATTTTCCTCCGCGAGATAGGAGCGTTCGTTGACGCCGTAACGCTTGCTGAACGTATCGGCGACGAGTGCCTTTATGTTGCATTCCACGGCCTGGGTATATTCGTAAACGATGCCGCGCAGGTGCTTGTCGAAGTCGTACAGCGCCTCTATATGGTCGAAACGGGTACCGCGGATATAACGCTTTTTGTCGTCCTTGAAAAGGCGGTTGTAACCGACGGCAAAATTGTAATATCCCTCCCATTTCAGCCTGCGTTTCGCCTCCCGTTCGTCGGGAACAATCAGTCCGTCCCTTTTCAGCTTTTCTATCTGCTGTTCATAAGTAAGATAAACCTTTTCGCCCATTTCCCTTTTACGCACAACGCCTCCCGACGATTTCAGAAAAATGGGAGCCTCATAAATGAAGCTCCCGCCGTTTCCGCAAAAAGCCGCGCTTTTCCCGAAAATCCTTCCGTGTCTTTATCTTATCACGAATTTTGTCTTTTGTCAATACCCGCGGGGAAATTTTCCCCGTTTTCTTTTTGCGGCCCTCTCTCTTTGAAGTCTTTCAACAGCTTCAAAGCGCGGTCGGCCAGGACGAAATACGTTTCTCCCGCCGCAAGATACGCGCACCCTTGCCGTTTGCTTCCGTCCTCTATGCATAGCTCCGATTTATTTCTCTCCGAAACGGAAATTTCCTCCCGCCCGAAAGCGTAACAGCCCAAATCGTGCCCGATCCGCAAAAAGCCGTGCCTGATATCCGCGGCGATGCGGAGCGTTCCGTCTGCGGCGACAAATACGCAAACGTCGCGCAAAACAAATTTTCCGTCCGAAGCGGCAAAACATTTCGTAACCACGTTCGGCTCGGTATAGCCGTAATAGTCGCGGAAAGGCTTAACGGCGGCGACAAATTCCGCATAAACCAACTTCTGTCCGTAGCCCCTCCAATCGAAATTCTGTTTTTCGTCTATGCGCAGAGGGATAGTAAAAATACACACAACCGCGCAGGCCAAAAGGAACACAAAAACGAGAACCGCGACGATCTGCGGCATTGCGGGAACTTTTTCCAAACTTTTCAAACACAGATAAAGTGCAATGCACAGCCCCGCGATAACGGTGAGAATAATCAATACCGCATAGGCGCTTTTCGGCTTCGGCCTCTCCGATTTTATTTCTTTTTTATAGGCCTCCACCAGCTTTGGATCGATTTGCAGACGTCCGTCGGCATACGCGGGCGGGCAAAGCCCCTCCGCGTCCCTTAAATTCAGATATTCCACCCTTTTCCCTCTCTTTTTTCTCCCTACGTCTCGAAAGCGTTGTAGTATTCTCCGTTTACCGAAATTTTCACCCTGCCCTGCATGCAGTCGGTCAATTTTTCGTCAAAGCGCCCCGCCTGCGACTTTTTCACGGCGACGCGGAAGGTAACGCCCTCGCCGTAATCGCTCGAAAGGAGGGTACAGGGTTGAGACGAAATAAATTTCCGCGCGGCGTCCGCCCCCGAATATTCCACCTCAATGCCGTATTCGACGCACATTTCCAGGCTTCGTATTTCCGCCGCCGCGAGATTTTCCGCAGTGCACGACGAATACGCGCGCACAAGTCCTCCCGCGCCCAGCTTTACGCCGCCGAAATAGCGCACCACCGCCGCCGCCGTCTCAAACAGCTTTTTGTTTTTGATTACGTCGAGAATGGGTATCCCCGCCGTGCCCTGCGGCTCGCCGTCGTCGGAAAACCGCTGCAAATTTCCCGCTTTATCCGCGACGAAGGCATAGCAGCAATGCGTGGCGAGCGGATGCAGGGCTTTGACCTCCGAGAGAAACGCCCTCGCGTCCGCCTCGCTCTCCACATGCGCGGAATAGGTGAGAAAACGTGATTTTTCGATTATTTTTTCGCTTTCATGCCGTCCGAAAACGGTAAGCACGGCTTTCTCCATTTTTTCCTCCGGCCGCCGATCGATCATTTTACGACGATTTTTATATGCACCTTTTTCCCCTTATGCAGGACAAATTGTTCCGCGGGCACGGGCATATTGACGTCGGTCACCTTCGTCTCGTCCACGCTGACGCCGCCCTGCTCGATCAGCCGACGCGCCTCTCCCTTGGATTTTGCGACCCCCGCGGCGACCATGGCGTCCACCACTGTCTCCGCGCCCGTCACTTCTTTGGTCAAAAGCTCCGCCTCCGAGCCGCCGAACGCGGCCTGCGCCTGCCGTCTCGCCACGTCCGCTTTCTCCTCGCCGTGCACCTCCTTCGTAAGCTCGTACGCGAGCACCTCTTTCGCGCCGTTGATCCGCTCGTCCTTGTAGCGGCAGAGCTCTCCGATTTGCTCAAGCGGCAGAAAGGTGAGAAGCTTGAGACACTTTTCCACGTCCTCGTCCGCGGTGTTGCGCCAGTATTGGTAAAATTCGTAAGGGGTGGTCTTGTTTTCGTCCAGCCACACCGCGCCCTTGGCCGTCTTGCCCATCTTCTTTCCGTCCGAGGTGGTTAAAAGAGTGAACGTCATGGCGAAAGCGGGCTGCTGTTCCTTGATCCTGATGAGGTTGGCGCCCGCCAGAATATTGCTCCACTGATCGTCGCCGCCGAGCTCCAACGCGCAGCCGTATTTCCTGTAAAGGACGAGAAAATCGTAGGCCTGCATCAGCATGTAGTTGAATTCGAGGAAGGACAGCCCTCTCTCGAGCCGCTGCTTGAAACATTCCGCCGTCAGCATTTTATTGACGGAGAAATGCGCGCCGATTTCGCGCAGGAAATCGATATAGTTGAGCTCGAGCAGCCAATCGGCGTTATCGACGACGATCGCCGCGTTTTCGCCCTCGAAATCGATAAACCTCGACATCTGCTTTTTGAAACATTCGACGTTGTGCTTCACTGTCTCCCGCGTCATGAGATTGCGCATGTCCGTGCGCCCCGAGGGGTCTCCGACCATGCCCGTGCCGCCGCCGACCAATACGATGGGCTTATGCCCCGCCTGCTGCATGTGGTGCATGGCGACGAGCTGCATAAAATGCCCGACGTGCAGCGAATCCGCCGTAGGGTCGAAACCGATATAGAACGGCACGCTCTCTTTCCCCAGCTTTTCGTAGAGTTCGTCCTCGAAAACCGTCTGCTTGATAAAGCCCCGCGCGCGAAGTGTGTCCATAACGTTTGTAGCCATAAAAAATACTCCTTTGTCCTTTTGCTTTTTTTATTCAACGTTTTTCCGTCCCGTTCGGGAAAACAAAAAAGACGGTCTGCGCATACGCAAACCGTCGATCCGCCCCTTTGGGTCAAGACTTCTTCACGATTTTACGTACGGCAAATAAACGCACGGCCGCAATAGGCGTACGCATAAATGTTATAACGTCCGTTTTCGTTGAAAAAGTATTTCATGATAATTTTAGTTTACTCTTTTTCCCGCCTTTTGTCAAGCGTTTTTCGGAAAATACTTCTCCTTTTTGCTTTTTCAGGCGTATGCCGCGCCGCTCGGGTCCCTTGCCTCCGCTTTCGTCTCCGCGGGAAACAGCGTCAGAGAAAGAAGCGCCGCCAGCGTCTCCGTCTCCGTGCGGTCCCGAAGCCGCCGCGTAAGCTCCGCATTTACGGCAAAATTGCGTTCGCGCGCCCTCCGCTCCTCTATTCCCTTTACATAAATATCAAACGTCGTCATGCCTTTTCTCCTTCGTCTCTATCTTATGCGCCTATTATAGCATAAATAACTTGACAAACGCGCGCAGGTATTATAAAATAGTTTTGAGAAAATGCAATTTTTTTGAGGAGAAAAGCATGAAATACGAAATATTGACGGACATTTTATTCGAATTGTTGTCCAAGCGCAAGGTGACGGCACGCTATCTGGCCGAAAAGCATGCGACTTCCGAGCGTACGATTTATCGCTATCTCGATATTCTGGCGGTTTCGGTGCCCTTGCAGATCCAGCGGGGAAGAAACGGCGGAGTTTTCATTTCCGATTCCTATAAGCTGCCCGTCAACTTTATGACCAAGGAGGAATACGGCGCGGCGATAGAGGCGCTCGGCGCGATGTATTCCCAATTGCCCGAGGAACGGTTTCTCGCCGCCAGGCGCAAGCTTTCCGCGCAGGCGAAATCGGAGAGCCGCGATCTCACGCTGTCGGGCACCGTGGGGACTATTCTCGTTGACAGCGGCACCTGGGGCGACACCCGCAGTTTTTCCGAAAAGCTTCGTTTGTTTGAAGGGTGTATCCGCGATTGTGCGGTGCTGGAGGTCGATTATAATTCCCGCATGGGCGAGCATACCCACCGCAGAATCGAACCGCACGTGCTCGTGTTTAAGCAAAGCGTGTGGTACGTCTATGCGTTTTGCCGAAAAAAGCGCGCCTTTCGGCTGTTCCGATTGGGGCGAATCTCCACCGCCGTACTGACGGGAGAAAAGTTTATCCGCCGCCCCTTCCGCCGCGAGGATATCCCCCTCAACTATTGGACGGACGAAACCTCGTCGGTCGATGTGCGCCTGGAGGTGAGCGAGGAGGCCTTTGCCGACGTTCAGGATTGGCTCGGCGGCGAAAACCTGCGCCGAACCGACGAAAAGTGGTATGCGGACGTGCGCCTGCCCGACGACAGCGTCCTTATCCGCAAAATCGTGAGCTTCGGGGACGCGGTTAAGGTGCTGTTTCCCGAAAGCGTGCGGCAGAAGGTGCGGGAAACGGCCGAAAAAATCGCCCTCTTGTATCGATAAATACGCATAACCGCGGCTTCCGCCGTCTATAATAATATGTACCGTTTTCCGAAAGCGGCGCAAAAAATCGACGGCGGAGGGCTATCCATGAAAAAGATACTGTTTACAGGCGGCGGCAGCGCGGGACACGTCGTGCCCAATATCGCGCTCATCGAGGCGGTAAGGGACGAAGCGGACGTGTGCTATATGGGTACGGACGGCCCCGAAAAGGGATTGATCGTGCCCCTCAAAATTCCCTATTGGGAAATTTCCTGCCCGAAATTTATCCGTTCCTTTTCCTTCCGCAATCTGAAAATCCCCGCCGAATTTTTGCGCGCGGAAAAAAAGGCGACGGAGGGACTGAAGGCCTTCCGTCCCGACGTCGTATTTTCCAAGGGCGGCTACGTTGCCCTGCCCGTCGTATTTGCGGCCAAAAAACTGAAAATCCCCTGTCTCACCCACGAGAGCGATCTTTCCCCGGGGCTGGCCAATCGTCTGATGGCGAAAAAATGCCGCTACCTGCTCACCTCCTTCCCCGAGACGGCGGATAAGTTCAAAAACGGCAAATACTGCGGCTCTCCTTTGAGAAAACAACTGTTCGAGGGCCGCCGCGCGGAAGCATTGAAAAAGTACGGCCTGCCCGCGGGCCGCAAGACGCTGCTCGTGTTCGGCGGCGGCAGCGGCAGCCGCGCCATCAACGACGCGTTGCGTAAAAACGTCTCCCGGCTTTGCAAAAAATACAACGTCCTGCACCTCTGCGGCAAGGGCAACGCCGTGGAAAGCAATATCCCCCACTATGTGCAGAAAGAATTTGAAACGGATATGGCAAGCGCCTATGCCGCGGCGGATCTCGTCGTTTCGCGCGCGGGCAGCAATACGATTTTTGAAATCCTCGCCCTGAAAAAGCCCGCGATTCTCATTCCGCTGGAGGGCCAGACGCGGGGCGACCAGGCGCAGAACGCCGCCTATTTTCAACAAAAACATCTCTGCCGCGTGCTCAAACAGTCCGAAGCGGACTTTCTCCCCGAGGCCATCGAGGACGCTCTGACGGATACGGAGCTGATCTCCGCGCTGGCCGTGTCCGATTTTTCGAGCGGGAATGCAAATATCCTGCATGAAATCCGTCGTTTTTTGGTGTAGGCGATGAAACGGCGCTTTGTGTGCGCGGACGGCGGAGAATACATACTCGACACGCCCGAACCGCGTTATTTGAGAAAAAAGAGAAGGAAAAAGACGATTGCCGCCGTCGTTCTTTCCGTGTGCCTGCTGGTCATAGGCGCGGCCGTTTATTTTCAGAGGAACGTCACCAAGGTGCTGATTGCAATCAGTGAAGCGACAATGCGTTCGTTCACCACCGTTGCGATAAACGACGCCATTTATTACACGCTGAGCGACGGGGTTCGTTATGAAGATCTCGTCAGTATCGAAAGGAGCGAGGCGGGCGCGATCACGGCGGTGTCGGCCAACGCACTGAAAATCAATAAAATCGCACGCGACGCGGCATCGATTTCGCAGGCGAACCTCAAAAATTTAAGTCTCAACGGAATCCCCGTTCCGCTCGGCGCCCTGACGGGAATCGAGGCTTTGGCGGGTTTCGGGCCGAGAATACATATCCGTATCATTCCCGTCAGCAGCGTCACCTGCGCCTTTTCCTCGGATTTCGAAAGCGTGGGGATCAATCAGACGAAGCACTCCGTCTATCTCAACGTAGTGGCGGACATCAGCATCGTCATGCCGTCCAAAACGGAAAAAATCGCCGTCACGACGGACATTCTCGTGTGCGACTGCGTGCTGGTGGGCGCAATCCCCGACGTCTATCTGCAAGGAGATATTTTTGGGAAGCATATGGGGCTTACGCCGTAAAATAAAACCCTCCGTAAAATTTACGGAGGGTTTTTTCTGTTCAGTAAGTATCGGTCAGCCCGAGAAAGTAATCGGCAGGAATATTAAAAGAACGGGCAATCTTTTTTAAGGTGTCATAATTAGGTTTAGCTTTACCCTTCAGCCATTCGCTTACCTGACTTGGCTTAACCCCTATCTTCTCTGCAAACTGTTTTTGATTTATGTCTTGTTCCTTCAAAAACTCTGTAAGGATTTCTACAAATTCTTTTTCCATATTTAGATTATATAAAGTTTCTTCTAAAATATGTAAAAAAGTAGAATTTTCTACCAAAATTTCATTGACAGATAGAATTTTCTATGTTATACTTTTACAGAAAATAATTTCAATAGCCGTCTGTAATTCCTAAAAAATAATCGGCCGATATGTTAAAAGCCAAGCATATCCTTTTCAACGTATGATAATTAGGAGTCGCTTTATCTTTTAGCCATTCGCTCACTTGACTTGGCGAAACGCCTATCTTATACGCAAAGTCTTTTTGTTTCATGCCTTCCCCTTTCAAAAATTCGGACAATATGTCGCTAAATTTCGTATTCATAATGTCATTATATAGAAGTTTCTACTTTATTTGTAAAAAATTAGAAAATTCTACTTTCTTAAAACTTGGAGGTATTTTTATATGAAAGAATCAGACAAAACAGAAGAAACTCTAGAAGATCTTTTAGCCGAAGAAAATAAGCGCTTGATAAATTACGGCGTCCAGCCTGTCCTCGCGGCCTTTTTCACCTTTCTTTTCTTTCTTTTTATGGGACTTCTGCTTTTTCTTTCGGGAATGAGCTGGTTTTCCCTTTTTCCACCCGTTTTGGGGGCGGCCGTTTCCGTTCTTCTCTATTTTCTGTTAAAAAATTACTTATTTTTTCAAATGTTATCCCTCGACATGTTCGGGTTGCTTCTCAGTCACGAAAAGTCGTGCTCATTGAGATTGGACGAGCTGAAAGCGCACGCCGACTTACTGGTAACCGCTCAAAAACGTATCATCGCCCTCCTCCACACGGAAAAAGAGGAAGACGATTTCGAGGAAATTTACGACGACGCGATGAAGGAGAGAATGCGAAAAAGATTAAACGCCATCATCGAAAGGCTGGAAAAAGAGAAAAAAGTTGACTGACAGAAAAACGGACCTCTCTGCGAGGTCCGTTTTTTCAGTTCTTTTTACTTTTGGATTTGAAGATAAGCGCCATGATAAACGAGAAAATCACGGCCGCGCTTATGCCCGCGCTCGCCGCCGCCAAGGCGCCCGTAAACGCTCCGAAAAGCCCCTTTTGCGAGCCGCGGATCGCGCCGTTGGCCAGCAGATATCCAAACCCCGAAATGGGTACCGTGGCGCCTGCGCCCGCAAAGTCCACGAGATACTGATACAGGCCGAGGCCTTGCAAAACCACCCCCGCCAGCATGAAATAGACCAATATCTTGCCCGCCGTCCAGTCGGTGAAATTAATGATGATCTGTGCAATTGTGCAAATCAGCCCCCCGACGACAAACGCCTTCGCAAACATAAAAATAATTTCCCAATATTGTGCAAACATACCTTTCCCCTTTTTCGGACCTTGCCGAGCCGCGCGCCGCAGCGATCGGAGCCATTATATTTTTAATATTTCGACAAGAGAAGTTTGTGCATCGCGGAAAAAAATATTCCGTAAAAGCCCGATAATCCTTTCCATAAAAAAAACTTGTTCGAGAACTCTTGACAAGCTTCCCAAACAAGTTAAAAAACCATTTTTCGAAAGAATTATTTTACGGAAAGAAATTTTTTTCGGTCAAAGCAGCCAATAAGGCATTTCTCCGCCAAGCTCCACCCGCTCGAAACCGTTCTTTTCGTTTTTAGCGGCCTTTGCGGTTCTCCGTTTCGGCGCGCCGACTGTCGGAGAAGCGGCCGCCGTCTCCTCCTTGACGGGCTTTTCCTTTACGGGACGGCCCCTTCTGCGCTTTGCAGGCTCGGCGGATGTCATTTTCGCTTCGGGCAACGTTTCCGCAGCTGCGGCGGGCGCGGCTTTCTGTTCGGAAAGCGCGGGTTCGGCGACGATACTGTTTTCCATATCGGGCGCGCTACTCGCCACGTTGGAATAACCGTTGTTTTCTACTCTTTTGATCGCATTTTTACCTATCGGCATATTTCATGATCTCCTTTGCCAGATTTTTATATTCGACGGCGCTTCGGCTCGTCTTTTTATAAGCGATTACGGGCTTGCTGTTGTCCTGCGACCATTCGATCGCGCTATCTACGCGGATATAATTTTCAAACAGCCTGATTTCTCCCAAGCCCTTCAGCGTCTCCATGGTCTGTTTGAAATATTTTTTCCTCTCGTCCGCTTTGGTGACGGCGATCCCGAGAATCTCCGTTTCGTGCGACGGCCGTTTTGCGCGTTTGCAGAATTCAAACATATTTGCCAGGCCGAACAGTCCCCACGGGCTTGCCTCCACGGGAATCACGACGAAATCGGACGCGCAGAGAACATTTGTCACCCAGCACCCGAGCATGGGCGGCGCGTCGATGAGGATATAATCGTAAATCCCCTTTTCCGATACGGGTTTCAGACATTCCGAAAGGACAAAGTCGCGCTTCGGCTTGGAAAAAAGCTCAAATTCGATCCCGCTCATCGAGGGGGAAGATGGCACCATGTCCAGCCCTTCAAATTCCGTAGAGACGATAAAAGCGGACAAATCCTTGCCCCCTTTCACGGCCTCGCAGATATTTTTTCCGTTTTTCGCGTAGGCGAGCGCCCTCTCCTCGTCGAAATAGGAGATGGTGAGATTGAGCTGCATGTCGCCGTCGATCATCAGCACTCTTTTTCCGTCCATCGCCATCGCGCAGGCTATGTTGGAACAAGTCGTGGTTTTGCCGCTTCCGCCCTTGTTGTTGGCAAAGGCGATCACCTTGGTTTTTCTCAACGTCAATCCTCCTTTTCGAGATAGGCGATGATATCCGCAAGCCCCTCCCCCGTCACCGCGCTGACGGGAAAAATCTTTTTACAGCCCGCAAGCTTCAGCCATCTCGACACCCGTTCCACGTTTGCGTCGGGTTTGTCTATCCCCGACACGATACCTACCACCTCGCGGTTGACGAGGCTTGTAATGCAGGGCGAAAAAATCGAATACGGTTCGTTGGCGGACAGCACCAGCCCCACCACGTCCGCTTCGTAGGAATACAGCGCGAGCGCGCCGCTCGTCTGCCTGAGCTCGGTATATTCGCCCGGCGTGTCGATGATCGTATCGAGATAATTGACGTACTGCGTCTTGAAATAATGTATTTCTTCCCCGCGCAGCGCCTGCGTGAGGGTAGTTTTTCCCGCCGCGACACGGCCGATCAGAATAATTTTTTTCATCAGGTTCTCGTCAGCTCGCAGCAGGTATAGCCGAGTTTATTGATAAAATATTCGCGGATCGCGGTAAACGCGGCCTCCACGGCGGAAACGGAGCCCGAAATAATCAAGGTCCCCGTAAATCTGTCCACGAAGCCGATTTCCGCATTGGAGGACTTCATGGCGATATCCGCCGTAATGACGGCGCTCTCCGCGGGGCTGACCGTCAAAACGCCGATAGCGCTCTTCAAGTAGTCGGTTTTGGGATCGAGCCCGAGCTTTGTATAAAGCACCTCGTCGGGGTTTGCGATGATGTGGCAAAGCGTAATCTGTTTGCCGGGAACAAGCTCCTGTACGATTCTCATTTTGTCTTTCAGTTCCATAAATCTTTCACCATGTCCGATTTTTTCTCAATTTTTAACGGGACGTTTTACGAAAAACCTTCTCCGTTATACCCTTTCGCCGTTTGACAATCGGTATTTTTATATTTCCCGATTTCAGATAAAGCGTCCTTTTTTATACCGCCGCGCCCAAATGCGTTTTTTTGGGTGGGTAGGCTGTTTGCGGAAAGCTTTATTTCCTACCATTTGCCGCGCTCCTCGGCGGGAGAGCTTATCCGCCGATTTGGCACTTTAACCCGCACTCCTCGGCGCAGGCTTTGAGATATTCCATTTTTTCCTTCGAGGGCGGTTCCACGCCTTCGAGGGAATACCTCCTGCCCAAGCCCGAGTATTTATCCTGCCCCAAACGGTGATAGGGAAGCAGATGATGTTCCTTCACCCCGCGCAGGGAGGCCGCAAATTTCGAAATCGCCCTGATTTCCTCGGGCGTATCGTTGAAATTCGGCACGACGGGCGTGCGGATAATCAGTTCCACGCCGCTTTCCGCCAGCCTTTTCGCATTTTCGAGGATCAACTCGTTGCCCGCGCCCGTATATTCCTTATGCTTGGCGGAATTCATATGCTTGATATCCAACAGATACAAGTCGAGAAAGGGCAAAATCCGCGAAATCGTTTCAAAGGGCGCGTTTGCCGTGGATTCCACCGCGGTATGCAGCCCCGACTGCTTGCACGCCTCCAGCAGGTCTCGCGCAAAATCCGCCTGGCCGAGGATTTCTCCCCCCGAAAGGGTTACACCGCCCCCCGACCGCCGATAGTACGGCGCGTCCGCGAGTATTTCGGGTAAAATTTCCTCCGCCGTTACGTCCCGTCCCACAGTTTTTTCCCTGCCGTTCTCGACGAGGGTCTGAATTTCGAATTCCTGCGATTCGGGATTACAGCACCACGCGCAACGCATAAAACAGCCCTTGAAAAACACGATGGTACGGATTCCCGGGCCGTCGTGAATCGAAAAGCGCTGTATATTGAATATTCTGCCTTTGCCGTGATATGCCTGCATAATTTTTTCCTGTTATATAATGTCCCGCCTGCAAAGCCGAAAAGTATATCCCGTCCTGCGAAATCGTAAAATATGCCCCGCCACGAAACTACGACATATTCCCCGTCCTATAAAGCCGCAAGCTCTCTGCAAGCTTACGGGAAGGCCGCGGAAAACCTCCGCTTATCCCCGAAGCGCGGCCGAGCGCGGTCATTTGCGTTTTTTCGGTTAAAAGCCCTGTTGGGTACGGTTGATGATGTCGTCCTGCAACGAGCGGGAAAGCGTGGTGAACAACGCGCTGTAGCCCGCGACGCGGACGACGAGCGTCTTGTATTTTTCGGGATGCTGTTGGGCGTCGATCAAGGTTTCGCGCGTGACGACGTTAAACTGCATGTGCATGCCTTTCTGATCGAAATACGAACGGATGAGCGCCACAAATTTGGTCAGCCCCTCCATGCCCGCCAAGGCGGAGGGATGAAATTTCTGGTTGAGCAGGGTGCCGTTGGAGGCTACTCCCTGTTCCAGCTTCGCCACCGAGTTGGCCGTCGCCGTAGGGCCCTTTACGTCGCGGCCCGACATGGGCCCGATTCCGTCCGCAATCGGCGTAAACGCCAGCCGGCCGTCGGGGGTAGCGCCCGTCTGCGCGCCGAGGGGCACGTTGGCGGACACGGGGTAAAGCCCCGCCTGAAACCTGCCGCCGCGGACGTTTTTGTATTTTTCCACTTCCTTGGTATAGGTATTCGCCACGTCGCGGGCAAACATATCCGCTTCGTAGATATCGTTTCCGTATTTGGGACAGGTTTCGTCGATCAGCCGCTTGATTTCGCGGTATCTCGCGCGCTTTTCCGCGCCGATGCCGTTCCCCGTCGTCACTTCCTCGTAAATGGTACGGATCGCGTCCGCCGTGATTTCCAAGCCGTGCTCGGCAAGCCCGCAGGCGATTTCCTCCGTCACGCGCTCCGCCGCCGCGCCCTGCAATCCGTAACCGAAATTGGCCTCCATGGCCTCCTTCAACTCAGCCATGGTCACCTTCTTTTCCTCAAACACAAGCTGTTTTACCGCGAGAAGCCCGTCGGTGTTATTGGCGATTCCAAACCCCTGAGGCCCCGTGAAATTATATACCGCGCCCCCTTCCTGCAACGATTTGCCGCGGCCGATGCAATCCTCTACCATACACGATTGGAAGGGCAAAGGACATCTCGCCGCATGCGCCGCGTCTATCGCGTTGTCGGCGTTGACGAGCAGGCGGATAAAATACTTCTGCTGTGTCTTATAGGCTTCGTAAAACTCCTCGAAGGTGTTCATTTTCGTGACGTCGCCCGTATCGGGGCCGATTTTTACGCCCTTATCCACACCGTCGGAAAAAACCAGCTCCATCGGGCGGCACATATTGAAAAACGCCGCGTCGTGCCAGCCGTCCGTCTTTCCGCCCTTCTGCGGCTCCACGCAGCCGATGATGCAGTAATCCCGCGCGTCCTCCAGCGTGAGCCCGCGCGACATAATGGACGGAATAATCACCTCGTCGTTATAATACGCGGGGAGCCCCGTACCCAGCCGCGTCAAAGCCGCCGCTTTGACTAGAAGATCCTGCGGCGAGCCGTTCCATACCCGAACGGACAGGGAGGGCTGAGGCAGAGGGACGTGCATGGCCGCTTCCAGACACATGTACGAAAGGTCGTTCGTCGCGTCCATGCCGTGGACGTTCTGCCCGCCGACAATCAGATTTTGAAACATTCCGTAGCCGGCAAACCCGTCTGCGGAAGCCGCGTCGCGGACCTTGTTGATATCGTTGAGTTTCACCCAGATACAGTCGAGATATTCCTGCGCCTGCTCCCTCGTGAGCCTGCCCTCGTCGATGTCCTTTTTATAGTAGGGATACATATATTGATCGAAGCGGCCGGGAGAAATGGAGTGTCCGCTCGATTCGATCTGCAAAAGCAGCTGAACAAACCAAAAGGATTGACATGCCTCATAGAAATCCGCCGCGGGAAATTCGGGCACGCGCGCGCAGTTCTTCGCAATCCGTTCCAGTTCCGCTTTTCTGTCGGGGTTCTTTTCCTTTTTCGCCATTTCGCGGGCGAGGGCGGAATATCTTCTCGCATACGTCACCGCCGCTTCGCAGCTTTCGACGACGGCCGAAAGGAAATTGTGCCTGCGCACGTATTCGGGACAATAGACGTCCAGCTTCTCCAACGCGGCCTGCGCTTCCGCGATAATTCCGCGGTAGCCCTTTTTGAGCACCTTCGCATAATCCACGTTCACGTGGCCGATACCGTTGTAAAAGTAGTTGCCCGGCGTAAACATGCCGTGGACGGTAAACGCCTCGTAGGCCTCGGGCGCCATGTTCGATTTCGCCAGGTCGCTGCACGTCCTGCCCTTCCAATAGGGATAGACGGCGCGCAGCTCCGCTTTCGTCTTTTCGCTGATATAAAAAGGATCGGCCGCCCGCGTCGCCACCGTGTCGAACTCCGCCTCCAGCCATTCGTAGGAATATTCGGGGAATACCTGACAGCCGTGGGGCGCGAGCGTGGCGCTACCCACGATAAGCTCCCCGTCCCTGATGATAATGGGGATATTGCGCAGAATATGCGCAAACGCGGCGCTTCTGCGGTTGATGATCGGGAGCGCTTCCGTCGCCTTGTAGCTTTCCGTGACAAGCACGCCGCGGGCCGATTCTATCTCCGGCATTTTTGCGTACAGCTCGTCTATCAGTTTATCTATTCTCGCGCTTTTTTCGATGACGAATTTTATATTTTCCATGCCCTCTGCCCCTTTGTCTTACTTTCAGATCTGGTTCCAAAGCTCTTCGTGCGGCGCGGCGATCACCGAGGTGGCGGAAAGCATGCCCGCGCCCTTCGCATAATTCGCCCCCGCCTCGACCGCCGCCGTCACATCGCCGATTTCGCCCGTGATGATGACGACGCCCTTGCCGCCCAAGCCGCGGGAGACGCGGAGATCGAAAATCTCCACCCGCGCCGTCTTTACCGCGATATCCGCGGCCTTGATGCAGGTCGCCGCCGAAAAGGTTTCGATAAGCCCCAGCGAGCCCTTTTTCTCGCTCTGCTGCGTGCCGAACAGCGCCGTAATCACCTGCTCGTCGATCCTGCCCATGACGGAGGAATCGATCACGTAATTTTCAAATTTTCCCGTCACGTGGTCTATCGCGGCCGTCACGTTGGAGATGGAGCCCGTCAGAATGATTTCGTATTTTCCGGGACAGGAGGGGTGCGCGGAAACCATTTCCACGCCCGCGCTCTTAAGCGCGTCGTCCGTCGCCTCCACACCCTTGGGCACGTTTTTCAGTTCAATGACACCGATCGACTTAAACATTGCAATTTACCTTGTCTATGATGATTTTTTCGCCCTCGCACACGGTCGCATAGCCCGAGACGGAAGCGTACTGCGGCAGGGAAAGTCCGTCCGCGCTCTCCGCGATTTTGTCTCCGCGCTCCACCTTCTGACCGTCCGCGACGATCGCTTTGCTCGGCGCGCCGATGTGTTGCTTGAGATAGATTTCCACGCGGTCAAAATCCGTATTTTCGCCTTTGAACACGGGCATTTTGTCATACTTGCCCACGCCCAGCACGCCCGCCCAGCGCGAGGAAGGGATCATGCGGTATTCCCGTTCGGGCAGCGCCGACAATTCCCCTTTCCCCACATAGCGAAGCTTGTTTTTCGCCAAAACGTCTTTATAATGCGCGATGACCGCCTTGGGGGAAATGCCCTGACAGCAGGCGAGGCTCTCGCAGACGCCGCAGCCGCAGCAGAGGCTTGCCGAAAGCACCATCGCGGGGGAAATTTCCGCCGCTTGTTTCGCCGTGCGCACCATTTTGTGCGGCTCCAGCGGATATCCCAGAAGCGCCCGCGGACACATGTCCGTACAGCGGGTGCATTGACAGCACGCCGTCTCCGCCCGCGCCACCGATTTGTCCGCGTCGAGGAGCTTGGACTGCACCGCCTCCGAGGCTTCGGGCAAAATCAGGAGCGCCTTGGTCGTCTTTGTCACAACCGCCCTTTCGGGATCTATGATTTTTCCCATGGAGGGCCCGCCGTCGAGAACGGCGTGTTCCTCGGGGACTGTAATCGAATATCCGGCAAAGAGCTCGGAAACGGGGGTGCCCACGGGCACTCTCACGACGATCGCTTCGGGGATATTTCCGCCGATCGTCAGCCATTTCATCGTCACCTTTGCGGAAAATTTTACGGCGGCCGCCACATTGTAGAGGGTTTCCGCGTTATAGACGATAACGCCTGCCGTGATGGGCAGATTGCCCGGTTTCACGATCCGCCCCGTCGCCTGATAGATGAGGCTGATTTCGTCCCCCATGGGATAGACGTCGGGCAGAGTTTTCAGCGAAATCCTGTCGGCGAGCTTTTCGCCGTCCTTCAGGTTCAACCGTTTTGCCGTATGCTCCTTCACGCACAGAAGCGCGCGGGGGATATCGGCATATTCCAAAACAGCCTTGATGCCCGCCAGCACCATGGGCATCTCCCTGCTTAAAATTATGTAATCGGTATAGAGCAGAGGTTCACATTCCGCGCCGTTGACGAGGAGGATATCCGCTCCGGGCGCAAGCTTTGCATACGCGGGAAATCCCGCGCCGCCCGCACCGACGATACCGGCTTCTTTCATAAGTTCTTTAAGTTCCATAAGAATAAAAAACCGCCTCCTAAATCGCGTCCGCGCCCTGTTTTTTCCGCAACGAAATTTTGCGCTTTCATAAAAAACGCTTTAACCGCAATCGCCGCGCGAAAAAACGCAGACTCAATCCGCGCCATTCACGAACGCCGCGCGAAAAAACACAGGCTCAATCCACGATACCCACGATCACGGCGTCGGTCGGCGCATTGGTGTTATGGAGAGCGAGCCTTGCGGAACTGCCCGTAGTGATCAGCACCGTTTCTCCTATCCCCGCGCCCACGCTGTCTATGGCGATGATGTATCTGCCCGTCAGTTCGCCGTTGTCCATAATTTCCACTTCCATGAACTTGGCGCCGACAAGCGATTCCTGTTTTCTCGTGGAAACGATGTTTCCTCTGATAATTCCTCTTAACACTTTGTCACTCCCTGACGACTTTCACTTTGAACCCGTTGCCGATGCCCGCCGCGTTCGCGTCGTCCGTATCCACGTGCATTTCCAGACGGAAATCGGGGCTGACGCGCACCTGCACGTCATACCAGCGCGTGCGGCGCTTTCCCTCGACGTCCACCGTCACCGTATCCCCGTCTTTAACGCGGAAAGAAGCCGCGTCGCTCGGGGACATATGAATGTGCCTGTTGGCGATGATGCAGCCCTCTTTCAGCTGTACGACGCCTTTCGGGCCGACGATCGTCACGCCCGCGCTTCCCACGACGTTGCCCGATTCCCGTACGGGCGGCTTTACCTTCAGCACATAGGAGTCCGTCGCGGAAATTTCCACCTGCGATTTGCCCCGCAGGGGCCCGAGCACGCGGACGTTCTCTATGGGACGAAGAGAGGGCCCCACGAGGGTGAGCGTCTCCTTGCAGGCAAACTGCCCGGGCTGGGACAGATCCTTCAAGGGGGTAAGCTCGTACCCTTCGCCGAACAATACGGCAAGGTCCGCTTTCGTCAGATGTATATGTCTGTTGGATACGCCGACGGGAACAAGCCCGTCCTGTCCGGCGGACGCATTTGCGCCGCCCTCCATATCCGCGAGAACTTTTTTCACCATTTCCGCAATTTTAGCGCTTGAAATTTCCATAACTGTCCTTTTGGTAATCTATAACCGGCCTTCCCGATATTCTAAAATCGTTTTTTCGTACTTTGCAATCGCTTTCCCGTACTCTGAAACCGATTTTCCGGATATTCCGAAATCGTCCGTATCCCCTCCCGCTTTTCGCTTTTTACGCACGACGACGTGCGACGAAAGGCGGAAACTTTTCGATTTTTCGGCGTTCTAAAACCTCCGCAGTGCCCAAACGCTTTTATTTCGGGCGCTGCGGAAATTTGTTTTGACAAACGAACGCTTCTTACTTAATGGTGGGAAGAAGCTTTTCAACGTCTGCGTGGGGACGGGGAATCACGTGCGTAGCGATCACTTCGCCAAGCGAAGTCGCCGCAGCGCAGCCCGCTTCGACCGCAGCTTTCACGGCCCCGACGTCTCCGCGCACCATCACGCTCACCAATCCGCTGCCGATCTTTTCGCTGCCGATGAGCACGACGTTCGCCGCCTTTACCATCGCGTCCGCCGCTTCGATCGCCGCCACAAGGCCTCTCGTCTCTACCATGCCTAATGCTTCCATGCCTGAATCCTCCTGAAAATTATCTTTTCTTTTTTCTCTTTCGGGGCGCCTGTCCCCGCCGCTTTGTCAATCCGTCGTCAAAAATTTCATGACGTCGGGGTGCGGGCGCGCAATCACCTCGCACACTTTGACGTTGCCTACTTCCGCAGCCGCGTTTTTCCCGGCCTCTAACGCCGCCGTAACTGCTGAAACCTCCCCCTCGACGACGACCGTCACCAGCCGTCCGCCGAGGCGTTTCTCGACGTGAATCAGCTTCACGTCCGCCGCTTTTACCATCGCGTCAAGCCCGACGATTGCGGCGACCATGGCTTGCACTTCGAGTAATGCGATCGCTTTCATACCCTTTTTCCCGATAATTACTTAATGGCGGGAAGAAGCTTTTCAACGTCTGCGTGAGGACGGGGAATCACGTGCGTAGCGATCACTTCGCCCAGCGAAGTCGCCGCCGCGCAGCCCGCTTCGACCGCCGCCTTCACTGCCCCGACGTCTCCGCGAACCATCACGCTCACCAATCCGCTGCCGATCTTTTCGCTGCCGATGAGCACGACGTTCGCCGCCTTTACCATCGCGTCCGCCGCTTCGATCGCCGCCACAAGACCTCTCGTCTCTACCATGCCTAATGCTTCCATCATAATTTTGTTTCTCCTCAAGTTTTATTTTTTGTTTTTTATCTCAATTTGTCTTTTCCGAGGGCGTTCAAACGGGCAAACCATTCGATGTCCTCGCTCTGCCTTGCAATCACCTTGTGAGTGATGTACAAATCTCTTTTTTCGGCCTCCGCCTTACCTGCGGCCACGGCCGCCTCGACGGCCGCCGCGGAGCCTTCCGCCTTTACTGCCATGACCAGCGGCACCCTGGCGGAATCTCCCGCCGCGGGTTTGTTTTTATCGATCGCCACGATCTCCACGTCGGCGGCCTTCGCCATCGCGTCGGCCACGACGATCGCCGTGGCAAACCCGAATACTTCTATCATGCCCAGGGCCATTCCGTCTCTCCTTTTGTTCTGCTTTCAGCCGTCTTACTCGGCCACGTAACAGATTTTGATACCTTCCTGCCTGACGTTGACTTCCATCGCCTCGTTCAGCTTATCCAGCGGGAAGCTGTGCGTGATGAGCTCCTTGATGGGGATTTTCATTTCGCGCGCCTGCCGCAGGAACGCCATCGTGGTAGGATAATCGTCCGCGCTGTAATCCCACGAGCCGACGATCGTGATCTCCTTGTTGCACATGGCGAAATGCGGGTTGACGTTATATTCGCCGTTGTTGACGAAGAAGCCCATTTCGCAGAGCCCGCCGCCACGGCGGATATATTCGTAAATGTCCTTCGCCGCCGCGGGAGCGCCCGTGCACTGGAAGGCAAAGTCCGCGCCCACGCCGTTGGCGGCCGCTTTCACCAGCCTGACGCGCTCCTCGAGAGAGGTCGCTTCGCGGAAATTGATCACGGTTTTCGCGCCCAGCTTTTTCGCCATTTCGAGGCGTTTGGGGGTGCCGTCGATCGCAATGACGTGATTGACGCCCGCCGCGCGCAAAACGCTCAGCATCACCAGCCCGACGGGGCCGAGCCCCTGAATGAGCACTTTGGAATTGAAGTTGATCAGCCCTGTGGCGTTGGCGCGCTTCAAAGCGTGCACGCAGACGCAGGAAAGCTCGAGCAGCATTCTTTCCTTAAGGTCGAGGTCGTTGACGACGAAATAGGTCGCGCCCTTGCCCCTGATGAGGATATGGGTGGAAAACCAGCCCGTAAGCGGCTGCGCGTCGTTGTGGGGAATGAGTCCGAAAACGCCCTGCTTGTCGCAGAGGTTGGTGTTTGCGGGGTGATTGCGGCAGATGTAGCATTCGCCGCAGCTGATGACGCTGGTGACGAGCTTGTCGCCCACTTTGATGGGATTGCCTGCCGTGTCCGTCTTGATGTTTTTGCCGAGCGCGACGATCTCGCCCGTGCCCTCGTGTCCGAGCGTTACGGGAATAATCCCGAACGGATCGCCCTTCCACTCGTGCACGTCCGTACCGCAGACGCCGCAGCCCTCCACCTTTACGAGAATATCGTCGTCCCGAAGGGCGGGAATCTCAAATTCCTTTACCTCGATGTGTTTCGGGGAGGTGAGCATAGCCACCTTCGCCGTCTTGGGGAGCCTTGCGGAAGGCGCGCTCTTTACGGCCGCGCCGCCGTCCATTTCCCCGAGAATTTTCCGAACGATGTTCTCCACCTGGGAAGAAGTAATGTCCATATTGTTCTCCTTTTTACGCTTCTTAAATAATGCGGAAACTGTCCGCCATGACGCACCGTCTGTATCTTGTAAAGCTGCGCGCGCTGGTCAGCCCCTCGCCCGTAGGCCCCGCAATCGTAAACGTCGTGTGTCCCTCGCCGCCGAACCCGATGCCCGCATAGGAGGGCGCGTTCTTGACGAAAATCGTCGTCTCCACCGCCCGCGCAAACCGCGTGAGGTGGTCGATGTTTTTCGAATGCATGTGCGCCGTATGGCGGCAGCCGTGCTCCGCCTTCACCGCGAGGTCGATCGCCTCGTCGATGTCGCTCACGCGGACGATCGGGAGAATGGGCATCATCAGCTCGTTTTGCACAAACGGATGCTCAAACGCCGTCTCGCAGATGATACATCTTATTTCGGGGCCGACGTTCACGCCGATTTTTTTCAGCAATACGGCGGCGTCGCGGCCGACGCACTCGCGGCTGACCACCTTTTTGACGATGCCCGTCTTGGGATTTTTCGCTTCCACCAAAACGATCTCCGCCAATCTGTCCGCCTGCTCTAAGGTAATCTGGTAGGCGCCGTTTTCCTTCATGACGGAAATCAGCTCGTCCGCGATATTCTTAAACGCGAACACCTCTTTTTCCGCAATGCAGGGCAGGTTGTTGTCGAAGGAACAGCCGTCTATGATGTCCTTGCCCGCCTTTCGGATATCCGCCGTATCATCGACGATGACGGGAGGATTTCCCGCGCCCGCGCCGATCGCCTTTTTACCGCTCGAGAGCACGCTTTTGACGACGCCGGGGCCGCCCGTGCATACCAGCAGACGGATCGCGGGGTGTTTGTACATGATCTGCGCCGTATCGAGGGTGGGCTTTACCACTGAAGCGACCAGCACCTGCGGGCCGCCCGCCGAAGCGCAGGCGCGGTTGACCAGATCCACCGCGTAATTAGAGGTAGCGATCGCGTTGGGGTGGGGATTGAATACCACGCCGTTTCCCGCGGCGATCATGCCGATGCTGTTGCAGAGAACCGTTTCCGAAGGATTGGTGCTCGGGGTAATGCTGCCCACGACGCCGAAGGGCGCCATTTCCGTCAAGGTAAGCCCGTAATCGCCCGTCTTGACCTGCGCGACGATGTCCGCCGTGCCGGGCGTCTTGTCCGCGACGAGGATATGCTTGGCGGTCTTGTGCTCCACGCGCCCCATCTTCGTCTCCGCGACGCCGAGCTCGGCCATCACGGACGCTTCTTTGCGGCAGAGCTCACGGATCGCCGAAATTACCTTTTCCCGTTCCTCGAGGGACATCGCGCGGATGACCTTGTAACCGGCCGTCGCCGCGTCTATCGCGTCGTTCATGTCCGCAAACACGCCGATAAACTTACGGCCGTTATACTGTGTGGAATCCCAGCCGACTTTCTTTTCGGGAGCGCCGCCGAGGCTTTTGATTACCTCCGCAACCACTTCCTCTATGCGGGCTTCCGTCCAATTGATTGCCATCGAATGCTCCTTTGCGCCCGCGGCTTACTTGCCGAGCGCGGCAAGCACCTTGCGCGTAATCGCTTCCACAAGCTCTTCCTGGCTGCAATTGCAGGCGGGCTTCTCCTCTTCGATCTCGAGTCCGGGGTGACGTCCGGGGATATTCATTTTCTTGCGCAGCTCCATCAGTTTTTTCAGCTGATCGTTGGGGATTTCGTGCACGGCGCCCAGCTCCATGGCATGCTTGCAGATGGTGGCGTTAAATTCCACTTCTTCCATGACGAACATGGCCTTCGTCAGGTCGCAGCCGACCGTAAGCGCGCCGTGGTTGCGGAGCAGGAACGCGTCGTGATCCTGAATATACGGCTCCAGCGAATCGGGAATTTCCATCGTGGAAGGAGTACCGTAATCGCAGGTAGGCACTTCGCCGATCGTGAGCACCGCTTCGGGCAGAATATACTGGTCGAGGTCGATGTCCGCCACCGTGAAGGCCGTGGCGATGGGCGGATGCGCGTGAACGACGGCGTTGACGTCGGGGCGTTCCTTATAGACGCGCATGTGCATCTTGATTTCGGAGGAGGGATTGAGCTTTCCCTCGATTTTTTTGCCCTCCGCATCGACCTTGATAATCATGTCGGGCGTAAGCGAGCCCTTGGAAACGCCCGTGGGCGTGCAATAAAATTCGTTGTCGCTGATCTTGACGGAAATATTGCCGTCGTTGGCGGCAACGAAGTTCTTCATGTAGAGTTTGTGCCCTACTTCGCAGATTTCCTTTTTGATTTCGAATGGAGATTTCATGTTTTTCCTTTCCTTTATGTGATTTTTTATTTTGTCAGATTTTTGGTATCGAGGGCGATCATATATTCCTCGTCGGTGGGGATTACAAAGGTCTTTACCTTCGCGCCCGCCTTGGTGATGTCGGCGATTTCTCCCCTCGGGCAGGAGTCGTTGACTGCTTCGTCTATCTCTATGCCCAAAGCGGACATATTTTTACATACCCGTTCGCGGAGATTACGGTCGTTTTCGCCGATGCCCGCCGTAAACACCAGCGCGTCGGCGCCGTCTAGCTCGGCAAAGTACGATCCGATGATCTTTTTGATATCGTGGACGAGAATATCGATGGCGAGAGCCGCTCTCGCGTTCCCTGCCTCCGCCGCTTTGCATACGTCCCTGCAGTCGCTGGAAACGCCCGAAACGCCCAGAAGCCCCGATTTGGAGTTGAGCAGCTTATCCGTCTCCTCGGCGGAAAGCCCCTCCGCTTTCATGATATAGGTCACGACGGTAGGATCGAGCGCGCCGCTGCGCGTGCCCATCGGTACGCCGTCCTGCGGCGTGAAGCCCATGGACGTATCCACCGCCCTGCCGTTTTTCGTGGCGGTAATCGACGAGCCGTTGCCCAGATGGCAGGTGATGATCTTCGCGTCCTTTCTGCCCAAAAGCTCCGCCGCTTTTCCCGCGACGTATCTGTGCGAGGTGCCGTGGAACCCGTAGCGCCTGATTTTGTACTTTTCGTACAGCTCGTAAGGAACGGGATAAATGTAAGCGTATTCCCCGAGATCGGAATAGTAGGACGTATCGAACACGCCCACGTGATTTGCCCGCGGCATCACCGCCTTGCAGGCCTTAAAGCCGCTGATCGCGGGCGGGCCGTGCAGAGGGTTAAGCTCTACGATGCTTTCGAGATAGGCGATCTCCTCGTCGCCGAGCACGGAGGAAGTTTTCAGCCTTTCCCCGCCGTGCGCGAAACGGTGCCCCACGGCCGCGATCTCCTCCACGCTTCCGATGACGCCCAGCGTCTTATCGGTGAGTATCTTCAAAACGTATTCGATCGCCGCGCGGTGGTCGGGAAAAGGCGCGGACGTCTTGTAGTCCTCCTTGCCCGGGCGCTTATGCGTAAGCACACCGTCTATGCCGATTCGTTCGCAGTTGCCCTTGGCAAGCGCCTTTTCGGTTTCCATGTCGAAAAGCTGATACTTCAGCGAAGAACTGCCGGCGTTGACAACAAGTATTTTCATTATTTATCTAAACTCCTGATAGCATATCTTGAAAATATAGCCTTCAAATTCCGCAAGATAACCGTAAAGCTTCCGTAAACCACAGCTTATTTCTAAAATATAACCGTAAAGCTTCCCTTAACCGCGGAATTGCCGCGTATTTCCGAAATATATTAAAATATTACGGTTATACGCGCTTTGCAATGACGTCCTTTTCAAACGCCTCCACTTCGCCGAACCAATCCTCGGAAAGTCCCTGGCGGCGGAGATATTCGTCCCATACGTCGCCCACGGGCATCATCTTGAATTTTTCGCTCAGGAACATAATTTTGGAGAAATTATTTTCGTCCTGCAATTTTTTCATTTCCGCATACGGCTGAAGCATAGCGTTCAGAAGCGCCTTCTGCATGGAACGCTCGCCCGTCACCCAGGCGCAGAGTCGGTTGATGGAAGCGTCGAAATAATCGAGGCCGATAATCACCTTCTCGTCGGCTTCGCTGCGCACGATCTCTTTGGCAAGCTCCTTCAGCTCGTCGTCCAAAATCACCACGTGGTCGCTGTCCCAGCGGACGGGGCGGGAAACGTGCAGCGCAACCTTGTCGTAAAACGCCAGAAGCGCGGGCAGCTTATCGGAAACCACTTCCGTGGGGTGATAGTGTCCCGTATCCATCAAGCAGCAAATGCCCGCTTTCGCCGCATAATTCTGATAAAACTCGTTGCTGCCGACGGTATAGCTTTCGATACCGATCCCGAACACCTTGCTTTCGACGGCGGGGATCACCCATTTTTTGTCGTATCCTTCCAGCATTTCGTCGAGCGACTTTTTCAGGCGCAAACGGGGAGAAAGTCTGTCCGCGGGGATATCCTTGTATCCGTCGGGGATCCAGATGTTTACGAGGCAGGGGCTGTTCATGGCCTTGCCCATCTCCGCCGCGATTTCAAGGCAGGCTCTGCCGTGCCTCACCCAAAACCTTCTCGTCTCCTCGTCGGGAGAGGACAGGGAAAGCCCGTCCTTCATTTTGGGATGCGCGAAGAAGGTCGGATTGAAATCCACGCCGTCGAGGCCGATCTCTTTCGCCCATTTCACCCACGGCTCGAAATACTTATAGGTATATTCGTCCCGATCCACCTTGCCCTTATCCGCGCCCAGCAGCGCATAGCAGGCGTGCACGTTGATGCGTTTTTTGCCCGGCATCAACGAAAACGCTTTCTTCGCGTCCTCAAACAGCTCCTCGGGCGTGCGCGCTTTGCCGGGATAGTTTCCCGTCGTCTGAATTCCGCCGTCGAGAGAGCCGCCGCCTTCAAACCCCAGCACGTCGTCGCCCTGCCAGCAGTGCACGCTTACGGGGATTTTTCCGAGCCGCCCGATCGCGGCTTCGGTGTCGATGCCGTAAGCCGCATACATCTTTTTCGCTTCTTCATATCTGGACATAAAAATTCTCCCTATGTCTTTTATTTTTTCGATTTTCAAAGTTCCCGGATATCGAAAGAGTTTTTGATATACTCTCTGCCTTCCGCCACGTCCTTCACTTCGCCGCTGCCCACCATCTGCATGAGGAAATTGCCGATCGCCGTGCCCTCCGTCGGGCCTATGATGATCTTTTTTCCCGTATGCTTGGCCGTCAGCTCGTTGAGAAACTCGTTTTTGCTTCCGCCGCCGATGATGTTCAGCGTCCCGTACGTTTTGCCCGTCACTTTTTCCAGCGCGTCGAGACTGCTCTGATAACTCCGCGCGAGATTATTGAAAATGACGTACGCCGTTTCCCCGACGCCGAGCTTTCTGCCCACCGCGCCGTTTATTTCGTCAATCATGCTCTTCGGGGCGAGAAAGCGCCGATCGTTGACGTCGATTTCGTCGGGAACGGGATTTTCCCGCGCAAGAGACGCAAGCTCCGCAAAGCTGTATTTATCGTCCAGCTCATGGCGCACCTGCTGAATCATCCAAAGCCCCATGATATTCTTTTGCAGACGGAAGGTAAAGCCTACGCTTCCCTCGTTGGAATAGTCCGCCTCACGGGCGGCGGCCGAAGTATAAGCGCCGTTTTGCTCTACGCCCAGCAGCGACCAGGTTCCGCTGGAAATATACGGCGTCTGTCCCGAAAGCGGCGCGGCGAGCACGGCGCTTGCCGTGTCGTGCGTGGCCGGCAAAACGACCTTCGCCTTGTATCCGACGATTGCCGCCACCTCGTCCGTAAACTCCCCGACTTCCGTCCCCGGCTGGGACAGCTCGCCGAACAGCTCCTTTTTATACCCCAGCCTTTCGATGATCTCCCCGTCCCACGTATGCGTCAGCGCGTTGACCATGCCCGTCGTCGTGGCGTTGGTGTATTCCTGTTTCTTCACGCCCGTGAGACGGAAATGAAAATAATCGGGCAGCATCAGCATGGCCTTCGCCCTTTCCATTCTGCCCGTCCGCTCGTCGTCCAAAAGCTGATAGACGGTGTTAAACGTATTAAACTGAATCCCCGTCTTTGCGTAAAGCTCCGCAAACGGCACCGCCGCATGCACTTCGGGAACGGTCTTTTCTGTCCTCGCGTCGCGGTAGCTGTAAACGCCGCCGATCGCCCGATCGTTTTCGTCGAGGAGCGCGTAATCCACGCCCCAGGTATCCACGCCGACGGAACAGGGAATTTTCCCTATTTCCTTCGCCCTTTTCAGTCCGTTTAAAATTTCCGCAAACAGACCTTCGGGGTTCCACATGAGATGTTCCTTCCCGTCAAAGGCCTTTGCCGTTTCGGGGCCGTTCCGGAAGCGGTAAATCTCCTCCGTCACCATCTTTCCGCCCTCGAGATGCGCCAGAATATGCCGCCCCGACGACGCTCCGATATCGATTGCCAAATAATATTTCACTTATCTTCCCTCCGTGCCCTGAAGCGGGAGCTTTTTTATCCTGTACATTATATCACACTTTTTTCCCTTTGTCTATATACGTTCGGAAGATTGACAAAAAAACTTTTTTATGATATGATATGAACAGATATAAACACAAACGCGCAAAAATCAGCGTTTCGGAGCGAGTTATGGCAATCAACGAAAGACAAAATGAAATCCTGCGCACCTTGAAGGAGAGCAAGACGGCAAGCGTAAACGCTCTCGCCAAGGCCTTGTACGTCAGCGAGGCGACGATCCGCCGCGATCTGGCGGAGATGAAGAGCATGGGGCTGATCGAACGCAGTCACGGCGGAGCGATTTTACCCGAAAACGCGGAAGAAATCTCGATTTTTTTCCGCATGGAGAAAAACGCCAACGAAAAGGAGCGTGCGGCCACGAAGGCCCTGCCGCACATTCCGCCCTTCAAATCTCTGTTTATCGACAGCTCCTCCACCGCGCTCGCCCTGGCGGAGCGGCTGGATTTAAGCTTCAAAACGGTGGTGACGAACAACCTTCAGACGGCGCTCCAGCTGGCGAAAAAGCCGAACATCAATCTCATTATTTTAGGCGGCAGCGTGCAGAACAACACCAATTCCGCTTCGGGGAGCTGGACGGCGCGGCAGTTAAACGATTTTTCCTTCGATCTGATGATCTCCTCCTGCGCGTCCGTTTTAGGCAAGGACGTCTATGAAAGCTCCATCGAAACGAAAGAAGTAAAACGCGCGGCGTTCGATCACTGCAAACGCCGTCTGCTCATTTTCGATCACAGCAAATTCGGCGCGCACGCCACCTACCGTTTCACCGAGCTTTCCGCTTACGATCTCGTGGTGACGGACGCGCCTCCCCCTGCCGGCACGGACGAAGGCGACGTAAATTTTATCTATTGATTGTTCTTTCAATCGCTTGCTTTATCTCTCGAGAGGGATTATAATAATAACGAAAACGCAAAACGCAGACGCGCGCGGACGAAAGAGAGGTCAAACCGATGATACAGGATCTGCATGCCCATACGTATTATTCCTTCGATTCGGAGGATAAAATAGAAAAGGTAATCGAGACGGCGCTTTTAGGCGGCGTCGGTCTGATCGGGATCAGCGACCACAATTACGGGATCGGCTGCGGGCGGACGGAGCTTTGCTACGACAAGGGTCCCGCCCTCGACGCGGACTACGGCAAAACGCTTTTGCGGTATTACGACCACATAAACTCCGTCAGGGACAAGTACCGCAATCGGATCAAGGTGCTGTGCGGAATCGAGATATGTACGTTAAAGAGCCGCGACCGCTACGCCCTGCCCTATTCCGCGGACGTCTCCTTCTTCGATTATTGCCTCGTGGAAAACCTCGACAATACAAACCTTTCCATCGCGCAAGGCGACATTTTTTCCTTTGCGAAGCGTTGCGGCTGTCCCACGGGGATCGCCCACACGGACATGTTTGCCTTTATCGAAAAGCGCGGCGAGGAGCCGAACAGGTATTTTCGCAAAATGGCGGAGCAGGGCATCTTTTGGGAAATGAACGTCAATCTCGACAGCCTCCACGGTTTCCGCACGCACGATTACGTGACGGAATTTTTCAAAAACAAGTCCCAACAGGAAATCGTAAAAAAATCGGGCGTAAAGCTGAGCGTAGGCTTCGACAGCCACATCGCGCGCGAATACAAGCCCGATCGGGTAAAGACGGCAAACAAGCTCATCAAAGACATGGGTATCCGCCTCGTATTCGACGGTATCTGAAACGGCGTTTGAAACGGCCTCGCCTCCGTTTCAACCTTTCGAAAATCTCCATTAAAAAAGACGCGGCTTCCGCCGCGTCTTTTTAACTTTTACACATTCTCTATACTCACCGCGTGCGCGATGCAGGGGATACTTTCCCCCTGCCCGCTCGACACCGTGGAAAGCAGCGCGCCCGTAGCGACAAACAGCACCCGATTGATCTCCCGCCTTTTCAATTTGTCGTAGATATACGAATTGAACACCACCGCGCTGCACCCCGCGCCGCTTCCGCCCTGAAATTCGTCCTCGATCACCTTATAGATGATTTCCCCGCAATCGACGTGGTTGGGCTGAATATCGACGCCCTTTTCCCAGGTCAGATCCTTGACGATACGGCTGCCCAGCGCCCCGAGGTCTCCCGTCACGATCAGGTCATAGTAATCGGACCCGCGCCCCGTATCCTTCAGGTGGGTCAAAATGGTATCGCACGCCGCGGGCGCCATAGCCGCGCCCATATTGTTGACGTCCGTGACGCCGAAATCCACCACCTTCCCGAACGTAGCGCCCGTAATCGCGGTATGGCTCCCCTTTTCGGCAATCACCGCGCCGCCCGCGCCCGTCACCGTCCACTGCGATTGAGGGGGACGGGTGGTGCCCAGCTCCAGCGGATAGCGGTATTGTCGTTCCGCGGAGGAGAAGTGGCTGCCCGTCGCGGCCACAATTTTTTTGAAATATCCCGCGTTGATAAGCGAAGCCGCCAAGGCAAAGCTCTCGGCCATAGTGGAACAGGCGCCGTAAACGCCGAGGAAGGGAAAATCGAAATCGCGCGCGGCAAAGGAGGCGGAAATGATCTGGTTGAGCAAATCGCCCGAGATCATCAGATCGATTCCCTCCTCCTCCAAAGCGGCGTTTTTGATGGCCGTCTGAATGGCAAAAGTAAGCATCTTGCACTCGGCTTTTTCATAGGTGCTTTCGCCGAACATATCGTCGGAAAGCGCCCTGTCCACGTACTTTCCGACGACGCCCGCACATTCCTTTGGTCCCGCGATCGTTCCCGTAGAAATAATTCTCGGTTGTTTCTCAAAATAAATCGTATGCTTAGCCATAATTTTCAAATTTCCCCTATCTTATCGCGTTCAGCGCAAAAACCAATAAATGATTCCTACGATCGTGCCCGACAGAACCCCATACACGATAATGGGTCCCGCGACGATAAACATTTTCGCGGCCAGGCCGTAAATCAGCCCCTCCGTTTTGAACTCTATGGCGGGCGATGCGACGCTGTTGGCGAAGCCGGTAATGGGCACGATCGAACCCGCGCCCGCGTTTCGGCCGATGCGGTCATAAACGCCGAGCCCCGTCAGCAGGGTGCCGATAAAGATGAGCAGAACGCTGACCGTACCCGCCAGCTCGTCGCCGCTGAGGCCGAAAATATATTCCAGCATATAGCGGAAAAATTGTCCGATACAGCAGATAAGCCCGCCGACGGCAAAGGCGCGGAGGCAGTTTTTGAAATGGTGCGTGGGCGGATCAAACGAATTGACGTAAGCGATATAATTCTTGTTGTAATTTTCCCTGTTTTTCCCCGTCATTTTTCACCTCCGCCTCGTAAGTCCGCCCCTGCGGACAGGTTTCTGTTTTCTCTGCCCGACGCCGCGGGAAAACAACTTTCCCTCTCGTCGCGCGTTTTCATTTCGTCGAAAGTTTTCACTCGTTTCATATCTATAATTTGGGAAAAATGGACAAACTTTATACCCGCCGCGGGCAAGAAAAAGAAAAAAGCCGTTGACTTTTCGACAAAAATAAGTTAAACTGAATATACATTATTAAAGCTTTTCAAAAAAGGAGGCACATCATGTCGAAAACGGGCAGCCGCTTCGCGGTATTTCTTTTCAACGTCGTCATCGCCCTGCTCTCGGCGGCGGCGATCGCGGCGACGTTCGTCGGGCCGCTCTGGAAGATAAAAGCCGACTATTTATTGAAGGAGGAAACGTTGGAAAGCCTGTTGGGCGAACAGGCGCAGGACGTCGATCTTGCCGAAGTCGTGGGGGAAGGCGTCCCGCTCGCCCTGTCCGTCGAAATAACGACGGGCGACGCAATCGCTTCGTTTACCGACGCCGACGCAAAGGCGTCCGTCAACCGCGTCCTGGAGGGAAACGTCGATTCCCTCGTCGATCAGCTTGTCCCTGCACTGAACGGAATCGCGGAAAAATTTGTTCGCTCGGCGGCCAAGCGCGGCGTAAAAGACGCGGTGACGGAGCAGGTAAAAAATTTTCTCAAGCAAAACGATCCCGACGTCACGGACGAGCGCGTCGCGGCGCTTTTGGAGAAAGCGGGCTTTACCGACGCATACATAGCCGAACAGACGGACAAAATTTTCGACGCGGTGTATGAGGACGGCGCCACCGTTGACAGCGTAAGCCAAAAAGCGGCCGATACGGTGGAAGAAGTGTTCAAAAAGCTCGAGGAAAGCGGAGAAAGCGAATTTGCGGGCGCCGCCCTCTCCGAAGAAAACAAAGCAGAGATCAAAACCACCTTTTCCGACGCCTTAGCCGCGGTCGCGGGCGAGGACGGAACGCTCGACGCAGAAAATCTCGTCAGCAATCTTCTCCTTCAGTTTTTGCGCGTTTCCGAATCGGAAAAAGACGCCTCCCGTTCCGCGGGGACGCTTTCGTCGGCAAAGGCAGCCGCTTCGGAGGATTCCGCAGCCGCGGAGGACGCCGCGGCGGAGCTTAAAGCCGAGATAAAGAGCGCGCTCATGGAAAAAATCTCCGACGATACGGCGGACAAAATCGTGCTCGCTCTCCGCATCGCGTGCGGCGTGCTCTGTTTCGTCTGCTTTACTTGGGCGTGGCTCATTTTGAAGATACTCGTCAAGCTGTTTTCCCGAAACCCCGCAATCAAGCTCAAGCTTCCCATCTGGCTGGGATGGCTCCCCTTTCTTCTGCTGGTACTGCTGCCTTTTGGCGCCGTAAGGCTGATCGGGTCGGGGGCAATCGGCGGGGAAGCATTTTCCGCCCTGCGGGCCTTTCTTTCCGACGCAAGCCTTTCCTTTTCCTCTTCGGGTTGGATCGCCTTTGCCGCGGCCGTCGCTTTAATCGTCATTTCCATACCTTACGGCATATTGAGGCGCAGGCTCGCACGCGGAAAAAGAGAACGCGACGACGAATGATTTTTGCAGGCATATATACGGCGACGAATGCTCGTTGCGACATATGCGGGTAAGCCGATCATTTTCCGCATAAGGATCGTTTCTTAAATAACGGCCGTTTTCCACACAGCGCTCCTTTCCCATTCAGCGCTCCTTTCCCGTTCAGCGCTCCTTTCCCGTTCAGCGCTCCTTTCCCACTCAGCGCTCCTTTCCCACTCAGCGCTCCTTTCCCACTCAGCGCTCCTTTCCCACTCAGCGCTCCTTTCCCACTCAGCGCTCCTTTCCCACTCAGCGCTCCTTTCCCACTCAGCAATAGTTCCAAATAACAATAATTTCCCACACAGCGCAACGGCGCGGCCCTTTTAGGCCGCGCCGCTATCTTTATAAGCAAATAAATTTTTTCAGCAATAAAATTCCGATTTCGTATCCCGCGCAAAGAGTTTTGCCAGCAGACTTTCGCACCGCGTGCGGCAGTCCTCGCCCTCCTTCGCTTCCCCGTAACAGAGGTCATAGACGGCGCAGGTGATCGGCAGATCGACGCCGTACTTTTCCCCAAGCTTTGTCATCGCCGCGGCGGTAGGCACGCCCTCGGCCAGCTTTTCAAATTTTTTATCCTTCACCAGCATTTCGCCGTACATGCGGTTGTGCGAATATTCGCTGAACAGCGTGGCCTCGTAATCGCCGAGGTGCGCGAGGCCGTAAGCGGACAATTCGTTTCCGCCCATGGCCTTGATTAGGCGCGCCACCTCGCGCGCGCCGCGCGACATCAGCGACCCCTTGAGGGACGCATAACCGCAGCCGTCCAGCACGCCCGCGACGATCCCCATCACGTTTTTGGCCGCCGCGCCGATCTCCGTGCCGATGAGATCTTCGCCGTAATAAAAGCGGATAAGCTCGCTCTTGAAATTGTCCGCCAACCGCTTTTTCAGCGTTTCCGACGCGGAATCGATCACCATACAGTTGGGTATCCCCTGCGTAAAGGCCTGAATGTGCCCGGGGCCGACCCATACGGCGATATGCTCGGGCGAAATCCCCGCCCCGGCGAGCACCTGAGAAAGCCTGTCTCCCGTGGCGACCTCTATGCCCTTCATACACAGCACGAAATCCTTTTCCGAAACGTCGTAGGCGAGGATACGCTCCACAAACCCACGAAGCCCCTGCGAAGAAATGGAGATAACGATGATCTCGGCGCGGGTAACGGCCTCCTCGAGGTCGCAGGTCAGGCGGATGCGCTTGTCCAGCGTGACGTATTCGTTTTTGCCCGTCGTGCGCAGCACTTCGTACGAATAGTCTCCCTCCGGCCCCCACGAGCAGACGTCGTACCCCTTGTTGCACAGATACCACGCGATAAACGAACCCCATCTTCCGCAGCCCAATACGGATATTTTCATCTTTTTTCCCTCCTTTTTCAAAGCGCGTTGCGCTCGACAAACGCCCGCGTCAGCGTAACGTCGTCTGTATATTCTATCTCCGACCCCACGGGTATGCCGTGCGCCAGCCTCGTCACGGTCACGCCGAGCGGCTTGATCAGCCGCGCGAGATACATGGCGGTAGCGTCGCCCGACACGTCGGGATTGGTCGCCACGATCACTTCCTTTACCTCCCCTTCCCCAATCCGCGCCAAAAGCTCCTTAATGCGGATATCGTTGGGGCCGACGCCCTCCATGGGATCGATGACGCCGTGGAGAACGTGATAAACGCCCTTAAACTCGTGCAGCTTTTCGATCGCCGCCACGTCCTTGGGTTCCTTTACGACGCAGATAATGCCTTTATCCCGCGTGCGGCACACCTCGCACACGTCCTCTTCCGTAAAATTGCCGCACACCTTGCAGTATCTCACCTTCCGCTTGACGTTTACAATCGCGTCGGCGAAAGCCCGCGCGTCCGATTCGCTCATGTTGATGATCCGATACGCATACCGCTGCGCCGTCTTTTTTCCCACCCCGGGCAGTTTCGAAAACTCGTTGATCAACCGCCCGATGGGCTCGATAAAAATGTCCATCCGTTAAATCATGCCTCCGAGGGAACCCATATTTCCGTATTTCCCCATTTTTTCTTCATACACCTTATCCGCCTTCGAGTAGCCGTCGTTGATGGCCGCCATAATGAGGTCCTCCAGCATTTCCACGTCCGTCGGATCGACGACGCTCTCGTCCAGCTCGATGCCGTTGATGATCTTTTTCGCGTTCATATACACCACCACGGCCTCGCCCGCCGCCGAGCCGACGATTTCCCAATCGTCCAGCATCTCCGCGGTCTTTTCCATCTCCTCCTGCATCTTCTGCGCCTGACGCATCAGATTCTGCATATTGCCACCGTTGCCTTTGAATGCGGCCATATTTTTTCGTCCTCCGTTTTGTCTTATTTTAAGAACGGCGCGCCGTTCATTTGATATCGATTTTCACGTCGGGAAACTTTTCCTTCAATTCGCTTAAGCTCCTGTTGAACTCGTCCCCTTTCTTGCCCCTGAGACGCACCTCGAAGTCTGCGATCCCGATCGCCTCGAGCGCCTGTTTGATCAGCGAATAATGGTCCTCCTTGGTCAGCGAGCGGTAAATGGTTTCGCTCTCCGTATAGAGCACGAAAGCCGACCCCTCGTAGGCGCTGTCGAGATCCATGCAGATGGTAAACAGAACGCCGTTCCTCCCCACCTTCCGAAGCGCCCGCAAAAAGCTTCCGAATGTCGCTTTGGCGTCCCCGGGCACGGCCGAAGCGCGTACCGTGGGCTTTTCGGGCGCGGAAACGGGGGCTTTTGCGGGCGTCGCCGCACGCGCGGGGGCGGCGGGGTCTTCGCGGGGCGTTTCCGCGGTCCGGCGCGGAGAACGGACGGTCGGGGCTTTACGCTCCGACGTATCTTTAAGCTCAAACGCGGAGTCGAAACAGACGTTTCCGCCCGTCGTCTCCTCGTCGGGAGGGGGAACCTCGTCGAACGCGGGCGGCTCGTAATCATCATACGCCTCCGCTTCTCTTTTTGTGCTTTCGCTCGGGTGCGCCGCAGGCTTTTCAGCCTTCGTCGTCTCACCCCTGCCCCGCTCTTCCGCGATTTTCTCCCCTGCGTCGTCCTTCTCGGCCGCACCGCCCGCCGCCGAAGCCTTCGGCGCGGAAAACGCGCCCTCGTCCAACTTCCGTTCCAGCTCGTTCACGCGGGCGATCAACGAATCTATGTTGTAATCCGCCTGAGGCAGGCTCGCCTTCATGACGGCCGTCTCGAAGACGATGCGCGGGGAAACGGAATATCTCAGAGCGTTTTCGGTATCGGCAAAAATCTCCGTCACGCGGAGCAGACGATGCCCGTCCGCGGCTTTAGCGGTTTCCGCCAGCTGAGAAAAGGTATCGGCGGGCAGGGCGAGTATCTTTTCCGCGTCGCGGCAAGTTTTGGCCACCGCGCAGGCGTTGAGAAAGTTCATCACGTCTTTCAAAAGCACGCCCACGCTTTTGCCCTCGGCCAGAATTTCCTCCGTCCGTTCCAGCGCCTCGCCGCTTTCCCCGTTCAGCATCGCCGCGCACAGCGCGCGCATCTGCGAAAAATCCGCACTGCCGAGCACCGCCGTCACCGCCTCGTAGGTAAGCCTTCCCGCGCTGTACGACACGCAGGTATCCGCCACGGACAGCATGTCCCTGACGCTCCCCGCGCCCGCCCGCGCGATGGCCGCCACAGCCTCGTCGTCATAGGGCTTGCCGATTTTATCGAGGATCGCCTTCAGCCGCAGTTCGAGGTCGGCCTGCGGAATAAGCTTGAAATCAAACCGCATACAGCGCGAGAGAATGGTCGCGGGGATTTTCTGCGCCTCGGTCGTCGCCAAAATAAAGACGGCGTGCGCGGGCGGCTCCTCCAAAGTCTTGAGCAGGGCGTTAAACGCCCCCGTGGAAAGCATGTGCACCTCGTCCACGATATACACCTTGTATTTGCCCGCGACGGGCGGATACTGAACCTTTTCCCGCAGATCGCGCATCTCGTCCACGCCGTTGTTGGAAGCGGCGTCGATCTCGGAGATATCGAGGTTGGACGGATCGGCCAGCGCGCGGCAGGCGGCGCATTTTCCGCAGGGCGAGCCGTTGACGGGACTTTCGCAGTTGATGGCGGCGGCGAAGATTTTCGCCACGCTCGTCTTGCCCGTACCCCGCGGCCCGCAAAAAAGATAGGCGTGGCCGATACGGCCCGTCTCGATCTGATTTTTCAAAATCGTAACGATGTGTTCCTGCCGCACCACGTCGTCCAGCGTCGCGGGACGAAACATGCGGTACAATGCCAGATATGCCATACTCTCTCCTCTCCCTCGTAAGCTTCTAAATCGTCCTTTCTATCCGCCCGACGGCCTTATTGCACGGCGTTTTTATCCGCCCGACGGCCCGTATAACGTCCTTTCTATTCTCCCAAACGCCCACGCGCGGCGTCATTTCAATACGGCCAGCAGCTTTTTTTTGCTCCTCTGAATGGCGTTGTCGATGCTTTTTCCGTCCTTGCCCGTCGCCTCGCAGATCTCCGCGCAGCTCAACCCGTCCATATACATCACCGTCGCGCGGAACTCAAAATCGGACAGTACCTTGCTCATCTTCTGCAAAAATTCCCGTCTGTCCTCGTTGCGGATCATTTCCTCCTCGGGGCTGGAAACGGGCAGAGACCATTCCGACTGAAACAGCGAGACGTAATTGTTGAGCGGCACGTTCTTTTTTCTCGCCGACGCCTTTACCGCGTCGATGATCCGCCGCGAAACGCAGAGGTAGGCAAAATTTTTGAAGCTTAAGCCCCCTTCTTTTTCGGGACGGTAATCGACGATGGCGTGATACAGCCCCACCATGCCCTCCTGAATAAGATCCTCCGTCTCTCCGCCGATGAGGAAAAATCCCCGCGCGCGGCCGCGGACGACGCTGGCGTACCTGACCAGCAGTTCTTCCGTCGCCTGCTTGTCCCCGCTCTGCGCGGCTTTCACCAAAATTTCGTCGCTCTCATATTCGGCGGCTGCTTCCAAGGCCCGTCCGCTTTCCGCCCCTTCCTCCGCCGTCCCGCCTTTCTCGCCCCCGACCGACGTTCCGCGCTCCTTTTCTTTCCCGCTTCCCGCCGCGTATTCCGCAGCTTCGCCGCTCCCGTATTCGGACGCCCTTTCAAACGCCCCCCCGTGCCCGTTCTTCATTTACTTTTTCAGCCTCTTTCTCACGACCTCGTACGCCGCGATTCCCAGCGCAACCGAAGCGTTGAGGGAATTTACCTGCCCCTGCAAAGGAATGGACAGCACCTTGTCGCACTTTTGCTTTGTCAGCCGCCTCACGCCCGAATCCTCGCCGCCCACGACCAAAGCGACGTTGCCCGAAAAGTCCTCCGTGTAGATTTCCTCGCCGCCCGCTTCCAGGGCATATACCCAATACCCGTTTTTCTTCAGCGTCTCGACGGCGTTTCCGAGGTTGGGCACCTTGGCCACCTTGACGTGCTCCGCCGCGCCCGCGGAAATGCGGACCACGCTTTCCGTCACGACGGCGCTTCCCGCTTTCGGAATCACCACGCCGTCCGCGCCCGCGCACTCCGCCACGCGCAGGATACTGCCGAGATTATGTACGTCCTCTATGCCGTCGCACAGGACGATAAAGCCTCCCGCCGCGCTCTTTTTCGCCGCGATAATGTCCTCCAGCTCGAAATATTCATAATCGGTCGTATAGGCGATCACGCCCTGATGCCTGCGGCTTTCGCTTTCCTTGTCCAAAACCGCGCGGTCGGCAAACTGCACGCGGATATTCCGTTTCCTCGCCTCCGCGAAAATGACGGACAGGGAGCCTTGCGCCCCCTTTTCCATTAAAATCTTATCGATGTTTTTGTCCGTTTTCAAAAGCTCCGCTACGGCGTTTCTTCCTTCTGTTTTCATTTACGGCTTATATCCTTCGCTCACGGCGTTGATTTTGTAAGAGGCCTCCCCGTCCAGGGCGAGAAGCTCCGAGATCCTCTGCACGTCGCCCGACAAATACAAAAAGCCCAGCACCGCTTCAAATCCCGTGGAACGGTTGTATTCCGCCACCGAGGCGTTTTTGCTCTTCGTGGCCTTTTTGGCGTTGCGGCCGCGGCGGAACACCTCGGCCTCCTCCTCGTTAAACACGGGCAGCAGCTTTTCCAGAAACGCGCTCTGCCCGTGGGCGGACACCACTTTCGACGCGGCGCGTTGAAAATCGGCCGCCCTGCCGCCCCCCGCAAGCACCAGTTTCGTTCTCACGTACAGCGAATACACCGCGTCGCCGACAAACGCCAGCACCACGGGATTGATCAGTTTGGCTTCCTCTCTCGGCAAACTGCCGACCGTTTCCGACACGCTCTTCCTCCGCTCTTGCATATTTTTGCTTTTATGATAGCATAACTTTCGTTATGTTTGAATAAGGCGCGGAAATGCCTGTAAATACTTCGTGCTTACGCATTTCCGCTTTTATTATAGCATAAACAAGCGCAAAATACAAGCGATTGCGGGCGATTTCGCACGACTTTTACGTTTTGCGTTTTCGCGTTCTCTAGGTCATGCGCCCGACACCGAGGCGAGATATTCCGCAAGCCCCGCGTAGATCGCCTCGGCCACCTTCCGCTGATAGTCCTCCGTCACTAAAAGAGCCTCGTCCGCGCGGTTGGAAAGGAAGCCGCATTCCGCAATCACGGAGGTGTATTCGGTGCATTTCAGCATATAATAATCTCCCGAAGCGGCGACGCGCGGCTTGACGCCTTGATCGGCGTAGAGGTTATTGAAGCTGTGCTGAATCCCCTCCGCAAGCTTTTTGCCGCTTTCGCTGTCCTTTTTATAAAACACCTGTCCGCCGCGCGAGGTGCGGGTGGGATAAAAATTTTGGTGCACGGAAATCATCGCGATAGGCTTTGCCTCCTCGATGATCTCTTTGCGCTTTTGCATGTCGCGTTTTTTGAAGCCCTTTGTCGCCGTGCCGTAAAGCCCCGCCTCCGTCTTTCGGGTAAGCGCCACGTCGAACCCCGCCTCCTCGAGAATGGTTTTAAGCTTCATCGTGACAGACAGATTGAGTTCGCTTTCCTTCACTCCCGTTTCGCGGCCCACGACGCCGCCGTCGATTCCGCCGTGCCCCGCGTCAAGGACGATGCACATCGGCCGCGTAACGGCAAATACGGGCACGGAGAGAGCGTTTACGCACATAACCCACGCCGTGACGAATACGCAGCCCACGGCGATAAATAATAAGACAGCCTTTTTCATACGGTTATTATATGACTTTTTCGCGCCTTCTATGAAACAAGCGCTGCGAAAGGGCAAAAAATCCTTTCGCCGCAGCAAAACCGTAAAAATTTCCTTTGCCGTTTCCCCGTTATTAATCCGTAAAAACTTTTCAACCGATTGAATCCGCGGAAGTCCTTGACAAAAACGGAAAATAGGGATAAAATAGAACTATATTGTCATCATAAGCTTTCAAAAATCCATAGAAAGAGTGAGGAAACCGTTATGAAAAAGTCAAAAATCCTTATCCTTTTGTCGTTGGCGGCGATCGCGGCGGGGTGCGCGCTCGCCTTTGCAGGCTGTAAGCCCGACTCCGACCACGGCCTCAGTCACACTCCTTCCCGATGGATAACGGATACCGAGGCCACCTGCACGGAGGCGGGAAGCAAGCACAGGGAATGCACCGTCTGCGGCGAACTCCTCGAGCAAAAAGTCGTTTCTCCGAAAGGACATAATTTTGTCGGAAACGTCTGTTCGGTCTGCGGCGTAACCGCAAGCGAAGGGCTCGCCTACGAGTTATCCTCCGACGGCTGCGGATATTCGGTTGTCGGGATAGGCTCCTGCACGGATAAAGACGTGGTTATCCCCTCTTCCCATCAAAATTTGCCCGTAACGGAAATCGGCAAAGATGCATTCAGCCACTGCGGCATAATAAGCGTTGCCCTGCCCGCCGGCGTCACCTCTATCGGTTTTTGTGCGTTCTCTGCCTGCTTCAGTCTGACAAGCATTTCTATTCCCGAAGGCTTGATTTCCATCGACGGCGCTGCTTTTGCAGGCTGTAGCGGTCTGACGAGCGTTTCCCTTCCCGACGGCTTGACTTCTATCGGCCAATCAACTTTCTACGAGTGCAAAGGCTTGACAAGCCTTTCCCTTCCCGAAAGCTTGGTTTCTATCGGCGATCGGGCTTTCGATGGCTGTTCCGCCCTGACAAGCGTATATTATAAAGGCACAAAAGCGGAATGGGACGAGATTTCTATCGGTTCAACAAACGAGGCTTTACAAAGCGCGACGATATATTATTACAGCGAAACTAAGCCGCCGCTCAACGGCGACGGCACGGCTTACGACGGAAATTATTGGCGCTATGCCGCCGACGGCGTAACGCCCGTTATCTGGAAAAAGCAGACCGCCGCTTAACCTCTTTCGCGGACTATTTTCCCGGCACGCCGTCCAGCAGCTTTTTATCGTTCAAAACGGACATCTGTTCCGCCTTGGGCTTTTCCGATTTTTCGGATTTTTCCGTTTTACCCCGTTCGGCGGCGTTAAAGGGCGTCCCTTCGGAGGCTTTGGCCGCGGACTTTTCGGAAATTGTCTGCGTCGAAGCCGCCGTTATTGCGGGCGTCGCCGGCGCGGGCGAGGAAACGGGCGAAGCCACGGTGAGCGGTTCGGCAAAATTGACGGCAAAGGACAGATTTTCAGCCTCCTTCATGAGCTCCGCATAGATTTCCTCTGCATGGGAGGTACCGATCCGTTCCGCGCCCGCGGTGATCAGGGTCTTATAATCGCCCGCCGTCTCCACGCCCGTCACCTCCAGCATACAGCTGTCGTGCAGGTCGCGTTTCAGCCTGCCGCAGTCAGGGAAAAATTCCACGGTGAGAAATTTTGCGCCGCAGTCCGCCGCCATTTTTCCCAGCCGCAGAATTTCCGCATAAGTCAGCGTTTTGTCCGCCGCGACCTTGACGACGGCCTTCCGCGCGGCACGGCAGACGCGCTTGATTTCGCGTTTCGTATCCCCCGTCCGCCCGCTCTTTATGGCCGAATAACAAAGGATCAGCGTAATTTCTTTCGCGCCGCTCCTGACGGCAAGCTTGGCCTCGTAGCCCTTGGCCTTGACGAGGGTTTCCCCCGTGCCGCCCACGAGGCAATCGATAAATACGCCGCTCGCTCCCAGCAAATTTTTCATCGCGGGCACGTGAACGGGATTGACGCGGACCGCCGCGGATTTAACCCGTTTCGCGCTGTCCGCGATTTTTTTGAGATCGCCGATCCCCATATCCCGCTCCGCCGCATAAAGCTCCGACTTGGCGAGCTCCGCCGCAACCTCCGCGATACGCTTCTGGCGTTTGAATTCGCAATATTCCTCCGCTTCGTTCGGAGAGAGCACTATGCCCGATTTCGTTTTGTTTTCGCTTTCCATGCCTAAAGTATGCGGCAAAAAACGGAAATATATTCCAAAAAAAGGCATTTTATGACAGTACGCGGAAGGTATAATGAAAGCATGAAAAATTGTCTTCTCAGCGCGGCTGCAAGCGGCGCATTTTGGTTGATACTTCTATTCGTCGTCAGTTTTCTCGCCGTCCACACCGTACGGCTGGCCAAAATCGGCTGGAATTATCAAAAACGTCACGTCACCCCTCCCGAAAAGTCGTCTGCGGAGAAACGCGGCTCGGAGCCCGCGCGCCGCGACCCGCCCGCGAAGGAGACCTCCGAAGCGCCCGCGGCGGAAAAGCCTCCCGAACCCGTCTATTATATCGTGGAGCGCAAAAAACGCCGTCCTCGGGAAACCTATTCCCCGCCGAAAGAAATCAAATTCAAATAAGCAACCCCCGCCTTTGCCGTCAACGGCAAAGGCGGGGAATTACGAAATTGTTTCTTTTGCCGCGTTTGTCTGTCGCTTCCGTCCTCTATCCGTCCGCACACAAACCTCGCTATATTTTCGGGAGGCCGCAAAATGCGCGTTACTTTTCCTCGGGCGCGGCCTCCTCGTACTTTTCGAGATTGCCGCCGTCCTCCCACAGCCGTTCGAGGTGATAAAAGAGCCTCGTCTCGTCGTTGAAGATATGCACGATAACGTCGCCGTAGTCGATCACGGCCCAACGCCCGTCGTGGACGCCCTCCGTACGGGTCGGCTGAACGGCGTACGCCTTTTCGATTTCCTCCTCGACGTGTTCTCCCAACGCGCGGATCTGCGTGGAGCTGGAGCCGCTGGCCAGCACGAAATAGTCGCAAAGCACGGTTTTGTCGCGCACGTAAATGGTCACGATATCCCTCCCCCGCCTGTCCGCGAGCGCCTTGCAGGCCGCCAAAGCCAATTCCTTACTGCTGATTTCAGACATTGTTTGTCCTCCTTTCGGTTTTATTTCGGATTTCCTTTTCGATAAATTCATAGGCCTTCCGCGTCAGCGGATACGCCTCTTTGCCCTCGTCCGCGAGATAGTTCAGCATATGGGACAATGCCAGATATAAGCACTCGTCGAGGCTGTCCTTGTCTTTCCAAAACGCGGCGCGAAGCTCCTCCACCCCCTCGAAATCGCGCCCGCTCTCGAGCATATCGGCAAGAAAAATAAGCTTTCCCAGCAAGGACATGTTTTCTCTGCCGCTGGTATGATAACGGATCGCGTCGAGGATTTCCCCGTCGCTTATCCCGAAAGCATGCTCCGCGACGTAAGCGCCCGCGTATTGGTGGACAACGGCGGCAGGCACGCCCGACGGAGGCGTAAAGCCCTCGAGACGAGGCGAATCGGACGGGAGATTTTTCGCGCAGTCGTGAAAGAGCGCGGCCGTAAGCGCCCGTTTTTCGTCTATCTTCAGGCCCGCCGCCCGCTCCGCCGCCAAAACCGCCACGCGGACGCTGTGGGCGCGGCGGGAGGGCTTTTCGAGGTCAAGCGCCTCTTTCGCATGGGGAATTTTATATAACCCGTTATCCGCAACGTATGCCGCGACCCGCTTCCCTGCAAACGAGGAAATATCCTCCCCCGCCGCCGCCAGCGCCCTGATCCTCGTCGAGGAAACGTCCCCGCCGCGGTAGGCGATCACCTCGAACCGCGCGCAAAACCTCGCGTAAAACTCCTCCGCTTCCTTTTCCGGCAGGGCGACGGGCTCGTTCCTCGCGCAGACGGCCAGCGTCGCCAGGGATAAAATCTCCTCGGGATTTTTCCAGGAGGGAAAATCGCGCAGCATGTCCGTGCCCACCAGCCAATACAGCTTCGCCTCGGGATACAGCTTTCGGAAATGCCGGCAGGTAAGATAGGTAAAACTCGTCCCGCCCGCGCGCATTTCATAGTCGCTCACCTGCGTTTTTTTGCAGCCTTCAAACGCAAGGCGGCACATTTCCAGACGGTCGCCGTCGGAGGACAGAGCCTTGTCCGTTTTGTGCGGCGGCGTGTGCGCGGGCATAATCAGCAGCGCGTCTAGGGCCAGACTTTCCACGGCCGCCTCCGCGAGGCGCACGTGTTCTATGTGAACGGGATCAAACGACCCGCCGAAAATTCCTATTCTCATATTTACATTATACTACATATTTATTTATTTTTCAAGTTTAGAAAGAAAAATTTCCGTCAAAAATAAAGACATGAAAAAATCCGCTTTTATCTCCGACATATTATTTTCCTTCGCGGTGACTTTTCTGCCCGCCCTCTGCCTGCTGCGCTATCTGCGTCTCCCCCTCTCGGCCTCGCTGCTGTTCGCCGCGGTCGCGGGATTGCTCGTCTCCCTGCCCGTGTGGTTCTTTCTCGACAAAAAGCGGGAAAAGCTGTGCCTTAAAAAACAGGACGAGGAGGCCAAGGAAAAGCTGCTTTTACATCTTGCGCTTTCCACGCAGAAACAGAACGCCGAATATTTTGCCGGATACTTTTCCTCGAAAGCAAAGCGCGAAGCGGAAAAAGCCTCCTCGGAAGAAGCTCCCGTACGGGCGGAGCCCGTAAAAGTGCGGACGTGCGCGGGCTTTTATGCGATAGAGACGGCGGAGGAGCTGTGTTTTCCCCTCTTTACGGTGCGTCCCGCGAACGGGGACGAAGCGGCGGCGATCGTGCGGGCGAAATCGGATAAGCAAAAGCGCCTGCTCTGCGGCGAGCTTTCGCCCGAAGCGGAAAAGCTCTGCGCGGGGTTCGGAATCGAGACGACGACGGCGGCGGACGCTTACCTGATGCTGAAAAAAGAAAATTTTCTGCCCGAGCATTACTTATGCGAAGACGCCTTCACGCCCCAAAAGAAAAAACGGCTGCACCTGTATTTTGCCAAAAGCAACAGCCGCCGTTTTCTGCTGGGGGGAGTGCTGATCCTGCTCACCTCCCTCATCACGCCCTTTCCGCTCTATTATCTGATTTTCGGAAGCGCGCTGGTGCTCTCCTCGATCTTCGTGCGCATCTTCGGCTACCGCTGAACGCGCCCTATTCTCTCAAGGCGCGGAAGGCCCTGCCCAGATACGCGATCTCGTCCGAAGCGGTAAGCGAATATTCCCCCGTTTCCGCCGCGGCAAATTCGGCGGCCTTTCCCGCGAGATACGCGCCCGCGCACGCGCCGTCAAACGCGGACAGCCCGCCCGCGCAAAGCCCCGCGATGAGTCCCGAAAGCACGTCTCCGCTTCCGCCCTTCGCCTGCCCCGCCGTGCCCGCGACGTTCAAAGCCGTGCGCTTCCCGTCCGAAATCACGGTCGCGGCGCCCTTTAACAGCACCGTAACGCCCCGCTTTTTCGCAAAGTCCTTCGGCGCGTTGGGCCCCTTTGTCAAAAGGTCGTCCGTGCTCTCCCCCGTCAATCTCGAAAATTCCTTGAGGTGCGGCGTCAAAAGAACGTCGCATTTTTTGTCGGCAAAAATGCTTTCCGTCTCTTTGCCGCCGTATTTCGCCAGGCTGTTGAGCGCGTCCGCGTCCAAAATCAGCCGTCCCTCATAGTTGCAAAGAAGATAGGCCGCACCCTTGAAAATATCCTCCGAACCCCCCGTTCCCATGCCGAACGCGATCGAATCGTAAGTCAGCAGCTTTTTGAAGCCCGCTTCGGTAAACGCAACCCTGTCCCCGCCCTCCATGGGTTCGAGAAGAACCTCGGGCAATTTGAGGGCATACAGCGGAAGCAGATTTTCGGGCACGCAAAGGGTAGTGTATCCCGCGCCGCTCCTCAAAGCCGCGGCGGCGGAAAGATAGGCCGCGCCCGTGTATTTTGCGCTGCCCGCGACGATCGCCGCGCGGCCGTAGCTCCCCTTGTGCGAGTTTCTCTTTCTCGGCGGAAGCAGCTCCGCCGTCTCCTTTTTTCCCGTCAGAAAGGCATAGCCGTTTTGCGTTTCGGAGAGCGCGGGCAGGGCGATGCCGATATCCGCGCGTGCAATTTTCCCCGCGAGGTCGATGCCGTCGCCTAAAAATACGCCCGCCTTGTATTCCCCGATACACAAGGTCTCGTCCGCCCTGACGGCGTTTTTCGCGGCGAGGCCGTTATTTCCCGAAACGCCCGAAGGGATGTCCGCCGAAAGCACCTTCGCGCCCGACGAATTGATAAAATCCGCCGCAAAGGCGTTTTTGCCCTCCAGCTCTCCCGAAAAGCCCGTTCCGAACAGGCAATCGACGATGAGGGCGAAACGCTTTCTCGGGAAGACGGAATACACCTCGCCGCCCAGCTTTTCAAATTCGTCCCTGTTCTTTTTACAATCCGCGGAAAACTTATCCGCCACGCACAGTGCCTCGACGGAAAGCCCCTTTTGCAGGAGAATTCTGGCGCAGACAAACCCGTCGCCGCCGTTGTTGCCGCCCCCGCACACGCACAAAATCCCCCCTTCGGGGCAGAGCCTTTCCGCTTCCTCGGCCAGCGCCGCGCCCGCCCGCTCCATCAGCAGCAGAGAGGGCACCTCCAGCGTTTCTATCGTAAATTTGTCCGCCTCGCGCATCTGCGCGTTGGTGAGTACATACCGCATAGCTTCTCCTTCATTTACGGCAACGCCGCAAGGCGGAGAGACACCTCCGCCGCCGTCACCCGTTCCCTTTTCCCGCCGCTTTCCACGATCAGCCCGCCCCGCTCGTCCACCTCCAGCGCGCGCACGATTCTCGCCTCCCCGTTCGACAAAAGGGTGACGGTACGGTTCAAAAACCCCACTCTTCGTCGGTATTCCCGCATGTCAAACGCTTTTCCCGTCTCCGCGATCAGCGTGTTCTCCACGTCCTCGCGGTCAAACAAATGCCCCGCCGCCTCGCTCATGGAAATCGCAGTATTCTTCAACTCCTCGGGCAGGGAATTGTTGACGTTTACGCCGATCCCAACCACCGACGAGGAAATCCTATCCCCCGAAAAAACGTTTTCGATGAGAATTCCGCAAATCTTTTTCCCCTGCACATATACGTCGTTCGGCCACTTGATTTCCGCCGTAAGGCCGTAGTTTTCCAACGTCCTGCACACCGCGACGGAGGCGTTCGCCATAATCCTGAACGCTTCCGTTACGGGCATCTTCAGCCAAAAGAACAGCCGCGAGAGATAGACGCCCCCTTCTCGGGAAGCGAAGCTTCTGCCCTTGGTGCCCTTGCCGCCCGTCTGTCGGCGCGCCGTAACCACGAGGTTCTCCCCCTCCTTCAGCCGCGCTTTCGCGTAAATGTTCGTCGAATCCGTCTCTTCCAGCCGTATAATCCGCATGTCTTCTTCCTCTTTCGTCCGTTTTCCGTCTGTCCTTTCCCCGCTTTTCCTTCGCCGTACCTTTCGCCCGACTCCGTTCTTCCCGTTTTATTCCTCGTCCGTCTCTCTCTTTCCCGTTTTATTCCTCGTCCGTCTCCCCGAAGTCCGAAAGCGCGTTTTTCGCCGTCTCGTACTCAAACCCCTTGCCGATCAAATAGCGGAACGCCTTATACAGCGTCTGTTTGTCGCATGGCTTTCCCCGCATATATTTTTCAAGCAGTCTTTTCGCCGTTTCCTCCTCGCCCTCGAGATTTTCTACCGCGGCTTCGATATGCTCGTCCGCTACGCCCCTGCTTTTCAGCTCCATGCGGATCAGCCGCACGCCCTTGCGCTTGACGGCCGACCCCGCGTAGCTTTCCGCGTACGCGCCGTCGTCGAGAAAGCCGTATTCCCGCATTTTTTTCAACACATACTCGGATACGGCGGGCAGGTATCCCTTTTTGGAGAGGTATTCCCCGATTTGCTTTTCGGTTTTCTGCGAAGCGGAAATATGGGTAAGCGCCTTGTCCAGCGCGGTGGCCTTTTCGCTCTCCAGCTGAATTTCCGAAAGCCGCGCGGGGTCGATCGTCTGTCCCGCCTTCAGTCGGTTTTTCACCGCCGCCTCCAGCGTCAGGCCGCAGTAAAAGCGTCCGTCTATAAAAATATTGCACCGCGTTTTGTCCTTGACCTGCGGCGTAATCGCCGTGATTTCGCTCAAAAAAAGCCTCCTTAAGCGCGAAGCCGCGCCCGTTTCCGCCCCATGGGGTATAAAAATATTGTAACATTATTATAAGTAAAAGTCAACCCCGATTATACGCGAAAAGTTTGACTTCCCGTAAAAAGGGGTCTATAATAAACGGGAAAATCAAATTTTAAGGAGCTCGCCTCTATGCAACCCAACCCTCTCGATTGGAAAAATCTTCCCTTCGCCTATACAAAAACCCCTCTCCGTTTCGTCTCCCGCTTTCGCGGCGGGGTCTGGGAGGAAGGCAGTCTCACCGAGGACGCCTCGATCGTGCTCAACGAAAGCGCGGGCGTTCTGCAATATTCTCAATCCTGCTTCGAGGGGCTGAAGGCATACGAAACAAAAGACGGGCGTATCGTCTGCTTCCGTCCCGACCTCAACGCGGCGCGCATGGCGCAATCGGCCGCGCAGCTGGAGATGCCCGTGTATCCCGAGGAAAAATTTTTGAAAGCGGTAAAGGCGACGGTCCTTGCAAATCGGGCGTTCGTTCCGCCCTACGGCAGCGGCGCGGCGCTCTATCTGCGGCCGTTTATGTTTGCCGCGGGCAGCGTGTTGGGCGTAAAGCCCGCCGACGAATACGAGTTCCGCATTTTCGCCTCCCCCGTCGGCCCCTATTTCAAGGGCGGCGTAAAGCCGCTTTCCCTGCGGGTTTCGGATTTCGACCGCGCGGCGCCCCGCGGCACGGGACACGTCAAGGCGGGCTTAAATTACGCCATGAGTCTGCACGCAAACGTGCTCGCGCACGCAGGGGGCTTCGACGAAAATTTGTATCTCGACGCCGCCACGCGCACGTTTGTGGAGGAAACGGGCGGCGCCAACCTCGTCTTTATCACAAAAGATGGAAAATTCGTCACGCCGTCCTCTCCCACCATTCTGCCCTCGATCACCCGCCGTTCGCTCGCCTACGTCGCCGGGCGTTGTCTCGGCATGGCCGTCGAGGAGAGACGGGTACCGTTTGACGAGGTAGCGTCCTTTGCGGAATGCGGACTGTGCGGCACGGCGGCCGTCCTCTCTCCCGTGGGCAAAATCAGCGGCGCGGGAAAAGAAATCTCCTTCGCCTCGGGCTGGCAAGAGGATTGCGTACTGACGAAGCTGCGCGAGACGCTGACGGGGATTCAGACGGGCGAGAGGGAAGCGCCCGCGGGCTGGATTTTCGAAATCGGATAACATGTATCGAAAAGCCCACCCCTTCGAAAAGTTTCACCATCTTCATAATGCCCCAACAGCTCCAAAAAATTCCTGCCATCTTCGAAAAGTCTAACCTTTTCAACATGTTCCAAACCCTTTATATCGTCCCACTCCCTTCATATTATCTCAAACCCTTCATAAGGTCCCACTCCTTCATAAAGTCCCAAACCCTTCATAAAGTCCCAAACCCTTCATAAAGTCCCAAACCCTTCATAAAGTCCCACTCCCTTTATAGCGCCCACCGCCTCGAAAAATCCCGTCCCCTTTCCGCCATTTAATTCCACGGGACAAAATCTGTCGAAAAAAGGAAAATTCGTTTACTTTTCAAAAAAATTGTGCTACAATATACAAGGCTGAAAAGCCGAACGGATTTTTCAAGGAGCTTACCGATGAAAGAGAAATTTTATACGGTGGATTTCGAAGGATTTAAGGCGGAGTTGCCCGTGCTGCCCCTGCCGAGCGGCGTATCGATCGCCTTTTTCAATCTGCACGGCGACAGCGCGCTCACCGAGCACTGCGCCAAACTTTTGGCGGAAAAACTGAAGGACTGTGAAGTGCTGCTCACGGCCGAATCCAAGGGCTTGCAGCTGGCGCACTGTATCGCGCGCAATCTGGGCCAGAGATATTACGCCGTGGCGAGAAAAAGCAAAAAGCTCTATATGCAGGACGGGATCGAGGTGGCGATCGAATCCTCCATCACGACGGGCAAGGAGCAAAAGCTTTATCTTTCCAGGCACGACGTAGAGCTTTTACGCGGCAAAAAAGTAGGCATTGTCGATGACGTGGTATCGACGGGCGCGTCGCTTTCGGGGCTGGAGGCCCTCGTCGAAAAGGCGGGCGGGCATATCGCAAAAAAGGCCTTCGTATTGGCCGAAGGCGAAGCCGCCGACCGTCCCGACGTGGTATATCTCAATAAAATCCCCGTATTTTCCTGACTATTGTCTGCGGAAACTATTTTTCCATAAAGTCCGCCCCCTTAAAAGCCGAACGAGGCAAGCATGTCTCGCCCGGCTTTTTCGCATTCCTGTCCTTAAACGACATCTCTTTAACGGAAGGCATGCGTCTAAAATACGGCTATAAAAAGCCGCAAACTCCTTTCTTCGTCAAATTCCCTGCGCTAAACCGACAGCCCGCCGCTTCTGAAAAGCGGCGGGCTGTTATACGTTCCGAGGCGGCTGAAATCGCGTTTCGAAACGTAAAGCTTCAATAAAAAATCATATATCCGACAGGCGCCGCATATGCGGCGAAGCACACTCGAGCCTACAAAACAATCAGTCGGACAAAGGCAGTCCGTCAACGTCCGTCACCTGTCCGCAAAGGCACATAATCCCCTCGACAAAACCCCAAAGGCTGCCGATTCCGCACGTGACCAAAGTCACGACGATCTGAATGACCCCCATCGACGTTTTGCCCAGATAAAAATTATGAATGCCCCAGCCGCCGAGGAATATTCCCAAAAGTCCCGCGGCGATCTTGCTCCTCGAGCTCTTTTTCTGAGGCTGAGGATTAGGGCCGCCCTGCGCGTAATTGGGATCGGGCATAGGGGGCGTATAGACGTAGCCCGCCCCGGGATCGGGGTTAGGATTGGGATTCCCCTGCGCATAGTCGGGTTGAGGAGCGGGGCCTGCGTCAAACGCCGCGTTAAAATTGCCGTCCTCCGGCGCGGCAGGCGCGGCCTCCCCCTCCTTTTTATAAACCGCCGCCCCGCATTCGGGGCAAAAAGCAGCGTCGTCCTTGATCTCTTTTCCGCAATGTGCACAATACATAAAAATTCCCTCCGCTTTATATTTTTATAAAATGATACGAATGCAATAGTCGAGGATATACCCCGCTAAAATCGCCGCAAGAATCCCTTTGTTGACCGCCTTATTCTCAAAAAGCCTAAAATCGGCCAGCCAATACAGGTAGAGCAAAGGAAGCGCCCAAAACATTCCGTTACAGCGCAGCGCCCCCGAAAAATCCAATTTCAAAGCCGCGCGCACCGCGTGCGTCATCCCGCACCCCAGACAGGGCACCCCCGCCCTTGCAAACGGGCAGGGCACCTCGAAAAACAGCGCGTAGAGCCCCACCATCAACACCGCGGCGGTCACCGCGGCTTTCGGCAAAATTTTTTCCGTTAAAGAAGGCTCTTTCAATCCCTTGAACATTTCTGTTTTATTATACTACAAACGCGCCCAATTGTCAATACGGTTAAATAAAATATTTTTTTCTTTTTACGGCAGCTCCCACCCGAGACAGCGTTCCACCGCCCGGTGCCACTTCGCCAGCTTTTCCGCGCGCGTCGCTTCCTCCATCGACGGAGTATAATCCGCCTCCGCCTGCCACAGCTTTGCGATCTCCGCCCTGTCCTTCCATACACCCACCGACAGCCCCGCCAGCGAGGCCGCCCCTAAAGCGGTGGTTTCGTGTACGGCGGGACGAATGACTTTTTTATTTAAGATATCCGCCTGAAACTGCATGAGAAAGCCGTCTCGGGAAGCCCCGCCGTCCGCTTTCAGGGCCTTCAGCGCAACGCCCGTGTCCTTTTCCATGGCCGCGACGAGATCGGCCGACTGATAGGCGATCGATTCCTGGGCGGCCCTGATGATATGTTCGCGTTTGGTGCCCCGCGTAAGCCCGAAAATCGCGCCGCGGGCGTACATGTCCCAATAGGGCGCTCCGATCCCCGTAAACGCGGGCACGATATACACGCCGCCCGTGTCCGTCACCTTCCGCGCGTAATATTCCGCGTCGCGGCTCTCCGTGAAAAAGCGCATCTCGTCCCGAAGCCACTGTATCACCGCCCCGCCGATAAACACGCTGCCTTCGAGCGCGTAACTCACCCTTTCCCCCTTCGCCGTCGCAGCGACGGTGGCCAGCAGTCCGTTTTTGCTGACCGGCCTCTCGCAGCCCGCGTTCATCAGCAGAAAGCACCCCGTGCCGTAGGTATTTTTCGCCTCCCCCTTTTCCCAGCACCCCTGCCCGAACAGAGCGGCCTGCTGGTCCCCCGCGATTCCCGCGATAGGCACAGCCATGCCCCCCACGTTCGCCATGCCGTATATCTCGCCCGAGCTTCTCACTTCGGGCAGCATCGCCCGCGGAACGCCGAACAGCCTCAAGAGCTCCTCGTCCCATTCCAGCGTTTGAATATTGAATAACATGGTACGGGAAGCGTTGGTGCGGTCGGTGACGTGCACTTTTCCGCCCGTCAGCTTCCAAACCAGCCATGTATCCACCGTGCCGAACAGCAATTCCCCCCGCTCGGCGCGTGCTCTCAGGCCCTCTTCGCGGTCGAGAATCCATTTGATCTTGCTCGCGGAAAAATAGGCGTCGGGGATCAGCCCCGTCTTATCGCGGATCGACTTTTCGAAGCCCTTTTCCTTTACCTCCGCAATAATGGACGCCGTGCGTCGGCATTGCCAGACGATGGCGTTATAGACGGGCTTACCCGTAGCCTTTTCCCAAACGACGGTAGTTTCGCGCTGGTTGGTAATCCCGATCGCCGCGATATCCTCGGGCGAAACGCCGCTCTTTGCGACGACCTCCATCATCACCCCGTATTGGCTCGACCAGATATCCATGGGGTCATGCTCCACCCACCCCTCGGCGGGATAAATCTGCGGGAATTCTCTGCTTAAAATCGCCGCGACGCGCTGATTTTCGTCTATGAGCGCCGCGCGCGACGACGTGGTGCCCTGGTCGAGCGCAAGTACGTATTTCATCTTTTTCCTCCTTTTTCGTCGAATTTTGCCGAAAGCCGTTTCCGACGTTTTTCGACCTTTTTTATAGTTGCCCCGCCGCGCATATATCCCGAAAAAGGGCACATATGCAGGCGCGGGCATATGTTTTATGCCAAAATACGCCGCAATCCGAGTTATTCCGCGGCGGCCGTCCGTCATCTTCCGCGACTAATTTTACCTCACCCGCGACGATTTTCCGCCTTATTCCGCGAAGCTTTCCGACGTGTTCCCAAGCGACTTTTCCGCCTGTTCCATAAGGCTTTCCCTGCTTTATCCCGAAAAATTCCCTTTATTCCGCGGCCGTTCCGCCTCTTCCGCAGGCCGTCCCGCTTATTTCGAAGCTTCTTCCGCCGTTCCGCTTATTCCGAAGTTTCTTCTGTCGGCCCGATTTTTTCCCCTTCAAGCTCTTCGCGCGCCCTTCGCCGTTCAAAGGCATGTACCCAGTCCGATTTCAGGTAATAGACGAGAAACGCCGCCGAGCTCAATCCCCAGGTGAGGGGATACGCCCAAAAGACGACGCCTATGCTGGGGATAAAATGCACGGTGACGGTAATATAGACGATACGAAGGAGACACCAGCAGGCGAGCATGATAAACATGGGCACGTTGGCCTTGCCCGCGCCGCGGCAAATGCCCGCAATGCAGTGGGAAAAGGCCAGCAGACAATAGAAGAGTGCCTCCGTCCGCGCCTGCCGCGCGCCGAGCGCCACCACTTCGGGCGAATCGTTGAACAAAGCGATACAATAGGGCGCGAGCAGCCAGATCGCCGCGCCGATGATTTCCGCCATGACGACGGAGCATAGGATGCCGAATCGCGCGCCCGCCTTGGCGCGGTCGAACTTCTGTGCGCCGAGATTTTGGCCGATGAAGGTAGTCAGCGACATGGAAAAGCAGGTAATCGGCAGAAAGGCGAAGCCCTCCACGCGGGAATAACTGCCGCAGCCCGCCATGGCGTCGTCTCCGAAGGAATTGATATTCGACTGTACGACGACGTTGGCGATGGCGATGACGGAATTCTGAACGCCCGAAGGCAAGCCGTACCGCAAAATCTGTCCCAGCATATCCTTATGGAAGCGGATTTCCTTGAGGGAAACCTTATACACCTCTTTTGTGCGCACCAGCTGAACGAGACAGAGCAGCGCGCTGACGGCCTGAGAAATCGCGGTGGCCGCGGCCGCCGAGCCGACGCCCATATGAAACACGCCGATAAAAAGCAGATCCAGAACGACGTTGAGACAGGCGGAAAAAATGAGATAATATAAGGGATGGCGGCTGTCGCCCACGGCCTGCAAAATCCCGACGCAGATATTGTAGAGCACGACGGCTGACGCCCCGTAAAAATAAACGCGGAAATACTCGACGGATTGAGGCAAAACCTCGTCGGGCGTGCGCATCCATTTCAACAGCACGGGGGTGAAGGCCACGCCCAAGACGGTCAAAATAATTCCCGCGGCGATCGCAAACGCGAGGTCGGTATGGACGGCGCGGCGCATATCCTCGTATTTTTTCGCCCCGAACAGCCGCGCGATGACGACGCCCGCGCCCACGGCGGTGCCGTTGAAAAAGCCGACCAGCATAAAGATGAGGCTGCCCGAGGAGGAAACCGCGGCAAGAGCCTGCTTCCCGAGGAATTGTCCGACGATGATCGAGTCGGCCGAATTGTAAAGCTGCTGAAAAAGGTTGCTCAAAAAAATGGGCAGCGCAAAAAAAATAAGACTTCGTCGGATCGGCCCTTGCGTCAGGGCCTGTTTGGATGCTTCCGTCCGCATACGAAAAAAAACTCCTTCTATATCGCCTGCGCCGAAAGGTTCTTTCGGCCGCTTTTCTCGTTCCGTTATCGTCAAGACGCCGCCGCATGCTCCTGCGGCGGCGTCTTTATCTTATCACCCGCGGCGAAAAAAGTCAAGCAAAACGCCCGTCGGCCCCTCTATTTGCGCTCCACGAGACAGACGTCAAACATCCTTTCCCGCCGCCCGTCCGAAATCCCCTTCGTCTCCGTCCTGTCCCCGTTTCCGCGCCCGCCGCCTGCGTTCGTTTCAGCCCTGCCCCCGTCTTCCCTTTCCCGTTCGCATATCCTGTCCAGCAGAAATCCGACGGACGCCTCCGCTATTCCCCGCTTATCCGAGCCGACGGAGGGAAAGGAAACGGGAATGGGAATATTCTCCCGCACGTCGTCGTAGCCCACGACGGGCAGCTCGATACACCGTTCCTTCAGTCGGCACACCGTTTCGCAGGCGAGCAGGTCGCTGAAGCAAAACACGCCGTCAAATTCGACGCCCGTATCGAGAAATTTTTCCCAGCATTCCTTCGGCGGGTCTCCGCCCAAAAACAGACACAGCTCCTCGTCGTACAATTTACGCGCGCGCAGCTCGGCGCGGTAGCCCTCGAAACGGTCGCGCGCGCAGGTGAGGTCGAGGTCTTCGGAAAAAAAGGCAATCCGCTTCAGTCCCTTGTCCGCAAGATACGCGGCGGCGATCCGCCCGCCCTTTACGTCGTCCGTATAGATGCAGTCCACGTTTTTCACGTCCGAACGCCTTCCCACCAGCACGACGGGCACGCCGTACGCCTCGATCGCTCCGCCCAGCTCCTCCTCGGGCTGAATAAAACTCAAAATGCCGTCCACGTTGCGCGAGAGCACGGACAGATACAGCTCCTCGGAAAAGCTCCGCACGGGCTCCATCATCATCAGCATGGAATAGCCGCGCTTTTTCAGGCTCTCGTGCAGATAGGCGACCATAAAGGAGAAATAGAGATTGATCGGGTCGTCATAGACGACGGCGATCATTTTCGTCCCGCCCGAGCGCAGGGAGCTTGCCGCCGAATTTTTGACGTAATTGAGACGTTCGGCGATGAGCTTTACCTTTCTTCTGGTGGGTTCGGAGATATCGTCCGCGCCGCTCAAGGCGTGCGAAACCGTCTGCGGACTGACGCCCGCCGCGCGCGCTATATCTTTCACCGTCACTCTTTTCGTCATTTGTTTTTCCTCGCTTACTCTTTGCGCCCGCTCCCAAACGCCGTCTCCCTGCGCCCCTTTTCCTTTGCGCCCGACGCAGTGCCCGCCCTCCGCCGAGTCTCCTCTCCCCGTCCGCCTCATTCGCCCGTCCGCCCCGTTCCTCCGTCTCGTTTTCCGTCCCCTCGAAAAACCGAAGCGGCTCCGCCCGCCGCGGAACCGCTCCCTAAAAAATCGCGTTCAAAGCGCCGAAAAGCCGCAGGCGCCGAGAAATTTCAGAAAGGCCGTCCGCCCTCTTTCGTCGCGCTTAAATACCGTCGTGTTGTCGAGGATGCTCTCGCACACCCTTTCCACCCGTTTCGTCACCGCTTCGTTCGCGGCCTCTTTCGAAAGCCGGTCGCCGTATTCCCGCAGCAGCGAGGCAATCATGTCCTTGTGAATGGTCATATCCTCCGCGATTTCTTTGTTTTCCCCCGTCAGAAACTTTTCCGTTTCCTTCAGCTGGTACTCCAGCCGCCCGGGCAGAATAAACATGCCCATCGCCTCGATCAGGCCGATCGATTCGCTCTTGATATTATGATATTCCTTGTGCGCGTGGAAAATGCCGTCGGGCTGTTCCTCGTCGCAGCGGTTGTTTCTCAGCAGGAGATAGAGGAGATAGCCGTCGGCCGTCTTTCTTGCGATCGGCGCCAGCGTATTGTGCTGCGCGTCCGTCCGCGCAAAAATCCCCACGCTCTCGTCCGAATACTCCAGCCACTTTCCGAGGACGATCTCCGCCGCCGCCCGCAGCGCCTTTTTGTCCTTTCCCTTCAGCAAGATCACGCTGTTGTACCAATCGGGCAGAGCCGCTTCCACGCCCTCGACGGGGCAGGAAAGCCCCAGCGCCTCGGACGCCTTAAACATGGGGAAATCGTGTTTGCCGCCCTGGAAGTGCTCGTGCGCGAGAATACTGCCGCCGACGATGGGCAGGGGCGCGTTGGAGCCGATAAAATACTGCGGCGCAAAATCGACAAAATCCAGAAGCTTGGCAAACGTGCCGCCGTCCAGCACCATGGGGGTATGTTCGGCGTTGATGGCGATGCCGTGCTGATAGAAATAGGCGTAAGGCGAATACTGCCAAAACCAAGGCTCTCCCGCAAGCGTCAAAGGCACCGTGCGCATATTGCGGCGGGTTCTGCCCTGCCCGACGTATCCCACGTTCTCGCGGCAGAGCATACACTTGGGATACCCCGCCGAAACGTTTCTCAGCTTGGCGGTCAGGCGGTTGTTCTTTTCGGGCTTGCTCAGATTGATGGTAATTTCAATCTTGTTTCTCGTCGTCTCCGCAATCCAGAATTTATTTTTACGGATGGCCGAAAGCTTGACGTAATCGTTTTTGACGCCCAGCTCGTAAAGCCCGTCAAACGCCTTGTCGGGGCTTTCGTCATATTCCGCGAAAAACCGTCTTTCCACTTCGGAGGGACGGGGGGAAAGCATATCGAGGATTTCGGAGGTAAAAAATTCCTCCTCGCCCTCCTCGACAAGTCCCTTTTCCTTGGCGTAGGCGAGGACGGGCAAAATTACCTCGTCGGGACAATCCAGCGCGGCAATTCTTTTTTTGTCCGTTTCGTAAGGAGAGAAGCCGTCGAGGCCCAGCTTTTCGATCAGCCGATTGGCAAGATACGTCGCGTCCGCGCTTTCCATGCCCAGATGTAAGGCCGCATAGGCCAACAAATCGGATATTTCTTGATTCATACTCATTTGCCCTCCGCAATTTCATTCTCTTCGGACGTTTCCCGCTTTCTCGGCGTCTGCTCTTTGGAAAACCGTCCGCAGTCTCTTATAATTTGCCGCTCGTTTCCCGCCCCGATTGGGAAACCGCTCGCCGTCTCTTGCAATTTACCACTCGTTTCCCGCCCCGATTTGGAAACCGTCCGCAGTCTCTTATCATTTACCGCTCGTTTCCCGCCCTGATTTGGAAAAGCCTTCATTTTCTTACAACTTGCTCACCGTAATCCCGTCCTCAATCGAGGTCTCGTAGAAGGAAGCGCGGTAGCCGATCGCGTCGAAATACGCTTTGCCCACGCGGCGGATAAACCCTTCCACGCCGCTCTTTTTGACGATGGAAATGGTACAGCCGCCGAAGCCCGCGCCGATCATGCGCGAACCGAGGCAGTCCGTTTCCTTTCTGGCCAGCGCGCTGAGGGTATCCAGCTCTTTGCCCGTCACCTCGTACAAATCGCGCAGGCTGTAATGGCTTTCGTTGAGCAGCCGCCCCAATTCCACCAGATCGCCCGCCTTCAGCGCGGCGACGGCTTCCTTAACGCGGGCGCATTCCATCACCACGTGTTCGGCGCGTTTGGAGACCACGCCCGACAGCACATATTTCACTTCGTTAAATTCTTTCGGCGACAGCGCGGCGAGGCAAGGAACGGGTTTGATCGTATTGATCGCTTTCAGCGCGGTTTCCACTTCGTGGCGGCGCACGTTGTACTTGCTCTCCACGAGGTTGTGGGGCTTGTTGCAGTTGGCGACGACAAGCCGGTATTCCCCAAGCTGTAAAGGCACGTACTCGTACTCGAGCGTGCTGCAATCCAGCAGAATGGCATGGTCCTTTTTTCCCATGGCGGAGGCGAACTGATCCATAATGCCGCAGTTGACGCCCGCGTATTTGTTTTCCGCCTTCTGCGAGAGGAGGGCGAGCTTCACTTTGTCGTATCCGCCGCCCGCGTACTCGGACAGAGCCACCGCGGTAGAAACTTCGATGGCCGCGGACGAGGAGAGGCCGCTGCCGAACGGCACCGTGCAGTCGTATAAAAGGTCGCAACCGACGATGGGCGTGCCGCTCTCCTGGAGATAATAAGCGACGCCCGCCTGATAGTTGCCCCATTTGAGACTTTTATACGAATCCAGCTTGCCGATATCCAGCGTCACCACCTCTTTGAAATCGCTTGCCGCGACGCGGATGACGTTTTGTCCGTTTTTTCTTCCATAGACGTTACATCTCAAATTGAGCGCCGCGGGAAACACCTTGCCCCCGCAATAATCGACGTGCTCGCCGATGACGTTGATGCGCCCCGCCGCGGTGAACAGGTCCTCCGCTTCGCCTCCGAACAGCTGTGAAAACAAGCTTTGCGCTTCCTTCTGTTCCATACCCTGATTACCTCCGAATTTTCCTCTCTTTCGGGCGATGTGTACTTTAACGTTAAAGTACATATGTCAAAAGACATTCCGCCCTTTTCATCCGAAATGATTATAACATGAAAAAAGCAAAAAGTCAACGGCTATTTTTCACTTTTTCTCCGCGATTTTCAATTTTTTCGTCGTTTTAATCCGTACGGTTTATTTATGCGCTTCGATCATTTTGGCCGTTCTGTCCGTTTTTATCCGTTTGGGGAGGAGTTTTTCTCCATTTGAAAAACCACAGCAGAAAATAGACGACGCCGACGGCGATCAGCAACACCGCCACAAACTGCGAGGGGGTAAGAAAGGGAATAAAGGTGTTTCCGCGGTCGTCCGCGCGCGCAAATTCGATAAAAAAGCGCCAAATGCCGTACCCGACGCAATAGAGCGGCATCAGCGGAAATTTGTGTTTTCCCCTGTTTTTGAAAAACAAAACGATGAGCACGGCGGCGAGGGCAAAGAGAAAAATGCTTTCAAACAGCTGAATGGGCACGACGCGGTGCCAAACCTCTTCGCCCGCGCCGTTGGTGTAATTATACATGTTGATCCCGTACCAGGCGTCCGTTTCCCTGCCGTGGCAGCAGCCCGCCGTAAGGCAGCCCAATCGCCCGAACGCATGCGCCAGCGGAATGCAGCACGCGCCGATGTCCAGCATATCGGGAAAACGTTTTACGGCCTCGTTATCCTTGCAGAAATGCTTTCCCGCGATAAAATAAACGAGCAAAAACGCGCCCGCCCCGCCGATCAGCCCGCCGTAAAAGGTGGCGCCCGTATTGGCGTCGATGACAAATTTGCCCCGTTCGGCGATGTTGTAAAAGGCCTGAAAGAGCACTGCCGAACCGTAGCCGACGATCACCGCCGAAAGCGCGCAGATGATGACGATGCGCTGGAGAGAGACGGAAAAGCCGCGTTTCACGGTCATGCGGTCGGCGAGAAGAAACGCCGCCACCACGCCTACAAGAATAAATATATCGTAGAGCGTCAGCCCTAAAAAGAGCGAATGAGGATACATAGAGAATTGTCCTTTTTCCGAAACAGCCGCGCCGACGAAAAATTATCGGCGTATTCGTCAATCATCATTATATAACAAAACGCGCTATTTGTCAATAGCGCGTTTTGTTTTTTCACAATAAGTCCTTATTTTCGGCCGAAAGTTCAATCCTCGCTGACCGTAACGGTAAAGGATCTGCCCTCGGGCAGGATGAGGCGAAGCTTGTCCCCCTCCGCCACTGCTTCCCCTTCAAAACACACTTTTAACATCGCCAGCACTTCTCCGCGCATCTCTTCAAGAGAGAGCTTACCTTCATCCTTGCCACAGTAATTCGATACCATAAAAAATATCCTCCCAAGTAAATTTTGTACTTTAATTATACCATCACGTACGAGAATTTTCAAGGTTTTACGGTGTCTTTCTTTGTCGAATGGCATCGAATAATTGAAAAGATTGTCAAAACCGACAAAAAGTTTTTGTTTTTTATGCCTTTTGTGTCGAGCGGCCTTGAAAGGAAAAAAAAGAATTTATGACATTTCTTCCGTCTGCCCGCCGCCCGAAACACCGTTCGCAGCGGCCTTCTTTTTATTTCTGTTGAGCACGAGCTTATAAATGATCCCGCCTATAATCCCCAACAGGATCGTCCCGCCGAGGATGCCGAAGGAAAGAAGATAGTTTTCCTCCACCAATTCCTGTCCGCACCAGGTAGATGTCACGATGGAAGGAATGCGCGCGACAGCCGTGAGGAGGATAAAAAGGAATATGTTTTCGTCCGTCAGGCACACCAGCCAGGTAAACATGTCCTTGGGGGTTCCGGGGATAAAGTAAAGCAAAAAAAACGTTACGTTCAGCCGTTTTTTATTTTTCAAAAAGGAAATGGACTGCATTTTTTCGGGAGAAACGAACAGCCCCACGATCTTCATGCCGTACCGCTTGCCTAAAAATACGATGATCAGCGAACCGATGATACTGCCGACTGAACACCATAAAAGCCCGTACCATACGCCGAACGTACACCCCGCCGCGATCTCGAGCGCCTCTCCGGGAATCAGCTTTAACACCGTCTGGACGACCCGCAGAAAAATAAAGATGGCAACCCCTTTCGCGCTGTCTCCGAAGCCGTTGAGCCATTCCTTAAACCCCTCGGGGTTCTGGATGAGAAAGGCGATCTTTTTTCCTACCGTAAAATAGAATACGATAAAGAACACCACGATGACGCCCAAGCCTACGCCCACGGCGATGCGTTTGCCCTTGGCGTGCTTTACCTCCGTCGTGCGCTCGTCAACCGCCGCAAAAAGCGCGTTTTTCCAGCGAAGAAGCGTTTTTTTGACCCTTGCGAAAAGGCCCTTCTTTTTCGGTTCCGCTTCAGGGGCTTCCTCTGTTTCCGCCGGCGTTTCGCTTTCCGATTGTTCCTCGGGCTTCGCACCTTTCTCCGCTTCCGTCGAGGGGGCTCGTTCCTCGACGGACGAAGCTTCAGGATCCGCCGAAATTTCGCTTTCCGGCCCTTCCCCGCCCTTCAAGGCTTTGTCCGCCTGGGCGCCGATATCCGTTTTTTCTTCCGACTTTTGTACCGCTTCCGCGAGGCCTCCCGCCGGCGGGACGGAGGGGACTCTTTTTGTTTCGTCTGAGGGAAGATTTTTATTTTTGTTCTTTCGCATACACCTTTTTTCCTGTTTCATGAGCTTATCATAGCATCAGAAGATACATTTTTATCTAACGCAGCATTTCCCTTCCCTTACGCTTTTGTAAGATTTCCGCGCGGGCGTCCGCGATAAAACAAACGAACAAAAAAGAACCGCACCGTCCGATTAATCAAGACAAGTGCGGTTGAAAAATGCGATTTTCCGTTATGCGGGACGTTTTTGTCAAAAACAAACGGCGCCCCTTACACAAAAGCACTTTTGCTTTTTTTGTTGCTTACAGTGCGTTGACGTGAACCGCGCGCAGTTTGTTGGGATTTTTGGGGTCAGCTTCCGTATCGAAAGAAACCTTCTGTCCCTCTTTCAGGCTCTTATAACCGTCGGACTGAATAGCGGAATAATGTACGAATACATCCTCGCCGCCCTCATCGTTGGCAATAAAGCCGTAGCCTTTCTCAGAATTGAACCATTTTACCGTACCTTGACTCATCTCGGGTACCTCCATTAGAAATAAAAATTTTTTTGTACCCCTGAATAAGAACATCAAACACGCCGATCTCGAGATTGTTGCTATTGGCAAATTCAAAACCGCATTCGTTCACAGTTTCTTTCTTGAATACAATTCCATTATACCACATCTTTTTGGCAAATGCAATAGTTTAGACGAGAAATTTTGTGCATTTTTTCGAAAATCTTGTGAATTTTGTGGACTTATCGGGGAAAGCATGTTATACTTTTGTCATTGTCAGGCATTCAACGGCATAATCTAAACGGGAGAACCGCATGGAAATCAGTTTTTTGGAAATACTCAAGGTCATTTTTCTGGGGATCGTGGAGGGCGTCACCGAATGGCTCCCCATCTCCAGCACGGGGCACATGTACCTCGTCGATTTTTTTATCCGCCTCGACATGAGCGAGGCCTTCAAGAACCTGTTTATGGTGGTCATTCAGCTGGGGGCAATCCTCGCGGTGGTGGTGCTCTTCTGGAAAAAGCTGTTTCCCTTCCGCTTCAAGGAGAAACCCGTCGTGCAAAAGGATATTTTTTCCCTTTGGGGAAAGGTGCTTGTCGCCTGCCTGCCCGCGGGAATCCTCGGCATCCTCTTCGACGACTTTCTCGACGAGCACGTCTATACGGAAAACGTAAGGCCGATCGTCATCGCCGCCATGCTGATCGTTTACGGGATCGCGTTTATCGTCGTCGAAAAGCGAAACAAAAACCGTCTTCCCCGTATCGACGCGGCAAAGGATATCGACTATAAAACCGCCCTGATCATCGGCGCTTTCCAGGTGCTTTCCCTCATCCCCGGTACCTCCCGCTCGGGCGCGACGATCTTGGGCGCGATCCTCGTCGGCGTCTCACGCCCCGCCGCCGCGGAATTTACTTTCTTTCTCGCTATCCCCGTCATGTTCGGCGCAAGCCTCTTAAAAATCGTCAAATTCGGGCTTGCCTTTACGGGGACGGAAATTCTTCTTCTGTCGATCGGCTGCGCGGTGGCGTTTGTCGTCTCCCTCTTCGCCATTAAATTTTTAATGAACTTTGTCAAAAAACACGATTTCACGCCCTTCGGCTGGTATCGGATCATCCTCGGCGCAATCGTTTTGTTTGTCGCCGTTCCCTTGCTGATCAACGCTTAAACGACAAAATTAACGGGGCCGCCGCGAAAATTTTCGCGGCGGCCCTTCGCTTTACGCTTTATCGCCCGACAGCGGAATGAAACAACCATCCTGCATGCCGCGCGCGCGGAAGCAATGATAGCTTCCGTCCTCCGTTTCGTACCAATCGGAAAAGGACGCCCGATCGGGAAGTTGCTTCAAAAAGGCGGCCGGTGAGGAGCTCAGATTTTCCCGCTTAGCCCCGATTTCCGTGAGATAGGCCGCCCACATCAGCCAATCGCTTGCGGCTTATTCCTTTTCGGTCACCGCGATCCAGATTTCGCAGGAATAGCCGGAGTTATCTACTTCCGCCGAAGGATATACCTCCAGCTCCACGCCGTTTCCGTATTCGTAATTGCTCTGCGGAAAAAATTCCGTGCAGATCTACCGATAGGTCTCTTTGAAGGCCTCGGGCATCTTTCCTTTACAGCTGAAAACCGCATAGGTATGGGCGGGAATCTCCACGAGCTCCAGATCTTCGCTCTCCAGCGGCGCGCCGTTATATTCCGCGCCGATGCCGTAGGGAAACCCCGAATCCGCCGCCGCTTCGGAAAAACAAATTCCCAATATACCCTGCAAATTATCAAATTTGCCGCAGCGGCAAAGCTTGTCTATCGTTCCGTTTTCGCCGCACTCGTCCCAGAACGCGGAAATGTCCTCCGTGGCGGTATCGCCCTGCGGCTTCGCAATCCGCTTCTTTTTGCAGACCACCCTCATCGCTTCCCTTTTTTCGATCCTGTAATCCATCGTGTTGCCTCCCGATAAAATTAATTTTACGGAAAGTCTGGAAAAAGATTTGATCGTTTTGCCCCGCCGCGCCTCCGTGGGCGTGATTCCGTGAAAGCGCACAAACGCGCGGGAAAAGCTTTCGGGCGTGTCGTAACCGTATTTTAAGGCCACGTCTATCACTTTCCCCCGCGTCCGCACCAATTCCTCGGCGGCCAGCGTGAGACGGCGCATACGGATATAATCGCCTAAAGAAAATCCGCAGAGCATGCCGAACATCCGCTGAAAATGAAAGGGCGACGAATAGGCCTGCTTCGCCACCGCCTCATAATCGATTTCTTCCGTCAGATGCGTCTCCGTATAGTCCAGCGCCCGCTGTATGCCCGTTACCCAATCCACCCTTCGCCCTCCTTCCGTATGAGAGGATTATACCACGATCCGTTTTGCGGGTCTTGACTTTCTATGCGGCGGCATGGCAGATACGGAGAATGCGGAAAATACGGCAGATACGGAAAAGCCGCCTTTTCAACGCTTGTCAAACGCCGATGCGGAAAAAACCGCGGCCGACCCGCCCTCACCGCGCGGAAGGGGGCTGATCGACGGGCGCGGGCTGACCAGCGGAAGCGGGCTTCGCCGCGCCGCTTTCGACCGACGGCGCAAGCGCGGCGGGCTGATTTATGGGAGTACGGTTTGCCTTTTCTATGGGTTGGTCTATCGGCTCGCGATCTCTCTTTTCTGCGAATTGGTCTATCGACTCGCGGTCGGTCTTTTCTATGGTCCCGACATTCCTTTTTTCCGTTTCTTCCGCTTCCTCCGAAGTTTCCGATAACAGCCGCAGCATTTCCAGCACCCGTTCCTCGGACAGATCCTCGCGGGCGGAAGCCAATTTTCCGTAAGCCGTCTTGTCGTGGTGAATTGCCATAATCTCCCTCTCTCCCGCGCCGCTTTTTCATAACGCTTTCCGCCGCGGGAAATGTTCTTTTGGTTGATTATACCACTTTTTCTTCCGTCGGTCAAGGCGCAGGAGATGTTTTCTTTATCTTTGGGGCATTTCAAATTTGGACAAGGCCCTGTTGAGAAAATCGTTAAACGGTTTCATCTTTCGGAAAATCGTCTCCGCAAGGCTGAGAAAATAATCCGTTTTCCGTACCTGATCGTCCGAAACGGGGTATTCGAGATACCAGCTTTTATGCTTCAGATATTCCGCCTGCGGATGTTCGGGAGCGTACCCCGCGGGGACTTTTTTTAGAGCCGCGCCCTTTACGGCGAAAGAGGCGCAAAATTCTTCGTCGCCGATAATCCGCGACCATTCGTCGGAATGCGCTGCGATATATCCGCGAACCATCTCCGTCGCCCCTTTGAATACGTCGCAAAAGAGCCCGCCGCCCAAAAAGGAGCGGCCGAAGGGCATGATCATCAGATAATATCCCACGGGGACGGGCTGTTTGCCGCCCGACGAAAGATGAGCGCGGAAGGCGGGAAGATACGGGGATTTATCGGCGCTGAAGCGGGTGTCCCGCATCAGCTTATACGTCAATTCTTTCGGTTCGCGGCGGAGCAGGCCCTCGTCCGTATCTCCCAGACGGCGGAGCAATTCCCCCACGAGCGCTTCGAAACGCGCGTTCGCCTCTTCGTATTCGGCTTTATGGGCGCGAAACCATTCGCGGTCGTTGTGCGCGCTTAAATCGGTGAGATAGCTCAATATTTTATCGTCGTTCATGCGTCGGCCTCCCGCGGATCTCTGACCGTCGCAAGGGGGACGGATTCCATAAATTTTTCAAAGAACCGTTTTGTGCGTTCGGGTGATTCGTACATTTTACAGAAAGCGAAACGCGCGGACAGGTCGTCTATCTCCTCCATCGCATTTTTGAACCGCAGGTTATCCTGCACGGAGAGCTCGCGGGCGGACGTATAGTTCAGGGATTCGGGGTCAAGACGATGATTTTGTATGGCATAGTCGAGCCTGTCCCCGCAACGGCATTTTCCGCCGCCGTATTCGCCGCAATAGGTGCCGAGAAATTCGGCCACCCGCCGACGGATCCTCGACAGCCGCTGTCGATACGCTTCGGGCGTTATCTCCAAAATTTCTCCCGCGACACGGCTGTCGGGCTTAAACATCGTCCCCAGCACGAAAATACAACGGCTTTCGGGGTCGAGACACTGAAGCAGGACGTTGGTGCAGGACATCTTCAGCTCCTCTGCCAAAACGCTTTCCTCGGCGTTCTGCTTCAGATCGGGCAGGTCGCGGATGGCCCCGTGCTCGATATCCTCCCCATAATACTCGAAGCTTAAAGGATGGCGGGCAAACATGTGCTTTTTGTAATCGATCAAATAATTGGCCGCGATGCGAAACGCCCAAGTGGAAAAGGCGCTTTCGCCTCTGAAAGACGACAAGTGCGTGATGATTTTGAGCAGGATGTCCTGCGCGGCGTCCTCCGCGTCCGAAAAGCTGCCCAGCATCCGCAGGGAAAGGTTGAACACCATATCCCTCACGCTTAACACGACGGTCTCCAGCGCGCCTTTGTCGCCTGCAACGGCTTTTCCGATCGCAACAGATAAGCTTTGTTCTTCTTTTTTATCCATAGTAATTTCTTACCTCCTGCTTTATTAGACGAGTTTTTTTCTCCCGTGTGACAAAAATCCCGAGGATTTATTTCGGGATTTTTATCTTTTCCGTACTCCCCCCGCTTAAGTATAACACACCCGACGGGATTTGACAAGCTTCTACCTTAGACGACCAAAGAGCGCGAGCTTCAAAATATTTTCCAGCTGACGGAACACGAGTCTGTCCGTGACGCTCATTTTCGATACCGAACAGGAAAAGCCCGCTACGGCGGTTTCTTCCCCGCTTACCAAAGGAAAATAGACGGCGCGCGCGCCGCGCAGGGTGTCCGTGCCCTTGCCCGCAGGCTTGCCGTTTTTTCGGCACCACTCGGCCACCGCCCTTTCGTTTTCTTCGTCAAACGGTCCGAGGCTCTCGCCCGCCCACGAGGAGGCGTGCCGCTCCCTGCCTTTGAGGAGGATACAGCTGCGCCCAAACGCGCGCGCCAGCACCTCCGCTAAAATCGCCCCCTTCGGCCGATCCTTTTCCAGCGCCGCCTGGGCGATCAAATCGGCGATATCGAAAATTCTGTTTGCCGCCTTATATCTTTGAAGGAGCTTGTTTCGGTGAAACAGTTTTCCGAAAAAGGCTTTCGCGGGAGAAACGCCCGAAGAGAAATGCCCGTTGTCGGGCACGATCAGAAGCTCGATTTCGGGCAGCGCCGCAATAAATTTATCCTCCAGCCCCACTTTTTTGCCAACCGACTGCCACGTCTTGCCGACGATTAAATTCGTCACCCCTGCAAGCTTTACGTAATCCGCCACCGTTTCCACCACGTCGTCGCCATATTTGACGATCATGTTTCCGCCCGTATCCCGCACGAGGTTCATATGCTTTTTGATATTTGCGGCGGCCTCGTCGCTCAACGTGCCGCTCTTTTCCACATACATGGCGGAATACCTGCAATGGTAGGCCTCCGCCATGCGCGCCGCCACGCGGATATTTTTTGCGGAGGAAGGGGAGGGACTGACAAGCACGAGCACTTTCGTCTTGAGCCGTCCGTTATTGGTTTGCTTTTCGATCCTGTCCGCCGTACGGCGCAGGGACAATTCGCGCAGGGCAGACAGATTATCCGCGCTGAAAAAGTTTTCCAGCGCGAGGGCGGCGCGGTTTTTTTTATAAATCTTTCCCTCCTTCATGCGCTCGATCAGGTCGGTCGGCTCGATATCGATGAGCGCCAGCTCGTCCGCGTAATCGAAAATTTCGTCGGGAATACGCTCGTTTACGTCCACAGACGTCGCGGAATCCACCGTGTCGTGCAAGCCTTCGATATGCTGGACATTGACCGTGGTATAGACGTCTATGCCGCTGTTGATTACCTCCTCCACGTCCAGATACCGCTTGCGGTTTTTGCTTCCCGCGGCGTTGGTGTGCGCCAGCTCGTCCACGAGAAGCAGCTGCGGACGGCGCGCGAGGGCGGCATCGACGTCAAATTCCTTCAGCAAAATGCCGCCGTGGGAAAGCTCCTTCAGAGGGAGACGCTCCAGCCCCTCCGCCATTTTCAGCGTTTCGGGACGGTCGTGCGGCTCCAGATAACCGATGACGACGTCTATCCCAAGCGATTTCAAATCCTGCGCGGCCTTCAGCATGGCGTAGGTCTTGCCCACGCCCGCCGAATAGCCGAAGAAAATTTTCAGTTTGCCCTTTTGCATGTCAGATTAACCCGTCCAAAGAAAGATTGACCAGCAGGACGTTTACCCGTCTTTCCCCGAAAATCCATAAAAAACGGCCCTCGGTATATCGGTCGATCGTTTCCTTCACCTCCGCCTCGGAAATTTTCTCCCCTTCCGCGGCTTTCGCGTTGCGGGCGGCCGTCACGGCGGGGATTTGGAAATACGCCGCCTCGGTCGAAATATGCGGATCTACCCCGCTCCCGCCCGAAGTGACCAGCTCGGCGGGGATATCCTCCCGATCGGTATAGCCCACGGCCGCAAGCTTTTCCCTGCGCTGCGCGATCCTCTCTTCGACGAGCTTTTTATATTCCTCGCTTTCGGGCGACAAATTGGTGGGCGCGCCCGTATTCACCCTGCCGAACAGATATTCCGCGCTTTCGTAGCTTTGGCCGATCAGCTCGCTGCCATAGACGGTTTTAGCGCCGTCCGGCATAGTGACGATGATCTGAGAGCCGTTTGCCTCGTAGGGAAAGGCCGTCTGCGCGGCCAGCGTGACGCTTAAGGGATAGGCCAGGCCGCAGAGCAGGGTAAAGACGACGAAACAGACGAGCGACGCGCGGAAAAGGGTAAATCTACGCTTTTTTACGCCTTTCGGGGCGACTTCTTCTTGTATAATCTCCATAATATTTACCTCCTTATGCTACACCGCACGCGGCGAGCAGCAGATCGAACAGTTTGATAAAGACGAACGGAGCGATTACGCCGCCCGCACCGTAGATCAACAGATTGTTTTTTAACATTTTACCCGCAGGTTGTTCTTTATATCTCACCCCTTTCAGAGACAGGGGAATGAGCGCAATAATAATCAGCGCGTTGTAGATGATGGAAGAGAGAATGGCCGTGGCGGGATTAGAGAGCCGCATGAAATTGAGGGCGTCCAGTCCCGGATAAATGCCGGCGAACAGGACGGGAATAATGGCGAAATATTTTGCGATGTCGTTGGCGATGGAAAAGGTGGTCAACGCGCCCCTGGTCATGAGCAGCTGCTTTCCGATACGTACCACTTCGATGAGCTTCGTGGGGCTGGAATCGAGATCGACCATATTTCCCGCTTCCTTTGCCGCCTGCGTGCCCGAATTCATGGCCACCGCCACGTCCGCCTGTGCGAGCGCGGGCGCGTCGTTGGTGCCGTCGCCCGTCATGGCGACGAGGTGACCCTCCGCCTGAAGCTTTTTGATGAGCGCAAGCTTTGTTTCGGGCGTGGCTTCCGCCACGAAATCGTCCACCCCCGCCTCTGCGGCGATCGCCGCCGCGGTCATCGGATTGTCGCCCGTGATCATGATTGTTTTTATGCCGATCTTTCTGAGATCTTCAAATTTTTCGCTGACCCCTTCCTTGACGATATCTTTCAGATAAATGACGCCGAGCACCTTATCGCCGCGCGCCACCACCAAAGGCGTTCCGCCCTCGTTTGCGACCCTCTTTACCGCCTCGGCGCACTCCTTTGGATACACGCCCCCCTGCGAACGCACGTACGCTTCCACCGCGTCCGCGCTTCCCTTGCGGATATGCTCGCCGCCGACGTCTATGCCGCTCATGCGGGTTTTGGCCGAAAATTCGATAAATTCGGCTTTCAAGGAGGCGATTTCTTTGCCGCGAAGCCCGAATTTATTTTTCGCCAGCACGACGATGCTTCTGCCCTCGGCGGTTTCGTCCGCGATCGAGGAGAGCTGGGCCGCCTCCGCAAGCGCCTCCTCGCTTGTATCCCCCACGGGAATAAATTCGCTGGCCTGGCGGTTGCCCAGCGTGATGGTGCCCGTTTTATCGAGCAGCAAAATGTCCACGTCCCCCGCCGCCTCGATCGCTCGGCCGCTGGTGGCGAGCACGTTAGCCTTGTTCAGTCGGGCCATGCCCGCGATCCCGATAGAAGAAAGGAGCGCGCCGATCGTGGTGGGCGCAAGGCAGACCAGCAGCGCCACGATATTGGTTAGGCTGACGGGCGAGCCTTGCCCCGCCTGGCTGACCGCAAATTTAGAAAAGGGAAGCAGACAGGCGGAGACGATGAGAAAGATGATCGTCAACGTGACGAGCAGAATCTGGAGCGCAATTTCGTTGGGCGTCTTTTTGCGGCTGGCGCCCTCGACCATGGCGATCATTTTATCGAGGAAGCTCTTTCCCGCCTCGGCCGTTACGCGGACGATCAGCCAATCGCTGGTGACGGTGGTTCCGCCCGTCACCGCACTCCTGTCCCCGCCCGATTCGCGGATGACGGGCGCGGATTCGCCCGTGATGGCGCTTTCGTCCACGCTCGCAATACCTGCGATCACCTCCCCGTCCATGGGGATTTGCTCGCCCGCCTTTACCAGCACGATATCCTTCGGCTTCAGCTCGCTGCTTTTGATTTCGATATATTCCGCCTCGTAATCGGGCGAAGCGAGCTTCCGCGCCACGACGTCCCTGCGCGCCCGTTTCAGGCTTTCCGCCTGGGCGCGGCCCCTGCCCTCCGCGATCGCCTCCGCAAAGTTGCCGAACAGCGACGTGAACCAGAGTATGAGGGAAATGGCGAAAATGTACCAGCTGCCGCCGTCCTTGATCCCGCCCAGCGAAAGGAAGAACAGCACCGTCGTCAGGATCGCCCCGAGATAGACCACGAACATGACGGGATTTTTTATCTGCGTTTTGGGATTGAGCTTGACGAGCGATTGCAGCGTTGCGTCCAGCACGATTTTTTTATCGATCATCCGCCCCTTCTTCAATTTTTCTTCCGAAGAAAGCGGGGTATTTTTTTTGCGTTTCATTCCTTTACCTCCTTAACCGACAAATTCCGCAATCGGTCCCAGCGCCAGCGCGGGGAAGAAGCTCAGCGCGCCGATGATCAAGACGACGGCGATGAGAAGCCCTACGAACATAGCGTTGTTTGTGGCGAGCGTGCCGTCCGATTGGGGAACGGATTTTTTGTTTGCGAGACTTCCCGCCAGCCCCAGCACCGCCAGCATGGGCACGAAGCGAACCAGCAGCATAACGACGCCGCCGACCACGTTTGTCCAGGGTGTATCCGCGCTGAATCCAGCAAACGCCGAGCCGTTATTGCCCGCCATCGAGGCAAAGGCGTAGAGAATTTCGGAAAATCCGTGCGCGCCCCCGTTGGTCAGCCAATCCGGCGCGGACGAAAGAAGCACCGTCGAAGCCGTACCCAGCAACAGACAGAGCACGGGAGTCAAAATGATCAGGCATACCATTTTCATATCGAAGCCGCCGATCTTTTTGCCGAGATATTCGGGCGTGCGGCCCACCATCAGCCCCGCGATAAACACGGTGAGAAGCGCAAAGGCGATCATGCCGTACAGGCCGCACCCTACGCCGCCGTAAACGATCTCGCCCAGCATCATCAAAAACATCGGGATCATGCCGCCGATGGACGTGAAGCTGTCGTGCATGGCGTTGACGGAGCCGTTGGAGGCGGCCGTGGTGGCCGTCGCCCACAGCGAGGAGGCTCCGATCCCGAACCGCACTTCCTTGCCCTCCATATTTCCGACGCCCTTTACCCCTTCGGGCAGGGCCGCGCCGATAAATTCGAAAGCCGTGCAGACGGCGAGACAGACGAGGAAAATAATCGTCATCGCCTTCAGCAGCGCGACGCCCTGATCCTTTTCCCCGACAGACTTGAGGGCTTTGGCTTTTTTTCCGAAAGAGGCGGCGCTATCCCGCGTTTCGGAGGCGCACGCGCCGTCCGCGTTTCTGTTTTTCACCGCCTTTCCGAACGTAAAGCAAAGCCCTACGGGAATCCACAGCAGAGAGAGACACTCCAACAGATTGGAAAACGGGGTGGGATTTTCAAACGGATACGCCGAATTTACCCCGAAAAAGCCGCCGCCGTTGGTAAACAGCTGTTTAATGATGATTTGGCTGGCCGCGGGACCGAGATAAAGCCGAGAAGCTTCCCCGTTTAAGGCTATGTAAGAAACGGAACCGCTCATCGTCTGCGGTACGCCCTGCGATACCAGCGCCAGTGCGCCCGCAAAGCTTACGGGGAGCATAAACAGCGTAATTCTCGTGATATCCGCCCAGCAGTTGCCTATGGTTTTGCACTGTCTGCGCGTAAAGCCTCTGACGAGAGCAAAGAGAACGGCGATGCCCACCGCGCCCGACAAGAAATTTTGCGTCGTCAGACAGATCATCTGGGAGAAATAGGAGAGACCCGTTTCGCCCGAATAGGCCTGCCAATTGGTATTGGTGACGAAGCTGACCGCCGTATTGAACGCGAGGTGCCAGCTCATGCCGTCGATCTTTTCGGGATTCATCGCCAAAAACGCCTGAAGCATAACTACCGCCATAAAAAAGATCAGGCTGATACCGCTGAGAAACAAAATTCCCAGCGCGTACCTCTTTACCGACATCTCCTCACGGGGATCGACCCCCATCGCTTTGTATATTCCGTTTTCCGCCGCCGTGCAGAGCTTTTTCGCAAAAATCGGCTCGCCTTTATAAATCCTGTAAAAGGCGCGGCCGAACAGCCAACCGCCGCCCATGAGCAGCGCAAGGAACACGACGTCCTGCAAAACGGTGAACACGATACTTTCCGTCATAAAGCTTCTCCTCCTTCGCGGCGGGCTTCCTCTGCCTCGGAGATACGCTTGATCTGCGAAAGGTTATAATACATTACCCTGTTTTTATCGTCGCATACCTTCGCAAAGCCCTCCTGGATTTCGAGAAGGGTATATGTGGCGGCCGCGACCCCGCCGCCTTGAAACGCCCCCGTCAGAAAGACGAGGCGCACCTTTTTTCCTATCAACTCGCGCATATAATGCCTCCTTCGTTTTTTTACATTTTTACGTTTTTACGTTTTATCGCCTTTGAACAGCATATAAAACAGATAACCCATTACGCCCAGCGCCAGAACGCCCGCTATGATCGTCACCGCCGTCATTGTTTCGCCTCCCGAAAAGTTAAGCCCCACTGAATGTCCCGCTCGTCCGACGAATACCGGAAATCTCCGATACGGTCGAGATTTTTCGCCGCGGCCTTGAAAGTCTGATCCATATAGTACGCTATACGGAAAAATTTAATCGCTTTCAGCCTGTCGCCCTCCTTTTCGTAAAGGATCGCCAACAGGTTATACGCCTCCGCGTTTTCCATATCCTCGGACATGGAGCTTTTCAGAATTTTGTGCGCAAGGGGGTAATTTTTCTCCTCTATGGCCTTCGCGGCGGAGAGCATCATCTTTTCGACGAGGGACGTCTCGGGCGACGGTTGCTTCCGATGTGCAAAAAACGTCTTTTCGCTTCCGTCCGCGCTTTTGCCTAAGCTCGCCCGCGTTTTTGTTTCTGCCGTCATATCTTGCCTCCTTCTCTCTTTTGCCTTTTTATCATAGCATTTTCCGCATAAAGAAAACCTTTTTTATCCCTGAAAGGGCATTAAGATTTTATAAAGATTTACGTAAAAACGTATTATATAGCGCCTTGATTGCCGTTTCGTACTTTTCTCCGTCCACCCCCGCGATGATATTGATTTCCCGACACCCCTGAATCAACATGCGTATATTGATCCCCGCTTCCGCGAGCGCGAGACTCATCTTCCCCGCCACGCCGATACTGCTATACATATTTCGCCCCACCGCCGAAACGATGGAAAAATTTTCTAAAATCCTTATTTGCTCGGGTTTTATCGACCGACAGATCTCCTCTATCACGTCTTCCCGCTCTGACGGCGGAAAGGTTTCCTCGGGAATGACAAAGTTTACGGCGTCGATACTCGAAGGCATATGCTCGAAAGAAATTTTATGCGAGTCCAGCGTTTCCAGCACTTTTCGCAGAATATTCTTTTGAAGATTCAAGCCCGTTTTATGGATAAAAAGCACTAAAAGATTTTTTTTGCCCGCGATGCCCGTCACCGTGTTTTTTCCTTTGAATTTTGGCCGAGAACAGATCAACGTGCCCGCCTCCCGCGGACGAAAAGTATTGCGCACGTTGAGGGGAATATTTTTTTCGATCAGGGGGAGAATCGCTTCGGGATGCATGACCGAGGCGCCCAGATAGGACAGCTCCCGCAATTCGCCGTAGGTCATACGGTCTATAATCCGCGCTTCGGGAACGATGCGGGGATCGGCATTGAGAATACCGTCCACATCCGTCCAGTTTTCGTATAAATCGGCGTTTACCGCGCCGGCGACGACCGCGCCCGTAATGTCCGAACCGCCCCGCGAAAAAGCGACGATTTTCCCGGTATGGTCGGCTCCGTAAAAGCCCGGGATCACCGCACGACGAATCCCTTGGAGACGCTTCCCGCATAAAGATTCCGTCGCCGCGGCGTCGTATCCGCTTTTTTCGAAACGCACGAGTTCGGCCGCGTCCGCAAATTCGTATCCGATCCTTTTCGCAAAAAATAGCGCCGAAAGATACTCTCCCCGCGATACGCAAAAATCATATCCGCGATTTTGCTCCATTTGAGATTTTACTTCCCGCAAAACGTTTTCGACGCCTTCCAGCTTCGGCGCGACTTTCATAAAACGAGCGGCGACCTTTTCAAACGAGCGGTCACAGCTTCCGTCCGATTCGATTTCATGAAAACAATCGACGAGAAGGTCGGTCACTTTCTCCCCCTTTTCGCTGCGCCCCGGGGCAGACACCACAATATATTTTCTCGAAACGTCGCTTTTTACGATTTTCTCTACCTTTTTTACCGATTCTTCGTCCGCCATCGAGGTTCCGCCGAATTTACATACGATCGTTTTTTCTTTATCCATTTCTATATACTCCGTCTTTCGCTCCTTTTGCGTTTTCATAATCATAACACGCGCCGCGTTAAACTTACGTTGAATACTTCGTGCAAGGTATTAAATTTTTATTAAAGCGCAAAAAAAGCCCGTCTCCTCAGAGACGGGCAAGGCGGCAAAACGCCGATCGTTTATGATTTGTCAGATTTTATTCATTCGGTATCCCACGCCTACGTCCGTACGGATCAGCTCCTGCGAGTAAGGGTCCTTTTCTATCTTTCGGCGGATGCCCGCCATGAAGACGCGCAGGCCGTTGGAATCGTTTCCGCCCGCGCCCCATACCTTGGAAATAATGAAATTATGGGTGAGCGTCTTGCCGACGTTTTGGGCGAGCACGCACAATATTTTATATTCGTAATTGGTGAGATGGATTTCGCGGCCGTCGAGCAGTACGCTGTGCGCCACATAATCGATGGAAAGGCGGCCGTTGGCGAAGGTGCCGCTCTGCCGTTCGTCCGAACCCACGCTGTGCCGAAGCGCCGCGCGCACGCGAGCCATCAGCTCGGCGCTGGAAAAGGGCTTCTGCACGTAATCGTTGACGCCCGCGTCCAGGCATTTGATCTTTTCCGATTCGTCCCCCCGCGCGCTCACGACGATGATCGGAAGCGTTTCGGAAAAGCTGCGGACCGTTTCCACCACGTTGCTCCCGTCCATATCGGGAAGCCCTAAATCGAGAACGATCAGATCGACGATATTTTTTACGACAAAGTCGATCCCCTCCCGTGCGCTGCCCACCGCAAAAACGCCGTGCCCCTCCTGCTTCAGCGCAATCTTCAAAAGATTTTGTATCGCTTTGTCGTCCTCTATGATTAAAATGTCAGCCATTGCTTTCCTCCATGGGGAGCGTAAACTCGAAAACCACTCTGTCTCCCGCGTTCCGCGCGAAAATTTCTCCGCCGTGCGCGCGGATAATCAGCCGGCAGATCGCTAAGCCCAAGCCTACGCCGTCGTGTTTGCCTTCTTCCGACGTATAATACATTTCGAAAATATGAGGCAGATCCTCCGCCCGGATAGGCTCGCCGTCGTTGCCGATGCGGAAAACCGCATTTTTGCCCGTGTTCCAGACCTTTATCCAGATATTGCCCTCGGGCGGGGTATGCTTGGCGGCGTTGTCGAGAATATTGCCGATTACCTGTAAAATCAACGTCGCGTCCATGGGAACGAGCAGCATTTCTTCGGGCACGTCGTAATGCAGCGCCCGCGTTCCCAGCTTGCCGCTGACGTTTCGGACGGCCTGAGGCAGAATCTCCTCCAACGCTTCGGGAGACTTTTTCACCGTCAGTTTTTCGCTGTCGATCCGCGTGAGAGAAAGCAGATTTTCGACGAGCCGGATCGTCCAGTCGGATTTCGAAACGATATCCCCGAGAATTTTTTCCTTATCCCCCTCCTCCAGCCGCGGGTTATCCAGCAAAAGCTCCGCGCCGTTTTTGATCGTCGTCAACGGCGTGCGCAAATCGTGGGAAATACTGCGCAGCAGCGTGGCTTTTAATTGCTCCTTTTCCGCCGCCGATTTCAGTTTTATCCGTTCGACGCCCAGCACGCTGACCTGCTCCATTTTCCGCTTCAGCTGAAAAGTGACGGTACTGATGCCCAAGCCCACCAAAAACATCAGGATAAAGGTCACCATATACATTTTATCGTTGAAATGGAAGGTGAACCTGGGAATGGTAAAGAAAAAGTTATAGCCGAAAACGCTGACCACAGAAAGGAGGGAGGAATAAGCGAAGCCCTTGGTAAAAACCGCGGTCAGCAAAATCCCCAGCACGTAAATGATGAGAAAATTGAGATCGTTGATCTTAAAATAATCCAAAAAATAGCACAGCCCTGTGCACAGCGCAAAGACCAAAAGGGTGATGCCCGTATTTTTCAGGATTTCCAAAAGACGTTTTTTTGTTTCCGCTTCCATAGGCTCTATTATACCCTTTTCCCTTTGGCTTGTCAAGCGACCTTTACCGTTTACTTTTTACGCCCTCCGCGCACTTTTTTCCCGTGCCTGCGCGCATATCGCTTCTCCGTCAGATAATTTTCCGCGGGCGGCGCGTTCGGTTCGAGCAACAGCGTTTTGATCGCCGTTTCTGCCGACAATTCCAGAACCGCCGCGTTTTCCACCGCTCGTTCGGGCGTTTCGCCCCATACGAAGGGACCGTGCCCCCTCACCAGCGCCGCGGGGATTAGCGCCGCGTCTTTGCCCTCAAACGTCTCTTCGATTACCTTGCCCACGTTCAGCTCATACGTGCCCTTCACTTCTTTCTCCGTAAGAGCGCGCGTACAGGGGACGGCCCCGCAAAAAGCGTCCGCCTGGGTCGCCCCGTAAACCGGGAGGTCTTTCCCCGCCTGCGCCCATGCCGCGGCGTTGACGGAACGGGTATGTACGAGCCCGCCGATCCCGGGAAACGCGCGGTAGAGATAGAGATGCGTCGGCGTATCGATCGGCGGACGGTGCTTCCCCTCCGCCACTCTGCCGTCTATCAGATCCACCACCAGCATATCCGCCGACGTCAGTTCTCCGCAGGAAACGCCGCCCGGCCGGATCACCACCAGCCCCTTTTCGCGGTCGATCCCGCTTACGCTTCCCCCCGTAGGCACCGCCAGACCGTACTCCCTCAATTTTAGAGTTTCACGGTACACCCGCTCCTTCAAGCGCTCCAACATTTCAACCCCTCCCAATTTTTTTATAAAAGGGAAATTATTCCTTTTTACATTTATAATTATACCGCTTATCCGCCCGAGTGTCAATACTTATACGAAATTTCCCCTCAAAAAACTGAGGGCGGCGCGGCGGTCTTTGAGGCCGATTCGGCTTTATTCGCTTGCAAAAAACGCAAAAAAGTGCTATACTGTTTTGAATATAGAACACAGGGAAAAGGAGAAGCTATGATTGAACCGTTGTATGAAGAATGGCTGAAACATACCCGCACGGACAGCGAGCTGCACGAGGAGCTGCTTTCCGTCAAAGGCGACGCAAAAGCCGTCGAGGACAGGTTTTACCGCGAGCTGTCCTTCGGGACGGGAGGGCTTCGCGGCGTTTTGGGGGCAGGCACCAACCGCATGAACGTCTATTCGGTGGGAAAGGCTACGTTTGGACTGGCGGCCTATCTCTTGAAACAGGCGGGAGAAAAAAAGAGCGTGGCGATCGCGTACGACAGCCGCATCAAATCCCGCGAGTTTGCCTTTACAATCGCCGAAATTTTTTCCTCCAAGGGAATAGAGGCGTATATTTTCGACGAGCTGACGCCCACGCCCGTCCTCTCCTATGCGGTGAGAAAGCTGAAAACCACGGCGGGAATCGTCATCACCGCAAGCCATAACCCCAAGGAATACAACGGCTATAAAGTATATAACTCGAAAGGCTGCCAGATTACCGACGAAGCAGCGGCAGACATTACCGCCGAAATCGCGCGCTTCGGGTATTTTGAGACCTACGAAAAGGACGAAAGCCTTATCCATGTCTTAAACGACGAAATCAAAAACGCCTTTCTCTCGGAAATTTATTCCCTTTCGCTTTTTCCCGACTGCGGCGACTATGCGCCGAAGGTCGTCTATACGCCCTTAAACGGTACGGGAAACAAGCCCGTGCGGGAAATCCTCGCAAAGCTCGGCGTCAAAACGCTGTCCGTCGTGCCCGAGCAGGAAGCGCCCGACGGCAGCTTCGCCACCTGTCCCTACCCTAATCCCGAGGAAAAGGCCGCGCTCTCGCTGGCTCTGGCACTCGCAAAGGAAAAGAATGCGGAACTTGTTTTGGCCACCGATCCCGATGCGGATCGCGTGGGAATCGCCGTGCGCGGGGAAAACGGGGAATATCGGCTGTTCAACGGCAACGAGACGGGCGTTCTCCTCGAAAAGTATATTTTGGAGCGCAGACAGGAAAAGGGAACCCTGCCCCCGTCCCCCGTCGTCGTCAAAACCATCGTCACCACAGATATGGCGACGGATATCGCAAAAACATACGGCGCGGCCGTAAAGGAAGTTTTGACGGGCTTCAAATACATCGGCGAAGCCATCGACGCGCTTGCGGACGAGCGCAGCTATATCATGGGCCTTGAAGAGAGCTACGGCTACCTCGTCGGCCGCCACGCGCGCGACAAGGACGCCGTTTCCGCCGCCATGATGATCGTGGAAATGGCGGCCTATTACCGCTCGCAGGGCAAAAGCCTCATCGACGCGCTGGAGGAGCTTTACGAAGCTTACGGCTACTATACCACTTCGTTGTTTTCAAAGACCTATAAGGGAAAAAGCGGAAAAGAGGAAATGGACGCCGTTCTTGCGGGGATACGCAGGGAACCCTGGAAAAAACTGCTCGGCCGCCCCGTGCTCGCCTTCAAGGATTACTTGCAGGGAATCGAAGGACTGCCGAAAAGCGACGTGCTCTCTTTCCGCGGCGAAGGCTTTAGAGTGATCGTCCGTCCCAGCGGCACCGAGCCTAAACTGAAGGTGTATTTTCAGGTGAAGGAAAAGACAGCGGAGGACTCGCAGGCTTTCGTCTCTGCCTTGGTTGCGTCCGTCGCGGAAATGGTATGACGTTTTTGCCGCTGTGTTCGGCAGAAAAATAGTATGAAGTTTTGCAACTGTGTTCGGCAGAAAAATAGTATGACATTTTTGCGGTTTTGTCCGTCTCCTCAAAAGGTAATTCTTTTGAAAACTTGTGAGGAAAACACAGACTTTTTGAGCAAACTCTTTACTGTTGCAAGGGGGGTGCGCATAATCTTAAATTTTCCCTTTATAAAAGAGGATACGCGGTTATAACCGCATATCCTCTTTTTTATCGTCCGCAGGCCGCAAACAGGGTTGAGACCATCGCGGACTTTTTTCGTCCTTTCAAATTTCAGAAGTTCAGGTCAAAAAATAAAGATGAGCAAAAGATAAAGAAGCAGCAAAATGAGCAGAACGACGCACATCGGCAACAGCATTCGCCTTACTGCCGACCAATAGGTTTTCCACTTTTCCCCGAAGGTCGATTTTCGCCTCGGCTCCGCCGGGGGCGCCGACGGTTTTTTTTGGCCGATCCGCGTCACCTGCGACATATCGCTGATCGTCGAATTGTCGTCGTAATAGATGACTTTTTCCTTTTTCTTCTTCTTTTTCTTTTTCGACATTAACGCCCTTCACCCCTTTCGCCATACCTTTTCGGCTTGCACGGCGAGATAATATTTCCGATTTTATTCCTGCGGATAACAATGGCAGGCGACAAAATGCCCCGGTTCGTATTCCTTATAGACGGGCGCGATGTGCTTGCATACCTCCATCGCCTTGGGGCAACGGGTATGGAATTTACAGCCCAAAGGAGGGTTTGCAGGAGAGGGAATATCCCCTTTGAGAACGATGCGCTTGCCCTTTTCGTCCGGGTTGGGATTGGGCACGGCGGAAAACAGTGCGTTGGTATAAGGGTGCATGGGATGATTGAAGATTTTATCCTTATCGCCGAATTCGACCATCGAACCCAGATACATGACGCCGATACGGTCGGAAATGTATTTCACGACCGACAAATCGTGCGAAATAAACAAATACGTCAGCTGTCTTTCCTTCTGTAAATTTTTCAGAAGGTTGATAATCTGCGCCTGAATGGAAACGTCGAGCGCGGAAACCGGCTCGTCGCAGACGACAAGTTTCGGATCGACGACCAACGCCCGCGCGATACAGATACGCTGACGCTGTCCGCCCGAAAACTCGTGCGGGTACCTTTCGTAATAATAATCCCGAAGCCCGCATTTTTCCATGACGCTCAATACGTATTCCTTTATCTGAGAAGGGGGCACGATCTTATGCACCTTGACGGGCTCGGCAAGAATATCGCCGACAGTGCTTCTCGGGGGCAGGGACGAATACGGATCCTGAAAGACGATCTGCATTTTCGTGCGCAGAGCGTTCATCTCCTTCAGTTTATAACCCGCGATATCCTTTCCCTCAAAGAAAATCTGGCCGGAAGTAGGTTGATGCAGCTTCAAAATCGTTCGGCCCATCGTCGTCTTTCCGCAGCCGGACTCGCCGACGATACCGAGCGTTTCCCCGGATCGTATCTTGAAGGACACGTCGTCCACCGCTTTCAGACTGGTTATGGGTTTACCCATCACCGTCTTTTTCAAGGTAAAATATTTCTTCAGATGTCTTACCTCTAAAAGAGCGTCGGGATCGGGAGGAAGAACCTTATCCTCTTCCACCTTTGTGTCCCGTTCCGCCTGCTCCCGGGCAAATTCCGCCTGATCGTCGTAACCTGAAAAATCATTCTCCTCTTTCGGATCAAGTGAATTCTGTTTCGTTTCTTCTGTTTCCATATCAATCTTCCTTCGGGGCGTACAAATGACAAGCGACAAAATGCGTGGGGCTTACCTGTACCATGCCGGGATATTCGCCCGAACATTTGCCTATACACTGCGAGCACCGTTCTTTGAAATAGCAATTGGCGGGCATATCGACGGGATTGGGAACGTTGCCCGGAATATTGAACAGCTGATCTTCGGACGAATTCATCGTCGGCTTCGACTTTTGCAATCCCTGCGTATAAGGATGACAGGGATTATGGAAAATTTCCGAGACGGTGCCCTGCTCTATAATTCTGCCCGCATACATGACGACGACGTAATCCGCCATTTCGGCAATTACCCCGAGATCGTGCGTAATCAACAAAATGGAACCGTTGATCCTGCTCTTCAAATCGTTGAACAAATCGAGAATCTGCGCCTGAATCGTCACGTCGAGCGCGGTCGTAGGCTCGTCTGCAATGATCAGCCGAGGTTCGCAGGCCAGCGCCATGGCAATCATGACGCGCTGGCGCATACCGCCCGAAAGCTCGTGCGGGTAAGAGGCATATACCCGCTCCGGCATGGCGATGCCCACCATGTTCAGCATTTCGATCGAGCGTTTCTTCGCAAAATCCTTGGTCGCGCCCGGGACGTGAAGCGAAGTCACTTCGTCGAGCTGGTTGCCGATCGTAAACACGGGGTTTAAGGAGGTCATCGGCTCCTGAAAGACCATGGACATCTGTCTGCCGCGCAGACGATACATCTCCTTGATCGGCATCTTGGCGATATCGAATACCTTTTCTTCCTTTTCGAAAACCCCGATTCCGTTTTCGTCCCTTACCTGCCTGGGCCTTCTGATCGGATTTCCGTCCTTGTCGAGCCTGGGGTTCCCCTTTTTGTCCGTGACGTTTTCGTAAACGAGTTCGCCGTTTTCGTCCCTTTCATAGACGGGAATATATTTTCCCTGTTCGTCGCGCTTAAAATCGATCGCTTTGAAACGGATAGAGCCTTCCACGATCTGCCCCGTGGGCCCCTGCAGCAGCCGCATAACCGACATGGAGGTAACCGATTTTCCGCAGCCCGATTCGCCGACGACGCCCACCGTGGAATTGAGCGGTACGTTGAAATACACGCCGTCCACCGCCTTCACGACGCCTTGGTCGGTAAAGAAATAGGAATGAAGGTTTTCGATCTCGAGAATATTGCCGTCGTCCTTCATCGTCGTCGTATATTCGGACTCCGGAAGCTTACGGTTTTTCAGCTTCTCCAGACGACGCATTTCGATGGAATTGGCTTTTGCGATTTCCCGGATCTCTTTTCCCGTCAGATAATGCTGCTTTGCGGACGCCTTCGCGCTTTTCTTCTTATCTGCCGCAGCTGCGTCCTCCGTGACGGTCGCTTCTCCCGCCGCGGCAGTCTTTTTTTCATCGTCGTTTTTTAATGACCTGAATACGCCCATGGTTATCTCCTCTGTTTAGGATCAAGCGCGTCGCGCAAGCCGTCTCCGATAAAGTTGAACCCCAGCACGGCGATAATGATACAGATGCCCGAAGGTCCCCATACGTTGAAATAGTTTTGCAGGATATCGGGACGCTTCGAAATGATTTCCACCATGGTTCCCCAGGAGGCAAAGGGTACTTTTACACCCAAGCCCAGGTAGGAAAGCGTCGATTCGTACAAAATCATGCTGCCGAGCGAAAGAGTCATGGAAACGAGAATCTGCGGAAGAATATTCGGGATCAGGTGCTTGAAAATTTTTCTCGGCGTCGAAAATCCCATCGCTTCCGCCGCGACCATGTATTCCTGCTCGCGGAGGTACAAAATCTGACCGCGGACCAATCGGGCCATTCCCGGCCAGGAGAACAGCGATAATATCGTCATCAACAGATATATGTAATATTGCGACGGCACCTCGTTTGCCTGCAGCACCGTACCGATAATCAACATCAGCGGCAGCGTCGGCAGACACATCAGCATATCGCATAGACGCATGATGACGTTATCCACCCAGCCTCCGTAATAGCCGGATATGCCGCCCAGAATAATCCCCAGCGCGGACGTGAGAAACACGGCGAGGAAAGAAATCGTCAACGAAAGCCTGCCGCCGTACATCAGACGGGTAAACACGTCCATGCCCTGCTCGTCCGTGCCCAAAAGATGATCGCCGCTGATCGGCGCGAGTTTATTTACCCCGTTATTGGTGACGATAATCTGCCAATAGGGTTCTCCGTCCTCGGTCATCTGCTGGTGGGAATCATAGGTAATATTTCCCGAATAATCCGTTTCCGTTTCGCCCCACTGCTGATACACGACGGGCCCCAGCCAGCAAAACAGGAACAGCGCCGCGAGCATGATCAGCCCCGCTATACTCAATTTGGAGCGGAAAAAACGGCGCAGGACCATGCGCGTGGGCGACATGAGCTTAACGTTTTTATCGAGCGGCGTTTCTTCGTCCTCGGACGGCATCGGATTTTCCGGCAATCCTTCTTCTAAAATTTCGGTATCTTCCATATCTTCTCCTTTAAGCGAGCTTGACCCGAGGATCGACGACCGCGTACATCAAATCGGCGAGCAGTACGCCCACGACGGACAAGATGGCCAGGAACATATTATACGTCATGATGACGGGAATGTCCCCCTGCGTCATCGCCTTCAGGGCATAATTGCCTATACCTGTCAGATCGAATACCTGCTCGGTAATCATCGCACCCGAGAAAAGGCTTGGAATCAGCCCCGCAAGGCTGGTCACCAAGGGGATCATCGTGTTTCGGAAAGCGTGCTTATACACGACGACGCTCTCCTTCAGTCCCTTCGCGCGGGCCGTACGGATATAGTCGGAATTCATGACCTCGAGCATATTCGTCCTCGTCATTCTCATACGGGAGCCTATGCTCAAAATTACGACCGTGAGAATCGGCAGGAACATATGATGGAGATAATCCGCGATCATTTCGCCCGCGTTGGCATAGGTTACGCCCGCGTCCTTCATGCCCGACACGGGAAACCAGCCCAGCTTATTTGCAAAAATATCCTTGAGCAGCTGTCCGAAGAAGAACGAGGGCAACGATATACCGATGAGCACGAGAACGGTAACGACGTAATCGCGCGCCGAATATTGGTGCGTCGCCGCCGTTATGCCCAAAGGAATCGCAATCAAAAATTCAAAAACGGTTGCGACCGCGGCGACGAAAAACGACGTACCGATCCTGTCCTTGTTGAATATCTCCGAAACGACGTCGCGCTGACTGATAAAGCTTTTGCCGAAATCGCCGCGCAAAGCGTTTCCAAGCCATGAAAAGTAGCCCTCGATGATCGATCCGTCGAGACCGTAAGACTTATACATGACCTGGATCAGCTCCTCCTGCACGTCTGCGCCGCCCTGCGTCAAAGCCAAAATTCTCGACTCGACGAAATCGGTGGGCATACAGCGCAGCAGAATATACAAAATAACGGAAACGCCGAAAAGGATAAGTATTGAAATTCCTATTCTTTTTAGAATATATTTAAACATTATTTCTCCGATTGAATTCGGTTTTTATTTTGCGGTAAAATTATTTAACGAGCTTCAGTTCCCAAATTCTGCCGAGAGGAGACGAATAAGGATTGACAAGTCCGTTATTCTCGCTGGTCGGATCGTTGACGATACAGTTTGCAAAGCCCGCAATCGTTTTGGAGTTATACGCATAGAGCGTCTGTCTCTGATAGACGGGCAATTCTATCGCAAGGTCGAGAACCAGCCCCATGGCTTCCTGATAAAGCGCTTTACGCTTCTCTCTATCGTTGGTGGAACGCGCCTCGTCGATGATATCGGCAAGCGAGCCGTTGCCTTCGGTACGGTTAAAGAGAATATCGTATTCGTAAGAATACTGCGTGCTATTGGACAAAATTTGCTGATAACCCCAGGCTTTTACGCTGGTAGCCGTCGAATAGGGGCTGTAAACCTGATACATATCGGGATCGACCGTGGAACCCCATGCCGCCGCCCACACGGCCAAAGAACCGGTGGAAAGCTTTACGAGCGCCTGAGAATCGGGTACCACTTCTACCTGCCAGCCGCACTTATTGAGGATATCCGCCGCCTGCTTGAACACGCTGTAGGTCGGGTGCTCCGTAATGGAGGAGCCTGCGATGGTGAACTTGATCTTCAGCTCGGAATCGCCCTCGCTGACCCCGCCGTCCGCCATCAGCTGCTTGATTTTGCTTATCGTGGTGACATAGGTCTGATTTTGAACGTTTTGAGGAAGCTCCTCCCACCGCGTATAGGAATGGCCATTATCGGAGGTGGAAGGATATGCCCAGCCCACTTTCGACATCGGCCAATCGATAGGCTGACAGGTACCCGTCTTGTAATATTCGCAGGAAAGCTCGACCTGCATCGCCGCCATGATCGCACGGCGCACATAGACGTTGGGCACCTTGCCCGCATTGATGCCGATATAGCCGTAACCCAGCTGCCAGCCGGCCATGCTCTCTATTCCCTTACTTTTCAGGGTGTCCAGCCGGTTGCTGTTGTCGGTGGTAAGCTGAGGCGTGACGTAATCGACCTGGCCGCTCGCAAGGGCGTCGAGCGCGTTGCTCGAGCTGATGACCTGGAAACGAAGCTTTTCGGCCTGCACCTCGAACTGTTCGCCGAGGCTGCTGAAATTGTTGTTCTTTTTGAAATATACGACGTTACTGCTGTAGAACTCAGCAGGCGCGGGATTGTCTTTGTTGTTTTCGTCGGTGGCGACAAAGGGACCTGCGCCTACGGGAACTCCCACGTGACGTTCGGATTGGATTACCTTGCTCTGATAGGTAAAGGAACCCCAATCCACGCCGAATTCATTGCCTGCGATATCGATCTTTCTGCCGTTGGGATTTTGCTCGTCCGCCGTGTAGTAATGCGCGGGCGCGACGGTAAAGCCGAAGTTATAAATCGCTTTGGGATCGGTGCCCTCCACGGTAATCTGCAATACGTCGTACTCGCTCTTGTCGGTAACGGCGCCGTAGTTTTTGTTGGGCGCGTCCCCGTTGAGATAGGTTTCGTCGTGATTATGCGCCACCTTATATTCCTTTCCGTTGACCGTAACGGAAGCTTTGTCGGTGGTATGTCCGAGCGAAACGATGCCCGAAATGTTGGGATATTCGAGCCCGTCCGTCACTTTGTCCTGAAGGAGAACTTCTTTCGCCTTCGCCTCGAACTCCGTCATGATCGTGTTGGAGGTACCCCAGCCCGTCAAAACCTGATCGAATTTTTGCTGCATATAATACGTATATATGTACTCGATCGCTTTTTCTTCCGAATTATATCGGTCGAGAAGGCTCATGTTGTCGAAGCTCTCGATGACGTTTTTATTGTCCTTGCCGTTGACTTTTTCGTACTTCGGCGTAATGAAGCCCTCGTAATAGAAAAACTTGAATACGTCGTTTTTGAAATGCTTATCGTCCGCCCATTTTTTATAGGGCAGGCTGTCGCTCTCCAGATCGTAAGCGTCCTTCGCCGTCTTGAAATCGGTTTCCAGCTCTTTTTTGAAAAGCTCGCGGATACGGTTGTAGTCGTCGGTAAGCATGTCGCGGTAATAGGCGGCGCCGTCTTTCCCCTCCGGGGGGTCGCCCACGGCGGCGGTATAGTTGCCCGTCGCATCCCATTCCTTGATAAAGTTGAGCATTTGCTCCTCGGTCACGTTATAAGACGTCGAGGAGGGATCATACTTTTCACTCGCCTCGACATAGATATCGATCAGTTCCTGCCTGCGGCCGTTGGCAAGGGAAATCGCCTGCTTGGTGGTGTCCGATTCGGAGCCTTGATTGGCCTGCATTCTGTAGGCGTCAAGTCCCTCGATTTTGGTAGAATACATGGTGGAAGAACCCGTATAAACGGGATCGAGATACTCGTACATATTGAAGAGCACGTCGTTCATCGTGAGGGCATAGCCGTCGGAGAACAGAATGTCGTTTTTCAATACAAACGTATAGACGGAATTGCCGTTCGACTCCGAAATTTCGTAATCGAGCACCACGGTCGCTTCGTTTTCGCCGCAGGTCGTATTTCCGTTGTCGTCCGTAGTCAACATGCCGATCTGCGTCATGCCGACAATGTCCATATCGGTGCCCGCCGTCGCATAAAAAGGATTGAACAAGCCGTTCAGCTCCTCCGTCATCAAAACGATACTGTCCTTCTTGTTTTTCTTCTTACAGCCCGTAAGAGAATAACAGGCGGACGCGACGAACATTGCGCTCAGCGTAAGCGATAACGCTTTAACTGCTTTTTTATTCATGGGAATCCTCCGTTATGATAGTTTATAAATTAATTGCTTGCCTCAGGATACGCTATGTAGCTTTCTTCGTCCCTGATTTCGGCCCTCTGACTGGAAATTTCGATTTTCGGAACAACGCTTCCCGTTTCGGCGTTCACCTCGACGGAAGTTACAAAATAACGATATTTTTTCGCGTCTCCCTGCTTAAACTCTTCGCCGTAGAGCACAACCTTCACGCCGTCCGAAGAAATGCCTGCGACGCCGTTGCCCACGAGATTGATCGTATAGCTGTTTCTCGCAAGCTTGCCCATGCGGAGCGAGGAAGCCTCGATTGTGACGCCGCGGATCGTCGCTTCGGCGTCCGCATACCCCGTCAACAAACCGAAATATGCCGTTCCGTCCATTCCGAGATTTGCCGCCGTGCCCTTTCCCATATCGTACGTCGCGTTGACAAAAGCGATATCGGAAATTTCCGCGCCCGCCGCAAGCGAGGCGAACAGTCCGCCGTTTTTCGCCTCGTCAGAGGTATTCGTTGCCGAAACATTTTTGAACGTACAATTGTTTCCGACGATTTTTCCCGCAAATTCTCCGCTAACAAGATTCGCGGGCCATTTCTTATCCGAAAAATCCAGCTCCTGCGCTAAAATCGTATATACGCTGGAAGCGTTTGCTTTTTGTGCATATTTTACAAACTCGTCGGCCGTGGTGACGCGGTATTGTTCGCCTTTTTCAAATTGGACGTAAATGTTTTGAACGGGATTTTCCGGCTTTAGCTCTTCGCTTTCTTCGTCATAAACGAGCGTTCCGCCATGCTGCAGCGAGCCTTCGATTTCCTTCTTACACGCCTCGTCCGAATACGCCGAAAGGAAGGTGTGTCCTTCAAGCGCTGGGAAAGCGTACTCCTTTCCGTCGGAATATTTGCGGGTATAGACCATTTCGCCCGTTTCGTTTGCGCCGCTCCACTGCGGCGTCCACAGGAGATCGGCGTCCGCAGTCGGCTTGACGGCCGGAGCGTAAGGATAGCTTTCCTTAAACGTCTGCGTCTGTGTATAGTCGAACGCCGTCGATCCCAAAAGCGTCCAGACGGAAGAATCTTCTTCCTTGTAGTAATAATTGAACCGATAATCGGGAACCCATGCGGCATACAGCGTAAGGCTGTATTTTCCGCTGCCCAGCTCATATATCAGCTTATCGTTATTGAAATCCCACATTTCCGAATACACGTAGCCCTGAGCCGACGGGGTTTCCGCCCCGGGAAGATACAGGTTTCCGTCCGCACGTTTTTCAAGTACGTTTCCGTAATCGTCGAGCGGTCTGTTTTCGGAATCCACGGAAAGCTCGCGGGTGCGATACCAGCCCGCAAACGCATAGCCCGGCTTTTTTGGCGCGCCCAGCTCATAGGGAGCCTGGGAATAATTGACGGGATCGGTGCTCTTCAGCGAGATCTCGATTCTACCGTCGTTGTCCGCGTCCGTAAAGCTATCGGGATTAAACCGATTTTCGACGGTTATGCCCGTACGGTTAGAATTAAACTTGCCGCCGTTGGGGTCGTAAACCACGCCGACGATATAGTTTTCTTTCTCTTTCTTGTCGAGTTCCGTCTCCGCCTTTGTGCAGGCCGCCAGGCCTGCACAAAGCAACGCGCCGCACGCAAGACCGATTATCGTTTTTACTCTTCTTTTCATCTTGCTCCTCGTACGTCAATCCTCTGATTTTTCATCCGTATCTACGTCCGACCCATTCTCCTCATCGACGTCCGTTCCGTTTTCCGACTCGTTTGTTTCAACCGTCGTTTCCGTCGCGCCGCCGTCGGGTTTACCCTTATTTTTACGCGCCCTGAGGATAAAGAACGCCGCTATCGCGCCTCCGATCACCGCTATGCCGCAGCAAACGCTGACGATAATGACCGCGGTATAGGATTTTTTGTCCGGAGTTTCGGGATCGACCGGCTCGATGATTTGCTGAGATTTGAGATATTCGAGCCGTCTTTCCGCGTCGGTCAGTCTGCTGATATTGGTCACCAGCGCGCGCTGATCGTCTGTGTTTATCTTATTGTAAGCGGTACGGGCCGCCGCGACGAGGTCCTCGCATTCGGACGTGAGCACGATTTCGTCGGGAATTTCCGCAATCGCCGCGATTGCCGCAAGCGTCGTCTGATCGGCCGCCGTCGAGCCTTCTACCTTCGTCCCGAAATACTGACTGAAGATAAACGAATCGTAATTGAGCCCGTTTACAGGTTTGACCATAATCAGCTTATCGGTAACCCTGCCCACATAGTTTACGAAGTTCGCGCCGAAATAGAAATTGTTAAACAAGGAGGTCACATTCCACATAAAGTATTTGGAAATGCCCAGCCCCTCGATAACGTAAGTCTCTTTATCCGAGCCCGTGAAGGAGAAATATCCCTCATACGGAATAGGCAGCGTATTGATATAGCTTTCGTCGTACGTCTCTTCCAGCACGGGCGCTTTGTAGCCCTTGAATATAACCATGCGAAGAGCTTCGCAGGCATAGAAAGCCTTATCGCCGATCGCCGTCACCGTGGAAGCGATCGTTACGTTTTTCAACGCGCTTCCCATAAACGCATTTGCGCTGATACGGACGGTTCCCTCTTCTACGACAAACGAGGTGCGCGCATCAGACTTGGGATAGGAAACAAGCTCCAGCCCGTTGGGAACGTTTTGATAAAGAACGCCCGAAATCACTTTCACGCTGTCCGATACGGCATAGGTATCGATCAATTCGGTGCCTACAACCTTACCGTTGAAATATACGTCGGCTTCCACCGCATACGTTTCGATTGCGCAATTAGAGAAAGGATTTTCCCCGAGCGATTGCAGCTTATTTGTGCTAACCTGCTTGCCGTTTTCGTCAAACGTCACGCCGAACGATACGGAAGTAAGCTTCGTATTCGCAAAAGCGAAATCGCCGATATAGGCCGCGGATTCGAGATTTGCGCTTTCAAGCGCCGTGTTGACAAACGCATAATTGCCGATATATACGGCTTTATCGAGATTGTTTACGGCGACAAGCTTTTCGCAATTGTTAAACGCTGCGTCGCCGATCTTCACGCCTTCGGCATACAGGGTGACCGACGTAATCGGCGTCAAAGCCAACGCACCCTCCCCGATCACCGTCACGTGCTCGAGATCGATGTCCTCGATTATCGCACCCGTAAACGCATTTGCGCCCAATTCGACGATCGAATCGCTCAACGTTACGTTTTTAAGTGCGGTACAGCCGTAGAACGCATTTTCCGCGACGCTCGTAAGCTTATCGCCGAACACGACGGAGGTAAGCCCACCCGCGCCGTAAAAGGCAGAAGCGCCCAATTTTTCCAGATTGGTGAGATCGACCGAGGTCAACCCCGTCGCCCCTCTGAAGGCATATGCGCCGATAGAAACGGCTTTGGAAAGATCGAAGGAAGTCAAGGCCGTAACGCCCTGGAAAGCGTAGTCGCCGATCTGCGCGCCCTCGCCCAGAGTAACGCTTGTCAGCGTCGTCAACGCGCTGAACGCTCCCAGACCGATTTTCGCATTCGCACCCGCCGTCACGCTTACAAGCGCCGTCTTGAAGAAGGCTCCCTCTCCGAGCGTGACGCCGTTGCCGAGCGTTGCATTTTTAAGATAGCCGTTGCTCGCAAACGCATAATTTCCGACGTTCGCGTTATCGGGCAAGGCGACGGAAGAAAGTCTCGTACCCGCAAAGGCATAATCTCCGATGGAGGTAAGTCCCGCAGCGTTGGGGATCTTCGTGATTGCGGTGCCCGCAAACGCATAGTTGCCCGCAGACTTCAGTTTGTTCATCGTAACCGCCGCCAGAGCCGCGCAATCGGAGAAGGCATAATCGCCTACCTCCGTCACGTTATTCGCAACGACGGAAATGAGATTTGTATTTCCGGAAAACGCACCCGTAGAGATGGACGTCGCGTCCGTCGTCACCCTCGTCGTCGCGGACGCGGGCGCCGCAAGCAGCAGCTGGGTACCATTATTTTTATAAATGATCGAATCGTCGCCGTTTTTGAAAGAGAGCGCGGTGTTGGCAGGATCGAGGCGGAATTTCGCCACCTTCGTGCCCGCAAACGCATATTCGCCTATGACGGAGACGTCCTTGCCGAGCGTCACCTTGCTCAGTTCCGTACAGCCGTTGAAGGCATACGGGGAAATAACCGCCGCATTGATGGAAACGGAGGTGAGCTTTTTGCAGCCCGCGAACGCCGCGTTTCCTACCTTGACCTTTTCCGCATCAAACGTTACGTTTGCGAGATCCGCACAGCCGTAAAACGCGCCGACGCCGATCGACTGACAGGACGAGGGAAGGGAAAGCACGTTCAGCTTGCTTTCGCGGAAAGCATAGTCGCCGAAGGATACGACGGATGAGAAATTCGCTTCGGTGATCGCCGTCTTGTAAAACGCTTCTTTATTGATAAACTGAACGTCCTCGAGATTGATCTTCAACAGGGAAGTACAGTTATAGAACGCGCCGAAGCCGATCTTCTTCAACGTGGAAGGCAGTACCACTTCCTCGAGCGACGTACAGTCTGCAAACGCATACTCGGCAATCTCCGTAACTCCCTCGGGAATGATTACCTTTTTGATTTTATCGTTTCCGATAAACTGTTGTTTCAGATGATAAGGGTCCTCTTCGGTGATGACGTCGCCGTTCTCCAGATCCTTTTCCACAAACTCGTAGCTCGAAAACGCATACTGATAGATCGTCGTTATACCGAGGTCGTCGGGAATGACGACGCAATTATTTTCGTCGCCCGCGCCGCGGTAAAAGCTGAGATAAATACTATTGTTAATAAACGGATTTTTGACCGTGACCGCGATACGTACGCTCGTACTCTGCTTGTCGTCCAACAGAAGCGACACGGCGATATATGCCTTTGTATCTCTGTTTGCCGTATATTTGGCCGTAATCGTACCGTTTTCGTCAACGGAAGCGATATCCTCTCTCGACGACGAAAATTCAACCTTTGTGCGATCGGGGAAGTAGGAGTCGAGGACGTAATCCAAGGTCACCTGCTCGGAGGGATACATCGAAATCTCGAGCGTCGGCCCGAATACGTTTTTGCTGCCGGTAAATCCGATCGTACGATCGTCGTTTGAAGGAACGATAAACGCGTCGTCCGTAGTAAAGCCCGTCACTTCGAATCTGTTTGCGGCAATCGCGTCGTATTTCATATACCCGAGAGCGGTATCCTCGGGCGAAAGTACCGAGACGTCCAGCGTGGCGGAAACTTCTTCGCCCGCGCCGTTTTTACCCTTTACCGTGATCGTCGCGTCGCCCGAGGCACGCGCCACAACCGTTCCGTTGACCACCCCGATAATCTTCTCGTCGCTCACGCTGTAATCGAGCGTCGAAACCCAGGTGGAGGAAGGATAAACCTGAAGAATATCCGTGAGCTTGAACGTTTCGTTGGGGCTCATGACGAGAACCTGCTCGCCCTCGGCGATATTTCCCGCAGCGATCTGCTTGTCGTTGAGCGCGCTCTTTTTGGCGTCCGCATCGACTTCGAAGAAAACGGAAACGATATCGTCGGGCAAGGGAATCTCGTAAATCGCGTTATTCATCGCGTAATCGTAAACCGACGCGACAAACGTATTGTTGTTTTCGTCTATCGACGTCGTCCCGTCCGGATGATAGATGAGACCGTCCGACTCCTTCAGCTGATTGATATAATCGGTAAGCTCGACCGTCACCACGGAAGTGGAATTGAACGACGAATAGACCGGCGTCAGGTATTTGCCGAAAGAAGAGAGCGAGAAGCTTTTGCCGTTGTGCGTGACCTGACCGACATTGACCGCCATTGCGTAATGGTTGTCGTAAATACTTAAATCGGCATACAGCTTCGTTTCTTTGTTTATCTTGTCATAAACGGTGCGGTACTTGACGTCCGTCACGATGGGCGCTTCGAAATCCATATACAGGGGAAATTCGATACGGCTCCGTTTATTGTTTTGTTCGCCGTCCCAATCGATATACGCATCGACCGTGACGGTATATTGCGTGTTGTTTTTCAGATTCTGTTCGATCGCGTCGAAGCCGATATCGATGGGCGAATAGTAGATCGAGCTGCCCTCGCTGTACGACTTGCGTTGATTGTTATTCGTCTTTGAAAATACGACCTCTCCCGTGGAATCCTCCACGACCTTTATCTCGACGCGCTTTGCGTTGCGGAGCATACCCGCCCAAATAGATTCGAGCGTGTTGATCGTGGTGTTTCCGTCGGCGCCGTTGTTTTGATTGGACAGCGCCACGTGATCTCTCTGCGCCGCGATCTGGGTCGCCGAAGGATCCTGCTTAAAATAGTAGGAGCCGAGATAAGAGATATAATCGCTGTACAGCCCGCCGATCACTTTCGTCGGATAGGCGTCCGCCATTACCTTGTCGGCCGCGTCTATTCCCGCGTCGAGTTCGTCCGCGTTGGTATCGAAAAATTCCTCGTCGAAAATGGGAGCCTGCGTCCAATCGCCGTAAAAAGCAAGGAACGGTACGTTGAGATTGACCCCGTTGCTTCCGCGCGCGGTCAAGGTGACAAAGCCTTCGACATACATGCCGTTTTCAAAGGACTTGTCGAGATATTGTTTGTCTTTGTCGGACAAAGTAACCGTAACGGTCACTTTAAGCGTACCGCCGGCATCGACCGTAACGGTGTTGCCGTTTCTCGAGCCGTCCCCGGAAACGGAGGTGACTTTACGATCGGCGCCGTCCAAAAGATAGCCTTCCTCTGTCACCGTCGTTTCGCCGTGCGTGGTATAAGTGGAGCTGACGCCTTCGGTGAGCACAAGGGCGTCAACATCGTATGTAAGCGCTCTCTGGCTGATATTATTGACCGCAAAGGTCATTTCGTACACGCCCGTCTTATTTTTATCGTCCTTGAGCTCGAGTTTGGTTTTATCCATTACCCGATCGCCCTCGAAGGTGGTCAGATACGCAGGCGTGGTAGTCGCTTTGGTAAGGTTGGCAAGACCCGCACCCTGCTTTCTTACCGCGTAGGGCAAGCCGATCTTGTTATAGGCGATATCCGTCGTGGACATCATGATCTGATTGACGAGCGCCGTGACGTCCTTCGTGTCGCTTGCGTCCGCGGCGACGTATTCCTTGACGTACTGACGGATCAGGGAGGTTACGCCCGCCTGATTGGGCGCGGCCATGGACGTACCCGAAAGCTTTTCGTAGCCCTGTCCGGGCACAGCCGACAGAATGTCTCCGCCGTGCGCGGTGATTTCGGGCTTTATTTTCAAGTCGGAGGTAGGACCCCAGGACGAGAAATCGGACATGAAAGGACCCGCCACCTGATCGCGGCTGATCTTGATTTTGCCCGTACTGCTTTTTGCGAGCAGCTCGCCGTCGTCCTGCGAAATAGAGCACACGGGGGCGGAAGCCGACCCGATCGCCATGGAGATTTCGCCCGAAACGTTGTTGTAAATGATGACGCCCGCAGCGCCCGCGTCGCTCGCCGCCTTCGCTTTATCCTCGAACGACGTCGTGCCGCGCTTTACGAGGGCGATCTTTCCCCTTACGTCGAGGCCGTTGTAATCGACCGCGCTGCCGAAGCCGGAGATGGTCACGTATTCGAAGATTTTTTCGTTTTCGTTTTCCGCGAGTATGTCGTTGACGAAATTTTTGGGCTTGGAAGCCTTGTCGTTGGCCTCCTTGAAGTACATGACCTTGCCCTCGTACGTGAGATACGGGGTCTTTACGCCGCTGATGGACGCAACGGAAAGCGCCGCGTCATAGGTGGAAGGCGCGCCGACCGTACCCGAATCGGGATTGGAGGTAAGGCCGAGGTTGCCGTTCTTTTCCGAACCGAACGTAGCGTTGTAATCGTTGGAGGCCGCGGCGATCAAGCTGATCCCCGCCTCCTTGATATTGTCGTAGATCTCATTTTTTTCCTTCTCGTCAACCTCGCGGGAAAAGCCGCAGGAACTCCCGAGGGACATATTGATGACATCGACGCCGAGCGTGACGCAATCCTCCAGCGCGGCAAGAATCCAGGAGGTCTTTGCGCCTTTGTCAGAATCGGAGAACACCTTCATGATCGCGAGCTGCGCGTTGGGCGCAACGCCCGTGATCGTATCGTCCTGCCCCGCGATAATGCCCGCGACGTGCGTGCCGTGCGCGCTGTTGATGGGAAGAACGTCGGGGTCCTTATCCGCATAATCGTACGCATAGGGAACCTTCTTGCTTACGTAAACGTCCTCGCCGGTAAGCCCCGAGGTAAACGTCGCCGCAGCGGTCGCCCCCACCTTTTTCGCAACGTCCCTTTCGGAGCCGTCACCGAGCGTGAAAGCGAGATCCTCGTCGGGCGTGGCAAAATTATTTACGCTGAACGCCGTATGCGTATAATCGAGACCCGTATCGAGCACGGCGATTACCACGCCGTTGCCCTGATATTCGGAATCGGAGCTGTCGAAAATACCCGTGGAATACACGTTGACGTCGTTTTCGACGACTTCGGCCGTCGCCGCCTCGTATTCCTCTCCGACGATCAACGTCGCCCTCGAACCGAGCAGCTTTTGCAACTCGTCGAAATCGTGGGCCTTGACCGTGATTTCAAAGCCGCTTAAAACGGTGTCGTAAGTCTCCCCTCTCTTGTAGGAAATCCCCGACTTATTGAGCATTTTGACCAGCTCCGCCCGTTTTCTTTCGATTTTATTTACGGCTGCGACGCCCTTTTTGCTATCCCGATATTCCGCGACGGAAAGCTTGCCGTCCGCATTGTCTTTATAGGAATCGAGCACGCTATCGACGCTCATCTCCACAATGACGGAAATATCCTGATTTTTTTCAATCGTATCGGGGAGTTTATATACGACCGAGCTGTCGAAATAATCCTCGACGTTGGTGTCGAGCGAGCCGTCGTATAAGCCTATTTTCCCGGCTGCCCCGGAAGGCGACGTATCGTCTCCCCTGAAATTATTTTCTCCGATAGTACAGCCCGCAATAAAAACACAGGCGATACCGACCGAAAAAACTTTTAAGATATTACGTTTGTACTTTGTCATCTTGCTTTCCTTTTTACTCCATAAAACCCGCCCGTCACGACGATAGCGGCGCCGACCGCGACGAAAGCGCGCAACCCGCCGAAAACGGCTTGTCGGCAGGCCGCAGCAGGCCTGCATCGCATAAATACACGATTATATTTTTATGATATTATATATTTTATAGCAAATCTCAAAAAAAGTAAAGCATGTCTTGCGGCTTTTGCAAATAATTTTTCAGCCGTTTCAATAAATAGCTTATTCTGTTAGTTATTATCAGAAGCGGACTGATTTTCTTATAACGGCAAACATTATTCCGCTGCTTTACCTTTCTGTTTTTTATAGAAGCGCCCGTTTCCGCGCGCTCCTTCTCCCCGGCGGGGAATAGAGAGGCAGGCGAGGAAGCTTTTTCCCGCCCCGCCTCTTTTTTGTCCGATTACGCAGCGGCCGCCGCGGACGCTACGACGATATACTCCGCATACGCTTCCAAAGCCGCCGCAAAGGCCGTCTTTGTCGCTTCGTCGGCAACGACGATTTCGAGAGCGGCGACTTCTTTGAAAATTTCCTCGCCGAATTCGGGAACGGTCGTTCCGAGGAAGGTCACCGTAAGGACGGTTCCCTCTTCGCCGTTCGCGTTGGCATACGCAAACGCATTTTTGCCGATTTTTTCGACCGCGCTTCCGATCGTAACGTTTTTGAGCGTAAGCGCCTGCAAAAACGCATAGTCGCCGATTGTCCTGATCGCCGCAAGATTGAGCTCCGTGAGGGAAACGCATCCGTAGAAGCCCTGCGTGCCGATGGTTTCGATTTTTTCTTCGCTGATTTCCGCCAGCGATACGCAATAAGCGAAGGCGCTTGCGCCCACCGCAGTAAGCCTATCCGCAACGACCGTCTCCAGCGCGGTGCAGTAATAGAACGCGCCTGCGCCGATCGAGGTAACGCCGGGCATTGCAATCGAAACGAGAGCTCTCATGCTCTGGAAAGCGTTGGCGCCGATTTCCGTTACGCTTACGGGAAGGGTAATCTGCGTCTGAGTATAATCCACCCAGGCGAGAAGCTTACTGCCGCTGCCGTCGAGGATATACTGCTCGGTGACGGGCGCATATTTACCCGTCTGCGTATTGATCGTAACGATGAGAGGAGCGGAAAGTGAGGAGGAAGTAAACTTCACATAGCCCTCTTTCAAAATCGTATAATTTCCGCTGTAACGGACACCCCTGGCGTCGATATACGTCGCCGAGACTTCGTAGCCGTCGAGAATGAGCACCGACCAATCGTCTCCGTGATACGTGCCTTCGTTTTCGTCTATCTCCGTACAGAAATAGGTGCGCGAAGAGCTGCTGCCCGACGCAAAGAGCATATACTCTTTAGCCGTCGTTTCGCCCTTTTTGGTATAGAGTGCCGTGCCGCTTTCGGTAAGCACGTACGTTCCGTTTTCAATCGCCTCTCCTTCGAGGTTGAGAATTTCCGCGTTGCCGTGGCCGTCGAGATACAGCGCATAATCGAGATAAAGTCCGTTATCGTAACCGAAATACACGTTTTTCTCAAAGCCGTATTCCCATACGACGTTGGGAGCGGTCTCGTCCTTTACTTCATAATAACGGGTTTCAAGGAGCTTGCCCGTCGCGTCGTACGTCTTTACGACGAACACGGTTTTCGCTTCGTTCCAGGCGAGCCCTGCGTTATAGGTAATTCCCTCAGCGCTGTCGTTATAGGCGGCCGTGCCGTAGCTGTCGCACGTGATCGAGCCGATTTCTTTCCCGTCTTTATCCACCACCGAGAGATTGAAAACAATCTCGGGCCTTGCGACGCAATATACGGGATAGGTCTGCTGCGTCTGCTGATTGGTTACCTGCGTGAGACGGAAATTCGTTTTCTGTCCGTCCGCGGCCGTAAAGGTATAATCTTCCGTTTCTTCGTTATACGCATAGGTGCCGGACGTCTCCGTCTCTCCCTCATAGAGCGTCGCAGAAACGCCTGCGAGCACGAGGATTTTACTTGTGTCGAGCGTGCCGTCCGAAAGGTTATAGAGATAGTACGCGCCCTCTTTCTCGTCGGAAGGAGCATAGGCGGTTTCCTCTTTGTTTGTGAAGTGGAAGCGATAGCTCTTGCCGTCCGTAAAGGAGGTGAGCACAAAGAGATCCCCGAGGCGGGTATATCTGCACGTCTGGGCTTCCGCCGCGGCGTTCGCCTTATACTCGATCAGGCCGTAGGCGTTGAATTCCATCGAGCTTCCGTCCGTTCCTTGGGCGGTCTTCACGCGGCTTTCGTCGTACTGCAAAAATACTCTCGTACCCGAAAGCGTCCAAAGCTGACACTTGAAGGACCCGAGCTCCTCGACGATTTCCTGAGACGTTCCTTCCGCCGTCTGCGTAGCGGTAAACTCGTAATAATTGTCCGCGTCGGTGCTTTCGTCCTTATCCTGATTGACGAAGGTTCCGAGGAAGGTAAATTTATATTCGCCCGTCGCCTCGTCGAGCACGGCTACCGCCATATAATCGTCGGTAAGCGGATAAATCTGCGCGGAATATTTTCCGGGATTGTTATAGCTGTTGGTGTAAGAAGCGCCGAAAAATTCCTTATACTCGGGCGTTCCCGCAGTTGCGTCTTCTCTGACATCGACGAGCAGAACCGTCACGCCCGTGCTGAGCTTGATTTCGATATAGGTAAAGAAGGTGTTGCCGTCCGCGGGCGTACAGACGCGGTAATCGCCCTTGTAAAGTTGAAGACTTTCGGTTCCGTCCTGCATCTGCGTCATGAGGTTGCAGGTGACGGCATTATATCCCGCAAACGTATAGACGTTTTTGCCGAGCGTAATGGTCTTACCCGCCATATCCGCGTTATACATTTCAAAGACGGGATATTTGTTGGCCGTACCGAGCTGGAAAGTAAACGCGGAGAATTTCGCCTGATAAGCCGCTTCGGGAATAATCCACCCGTCCTCGTCTGCGGTAAAGGTAAAGCTGTTTTCGGGAGTTTTAGCCGCCTCATACTTTCCGTTTACCATAGCCGTCCAGGTCTTGCCGTCGGAGGCAGGGACATAAATCGTCGCCGTTTTGTCGTATTTCAGCTGAAGCATGATCGTCTCTAAAGAGCCGCCGTTCTTAAACAGATAGCTTCCGCAGTGCTCTTCGATGGGAAGATAAGCGTTTGTCTCGAAATCGTAACAGAGCTTAAACCCTTCGCCTTCCTTGGGAACGAACTGCATATAGCGCAGCTCCGAATCGATCACGCCGTAGCTTCCTTCTATCGGTTCGCCGCCGTCGGACGTATAGGTAGCGGCGCCGTAGCCGTCGATAAAGAGCACGTCCGTTTTTTGCGCCCCCGTAGCCTCGTCGTTATACGTGTATTCGAGAGTAGCCTGCATACCGTCGCTCATGACGAAAACGGGGTAACCCTGAAGGGCAGCCAGACGGAAAATAAATAAACGATTCGCGCCCGCGTAATAAATAACGGCTCGCACCTCGTCTTTCACGACTTCGGAAAGCGTATAGGTGCCGTTATAGGCATTGGTAAGCGCCTCAAGCATCGTTACGTTGCCGTAACCGTCGAGCGACAAAACGACGGCATAGGAAGGCTGACCGCCGTCGTAAATGTAGAACATGCCCGCTTCGCTGCCCCTGATGAGACAGCCTGCCGTTCCGTCTTTATCGACCTTGGCGATCTGGAAAGAAAATCCTTCTCCGCTTTCGGGGGTAAACTCGTAATCGCCCTGCTTTCCGAGCGTATAAGTGCCGTTTACCGCCGTTCCTTCGGCGTTTGTATAGACCGCCGATTCGTGATTGTTGATTTTAATTTTTCCTTGCTTCTTCTCGTACGTATAGGCGTCGTAGATGTCGTATTCGCCTTCGACGTCGTCAAAATAATAGAACGTTTCGCCGTCGAGCGCGATGCGGCCGTCAAGGGCGGAGGAAGCGCCCTTTGCAAACGAGAAAACCCTCGTTTCTTCGTCATACGTACCGATCTTTTCGTCCAGTCCCGTTCTTTCAAGGTACGCCTTACTGCTGTCGAAATGGTCGATATAGATATAATCGACCCCGCCGCGCAGGTCGGTGTAGCCCTTATCCCATACCGCGTAGAGGAAAAGATCCTGCTCGCCGTCGAACATATCGCCGGGGTTATACTCGACGTCGCCGTCCACCTTGGTGGACCAGCCGGCAAAGCGATATCCCGCGATCGTATAAGCGCAGTCCTTTATCTTCTTTTCGGTGCCCTTGCGCACATAGAGGGAGTCCATCTCCCCCGCGGCCTCGGTTTCGGCGGGCGCGTTGGCGTCAAAATCGAGCGTTACGCCGATAATGCGGCAATAATAGATATAAACGTTTTGCTCTTTCTCTTTGGAAAGCTTTAATTCGGTCTTTTCGCCGGCCTCCGAAGCGTACTCGTAATCCTCGGGATAGCTGACCGTCGGCCTCAACGTCGTTTCGACATAGTCCGAGCCCGTTTGTTCTATAGGCGTCTCGTCGTAGCCATCGACGTTAAATTCCGTCTGCTTATACAGCTTGATCGTATAATCGACTTTATAACGGGCGCGGACGGAAATGTCCTTTCTGGGCATGATCGTATTCGATTCCGCGGTGATTTCCTTGTTGCCGTAAAACCATGCGCCGAAATACGTATCGTCGGAAGTGGTCGGCACGACGTCCTTGAGCGCGTCGTAGAGATTGCTCCCCGCGCTGGCATATACCTTCTGCGTATCGAGCGTACCGTCTCCGACGTTCAGTTCGATTTCATAAAGCTTTGCGTAATTCGCGTAATATGTAACGTCCTCGGCGGGAATGGCGGCGGGAAATTCTTTGATTTCCCCGCTTTCGCCAAGGCTCCAGCCGACAAAGGAATACCCGTCCTCCTGAGGAGCGTCGGGGGCTTCGAGAGCGTCGCCTTCATGTCCTTTCACCGTAGCGACGACCGTCTGGCCGTTCATAAACGTCACGGTGTATTCGGGCTTCTTCGCACAGGACGCCCCCAACAACGCAAAGACGAACGCCGCGACGGCGAGAAACGCCGTAAGCAGGATTTTGTTGATTTTCTTCATGATGTCTCCTTATAAATGCGCTATATCGATAAACTTAAGCCGTTTTTCGAATTTACTCTTCTTCCTCCACGAAAGGCGGAGGCGTAGGCGACGGTACGGGATCGGGTTCGGGGTCTCCCTCCGTCCACAAGGCGCTTAATGCGGTGCCGTTGGGAGCCTGATAGACGTCTTTCGCATCGTAGTCCTTTTGCGCGCTCACCCAGCCGTCAAACGTATATCCCGCGCGGTAGGGTGCGTTGATGCCGTTTTCCGCCGTATAATTTTCCACCGAATCGTTCATTGTGAAAGATACGACGTAGGTTTTGTCCGCCGAAAGCGTACAGCCCCAAAGGACGGGACGGTTACGCATATTCCATAAACGGCTCCAATTTTCGCCCGCTTCCGCTCTTTCGCTGAATATGGTGAGAACGTCGCCGCAAAGAAACGCAAAATCGCCGATTTTTTCGACGCTTGCGGGAATGACGAGCGTCTCGAGCGCAAAACAATCCTGAAACGCCATCTGGCCGATCGATTTAAGCGTTGCGGGAAGCGCGAGATTTTTAAGCGAACTGCAGCCGTAAAAGGAGGATCTCCCGATTTTTTCCACGTTCGGCATGGAAATTCGCTCCAGCGAGCTGCAACCGTAAAAAGCATAGTCGGAAATTTCCGTTACGCCGGCGGGAAGGGAAACGCTTTTAAGGTTCCAGTTTTCATAGAATGCCGACCTGCCGATCTTTTTAAGATTTTTCCCGAATTCTATTTCCGAAAGTCCGCTTCTGTAAAAGGCATAGTCGCCGATTTCTTCCAGGCTTTCGGGAAGTACGAGCTTAAGGGAACTATATTCGTCCTTAAGCGGACCCTCTTCCCATCCCAAAGATATACACCAGTAAAACGCCGCCATGCCGATCCGTTGTACCTTATCGGGGATCGCAAGCATTTTGAGAGACCTGCAGCCAAAGAATGAATAATCCGAAATTTCCGTGATTTCCGTGGGAAGATGGACGTTTGTCAAGCTCACACAATTATAAAAGACGGATCTTCCGACCTTCGTCACCGAATTGGGCAGATATACGTTTTGTAAATAGTAACAGGAATAAAAAGTATAGTCTCTGATCTCCGTCACGCTGGCGGGAATTTCCACCTTTCCGTTATAGCCAAGAAAACTCCACGAAAAGGCGCCTTCGCCGATATACTTTATTCCGTCGGAAAAAGTTACTCCGCCGACATCTTTCTGAGAAAATACGTAGTCTGCAATACCGACCGTCCCCTCTTTAATGCTAACCGAGTAAGGTTTATCGGACGGCTCTTTCGCGTCGCCGACAAGCCAATTGTCGGCATATATCAGAGTTGCACCCGCCGCGTTCCAGAGCGCCGTGTTATAAAAAGCGTTTTTTCCGATCGAGGTAACCGTATCGGGAATATCGATCTCCTGCAATAACGTACAACCGGAGAAAGCGCTTGAACCTATTCTTTGAACGTTTGCGCCGAAGGTTACGTAGGTAAGCTTAGAGCAACCTGAAAACATACTCGAGCTCAGCTCCGTCACTCCGTTGCCGATCGTCGCGCCGAGCATCTCCTGACACTGATAAAAAGCCGCGGTATTGACGAGCTGAACGCTGTCGGGGATCTTTACGCTTTCAAATTTATTGCCGTGAAAGGCATAGGCGGCGATTCCGTAGGTGTCGCCCGCTATTTCAATGTCCTTATTTTCTATATCTTTATTTACAATCAGCCATTTATTTGTATCGCCGAGATATACGACGCCCTCACGGCTCTGCAAAAACTCCGTCTCTCCGAACGCGGTGGCGCCGATGAAGCTTACGCCGGCGCCCAGAGAAATATCCGAAAGCGCACTGCAGCCGTAAAAACAAGAGGTACCGATCATCTCGATATTTTCGGGGAACGCAATGTTTTTAAGGGACGTGCAGCCCTGGAATACATAGGAGCCGAGATATCTGACGCCCGAACCGAAATCCACCGCGGTAAGCGCCGTACAGTCTAAAAACGTCTTTTCGGAAAGCTGTATAAGGCTGTCGGGCAAAACGACGGACGTCAACGAAGTACATTCGCGGAAAGCGGAAGCGCCGATCTCCGCCACATTGCTTCCGAGCGTAATTTCTTTGAGGTTGGGACAATACGCAAAAGCAGCTTCACCGATAGAGACAAGCGCTTCGGGAAGTACGATGCGTTCTATTGCCGAGCGGGTAAACGTACCGTCTTCTATTTTTGTCACGTTTGCCGGGATCGTTATTTCTTTGAGGCTACGGCAGCTTTGGAAAGCATTTTCGCCGATAGAGACAAGCGATTCGGGAAGCGTGACGCTTTCAAGGCCGGCGCAGTTATAGAACGCGCTTTTTCCGATGGCCGTCACGTTATCGCCGATTGCGACGGAGGTCACGCGGTTGGCGTTGTAAAAAGCGTTTTCGGCGATGGCCACGACAGGCTTGCCGCGATAGCTGTTCTCAATCGTTACGGCGCCCTCCGCAGTCGTCCCGCTCGTCACCTTATAAGCCTTCTCGTCCTCGGTAAGCCGATAAGAAAGTCCCGTTTCGGGGTCGCGCACAAATTCGTAAGACACCGACCATTCGGAATCGGAAAAGTTCTTTCCGTCGCCGAGCGCTTTCACACGTAACGTATAAGCGCCCGCTTTCAGCGAAGAGAGCGGATAAGAGGTTCTTCGCGTATCTTTTTGTTCGCCGTTGATATCAACTTTATATTTACTTGCGTTTTCGACCTCGTCCCAATTGAGTATCAAATCGGCAGGCTCTACCCAAAGCCCCGTGGGAGTTTCAAGTACGGCGCCGCCTCCCGCACACGCTACGGCGGACAGGAGATAACACGCGATAAGAGCGATGACCGTCAATAACCGAAGTTTTTTCATTTTTCCTCCAATGCCGACGCGCCCTGCGCCCCGTCCCATGAGAAACTATTCCTTTCTGTACGCTTGTTTTCCAAGTTCTTGTTTCTCCTTTCTCTCACGGATGATCTCGTGAAGCCATTTGAACTTAAATTTACGGACCGCTATATCCAAAAGAACGAGTACGATCGAAACAATCACAAAGGCAAGACGTGGATCGAAGGTGTGCGAGAGCTTTTTGATAAGCCCTTCAAAGACCTGACTTTCCGTTTCGATGCGTTTGCCTTTCCCCGCCGAGGCCATCCCCTCCAGCAGAGCGACCGACGTCTCTTCGTCCGCTTCCACAAACGTATTGTATTCCTGAGAATAAGAAAACGCCTTATAGATAGTAGCTTCGGATACGTCCTTTCCCGTCGCGTCCTTTTTCTTTACGACAAGCTCGTATACGCCGGGTTCCGTTATGGTAAAAGGAATCTGCGTGTAGCCCTCTTTCTCGGTGGGCTTAATCGTCTGCACGGGCTTCGGCTCCGAATCCTTAAAAATCTGCAATTCGATGCGCTCACCCTCTTCCATATCCGTATATACGTTGAGCACGTTTCCGTAATTCTTTTCGGTGAGCTTGATTTCGATATCCTGTGCGCGGATATTCTCCTTGGGAAACAGCACGCCGATAATATTTTTGATAATCCTTTGACCCGTTTCGTCGCTTAGAAATTCCGAGGACCATTTTCCGCTTAGATCGCACATAAAGCTGCCGACCATGCCCTCGCCGTATTTCCACTGCGCATAAATGGGGACAAATTCGCCCGCGAGAACAATTTCCGCGTCTTCTTTGATCTTGGTACCGTAGTAGCCGTTCAATCGGGGCATGTTCGCCTGTTCGACGCCGCTGACGACTGCGTTATGAACGCGAATGGTAGGGACAAAGGGTTTGGCCTCGACTTCTTTGATATCGGGGACGGTTAAATCCTCGCGCATGATGGACGAAAGATCTTCTCCCGTAACGGTGTGATGATACTTGCTCTTCCACTTCTCCGCTTCTTCTTCGCTGTCGTCGTCGCTGCCGCCGTTGCCGAGCTTGACGATTTCTCTGCCCGCCTTTTCGCTGTCCGCGCTCGTATTGATGCCGACGACGGAAATCGTGATACCCGCCTCGAAATTCGATTGAAGGACGGAACCGTATTTTTCGACGTTGTCGGAAAACATACAGTCGGACACGACGATAATGTGTCTCTTTTCAATATTCGTCTGCGCCTTGAGCGAGTCTCCCGCACGTTTGAGCGACGGGGTAAGCAACGTTCCGCCGCCGTTTCCGATGTTGTCGATCGCGGCGACGATTTCATATTCCCTCGTCACGGGCGTGAGTGCAAGAGCTTCCTTATAATCGTCGTCGAGCGCAATGACGCCGCAGTAATCGCGCTCCGTCATGGCGTTGAGACAGGCGCGCGCACCCGCTTTCGCGTTTTCGAGTACGTCGCTCATACTGCCCGAACAGTCGATGATGATGACGACCCCGAGCGGAGGCGTATAATCTTCGGCAATCACGGGAAGCATATCCTGATAGGTGGTACCGTATAAGTCTTTGCGGTTGTAGGCGTGAGCCTCGTCGCCGTCCGGCTCGCTTCCGCCGACGGTAAAGAGGCCGCCGCCTATGTCCTTTACATAGGAATTGAGCAAGTCTTCAAATCCGGCAGGCATATCCGAGTGCGAGACATTGGCGAGCACCACCTGATCGTATAACCGCATTTCGTCGAGCGTCTTCGGAAATTTTTCCGTTTCGGCCACATTGAGGACGGTGAGCGTATATTCCTCTTTCAAAAGTTCCTGGAGCTTCTCCGCTTCGCCCTCAAAGCCTTCTACGATGAGAATATCGTCGAATACCTCCATATACAGATAGGAGCTGTATTCGTTGTTCGCTTCGACCGCGTCTTCTATTTCAACCGGCTCTTTGAAGGAAAGGTCAAAGGAAAGCCGATGAAGCCCCTGTTCGGCAAACGTGTGCGCGATTTCAAACGTCTGTACGCCCGGCTCTAAAGAAACCTCCGTCGTTTCCTCCTCTCCGTCGTTATCCCGAAGCGTAATCTGCGCCGTCTGTGCGACGGAGCTTTGTACGGTTACACCCAGCTTGACCTCCGACTTGGCCGAAACGTTATAATCGGGCATGACAGCCCCTACGATCTGCGCGTCCGGGATTTCCTTTTCATCCGTAAAGGAAACCGTATCCACGCGGATGCCGTCGGCCGCCGCAGCCTTGATCGCCGCAAGCGCTTCCCCGTCCGTTTCGATGCCGTCGGATAAAATGACGAGCTTCGCCGTCTTGGGATGCTTGATATGAGTTCGTGCAAAGGATACCGCGGCAGCGATATCCGTCGCGCTGTCGTCGGGCTTATTGTCCCGGAGAGAATCTTCATAGCTCTCGTACGTCTTTTCCGCGTTTGTCGAAAGCTCCGCGGCATACGTCTGTCCGTAACCGAAGGTGATGATTCCTACTTTATATTCGGAATTTCCGCTATCGAGAACCGATTGGACAAATTCGTTCTTTTTCTCCTGCGTTTCTCTTCCGCTGTACGATACATCGACGAGAAGAAAGACCTCGTTATTTGAATTGATCGTTTGATAATCGAAGTGCATCCCCGAAAAAACAAAAATGCACAATACCATGGCTGTGGTGTGAAGCACGACGGAAATAATATGGTTCCGCGTGCGGCGATACTTTTTCGCCATACGAAAGTAGGGAAACAGCGAAAAGAATAACGCCGGAATAAGCAACAGCAGAAACCAGGGATACGTAAATTGAATTGAAAAATTCGTCATATTTCGTTACTCCCTTAAAAATGTTCCCGCGACTGAAGCCACCATTCGATAAACATCAACGCGATAAGCGCAGCGGCGACATAGACGACAAGATCCTTGTCCTCCTCTCTATCGGGGGCTTTGGCGGCAACGCCTTCCAGCGCGTCCACCGTCCGGAAAATATTGCTTTGATCGGAGGGCATTTTTACATAGATGTTGCTTACGACTACAGTGCCCGACAGCAACGTTTGCCTGATGGTATATGTTCCGCAGGCAGAAAGCGCGATTTCGAAAGGAATCTCTTCAAATTCGTAATCTTTCTCTACGGCTCCCTCTCCGCTGAGCGAAAGAGAAAGATTGGTGCCGCGCGTATTGATACATACGGTCTCGTTGACATCGAATACGTATTGAGGCACTTTCTCCTCCGCGCCGTCCACCACTTTCGTGACCGTAGCAGTAGAAGGAATAAAATAATTGAACAGATTGGTGATAAGTATCGGGAAATTTATTTCCATCGAGGTGTCCGCATTATTCAAACTAAACGACATTACGGCAAGCCTCGAAGCCCTGGTGTTTTTGACAACAAAAACCGGATCGTTGCCGCAATAGAGCAGCGGTTTGAACTCTTCGGAATACTCCATCTGTCTATAGGTGCTGACCCGCATCATTTCCGGCATCATGTACTGTGTAATCTCGTGTTTTTCTCCGAAAGCCAGATTAAAATCTCCCGAAACTTCTTTTCCTATCGTCAGACCCGAATCTTTCGGAGAAGCCGAAGGATTGACCAACAGCACCAGGCCGTCTTTTGGAAGCTCGGAGGGTACCTCATGCTCGAAAATATAGAAATCAAACCCGCTGAGCTCCGGCGAGCCCTTTCTGACCTCGGAAATTTCCAGACGCCAGCGGCCGCGCATACCGTCGCGGAGCACCATCAAAACATTGGCGAAAAAGGTATTCGGTTTAGTACTGTAATACTGCACGCGGATCGTTTCTTCAGTTCCGCCGTAGAGATAAAAAATATTGTCTTCGCTGAGATCGTCATCTACTTCGTTGAGCCGCACGAAAACGGAATCGAATTTGAAAATATTTTTTACTTTTTCGCTTTGTTTTTCGCTCGGCTTAAAAACGACGGTCTGCGTCACTCCGTTTTCGCAATAAACGGGCTCGGAAATGAGCTGGATTGTATCTCCGTCGTTATTCGTGCCGTAAACCTCCGCCGTAACGGTAAGCCGCTCGCTTCTGCCGTAGCACGCGATGTCGATCGAAAACGTATAATAGTTTTCCTCCAGCTTTGCACGGCAATCGAGAATCGCGGCATTCCATTCGGTCTCCTCGCTTACGTTAACGACCTCGATGTTTGCGTTATCGATATATGTATTCGACGTATAAAGCACGATGTCCGCGTACGGGTTTTCCGTAAGAACTTCGCCCGCAAGCTTGATTGCGCCGTCGATGTCGGCATTTCCGTAAGTACAGGATTTGTTTGCCACAAGTTCGTCGAGAATTTCGAAAAGCTCTTCAGCGTCGGCTTGTCTGAAACGGAAAGCCAGGGTTTCCGCTTTCGCTCCCGCCATTACGACGGTCATGATACCGTCATTTTTAAAGGTTTCCTCGGAAAGTACTTTGACCTGTTCGACAGCACGCTCGAAACGGGTTTCCTGGTCCCCTTTCACGCGCATGGCGGCGGAAGCGTCGATCACCGCGGCCTTTTCCGTAATCTCGGGGGGAACTTCCTTTTTGATAAACGGCTGAGCCAAAATAAACGCGCATGCCGTAAGGATGAGAACCTGACAAATAATGATCAGTATATTTCTCAGTTTACTGATTGGGAGTTTTCTCTTTCGGTAGCGAAGACTGCGCTTCCAGACATACGTGCTGGAAACCATCTTTTGTTGATAGTTGGGTTTCAAAAGGTATATGAGGAGGAGTACAAGAAGCCCCAACAACCCCAATAACCCCAACGGCGTTAACAATTTCATCCCATTATTCCTACTTTCAATAATTCGCCGAACAACATTTTCTCAATGGGTCGGTCGCTGCGCACGGAAACAAACTCCGCCCCGCGGGAAACGCAAAATTCTTTAATTTCCGCTTTTAAGTCTGCCATCGCTTCGTTATAGGCGGAGTGCATACTGCCCGTAATGCGGAGCTTCATATTCCTTTCGTCGGAAAGATCGGCGGATTCGAGATCGATAAGGTTGACCCGGCCGCTGTAAGAAGGCTCCTCCTCCTCGGGCGTGAGCACCTGAATCAGCAAGATCTGCTTATGAAGATAGCAGAGATAATCAACCGCTTTTTTCCAATCGCTGTCGGTAAAGAAATCGGAAATAATAACCGCAAGCCCGTTGCCGTTGCCGAGATTGGGACAGCCCTTGATCGCGGCTTCGAGATCGGTCTCCTCGGAAAACTCCGTGTTTTCCAGCTCGCTGATTGCGCGGAAAAAAGCGTTTTTTCCGACAATCGTGCCGAACGGATCCTCCGAACGGTTTTCGCGCATGAGCTTATAGGAAACTTTGTCCATGTTATGAACGGACAAAAATCCTAAAGCAGCCGCCGTAGCAATGGCATAAGCGGCCTTTTTAGGATTCTCCTTACCCATGGAAGCAGAACAGTCTAGAAAAATTTGAATTTGCATTTGACGCTCGTCGGTAAACAGCTTAAGAAAGTATTTTTCAAAACGGCTGTACAGATTCCAATCGATGCGTCGGATATCGTCTCCGAGCTGATATTCGCGATAATCGGCGAATTCCACCGTCTGACCGTATGTCTTGACGAGGTGTTTCCCTCCGAAATATCCCGAAAGGTCGGTGCGAAGATTCAGTGCCAAAGTTTCCAGGCGGCTGAAAAACGCATCGTTCAAGTAAGATACTTTCATTATTTTCTCCCGAACAGGCCGCGCTTCTTCTTACCCTCCGACTTTTCTTCTTCGGACATATCGGGCGTATCCGCCGCGAGCGCCGCTTCGGGAAGAGGAACATTTTCAACGGGAGCAACGCGCTCGCCTTTGCCGAGTTCACCGATGATTTTCGAAATAATCTCGTCGGGAGAAACGCGTTCTGCGATCGCCTCAAAGTTGAGCTTCATTCTGTGACGGAGCACGGAATAGGCGAGCTCGTTGACGTCGTTGTAAGAAACGTTAAAGCGACCGTTCATCAGCGCTTTGACCTTTGCGGCCGAAATGAGCGCCTGTCCCGCACGGGGGCTTGCGCCGAGGCGGACGTATTTTTTCGCCGTCGCCGAAGCGCATTCGCTGTCCGGGTGAGTGGCCGAGCATAGCCGCATCGCATAACGCATGACTTCTTCCGCGACGGGGATCTGGTTTGCCGTCGCACGCATTTCGAGCAGATCCTCCCCGGTGCAGGCCGCTTCCGCAACCTCCGCCATCGTCTTCTGCGTCATATTTACGATATCCATCAGCTCGTCGAGCGTAGGATTCTTTACAATAAGCTTAAACATGAAGCGGTCCATCTGCGCTTCGGGAAGCGGATAGGTACCGTCCTGCTCGATCGGGTTCTGCGTCGCAAGCACGAAGAAAGGCTCGTTGAGCTTTCTGGACACGCCCATGACCGTAACCGTGTGCTCCTGCATCGCTTCGAGAAGCGCCGACTGCGTTTTGGGCGTCGCACGGTTGATTTCGTCCGCGAGAATGATGTTGCTGAAAATAGGCCCCGGCTGGAAGCTGAAAGTCGAATTCCCCGCATCGTCTTTAACGATGATGTTTGTACCCGTAACGTCTGCCGGCATTAAGTCGGGCGTGAACTGGATTCTCGAAAAGGGAAGGCTGAACACCCTCCCCAACGAACGCACCAAACGGGTTTTTCCGACCCCGGGAACGCCTTCCAAAAGAACGTTACCTCCCGCGATCATCGCTACTACGGCCCCTTCTACGACCTCTCTCATACCGATCACGTCGCGACCGAGCTGCTCGAAAATCGCTTTGCATTGCACGCTGAATTTTTGAATGTTTTGTTCTGTTACCATGATTGTGTTTTGCCTCGTCCTTTTGGTAAGTTTTCTGATTGTTTTCGGTTTATTTTAACGTATTGAGATAAGCTTCGATGATCTTCCGCAGGGAAGCGGGAATTTCGCCCCCGTTCGCAAGGATTTCCATCGCCTCTTTATAATATTGTTCGTAAACGTCTTTATAGTCCGTTTTGCCGTCAAGGACCTGATCGTTAGGGTCCGTATATTGGCCGCCGGCACCGCCGCCGGAACCGTCGCCGGAACCGTTTCCGTCGCCATCGCCTTCACCGTCACTGGGATCGCCGCTGGAATTGCCGCCGTTACCGTTGCCGGAACCGGGACCGTCTCCAAAGGACAGGTCGTCCGAATCCACCCCTTTCTTTTCGAAAATCGCCAAGATTTCCCGATCTCCGCCCTCGGCGAGGTCCGTTCTGTCCTCTTCGGGATATCCGTCGCTCCAACCGACGAACACCCAATCTTCGTTTGCAACCGCGACGACCGTGGTCGTTGTTTTGCCCTCTTCGACGTCCTGCGTGGTCTGTCCGTAAATATGGCCTTGTAAAGGCTTTTTATTATCCTGTTCGGAATCCGTTCCCGGCTTCTCGTCCGTCTTTTTTGCGGAAAGCGACTTCACGCCCGTCGTCGGTTTTTCCTCTTTTTCAGGGTAAATCGGGTCCGAAATCCCGTACGAAATCGTGTATCGGGAGGGCGGGATTATCCTTTCGGGACGATTCGCTATAAATCCCGCAAGGGAGGTCGCCGTCACGCTGAAAACCAACGCGACCGAAAGCCCCGCAATAAGTCTGGGCTTCATAAATGCCGAGGTAAAGACGTCGGATTTCATTTTTTTATTGGTCGCGGCGAGAGCGTCTTTTGCGTCCTCGCGCTGACGCATGGCGATATACGAATCGTCGTTTTCGAGCTCGAGCATCGTGATGGTACGTTCCTCAAGACCCAAACGACGGTCCACCCGCGCGGCAATCTGCTTCGTCGTGGGACGGAATTTTGCGAAATAAAATATAGGGGCGCTGATCAGCGTGCCGACAAGCAACAGCCCGATCGAAATAAGCCACAGGCCCTCTACTTTAACAAAGCACGAAACCGTCGCGATGACAATGTTGGCGGCAAATCCGACCAAAAGGCCGAAAATAAGCGATTTTGCCACGCCTTCCGCCACGAGACGTTTCCGATACTTGCGAAACATGTTTTTGCTGTCCATTATATCCCTCCTTCCGCCGCATATTTCGGCGTATCACACTATATTATCTATAGTGTTTATATATTATATCATTTTTTTCGATATCCTGTCAACGATATTTATAGAAACTTTACATGTAAAATATTTATATTTGGTATAAACAGAATTTATACTTATACAAAAAATCGGCAAACTTAAGGCCTTTACCATAATTTTACAAGATATTTGGCAACAACGGGATCCGCAAAAGCAGATCCCGTTGCCGTTTTTTGTTGTTTCCGGATTAAGCTTGAGGCTCTTCCGTTTTCCAGACAATTATCGCGCCGCAGCCCTTATTCCAATCGGTTTTCCACGTCGCACCGGCTTCGGTTTCGGAAAGCAGAATTCTGATCGTCTGCGTTTCCGTCCAGCCAGAGAACACTTCGATATCGGACAGAACCGTGCCTGCGGGCAGTATAATTTCTTCGATCGCCGTACAGCCCTTAAACGCCTGCTTGGCAATCTTAATCGTTTCGCCTTCAAACGTTACGGACGTAAGAGACGAGCAGCCGCTGAAAGCAGAAGCATAAATATCCGTTATATTTGCGGGAATAACGATCTCTTTCAGGCCGCTGTTCATAAACGCGCCCGCGGAGATTTCCGTAAGATTGGCCGGCAGCGTAACCTTTTCGAGCTTCGCCGCATTCGCAAACGCATAGTTTTCCAACTTCGTGTCGGCGTTCATGAAGCGGACTTCGGAAACACTCGTGTCCGCAAACGCATAGCCGGAAATCGACGTAACGCGCTCGGGAACGACAAACGGACCCTGCGGTCTGCTCGGTAATACCATTGCAAGCGTGACCTCGACCTTGGTCTCGTCAACCCTGGTCTCAACATAGAACGCACCGTCGTTGAAGGAGAAGTTTTCGTTGTCGGCAGCAACGTCGATCGAAGAAAGCTTGTCGCAGCCGTCGATCGCATTTTCGCCTATCGACGTAAGCGACGCAGGCAGACTGATCTTCGTGAGAGAAGCACAGTTTTGGAAAGCGTATTTACCGATGCTCGTCACGCCTTCGGGAATTTCGATTTCAGTAATCCCGGTGCCCTTAAACGCATTATTGGCGATAGAGGTAAGCGTTCCGCCCACACCCGTAAACGATACCGTCTGAAGATTTGCCATGTTCGTAAACACGTTTTCAGCGACCGTCTTAAGTGCACCGTCGGTGGGAATATTCACCTCGGTAAGGTTGGTACAACCTGAGAACGCATTTTTGCCGAGCGACGACACTCCGGTTCCGATCGAAATCGAGCCGAGCGAAGTACAATTTTTGAACGCATTGGCAGGAATAGACATTTGTCTTGTGCCGAAGTTGACGGACACAAGCTCTGCACAGCTGTCGAACGCAGTAGAAAGATAAAGCGACGCGTCAGAATCCTCAAACGTTACACGCACCAATTTTGTATTGGAGAATAACTTAGTGCCAAAGCTCGTGATTCGGGCGGGAATGACGTTTGTCATATCCGGATCGGTATTATCGAACGTGAAAGAAGTCAATCCCGAATTGCAGAATGTTTCATTATAAAGTTTACCTGCATAGGAAGTAGAGGACGTATAACCGACGAAACCGGTGAGATCGGCAAAAGTCAGCGACTCACAGCCCTTAAAGGCCTTTTGATTGATATATTTAACTTTTTCCAGATTGATAGACGCGAGATTTGCACAGCCTTCGAAAGCGGAAGTGTCTATCGTTTCAAGACTTTCGGGCAGAGTAAGAGAAGTAATCGCTTGACAATTCTTAAACGCGCTGCTGCCGATTTTCTTCAAGGCAGAAGACAACGTTATCGTTTCGAGCGACGTACAGCTTTCGAATGCCGAACTGCCAATCGTTTCAAGCGTCTCGGGCAGGGCGAGAGAAGCAAGGTTCGTGCAGCCCTTAAACGCACTGCCGCCGATTTCGATCAACGAAGAAGGCAACGTGACCGTCGCAAGAGACGTACAGCCGTTAAACGTACTCGAATAAAGAATGCCCAGATGGGACGCGTCATAACCGACGAAACCGCTCAAATCCACGCTTGTAAGAGCTTTGCAGTTTTGAAACGCATAGCTATTGAGATACATGACGTTTTTCAAAGCATCTACGTCTTCATCTGTATCGGAAATATTTTCGACGAATATAAGCTTCGTACAACCATCAAACGCATAGCCGTTGATTGTCTGAACAGACGAAGGCAAGACAAACTTCGAAAGATTTGTACATTTACTGAAAGCGTATTTATCGATCGTCTGAACGGACTCGGAAAGAGTAATATTTGTAAGAGACGTACAGCCATAAAAAGCATACGTGTTGATCGTATCCGTCGTCAGCTTACTGAAATCGATTACGCCGTCGCCGAGTTTCTTGCAGTCTCTGAACGCATATTGTCCGACATCGTTGATCGTCACCTTATCGAGCGCGCTCAAGACGCCGCACGAATAGAAGGTATAGGCGGGGATCGCCGTGCCGCTGAGACGATTGTTGAACTCGACCGTTTCCAGTTTTGTACAGTTTCCAAATACGCCGTATTTTGCGCTTGTGCTGCTGCCGGGAATAGTAGAAGTCGAATAACCGGAAGCCTCCGCATACAGCTGAACTTTTGCGCCGTCTGCGGCAAAGGTCACCGTCTGAAGCCCCGACGCCACAAAGGCACCGTTGTCGATCGCTGAGATCTTTTTAGGTATCGTGATAGAAGAAAGAGCCGTGCACTTATGGAACATTCCCTCAGAGATCGTCTGAAGCGCGCAGTCCTCCTCAAAGGTAACTTTTGCGAGCTTCGTACAGCCGGCAAACGCTATGCGTCCGACCGTCGTCAGCCTTGTCGGGATTTTGACCGACACAAGCGCCGTACAACCCTGGAAAGCCGCTTCGCCGATAACGAGGGCGTTGCTCTTGTCGGCCGTTAAAGCCGCCGTGCTGTTTTCAAAGGTCAGCGTTTGTAAATATGGATTGTCCTTAAACGCAACCGCTTGGATTTTTATAACGTCCGCAGGAATTTCAAACGCGGTATCGGTTTTTGAATAAGAATAATAGGCAAGCTCTCTGCCGATCACCGTACCGGCATCGTCCTTTAATATTTTATAAACGACGCCGCCGTTCAATTTGAAATCTCCGCTACCGTCACCCGTCAAATTCACAGTCTTCAGCGTTTTGCATCCGTCAAAGGTGAAATTAAGCGTATCGAGTGTATCGGGGAAGGTGATCGTCTCTAATTTGGAATCCTTAAACAGATATCCGCCAAGCGTTTTGACCGAATCGGGGAGCACAATTTCCGTAAAGCCCGTTTTATAGAAGGCATACTCATCGATCCGCGTAAGCCTGCAGTCTTCTTCAAACACCACTTCGGCCAAAGCGGAACTTTGCGCAAACGCATTGCCGCCGAGCGAAGTGAGACGCGCGGGCAACGTCACCTTTGCGAGGCTCTTCATATTGCTGAATGCGCCGTTATACTGTGCCGTATTATGCGAGAAATTGCCGTCGATTACGAGATCGGCCACGCCGCCCGCTTCAAATTCGATTTCCGTGACGGACTCGCAGAAGTCAAACCCGACCCGAACGGTTCTGCAATCCGACTCGTCGATATATTTCTTTTCAAACTCAAGATGGGAAATCTTCGTGACGGTATTGGGAACGACGACCTTTCCCGTCGCTCCGGGCGCGCACATCAGGAGAATATTTTCGCCTCCGCTCTTGTAACAGAGCAAAACGCCGTTCTCCGCATAGTAATAATTGTCCGTCGCGGTGCCTTTTGCCACGGTAATATTCGCAAGTTTTGCACAATTTTCGAAAATCATTCCCGCGGAGCTTATCGCGGCCACGTCATAGCCCTTGGGATCTTTCGCGCTTGCAAGATTTTCGGGGAAATTGATCGTTTCGAGCGCGCCGCAACCGTAGAACGCGCCGACGTTCGACAACGAACTTATAAAAGTATAGTTCGGATTAGACTTCCCGTATCCGTTTCCGCCGATCGTGATCTGCCCTGTACCGCCCGTCTCGAAATCGACGGTTTTAAGAGCCGTACAGTTTTTGAAAGCGGCGCGGCCGACCGCATAATAGCCGTCTGTTCCGTTTGTGATCGTATTGGGAATGGTGATCTGCTCCAACGACGTACAGCCGCAGAACATATAATCGGCAATACGCGTAGTTCCCTTGGGAAGCGTCACGTTCTTCAATGAAACAAGATCGCCGAACGTGCCGTGATTGATAATGATAGAATTAGGACCGTAGCCGCTCTCTTCGTAATAACCGTCTGCAAAGGTTACCGTCCGTTCGGGGTCCGTCGAGTTTTCGAACACCACACTCTCAATGCCGGAGTTTCTGAAAGGATCGAGGCCGACAGAGGTTACCCCGGAAGGAATGGTAATTTCCTTCAAATTTTTACAGCTAGAGAACATTTCATCGGCAATATTTATAAGGCGCTTGGGAAGCTTTACGGACGTAAGCCGCTCATTAAAGAAGAAAACACCAAAATCAAGGCTCTTAACGGGACCTGCGACTTCCAAAGGCTTATCGCCTTCTTCAAAGACGACGGTCATAGGAGTCGTCACATTTGAAGGGGACGAGGCGAATGCACCTTTGTCGATAAAAGTAACGGAAGCTGGAATGATTACGTTTTCCAACGGCACGCCGAGGAACGCACTCTCTCCGATACTTTCGACCGAATCGGGAATGACGAAATTTGTTAAACTATCGTTTCCGCAAACAAAGTAAGCGGGAAGAGCCTTTACACGATTGGGAAGCGTAAACGGTTTAAGCGCATCGCACCATCTGAAAGCGCCTTCTTCCAAAACAAGCTCCTCCGTCCCTCCTTCTTCAAATTCAACCGTTTCAAAATTTTCGCAATCCTTAAACGCTTCTTTTCCGATAAATGTCACGTTTTTACCGATTTTAATACCGGTTAATCCTTCATTTTCTTTGAACACGCCGGCTCCGATAGAGGTCATCTGTTCGGGAGTCTCGAATACGCCCGTCTTGCCGGCGGGATAGAACAACAGCCGCGTATAGCCCTTATCGAACAGCACGCCGTCGTCCGTCACAAAGTATTGATTGTTCTCGTCCACGGTAATGGACGCGAGTTTTTTACAATCAAGGAACACTCCCTCGCCTATCCCGACGACGTTTTCGGGAATGATTATGCTTTCAATTTTTTCGCATTCCTGGAAAGCGTAATCACCGAGCGTAAGATCCGCGCCGTCCGCCGCAAATTCGACAGAGGTAAGCGATTGGTTTTGATAAAAAGCGCTTTCCCCGATCGTTTGGAGGCTTGCGGGGAATTTGAGTACCGCGAGGGGAAGCTCTGCGAAAGCGCTTGCACCGATCTCCGTAAGATTGCCGTTTTCCGCAAAGGTTACCGAGGCAAGTTTGGTACTTTCAAAAGCATTGGCTCCGATCACCGCGAGGCTTGCGGGAAGCGAGATCTGCGTAAGTCTCACGCAGCTCTTAAACGCCTCGACGCCGAGATCCGTGACTCGGCTGTTTGCCTCGAACAGGACTTCCGTCAATCCCGTACAGCTTCTGAAAGCGCCTTCCCCTATCCTAAGGCTGACGGCTTCGTTATTCGCCGCGCCTTTGAATGTAATTTTTACGAGCGCGGAACAGCCCTCGAACGCGCCGTCGCCGATAGACTGCATCCAACCGTTAAACACTACTTCTTCAAGGTTTTTGCATTTATAGAAAGCTTTATCGGCCACGGAAACCACCGTGGAGGCAAACTCGTATTTCCCGACCCTGCCCTGCGGGCAATATACAAGCTCGGTTTTGGTTTTATTGAACAACAATCCGTCCTCGGAAGAGTAGGTATTGCTTGCGCCCTCTTCGAGGTTTATTTTTTGCAACGTCGAGCAGCTTGCAAAGAAATCGGGATTAAATTCGGAAAGGCGTGCGGGAAGGGTGATTTCTTCCAACGCGGAACAGGACTTAAACGTGTCGCCGCGGAATACGAGATCCCCCGTACCGCCCGCTTCACACGTTACTTTTTTGAGATTTCCGCAATAGTAAAAGGCGCTTTCCTCAATCGACAACACACCTTTGGAAATTATGACTTCGGTGAATATATTTCTATTGAAAACTTTGTTGGGAAGGTTTGTAACGCCGTCGGGAACGACATAAGCGCCGTTTGCGTCGCCGGTCATTCCTTGAGGGACATAGAACAGATCCACCGCGCTCGTCCTCGGGTTTTTGTAGATGACGCTTCCGCCGACAGACGAATAGACGGGATCGACCACGCCCGCAACGGCATAGATCTCCACGTTTTTCAAACTTGAGCAACTAGAGAACGCCGTATTCTCGATGACCGTCACACTGTTGGGAATACGGATATTCTCGAGCTTGGTGCAAGACGAAAACGCCGAACCGTCAACGATTACGACGGGCAAAGGAGCCGCGTCGTCCGCGCCCCGATATGTTTCGGGAATAGTGATGTTTACGTACAGCGAAGAGGAAACAGACTTGTTTCTGACTACCGAATATCCGCCCGAAACCTTTGTGAAGCTGAGTAACGGCTGCCAGTAAGCTTTTACGACGACGTCGTCGAGCACGCCCCAAACTTCGATACTCTTTCCCGTTTCGTCGGTGTATCTAAAGCCCTTTCCGTTTTCCTCCGCATACCAGCCCATGAAGACCATGGAGCTGTCCGCAGACGTGGGAACGTCCAACGTATATTCTCTGCCATACAAGGCTTCGCCAAATTCTTTATCGATCGTATTTCCTTCGCCGCAATCGTAAGTCACCTTGAAGGACATCGGCGTCCAATACGCATAGAGCATCATATCGCCCGTTTCCGCAAAGAATTCGTCCGCATACAGCGCGCCGTTAACCGCGCCGGACGGCGTATTATACCATCCGCCGAAATTATATCCCGCACGCTTGGCTTCGGGGAAGTTTGTGGGATCGCCGACCGCTTTATATACGGGCTCTACGCCGTTGCCCAAACGGCTGTCGAAAGACACTTCATATGCCCTGACGCTGATCGTCGCCCAGTCAGACCAGCCCTTTTCATCCATGAAACGAACCGAAAGAACGTTTTCGCCGGAGCGCGTAAAGGTGATCGCCGCACTGTTGGAGCCGTCTTCTACGAACAGAGAAGCGCCGTCGTTGATTTTGACTTCATACATTTTAGCGCCCACGACGTGACGCCACGAAAGCCGACCCTCCGCATAGGAAAGCGTACTGTAAAGCGCATAGTAACGAATGTCGATATCGTCGCTCCAGGACGAAGTTTCCGCGGCAGAATTTTCCGCAGCATACGCGCGGATAGAGAGACGGTAATCCTTCGCCGTCGTCCACCCCATGTCCTCATCGACGGAGGAAAGATCGAACGTCGTTTCGGCCGCTTCCGTCATAAACGCCTTGTTGCCGATACGGATTTCATATTTTCCCGCGCCTTCAACGGCCGACCAGGTTAAAGTCGTCCCGAGAATTTTGATGTCGGAAGGCGCCGCAAGCGCGGTTTTATTATATGTATAGGTCGAAGCCTCGGGCGAATTGTACCCCTTCGTTTTGGGATAAACGCTGACCTGTATGCCGCCTTCGGCCGGCGCATACTCCTTTAAGCTGATCTTCGTCTTGCCGCCGACGTTTATCTCCTCGGTCTTTTCGCCGCATTTGATCGTGACGACATAAGAAGCCGCGGACGGCACCGCTTTCCACGAAAGCGTTTCCGTTTCCTTGTCGAAAGCAAATTCGGAAACCGCCTCGAGCGTTCTTTCATAAACGAACGTTTCGGAGGTCGAGGACGCATATCCGTCCGCAACCGCAGTGACCGTAAATTTAATCCCTCCCTCCTGCATCTCACAGTTGGAGAAATTATAATATGTGGAAGTTCCGTTATCGAACAGCGTATGATTGTGCTCCTTATTTCCGCAATCGACGGTAATAAGGTATTTTTCCGCGTGGGGAACGGCGTTGAAAATAAGCGCGTCGCCCGACACGTTGAAGCTGGAAACCCGCGCAAGGCCCTTATTGATATAATAGACGACCGACGTGTCGGAGTTGTTCGCCGAAACCGACGCGACCGACGTCACGCGCACAACGTAGGTTCCCGCTTTCGCGGAGGAGAAATCGTACGCATAACTTGTTGTTTGGCCGATATTCCCGGTTGCAAGCTTCTGTTCGGTGCCGTCTTCCGAGACAAAAGCAAACTCGAACGCATAGGTGGCCGCAGCGGTATTTGTCCAGCTGATTCCGGTATCCTTTACCGTAATAACGGGCGCGGCAAGCTTGGAACCCGTATTTTTCGGCAACCATTTGGCGTACAGCGTAAGATTTTCCTCAAACACCGTGTCCGCGTTACAGGCATAAGAAAGCTTATCGGGATCGTTGTAGGGGCTTACCCACCAACCGCCGAAATCGTAGCCTTCCCGTTGGGGCGTCGTAACGTTATACAGTTTTCCGCCGATCGTTCGGATAGACGCGACCGACTCCGCGCCCTCGTAATTGAGATCAAAGCCGATCTCATATTCCGTCTGGCCGGGCACCGTCGGCGTCCAACGCGCATAAATTTTCGTATCCTTCGTAACGGCTTCGGACTCGAAATTGTACAGCTTCTGATATTCCGCATCCGCATACCAGCCGAGGAAAATATATCCTTCACGGACGGGATCGGCAGGCTTTGCAATCGTTTTTCCGTTCATGACGGAAACGTCGGGAAGCGTACCCCCCCCCACGCCCGTTTCAAAGGCGACGGAGTACATGACCTTTTTCAAAAATCTGCACTCGGTTTCCTCATATGTAACGGTAAGCGCATTATCGGCAAGCTTTGCATAAAAAGTTGCAGCTTTGTCCTCACCGTTCTGTTCCGATTTGGGAACGTTGAACGTAACCGTCGAGCCCTCCACGGAATAAGTCCCCACAACGGAGAGCTTCGTTGTGGTAAAGACCGCCTGATCTCCCTTATTGAGTGAAACCAGATACTCGCCTTCATCGGAATCGTAATAATAGACGCCCGATTCGGGCCCCTCTTGCTTCTCCGATGGCCGAGGATTGTTGCTGCAAGCTGCCGAAAATACTAAACCCAACGTAAAGAAAAGCATCATCAACAACATACACAACCGCTTTTTTACTTTCATTAATTACTCTCCTTGACCCTTTATTTGCACAACCGCACGGTTGAACATCGCAATATAACGTTATGAATGATTACACTTTTCATAATAAAATTATATTATCTCATTTATTATATATATTTTATAAACATCTGTCAAACATAATTTCAGTGATTTAATCCGCATAATTTTTTATACATACTATAAACAAAACTTATAAAATAAAAAACCGCTCGTTTTTCGGCTATCGAAAAATAAAATTTTTCCTGTTTTTGTCAATCGAAAAACGAAATACATATTCAAAGACGCCTGAAAACAAAGCGAATAAATTCTTTTACAATAAATCGTATTTTCTCGGAGGTTTTCGGCATTATTGCCCGATATTTACTAAAAATATGCACTTTGCCGATATTTTTTTCTACGGCGGCGGCAGCATTTTCAGTCAAGCATAAAACAATCGTCCCTATCTTTCGTATTATAATCCTGCGTTATCGCCTCGCAGCTTTTCCTCCCACGATAAACGGTACTTTTTGCGAGAAAAAGAGCATTTTTCAAGCCGAAATTTCACAAAAGGCCGCCATAAAAACACGTTTCGTCAGCTGCCGTCGCACGGTTTTTTTTCGCCTTGGCGGATACCCGATTAATTGCCCTTGAGACAGGGCAGGTATGCGTTCATCCTCTCTATACCGTAAAAATACACAGGTCTTTCCCCAATAAAAAACATCTATTGATATCTCCCTTACGGCTCGGGATTTCAATAGATGCTTCAAAATTTTTTACGCCTTTGAAAAACATGCGCTTCATGTTTAGAAAATCGGAAATTAATTTTTCAATACGTCATTACAAAATTAACCGTCGTTTTTAAGCTTTTTCCAATCGACGATTCCTTTTATGTTGATAACTGAAACAACCGTTTGCATGACGGCAAAAGAAAGACCTGTTCCGCTTGAAAAAAATTCCGTCAGCCACATGACGACGTAAAGCGCGGAAGCCGCGAGATTAAACCACCACATTTCCCGATAATTGCCAAACATCATTGCGCTTGTAAGCAAGCTGAGCGAGAGAATCACACTGTCCAGAAGGGGCTGAACGTCCCCTGTTTTCCGCAGCAGAAAATATAACCCGACGGAGAGCGCCGGACAGAGAACGACTGAAGCTATCCACGCTTTGAAGGATAACCTTTTGATCGCCGCCGCCCGTCCGCTTTTCTTTGAGAGAACAAAAAACCGATACACCGAGACCGGAAAGAGGAACAGGCCGTGAAAGGCGGCCGTTGCGTAAAACCCCGTGCGCAGTGAAATGACCGCATAGCCGACGGCATAGATACAGCAGAGGAGATAGCCGCAGCGCCTGCCCTCCGTCAAAAGCAGAAGATAGACGACGGCCAGCGCCGAAAACAAAATATTGTACCATTTGTCTTTGCCGAAGAGCCCGCACAATATAACCATGAGCGTAAAAGCGGCGTAGAGTAATAAAGTTTTAGCCTTTTTCATGCGCGGTCATGGTAAAATCGAAGGCGACGACGTCGGTACCGTTATGGCCGAGCAGCAACGTAAATTTATCCCCTTCTATATTCTGCGGGACGCCTGTTCCGTGAAAGGAGATCAGGCCGTGATAATGGCTGCCGAACCTTTTGCCGTCCTTTTCTACGCAGACGGGTTCGCTCCACGACAAAAGATCGGAGGAGGTGCGAAATTCCAAATAATCCGCCACGATGGTCGTCTTGCAATCGGGAACGATCGGGGAAGAAGCCATCAGATAAGCGTTCAGCTTTTCCGAAAAGACGACCCTCGAATGCCATGAGTTTTTAACGATCGCCGATTCCTTTCCCAGATTTCCCGCTTCACAAAAGCTTCCGTTATAATATTTCACGAAATCTCCCATGACGCCGTCCCGCCTCTTTCTCGAACGGGCGATATACGTATCGCAGGATTTCCAGACGCCGCCCGCCATATCTATACGTACCACGTTATAGAAAAGATAGAGATACTCGCCCTTCGGATCGTCGTACAACGTGAAGTCGCCGCTGCCCAGCCCGATTACGCCCGCCTTTTGCCCGAGCGCTTTCCCCGCCCCAGGGTTGTACCTTTCGGTAAAACAGACCTCTTCGGCGGAAAGCACCCAACGGTCAAACGTCCAGCTTTTCCCTTCGTCGTCCGAATGCATCAGCCCGATATGCCTGAAATCCGAATCGAAACGCGGCGTTTCGCAAAGCCCCAGGGAATCGTAGGCGGTACCCTTGCCGTTCCAGCCCGTTTCGTTATGGAAAAAGCAGAAAAAGCGGTTCGTCTGCGGACAAATATACAATCCGAACGGCCAAATGCTGCCGCGGGCCCTGACGCCTTCGGGATAAGGGATTCTGTCAAAGGCATAATCCGCATGCCCCACGCAAAAATTAAGGGAAACGGAATACGCCTCCTTCATGTCCGTTAAGTCCTCGCCGCAAAACATTCCGATATGCCCCATATGGGAATGTCCCCCGATCGCCCATAATTTACCCGTTTTGTCGCGGCAGAAGGGCACCGTTCCGTCCTGATAGATATCCGCTTTATTCGCAAACGGCGTTTCGTATCCATTGCCTATCAAAAGTTTTTTATCTTTTATCAAATTTTTCATATACTTCCCGCCCGCCCCCTTTCGGCGGGACTTCAGATATTATTCGCGGTGGGCAGAACCCCGTAGTAATTATACCCGATCCCGTCTCCCGACATCCCCAGCGGCTGTAAAATCTCTTCTTCGAGCTCGGGGATACGTTCCTCTTTTCCCGCGAGGTAATTTTCGAGCCGCCTTTTACAGTGGGCGACCCTCTGTTTGACGCCGCCCAGACGGATATCCTGCACCTCGAAGCCGAACGGCTTTTTTTCAGTCGTCCAAAATTCCTCAAAGGCGTCGTAAAAAATATCCAGCCTGTTCAAAAGCTCGGCATAATCGGCTTCGGCAAGCCTTTTCAGCGCCGACCTGTCGTTTGCCTTGTACGCCTTCCTCGTCTTTACGCCGAGGTCGAATTTTACCTCCAATACGTCGCAGAGGGCGCGCAGGCTTTTGAAAAGATATCCCCATTCGCCGTTTTTCTCCCCTTGCTTCAAAAGCTCCGACGTTTTCCGATAGTACCCGGGCGCGGCTCCCTCGCGGACGCGCGCGTCGAAAATACCGCAGAAAGGATCGGTGAACAGCATGACCTTAGAGGGATCGTCGCAGTCCGGCTGAGCGGCGGACTCGGCATATACCGTATCGGGCGCTTCCAAAGCGCAGAACAAATCGTACTCCATGCCGATCTTTTCGCGGAAGATCTCCCGTATGCTTTGCATATCGAAGTTTCCTTTCGCAAATTCCGCCGCCGCGACCAGCGTGGGCAAGACGCCGAAGGGGGAACATTCGCCGCCGTTATCCCCCCACATCGTAAAATATACCTCGCCGACGCCTTTATTGCGGCAGGCCCTGACGGCGGCCTCCGTAATCCTCAGGCTGTAACGGTTGTTGGGACAAAAACCCGTCCAGGTCCAGGCGCCGCCCGCAAAGCTGACGTTTTTCGTCAATCTGCGGTGCTTTTCTATACATTCCTCATAATGGGCAGCTTCCGTATGATAATAGTCCCAATAGCAAAGCTTCAAATTTTGGGGGACGAGCTTTGCCACCCTTTCGGCGTCGTCCTTAGTATGCTCATATACCCCGCCATAGGCGGAGTGCATATACATATCTCCCCATATCTCGCACTTAAAACCGTATCTCTCCGCAATCTCCAATACTCTGTCGAGATGCTTTTTGATGATGAGCGCCCTGTCCTCCAAACCGTTTTTTTCGAGATACTTTCCCCTGCCCAGCATAAAGGCTTCGTCCATGCCGATGTGCACGCTTCTCGACGAAAAGCATTGGGAAAGCGAGAAAAACATATGCTCTATCAGCTTGTAGGTCCGTTCCTCCCCGACAAAGAGAATATCGTCGATATCTTTAATTTGTCCGTATTCGGCATATCGGAAAATCGCGCCCAAATGGGCCAGCGTCTGAATGCACGGAATCAGCTCGACGCCGCGTTCCGCCGCATACGCGTCCATTTCCTGCAGCTCCGCTTTGGAATATCTGCCCCTCAGGTATCCGAAATACGGTTCCCCGTCCACCTCGTACGTATCTTCGGTGTATAAACGAATCGTGTTATAGCCGAGCGAGGACAGAATATCCGCCATTTTTTTGAACGCGGAAACGTTCATCACGGCGTTTCTCGAACAGTCGATCATCACGCCGAATTTATCGAAACAAATTTTTTCTTTCATCGCGTATTCCTTTCTTTGCTCAGCAGGCGCCGTTGATAAACGTCATGGGGATATAGTTTTTTTCGCCCTTGCCCTCGGCGGATATCTCGACGATCAGGGTATATTTCCCGCGTTTGAGATTGCGGGGAATAAATTTCCATGCGAAGGAATTTTCATTGGAGCTGCCGTGCCAATGCTCGAGCCCGACGCATCTTTCGCAGCCGTTTTCCACCTCCCAATCCTCGGGGACGTCCAGAAAACGAACGGTAAGATACTGCGGCGCAAAAATTTCGTTATATATTTTGAAGAGAAAGGATTTTTCTTTTCCCTCCGAAATTTTCACCAGCTCCTCGTCGTATTTGATGATCACCGTATAGGGACGGAAATGCTTTCGCACCGTATCGTGCCCGCAGGAATACACTTCCATAAAATCCTCCTGGCGGAAAGGCTCGAAGGCAGAGGGTTTATAGTGAAAGGACGCCGCCGGCTCGATTTCATAGCTTCCGTTTCCGCAAAGCCGGCATCTCCCCCGTAAAACGACGGGCGTCTGCTGCACGAGCCTTTCGCAGAGCGCGGAAATATCCGAGGGCGGATTCAGCTTCGCGTCGCGGCGGATGGTCCACGTGGCGATCTTATCCGAGCAAGCGTCCACCCATTTGGCGGGAAGCCCGCTTGCGCCCGAAATGATGCCGAGGATAGCGCCGAGCGTCCCCGCGGTACAATCGGTATCTTCGCCGAGATTCGTCGCTATGCAGACGGACCTTCCGAAATCGCCCTCCCCGTAAAGCCAGCCGATTACGATGGCGCCGATGCTCCACGGCGCGTCGAAGCCGTGCTGCGCTTTAGGAATATCCGTCTCCCATTCCTGCACGGGACATTTTTCGCAGGCGGGCACTTCCGCCGTTCCTTTCCATGCGCCAGCTATCTCCCCGAAGCTTGAAGGAACGAGCCGGAAAAGCTTTTTTCGGGCGGTTCTCCAATCCTCCCCCGCCTCGTAGCACTCCACCGCAAGCTCCACGGCCTTCCGCACCGCGCTCTCTTTCGGGATAAAGGAAAAGCCGATGTCCAGCAGCTTATGTACGTCGCTTTCAAAAAAAGCCGCCGCCTGCACCGCCGCTATGAATACCGCGGAATTTACCCCCTCGTCGCTGTGATCGACGCAGGAATCGTAATAGGCATAAGTTGCGGCCAGCATGGGATTTCCCGCGCAGAGGCAGGCCCAGATCTCCGTCCTAATCCACGCGCCGTTGCTGTCGCGGTTGAAATTGCGCAGATATCCCGTATGCGGCGGCATAATGCCTTTGTTGAAATTGTTTTTGCCCGTGCCGTATTCGGAGATGACGGCGGTCACGTAATAATCCCAATACTCCGCCAATACATGGGAATCTATCCGCCTGCCCTCCTGCTCGACGGCGGCAAGCCAGACCAATTGCAGATCCACGTCGTCGTTGGGAATGGGAGAAGAAACGTCCTGCATAAACCCGTCTATGTCGTAAACGCCCCTGTAACACTCGAACGGCGCGCCGAGCGTCCCGCCGATATTCTTTCCAAGATAACAGCCTTTTACCTTGTCGTAATACTCTCTAAATTTCAAATTATTCATGTTTTTTAATCTCTTAAATCTCCACGACGGGAAATACTCTGTCAAGTAATTTTCTGACGATCAATACGCTGGGAATGGATACGCAGGCGATCAATACGCTTATGGCGGCGGAATAATAGGGATCCACGGTCAGCTGTTGAATCGCAAGCAGCGAAATAGTCGTCGTCTGCGCCTGCCCGTTAAAGGCTATGATCATCGGCTGCATATATACGGTAAACGGCACCATGCAGGTCAAAACAAAGATCATGGACAGCGTCGGCCAGATGACGGGGATGGTGATTCTGAAAAACTCCACGCCGAGGTTTGCCCCGTCGAGCTGCGCCGATTCCACCAGCTCTTCGGGAATCCTCGTCATAGCGCCCCAGATCAGAATGGAATTATATCCGAAGCCGAACCATACGGTATATAAATAAAGCATCTGATTGGCATACTTCGGATCGGACAGATAGGAGGGAGCCGTTTCACTCGTAAACCCGAAAATCACATTGAATATTTTATACAGCACACCGTTGCTGGGATCGAAAAGCTGACGATAATACTCAGCCAGCAAAGACATGGGTATGATGTTCGGGAGAAACAGCACGATGACGATCAGCTTCCCGAAGGGTACTTTTTTATAGAGGAAAAAAGCGACCGCTATGGAAATGGGAAGGGAAATGAACATGACCACCGCAAAATATCCGAAAGACACCCCGATCATGCGCCCGTAATCGAACCTTTGAAACAGGCTGAAAAACTTTTTGTAATTTGCAAATCCGACGGGTATCACTTTCTCCTGTTCTCTGCTAAGACCCTCGAAGGACATGATCAAACCGCCGAAATTGGCATATACGCCATAGACGAGGAAGCAGAAAACGGGAATCGCCAGCATACAGAAAATAAACAGCTTCACCCGAAAAGGATTTTTGTATTTATTCCATTTGATCTTCGTAAAGGGATTGGATCCGTCCATGCCGTTCTCCTCAATTGATCCCGAGATATTTTGAATCCCAGTTGTTCGTTTTGCTGTCCCAGAAGGAAAGCGCGGTTTCGTAATCCTTTCGGGACGCGCTCGCCGCCACCTTCAGGGCGTCCTCATAGGACTGACTGTTGATGATATCGAGGTATGCGTCGCCGCCGCTGAAATTCATAAGCCCCAGGTATCCGTTGATCGCCATGGGAGAGGAGGACGTTTCATATACGCACACGCCCTGCCGCTTGCTCACCGCCGACGCCTCATAGATCGCCTTTGAAAAGCCGTTGAGAACGCTCTCGTCGATCTCCACGTCGATGGGACGCGTTACCCCGTTGTTTTCCTTGACGAACGTAGTATAGCTTTCCTTTGTAAACATGCTCAAAAGGAAATCCCTTGCCACGTCCGCGTGAGGCGCCGTGCTCGGAACGCACAAAAGATTTGCCGCCAGGGAATAATTTACGGCGGAGGAATCATTTCCGTTTACGTCCTTTTTGTCCGCATTGATATGGGGCAGGGGAATATATCCGAATTCAAAATCGGGATAATCCTTCAAAAGGCTCTTCATTTCCGTAGGAAACCAGGGGCCGCAGCTCACCATGGCCGCATTTCCCTTGATAAATTCTCTCTGCGCCGCCTGCGCGGTAAAGGATTTGGAGCCCGTCAAAGCGATATTTCCGCCGTCCGCCGTCTTGCCTTTCAGCAGTTTCGCCAAATACTGATACGCCTTCAGGCGGCCCTCCTCCGTCGTTTTGTACTGGTCGGGCGACTCGTACTTTTCAAAGGTATTCTGCATATAGTCGTACCCGTAATACTGTACGAGCCACTGATTGGGCGTCATCGTCACATAGGCGTTTTGCTGACCGCCGCCGTAAACCAGAGGCGCGAGGTCTTTCTCCGCAATCTTGTCGCAAAGCGAGAAAAATTCGTCCATGGTCGAAGGGATGGTCCAGCCGTTTTGGTCAAACATCTTCTTGTTATACACAAATCCGTTTGCGCCCGAATCCTGCCAGGGAATTCCGTAAATTTTATCCTTATTTTCTCCGAGCAGCCTGTAGGCGTACTGTTCGTCGGCAACGACCTCGCGCACCGTCTTTTCCGAATCGGGTATCTTGCTGTCATACACGGAAGACAGCTCCGCCAGCTTTCCCGTAGTCGCCAGATTCAGATAGTCGTATCCCGCCACCAGAACAATATCGCTCGTGCAGGTGCCGCTCGTAAGCTCCGTCTTTACCGTATCGAACATCCTCGAATTCGCCCTGATTTTGAACCTGTATTCGGGATGCTTTTCCTCATAAATCCTGCACGCCTCGTCGATCCAGCCCTGACCGTAGCCCGCGGCATAGACGCTGACGAGAATTTCCGTTTCGTTTCCCGTATAATCCCTGGAGGAAGAGCTTTCCTCTCTATCTCCGAAATCGACGCACCCGGAGAAGGTCGCGGCAATAAACGTGCCCATAGCCAAAGCCAAAATTTTATTTGCAAATTTTTTCATTTTCCGATAGCGGCACCGCCGCCCTTTTACGGCGGGCAATGCCCATCCTCCTTATATTTGTTTTACGGGAACGACGAAATACCCTTCTCCCGAGCCGAGCGTCATAGACAAAACATGATCTTCAAGCTCGACGAGGGACCTCGTTCCCTTTTTCACTACCATCGCGTAATCATATTCCTTTCCAAACGTCAGCTTTACGTTTGCGTTCTTCGGCTCGAAGGGCACGGAGGCGTTAGTAACCATATACGCATACCCCGCGTCGTCCTTAAACTGCCCGACGATAATGTCCTCGTCGCATTCCACGGCTTCGATCTCCTCGAGCTTTTCCAGCTGGTCGGACACGAGCGTGAACATATCGTTGATGACCCGTCCGCCCTCGTACGTCCTGACCCCGTCCCAGCGATAATGCAGATAGACGTCCTGCATCGCCTCTATCTCGTCGAATACTTCCTGCACCTTATAATACAGAGGGGTAATCGTGCCGTCCCGATCGACGATTCCGCCGCGCACGTTGTTATACTGCTGTGCCTGAAGCTGCGTCCAATATTGGAAGCACATGATCCCGCGCACGCCGAAAGACAGGCTCGTATAGCATTGCCAGGCGAATTCCTCATACGTCGTAATGGGAAGATTGGAAAAGAACCCCATCGTCTGCAAATAGATATATACGGGCGTATTCTTCTTTTTGGCCTGCTTGGCAAACACGTTGAGATTATAAAGGAAATCCTCTTTAATGTAGGCGCTTTCGTCCCAATCCTGCAAAATGGGGTAATGGTCGTAACTCAGGCTTTCGGGGTTGACCGTCTTTACAAACTCGCCGACATAATCGGGGTAAGCATATCCCTTACCGTCCGACGCGCCGAAAAGCTGTTTGGGCGTCGCATAGACGGGAAGGAGATTGGAATAAAATTCATACTCGGGATAATACTTCAAAAACCAATCCTGGCAGGCGGCTATCGCCTCGTAATAATCCATGCTCGGCTCGTCGAAGGCGTTTACGCCCTGAAAAGATTTATACTTTTTATATTCGTCGATATGCGCCTTGATCTCCTCCGACCTCTTTTCCAGCTCCTCCCTCGTTTCGTCGTAGGTGTAGCCCTTTTCTTTGGCAAACTTGATGATCGTTTCGAATCCCGCGCTTGTCTGGTCCCGAACGAGAACCTTCATCCCCACCTTATCCGCCATCTCCAGATCGCGGCAGATTTCTTTTACGCTCACCCCTTCGGTGGGGATCGCCAGATTAAAGCCGCAGTCCCGCATCTTGGTCCATTCTTCTACGTTGCAGTAGTTGGGGTTATTCGCGTATTCCATATACCCCGTATTTTCATGAGGGGGAACGCCCCAGTTTCCCACCCTGAACGTTTCGGACGTCGTATAGACGGGCATTTCCGGCTTTTCCTTCTTTGCGCTTTCTCCGTTCCCCGCACAGCCGCCCAATAGGGACACGGCCATCAGCGCCGACATGGACAACGAAACAAATTTTTTATTCATAAGTTCACCCTGCCGCGCGGCGGCGGCATAACCAAAACTGAAAAATGCGGCCGCGGTATTTGCATTTTTCACGCCGGTTTTATCCCTTCAGACCGCCGGCGACGGCGTTGTTTATAATGGTATCCCTCATGCACACGAACAGTATCACTACGGGCAGAATTGCCACCACCATTGCCGCATACAGCTCCGTAAAATTGGAGTACGTCTGCGCTTCTTCGGAAAGCTCCTGAATGCCGAGCGCCAGAGTCTTTACGGAAGGCAGATACATATAAGGCGTATAATAATCGTTCCACGCGCCGATCGCAGACATGACCATCATCATCCCGATCACCCCTTTTGCCATGGGGATCATGATCTGTACAAATATCCTCAGTTCGCTCGCCCCGTCTATCTTCGCCGCCTCGGCGTACGTCTTGGAAACCGTCTTAAACAGGCTGTACGCGATGAGGAACATTATTCCGAAAGGCGTCGCATACTGTATGAGAATAAACCACGTGTCAATCATATTCAGATCGACGTACATTTTATAAATGACCGATCTCGAGCCCAAGTCGGGGATCAGCATAGCTCCGATTCCGATCGAAACGAGCAGCCCCTTTCCCCGAAAATCAAACCTCGCCGCCGTGTAGGCGGTAACGGTCGTCGCCGCGCAGCTTATAAGAGTGGAAGCGACGGTGAATATAATGGAATTGATATACATTCTGAAAATAGACACTTCGCCCACGCTCAGCTGAAAAACGAAACGGTAATTCGCCAGATACAGCACTTTCGGCAGCGTCCAGGGATTTTCGTAAAACTGTAATGGCCTTTTCAAAGAATTGATGACGACAAAATATATGGGGATCAGCATCGTCGCGGCATATATCATCAGCACCGCCGACACCGCGATAAATAATTTTTTTCTTTTCCTTTTTCGTTTTACTTCCATTTCCATCCTTTCCTCAAATCGTTGCGACAAACTCCGCTCCTTTATGAGAGCCTTAGATTTTTTGATGATAAGCTCGCCTTCCTGTGCGATAAAATACAATTTTTAGTTGATTTTATTGTAAAATGGTGCTATAATCTGATTATGACACAATCTATAAATATCCAAAACAATTATATTTACTCTTTTCAGGAGGCATTGGACGCGAAATATTTTTTATCCGACGAGCAGAAAAAACAAGTTATGTTGTTTTGCTATTTTCATAAAAATGATTTTCCCATCCAGATGCACTCGCACGAATTTTACGAAATCAACATCATTGCCGAAGGCACGGGCAGGCACTATATCGAGAACAACAGCTATCCCATCACCAGCGGGGATTTTTTTATCATACCGCCGAATGTCCGGCACGGCTATTCGGAAAAAAACGCCCTCGACATTTTCCATATTATTCTTTCGGATAAATTTTTCCTGCGCTATCGGGACGAGCTTCGTTCCATGCACGGCTTTTCGCTTCTGTTCAACATCGAACCGCGGCTCCGCGCAAAAAGTAATTTGAAAATCTTTCCCAACATCTCCGCAAACGATTTTATGTTCTTTCTTTCCGAGATCGGCAAGCTATATAAATTAAATCAGTCAACGGAAAATATGCACGAAACGGAAAAATGTATCAAAACGCTCAACCTGATCTGCGAGTTTTCGGGTATCGTTACCTCAAACAAGTACGGCGCAGCCGAACACTCCTCCATCGATATCCGACAAATCACAAAGGTTTTGTCCTATATCGACAATAATTATAATTGTAAAATCACCTTAAACGATCTCTGCCGGCTTTCCAATATGTCGCGCTCTACGCTTTTGAGCCAATTCCATACCCTGTGCAATTGCTCCCCGACGGAATATATACAGTCGGTGAGGATTGACAACGCCAAAAAGATGCTTGCGGACACCGATTTTTCCATCGCTACAATTGCACAGGAATGCGGATTTTACGACAGCTCTCATTTTACGAAAACTTTTTTTCAAAAGACGCGTTTGCTTCCGAAAGATTATCGTACCCCCCCCCCCGCGAAAAAAATGAACCTTGAAATCGTTTCCGTAGCCGTTCTCTTTCCTTTGCTTGGAAAGAGGACGTTTTTTACGGAACCTTATTCTTGGGGTGCCGCGGGATAGATACCGATAAACTCGTCGAAGTAAAGATCGACGTCCGTTCCGTTTACCTGGCACCAGAAGTATCCGGCAGCCGAATAACAATCCGCGTTGGATTTTATCTGAGCCAATATATCGGCCGTCGAAATCTCTATTACGTTGTATCCCGCGGTAAGGTCATAAATCTTGTTCAAAAAGGCAAACTGACAGGCGTTTTTGCTGTAAATAACAAGCTTAAAAGATTCATAGGCGCTCCAATCGCTTTCTGTCAGAACGGCTCCGTCCTTTTTCATCATCAAAGGAAGCTTCGCCCAATCCGCCGATTCCGCCGTAACGCGGAAAGCGTGACCCTTCAGCGCGTGAGTTGTCGTCAAGCCCTCGCTGTCCTTAAAAAACCAGGTGTCTATCGCGGTGGCGCTTTCAAAATCCTGCAACACGTCGTATTCTTTGTCCGTGGGATAATAATTTTTTAATTCGTCGGGCTGCTCCGGTTCGGGAACATGGTCTTCGGGATAGACGCCGATAATGCAATCCACATAGACCGTACCCGTCGTCAGCTGAAAATAAAATCCGCCCGTACTGTCATAAACATTCTCCGCCTTTGCGATTTCGGCTATTATTTCCTGCGACGTAATCTTAATGACGTTAGGTCCCAGTTGCAGATAATTGGTTTTGCCGTAAAAATCAAATCTCGCCCCTTCGCAATCCGCATATACGTAAGCCTGAATATACGCATATTTTTCCCAATCTTTCGTTTCCAGACGCTTTCCGTTTTTCAGAAGCTTCATTACGACGCAGCAATCCGCCGAGGTCGTGGAAAGTCGGACGGATTTTTCACCGTTCATGGCGTGGTCCGTTTCGAAACTGTTTTCTACAGTACTCCAATCGACGCCGCCGCCCTCGAAATCCTGTAAAATGTCATAGTCCCGAGCGGCGGGGAAATAGTCCGATTTTTCCGTATCGGGGATATCCGCCCTGGGAAGAACCTCCACTTCTACCGTTTTCGTACCGACGTTTCCGCTCTTATCCGTCGCCGTATAGACGATTTTATATTCTTCGTTTTCCCGGACGATATACGTCCCCGCGATAGCTTCCGCCGTGATGTCCGCACCCGATTTATTCGTCACGATACAGGATACGGGGATTTTTTCCATGCTGTTGTCATAGGCGACCGCGGTAGGAACGAACATTTTTCTTCCCACCTGGAAAGAGAGCTTGTCGTGAGGCGCCTGGATTCCCAGATCGACGGTGGGCGCCTTTGTATCTTCCGTATAATTGTCGAAGATACCGATCAGATTATCCACCCAAACCGAACCGTTTTCGGATTTCACCTGAAACCAAAGATATTTCAAATCGTAATATTCCGCTCTTGCCGTGGAAGGAACTCGCCCGTTGGGATACTGGGAATCCAGCTCCTCTTTCGTGATCGTAACGATGTTTTTTCCCTCGGAAAGGGTGTATCTTTTATTCAGGAGATAAAAGCCCTCGTCGGAGGTATCCATATCCACATCGGAATACACCGTGATCTGGAGCTTATCGAAGCCGCCGAGATCGTAATATTCGGGATACACGGCGATCATCTGCCACCCGTTATTGCATGTGACTTTCAGCGCTTTGCCTTCGACGGCGTGCTCGGAAACGATTTCAGAGTAATCTTCGGACGCCCACACTTTTGAAAGGTCGTCAAAGTTTGCAAGCACCACCGATCTCACACATTCTATGACGACCGGCGTTTCCGTCCGATTTCCGAATTTATCCGTTGCCGCGTAAATGACGGTATATTCGCCGTATTCTTCCGCCAAGAAAGTATCGGCAGCCCCTCCTTCGCCTTTCGTGACGGAAACTTCGGCGTCGCCGAACATGACTTTATAGCCCCCGTCGGTCACTTCTTCGCTCTTGTCCGTCCACGTCGCGGCGGGAACGGAAACCGTCGCGCCTTTTTTGACCGTCATATTATTGGCGGACGCGGGAAGAGAAATTTCCGGCCCCTTCGTATCCGAAACCTGAACGTTTAGGGTTTTAACGATCTTTTCCTCGCCCTCTCCGGCGGAAAAGGTAACTACATAACCGTTCATATCGGTAGCGGAGAATCTCGTTCCACGCCCTTGAAGCTCCACTTCTTCCCCTTTGGAATCTTTTACGCTGACCGCTACGGCAATCTCCTTACCTCCTTTTTTCGCCGTGACCTCGGGGATATCGAACCTTTCCCCCAGCTCCGCCGTCGCCGTTTCAGGCAACTCCGACATTTCGATCGTCATCGAACTCTCCGACTGCTGTTGACTCGTGCTTATTTCTCCACCCGTGCACGACGCAAATACCAGCGCGGAAACCGCCAGCAATAAAGCTGTTAAAAATTTTCTCATGTCTTCCTCCTTATGGATTTTATGCTTTTATTATAATCTCATCTGTTGTACTTTTATAGGATTATCGTATCTAAAAATTGTAAAATCATTCTTTTATAAAAATTTTGCGTCCAAAATTCCGTCAAAAGTATTCTGTATTAAGTTATGCAACACCGACAAAATTAAAGCCGGAAATTCCAAATATTCTTTCGAAAACACACAAGCGAGCTCCTATTCCCTTAATTCTTCATCGAGTATCAACTCCGATCGATTTTGAAATTTTTATCTAAAATTAATTGCTTACAAAAAAAGCGCTGACTTAAGGTCATTTTACCAAAAATCAGCGCTTGAATTCGTTTTTGCAATCATAACCACCAGTAAACTGGTGGTTTGCATAACCCCTAAAAGGGGATAATAC
>UQHL01000003.1 GCA_900540805.1 uncultured Eubacteriales bacterium
GAAAGCTTTACCTTTACCTGCATAACGTTTCCCGAGACATATACGGTACCCGTCCCCACTTCTTTCCATTCCCCGTCCGAATTATAACGGCAAACGCTCGTCTCGTTTCCGTTTACGCGGCGATTTATCGCATACCCGTAGCTCATAAACGTGTTTTCCCGTTCCTCTCCGCTTCCGACAAGGATGTTCATCCAGCCTGTATCTCCGTTTTGATACTTGCTGATTTCCTCTTTTGTCTCCACTCGGAAATATACGTATGTATCGTCATGGAGAACGGACACCGACGCTATATCGTTTCGGTTGCTTTCGTCGATATAATTGAACGCTCCTCCAAACGCGGGATGATCTCTCGGAATACATTCTCCCGTAAAATCCCGATATACGGCGGCAGACTTCCAGGCCTCGGCGTCGAATTTGGAAATATCCAACGTCTTTTTCTCATACTCGTAATGCTTTGCCTCCGCGTATTTCCACTTGCGGATATTCTGAATCGTCTGCATATAATAATTATCCCCGCAGTCGTTTTTCACGGGCTCGAGATCTCTCGAATATTCGGCGTTAAATTGATCGACCATAAAATATCGTTCTGAAGTATCCGAAAGCTTAAGCGCTATCCATTCGTTCCACCCCGTTACGTTAACGAACCGAATCCGATCGCTGTTTTCGCCCGAAATCGCACGGTTCCACTGCGATTGATAATTGACGCCCTCCGCCACCTTGGAGGGATCGTTGGTCATCGACGAAAGATCGAAGCCTTTCCCGCGATTGGCTGTCTGTTCGCTCATTTTTACCGAAGTATGCTGAGCGGCGGAAACATTTACGACATCCGTATGGATGGGCTGGGGATATTCGAACTCGATCCACGGCCAGCCCTTGCGAAGAAAGCTTTCCGTCGGCCATTGGCGGAAACGAAAATCGAAAAAGTTTGAAATCGCGGCTTCCGTCGGGTCTTTTTCGTCCCATTCAGTCGAAGCCATTACGGTGATCATCGGCTTCCCGTCAGGCGCAAACCAAAGGTCTTTATAAAGCCCCTGGGAATAAAAATTTTTGTATAGATATTCGATATTCGCTTTATCCCCGACCGCAATATAATACATGATTTTCGGCACGTCCCAACCCGCGTCGTAATACTCCTGAAGCACACGGAAAACAACTTTTGTGACGTTATCGTACAACGCGCCGTTGGTCGTGTCGAAATACAGATAGTCCACGCCCGCCATCGTCAGCATTTCAATCTGCTTCCGTATCACCCACTCGTCATCCGATTGATAATACCCCCAGACGGGCTCTCCCCAGAAATGATATTTATTCAGAGGCGAAGAAGCGTCGTTAGTGTAATAGAAGGCGTCCATATTGGCGCCGTTTTCGGTAATTTTCGTAATGTCGTAAATACCGTTCTGTTCGCCCGAATGCTGTCCGAGCCATAAAAAGTAAAACATTCCGACGTATAGATCCTTATTTTCCGCATCCGCCGTCTCGAAGCTTCTGCCTAAGGCGTCCGTTCCCGAGAGATTCAACCGCGTATATTCCGCGCTCGTTAATCCCCTGGTATCCTTTTCCCTATTTATGACGGCTGCGCTTCCGGATTCGCTTTCAGACGTGCTGTGAGATGGACGCTCTCCTCCGAAACACCCGCAAAAAAAGCAAAGCCCGAGAAAAAAAGTCAGCATGAAAGAAATTGTTTTCTTTTTCCGATACATATTATACCCCTTATTTTCCAATCAATATCCGTAAGAATAGGACAATCTGCCAATGGGCGCGCTGTCTCCCGACGTGAAATACGAAAGCGGATCCTCCGGCTTCTTTACGTTATCCGTCACCTTTAACCGCATATAAAAATCTTTTCCGCTCTTTCCTAAATCCGAAAGCTTTACCTTTACCTGCATAACGTTTCCCGAGACATATACGGTACCCGTCCCCACTTCTTTCCATTCCCCGTCCGAATTATAACGGCAAACGCTCGTCTCGTTTCCGTTTACGCGGCGATTTATCGCATACCCGTAGCTCATAAACGTGTTTTCCCGTTCCTCTCCGCTTCCGACAAGGATGTTCATCCAGCCTGTATCTCCGTTTTGATACTTGCTGATTTCCTCTTTTGTCTCCACTCGGAAATATACGTATGTATCGTCATGGAGAACGGACACCGACGCTATATCGTTTCGGTTGCTCTCGTCGATATAATTGAACGACGAATCAAAAGCCGCATGATTTCTCGGAATACATTCTTCCGTAAAATCGAGATAAGCGGCGGCATGCTCCCATGCCTCGGCTTCGAATTTGGAAATATCCACCGTCTTTTTCTCATAGGCATAATGCTTTGCCTTCGAATATTTCCATGTGCGGATATTCTGGATCGTCTGCATGTAATAATTGTCCCCGTAGCCATTCTTGACGGGCTCTAAGTCACGATTATATTCTTGATTAAACCCGTCCACCATATAGGCCTCGCCCTTGGTTTCGTCCCAAAACTTTTCCGCGACCCATTCGTTCCATTGCGTCAACAGAATAAATTCGATCCGATCGCTGTTTTCGCCCGAAATCGCACGGTTCCATTGCGACTGGTAATTTGCGCCCTCCGCAACCTTGGAGGCGTCGTTCGTCATCGTCGAAAGGTCGAACCCCTTCCCTCGGTTGTCCGACATACTCGAAAATTTCAGGCTGGTATGCTGTGCGGAGGAAACGCTGACCATATCCGTATGAATGGGCTGAGGATATTCGAACTCGATCCACGACCAGCCTTTTCTAAGAAAGCTGTCTGTAGGCCACTGGCGAAAACGAAATTCAAAAAAACCTGAAATTGCGGCTTCCGTCGGATCCGCCTCATTCCACTCGGTGGAATACATTTGCGTAATCATCGGTTTTCCTTTCGGCGCAAACCAAAGCTCCTTATAAAGACCCTTGGAATAATATTTTTCATACACCGTTTTGATACAGCTTTTATCCGAGGCGGCAATATAAAACATAAACTTCGGAACGTCCCAGCCCGCCGCCGCGTACTCGCTCAATACCCGCAGAATAATATCCACGGTATCGAGATATAATACGGCGTTCGTCGTATCAAAACACAGAAAATCGACCCCCGCCATCGTCAGCATTTCGATTTGTTTCCGAATTACCCACTCGTCGTCCGATCGATAGTATCCCCAGACGGGTTCTCCCCAGAAATGCGCGCTTCCGACGGGCGAAGTCGTATCGTTCGCCTTAAAGAACGCCTCCATATTTTTACCGTAACCGGTAATGGCGGAAACATCGTAAATTCCGTTATGATTGGCATGATTTCCTAAGGTCAGATAAAAAAACATTCCCACATAAACGTCTTTATTCTCCGAATCCGCCGTCTCAAAGGTCCTGCCCAAAGCATCCGTGCCCGACAAATTCAGCTGCGTATATTCGTTAGCCGAAAGGGAACGAATATCCTTTTCCCGCAGCGTTCCCTCCGAAGTGCTTTCCGTCGTACTGCCCGATATGTCGTGAGAGGGGCCGGAACAGGCGGCAAAGCAGTTAAGCGCCAGGCCGCAAGCCAAAACCGCCGCGATAAAATTTTTGTAGCGTCTCATTCTTCCTCCCGATAGCCGAACGAATAACCCATTCTGCCCATGGGTGCGGAATCGCCCGTTTTGTAGTAAGATAAAACATCCGTCACTTTTTTGATGTTATCCGTCACCTTGAATTCGAGCGCATAATCCGCATAGCTGAGCCCGAGATCGGAAAGCTTCACGCGCACCTGCATGACATTTCCCGAGACATAAACACCGCCCGTTCCCACGGTATTGTAATTTTTCCCGTCGTATTTCTGTACGCTCGTAGTATTTCCCTCGATCTCCCGATTGATAAAATACTGATAGCCAAAAATTCCATCTTCTCCGCCGTCGGGAGTTTTAATCATCAAATTCATCCATTTCTTATCCATCTTTTCCCGTTCGGAGATCGGCTCTTTCGTCTCCACTCGGAAATAGAGATATTCCTCGTCCCGACAGACATACGTGCGTACGATGTCATTGCGGTTGGTCGTATCGACATAGGAGAAAGAGCCGTCGAAAGAATACCAGTCTCTCGAAATCGCATCTCCTTCAAAATCGCGATAGATCGTCTTTACGTCTGCCCATTGTGAAATATCAAACGAAGAAATATCGATTGTGACGGACGGATTTTTATATCCCACAGGATCGGTATATTTCCATTTGCGGATATTCTGGATCATCTGCATATAAACATTGTCGCCAAAACCGTTTACACAAGGCTCTATATCGCGGGAATATTCTTCATTGAACTGATCCACCGTCTGAATACGCCCGTTATAAATCATTTTTTCGGCCACCCATTCGTTCCAACCGGTGATAAAGACGTATTTTGCCTGGTCGCCCGCCTTATAAACGGTTTCCCACTGCTGTGCAAAATTGATCCCTTCCCGAAAATGCTCGTTGTCGTTGACACCCGTCGTAAAATCGTAACCCCGTCCCCAATTCTTTTCGCAATCGCTGAATGCTACCGTGTTGGCATGCTGCGCCACGGAAACATTTATCCAACCGTCGTGGACGGGCTGCGGATAAGTAAATTCAATCCAGGGAATCCCTTCTTCATTGAATTTCTCCGTAGGCCACTGCCGCAACCGAAACTCGAACGTTTCCGCAATCTTTTTTTCCAAAGGATTCCCGATGTCCCACGTAGTATTCCAGCCCTGTGTAACGACAGGTTTTCCGTTTGGAGAAAACCACAGGCTTTCATACTTCTTTTGCGTGTACCAACGATTATAGATCTTTTTTATCACCTCTTTATCGTCCATTGTCTCCGGATTTTGCTGATTGCAATAAAACCATACGCGCGGTACGTCCCAGCCCTGTTGCTGAAAGCGCAAAAGTATCTCCAAAAGAGTATCCACGGTATCCTCGTACAAAATCATATTGGAAACATCGAGCGCGATGAAGTCCAGTCCCGCCATCGTCAGCATCTCCACCTGCTTTGTAATCACCCAGGGATCGTCCGAACGATAATATCCCCAAACAGGCTCTCCCCAGAAATGAGCGGCTCCCACCGGAGATTCCGCTGTATTCTGAAAAAATGCGGGGATATTTTCTCCGTAGTCGGTAATTTTTGAAATATCGTAAATTCCCGAATGATTTGCATGATAGCCCAGAGTAAGGAAAAAGAAAATACCCACGTAACGAGATTTATCTTCCGAATCGGAGGGTTTTAATGTCCTTCCGTAATCGTCCGTCGCGGAAAGACTCAACTTCGTATATTCAAATTCGTCTAAATTGCGAAGATCGTCTGCTTTGCTATTTTCATCAAAGGAGGAAGCGTTGCCTCCGTCGCTGACGGAGTGCGGCCTTTCGGAACATCCGATTAAATTTGTCGCCATAATAATTGCAGTGAGAAAGACAATCAGCTTAAAAGCTTTTTTCGCATTGTTTCTCATCTATAATCTCCTGTCTTTATTTATTTATTTGATACGATTAATATCAAAGTACCCGCGCCCGTTTTCAGGCGCGGGTATCTTGCCCACGGAATATAATCCCGCATCCGGAAACCGACTGTTTTCCTTTAAGCTCTCTTTTTCTTCAAAATTACGCAGCCGACCGCGATCGCCGCCGAGGCCAGAAGCAGCGACGCGCCGCCGAGGCTCGAGCCGCAGCCCCCGCCCGTACTTTCGGAAGCCGAGCCTGCTCCGCCCGAGGATGAAGAAGAATCGGGTGTTTCCGAAGAAGCTTCCTTAATCGTTACCGTGAAAGAAACACGGATATTATTTACCGTCACATAACAAGCGCACGTTCCGGCTTCCCCGCTGTCGAAGCCCTGGATCGCGGCGCTGTTGAAAGTCATTACCTCCGAACCGCCGTCGAGATACTTCACCGTTACTTCCAGCCCCGTCGCGTCGTAATCTTCTCCCACCTTGAATTCGGTAATGCCGGACGAAGTGACCACCGCGGCGTCCGAGGCGACGTTGCTCATCAAGGCGTCAAGCGCGGATTTTGTGTATTTGTCGGGCGTCTTCGCAAGCTCGAGCACGGCGCTCACCATCTTTTCGGAGGTCATCTTATTTTCCCCGTCCATAAGGGACAGCGGGCGCATCCATCTCGTCAACGAACTGGTAGCCGGATAACGCACCAACAGAACGCTCTCTTTCAAATATCCGCCGGGAACGGGGAAATACTTGGCGCTGTCCGCTTCGGACGTCCCCAGCCCCCACGAATCCGCATTGGCGGTTACGTAAGCAAAGCCGGGCTTGAACTCTATCGTAAAAATGCTGTCATACGTGAGATATCCTATCGGCATACCCGTTTCCGAATCGATATATTCCGCCGGAACCTTATCCTGCGAAACTTCCGATTTATTCGTGTAAACGTCGAATAAAAGCGTATCCCCGTAAGCAAGGATCTTTCTGATCTTATGTTCGGACCAAAGCTGAGTGAAGCTTACGCCATTGATATAAATAAAGTCACCGATGGAAACTTCGTTGCCCTCGCGATCCAGCCATTTAGCCAACTGAACATTTTCGATGGCCTTTCTGGAGGTCGTACTTCCGGGAACAGTCACTTTCACCCCGAGCCGATTGTTGATCGTTGCATGGAAAATCGGATAATTCGTCGCGTCGATCGAGAGAGAAATTGGCGTCGAGCTGTCCACGTTGGAAACATTATACTCAAATTTGAACCCTTCGAGGTTGAGATAGCTTATGCTCCCCTTACATTTTCCTTCATAGACCACGGGCGCATTGATACATTCGTCGGTGAGCACAATATCGGCAGTCGTGCCGTCCGTAAATTTGACGTTTTTAAGCGTTAAGCCGCTCACCTTGCGATCGGTCTCCATTACATATGTTTCCTTCAGTCCTTCGATCGTAATCCCTGCGAGCGCCGTCTCGGAGATATCTACCTGCTTGGGATTGTAATCGACTTCGACCTCGTATTCGGCACCGTTTACATAGACGGGGACCTTTACCTTACCGGCTTCGTCTCCGTTAAAATCGCAGTCGCCGACGATTACCTTGTCCGCGGGGATCGTTTCCGTCCTGTTTTTTCCCGACGCGTCCTTATCTGCATATTTTACCGTAAAGGAAAGCCCCGTCTTGTCAAAAGTATCCCCTTTGAAATATAAAGTTTTGTCGGGCCCTTTCGTCATCGTGATCGCGTCGGCGGCAATTTCGCCGTTCTCATCCGTTTTCAGCTGACGCACCATCTGATTGTTTGCCTGATCGTAATACATCGTATAATCCTGATCAGTCGTCGTTCCGAGTTTTGCCCCCGCATTGCTGTACCACTGGAAGCCCTCTTTGATCGTCACCGTCTCGATCTGCGCAGCAGAGAGACAGGAGCCGTCTCCGGACGACGTATGGAAACGGAGTGCGATTTTTCCTTCGCCGTAATAACCGAAGATAACCCTTCCCATCGCCGTCCCGCCGACCGCAGTGGAGATTTCTGCGCTTTTACCGTTTTCCACACGGATTTCGGACATCGTTTTTCCGTTGATCAAAATGTGATCGCACATGTCGTTAAGAATCTGAAGCTTCTGTTCCTCCGTCACGGAGCCGGCAAAAGGCTGCCAGCCGTCGAAAGAATACTGACCGAGCCCCGACCAGATGCCTTCATGACCGATACCGTAATTTGTCGCCATCCAGACAGAAAAAGTCGTACCCTCCAACGCGCTGTAGCCGTTCAGATCCGCGTAGCCGTTTATGGGAAGCAAATAAGTATCCTCGGGCGTCTGCCCTTCAACCGTGGCCGACGCTCTGGTAAGGCTCTTTGCCCCGCCCGCAAGCGAAAACGCCGTCAGCACTCCGAGAGACCAAATCGCAATCGATTTTGCGATCGATTTTCTCTTTTTCATAGAATTTTCCTCCTAAAATTAGAAATTTTTTATAAACAGGCTTGAAGCCGTCTATCCTTTTAGTGCGCCCATCTGTACCCCTTCTATCAATGTGTTTTGATAGAAGAAGAAAATTATGGCGGGAATTATGGAAATAAATACGCTGACCGCCATACGAATGTTCGGCTGATCCATCCCTTCCGAAAAATTGACGGAATCATAATAGATTGCAACGGCCAACGTCCATTTTTCGCGCGATTTCAAATATACCAGCGGCCCCGTGAAATCTCCCCAGACGGAATTGAAGGTTCCGATAACGATATAGATGAGTATCGGCTTGCAAAGCGGTATAACGATCATAAGATACCGCTGGAAGGCATTTGCGCCGTCGATCTTTGCAGCGTTCTCCATCTCATACGGAATATTGCGCATAAACTGTACGAGAAGAAAGATATTCATGGCGCCTCCGCCGAATAATGTCGGAATCGTAAGCGGCAAAGCGGACTCCGTCCAGCCGAAAGAAGCAAACAGCACGTATTGAGGAACCGTAAGAACGGATCCGGGGATCATAATAGAAGCCATCATCAGTGCAAATACCGCTCCCCGGCATCTCCAGCGCAGACGGGAAAACGAATATGCACAAAGCGAAGCGGACAAGGGCACTGCTATTATGTTAAACAGCGCTATTTTTACCGTATTCCACAAATAATCGAGGTAGGTATAAGAAGTGTCGAGGTAAGGGTTCGACGGCTTCTTGCTGAAAATATCGATAAAATTTTGAAATGTAATTCTCGTATGCGGAAAGAAATAAACGGGATTAGTGCTCGCCGCGTCGTCGTAAATCATCAGGGAACGCATCAGCATATACAGATACGGAAAAATCAGATATACCGTAACCATAAGCAGCACGGCGATATACAGGGCGCGGACAATGTAACGCTGCGCCGTATTTTTCTTTACATGCGGCACGGAATTTTTCGAGACGTTTTCGATTTCCATTTTAGTCGCCCTCCGAATAATGCACCCACTTATTCGTCTTGAACGTAATCGCCGTCAAGATCATGATAATTACAAATAAAACAATGCCGATCGCGGCGGCATATCCCACCTGCGGATTTGTACCGACAAAAGCAGTATTATAAATTTTTACCGCAAATACGTACAGAGAATTTCCCTCGCCCTTCCCGTTTGTGCCCGAAGCGACTATGTAGGTATTGAAAAGTTGTAAAGCTCCGATAATGCCCGTCACGAGATTGTAAAAAATCATGGCCGTACTCATGGGGATAGTGATATACCACAGCTTTTTAGCCCAGTTGGCGCCGTCGAGAATCGCGGCCTCGTAAAGCGTGGAGGGAATATTTTTGAATGACGCCAGCCAAAGCACCATGCTGCCCCCCACACCCCACGTCGTCGTCCAGATATACGTCGCCATGGAGCTTTTCGCTTCGCTGAAAAAGGTTGCCGCAGGTAAACCGAAATTAGTGAGTATCTGATTGATAATTCCGTTTGCGGCAAACAGATCCTGCCACAGCAGAGCCGAAGCGACGCCGGGAATAACGCAGGGAAGATAGAAAAGCGTCCGAAACACCTTGATCCCTTTCATTTGCGTATTTACGAGCAGCGCCACCAGATAGCCGAGCACCAAGGACAAAGGAACGTTAATAATCGCGTACAGGAAGGAATTACGGAAGATATAAACGGTATCCCTGTCCTTCGCGAAAAAACGAACGAAATTTCCGAAACCGACGAACTCCCCCATGTTGAAGCCGTCAAAATTGAAAAATGCGTAAATAAACCCTTGTATCGCAGGCAGGAATGTGAAAATCAGCAGCCCGAGAATGACGGGCATGGCAAATAAAAATCCCGTAATCTCCTCTTTTACACGAGGTTTTATTCTGATCCCTTTTTCTTTTTTCATACTTTATCCCTTCTTTATAAGCCTGTCAGAAAGACAAATAATACTCTATATCGTCTTTGCAGTTATTAAGCACGGTCGAAAGTCCCTTTGTTCCGTCGGCATAAGAGGAAATCATCGTCTGCACCGCTTCCATAATATCGCTGGCATATTCCGGCTCATGCGCGAGGAAATAATCGGTAGCGCAGGTGTATTCCTGTCCCCAGATATACGCTTCCATATTATAGGCGCTGTATTTTTCCGCCCAAGGAGCTTTGGTATTCTGCATATCGACGCGGATAGAAGGATAGTTGATCCCCACATCCGCCATTGCTGTTTGTCCGCGGGCGCTGATAATCTCCAGTAAAAACAGCATTGCGAGCTCTCTGTTTCTGCTGTTTTTGTAAACGCTGTATCCCGCGATTCCCGCGCCGATCTTCGGAGTATCGTTGTACTCGATCAGAGGGAAGGTGTAAATATCGAATACCTCCGACATGTCGGTTACGTTTTTGTATGCGTCCAGCGCTTGCAATTTGCTGAGCGTAATCGCCATTGCCTGGGAGTGTATCAAAAATACGCCTTTTCCGCCCGTAAAGCCGGCGCTTCCGCCCTTAAACGGAGCGGAAAATCCCTGCGCGATCAAAAATTTGATCATGTCCAGCGCTCGCTGCCAATTTTCCGTATCGGTATTAAAGGAACCGTCGTCGTTGAAATATTTGACGCCCATCGCTTCGAAAATGGGGTTGTAATTAGCTTCCCAATTGAGATACGCATCTACAAGGTAATATCCCTTTGCCGCCGTCCAGCCGATCGAATCGTAATATTGACGGCACCAATAGAGCACGTACAGGTAATCCTCCCATGTCCAGCCGTTTTTCAGCCGACCCATAATATCGACGGCCGCGGAAGCGTCCTCGATGTATCCGTCCGTAATCCATTGAGATTGCCCCACTTCGCCCGCAAGAAAGTCCGCGTCCGTTTTATGTTGACCCGTACACCAGGCCTGCGCTTTTTTGATGATATCGATATTGCTATGTACCACCACTCGGTCGGCGCTGCGGGGAACCATCAGCTGTTCGTTTGTAAAATTCTTTTTTCCGAGCGTCCAATACTCGGGGACGTATTCGTTTACGTCAAATAAATTTTGACTGCTTGCCGCTTCCAGATAGGGATCCATATTAAGCATAATATTCTTTTTGGAAAGAGCAAGCATATTAAACGAGGTGGAAAACCAAATATCGGGCATCGTTCCTGGTGCGTTCGCCTCCGCGTTATAATAGGACATCAACGTTGACGAAAGCTCGCCGCTCATACGGTCTATTTTTATTTCAACCTTCGGATATTTTTCCTGAAAAACCTCCGCAACCGAGCGAATAAGCGCTTCCTCGTTATCGTACGACTGAATGGATATTTTCAAGGTCGCTTCCGTTTCCGCGTCGAATTGCGAATAATCGATTTCGTCCGCGCCTTGTTCGGATTGCTGAGGAACCCGCTTCGAGCACGATGCGAAAAAAGTCAAAGCCCCGACTACCGCCAACAAAAGACTGATTTTTCTTTTCATAATTACACTCCTTATCTTTCCGCAGCCGTGGCTGCGGATTTTTTGCTGATTAATTGTTTTTTTCCTTGTATCCACAAGGAAAAAGGGACGTCCCTTTTTCCTTGTATCCACAAGGAAAAAGGGACGTCCCTTTTTGAAAATTTACTCGCGTAAAATTTTTATAATATAATATCTTGATACCGAACGCAACGGAATTTTTATTCGAGGATCACGGTAACAAAATGCGCCCTGTTATCTTCAAAGAGCGGAACTACGTTTCCCCGCTTCTTTTTTCCGTCTATGATCAAAGAGATTCTGTCGCCGCCCCGATTGACGTACTTTATAAAAAGCTTATTTCCCCGATAGGTGCGTTCCGCCGACAGGCTTCTCCAGGAGCGGGGCAAGGCGGGCGCAATATGCAGCCCGTCATATCCCCTCTGAAGCCCGAGAATACCTTCGTAATAACACATCAAGCCCCAGGCGGAAGATCCCGTCTGCCAGGAAAACCCGACCTGCATATCCACCGACGGATGTTTCAAATAGCAATTTGTAAAGACATACGGTTCCGTCGTCGTTTTCGACGAGGGATTAAATTCTCCGTCCGGAGCGATTTTCTTGAGTGTGTTCACCGCCTGTTCTCCGCGTCCCAGTCTGCAGTCTGCCATGACCTTGAAGCACCCCGCATGATTATAAATACCTCCGTTTTCATAAACGCCTGGCAGCATTCCGCTCATGCGTCCCACGCTCTCGTCATAGCTCCCGTAGCTCGGCGCGCACAGAGGTATGCCCTCTTCCGTTTCCATACCGTCTATCGCCCGAAGTACGCTTTCCGTTCTCTCTTGCGGACATACGTCGGAAAGGATCGACCAGCTTTGCGGATTGACGTAAATTTTCCCGCCGTTCTCGTTTGTCTTATCTCCCACCGTGCCGAATTTCGAAAAGGCACGCACATAATATTCCCCGTTATAAGCTGCGTCGTTGACCTTATCGGCAAGCCGCTTTTTCAATTTCTTCAATTCCGCGGCATATTCTTTATCGCCGATGTATGAGGACAATTCCGCCAAATCGTCGTACACCTTGCAGATCAGCATCGCCATAAACACCGATTCCGCTTTCTCGTCGGGTATATTCAGCGCGTCGTTCCAATCGGCATGGTGGATACGCGGCAAACCGTGTTCGCCGTAGTTGTCTCTTCGACCGAACCAGGAGGCCGCACTTTTCAAATGACCGTACACCGTATCGGACTTACCGTCCAAATAGGGCATTTGACGACCGAGGTATTCAAAATCCCCCGATTCCTTTATGTATCCGCAGACGGCAAACACCAGCCAGGCCGAAGGATCGGAATAGATATTCGGTTCCAGATACGGGTACCAGGTAAGCACCGAATGTCCGTCCGAATATTCATGCGCGAGACACTCGTCTATTGTCTTTTTTGCCAACGGAAGATTAAAATTAAGCATTGCCATGGCAAGCTGTGCGTTGTCTCGAACGGCCTTTTTCCCCAATGCGCAATAGCTGACCTGATGTTCCGCCCAATAATTCAAGATGCGGTTAAACTGCGGTTCGGGACATTTCGTATGCAGACGACCAAACCTTGCTTCGCCCGTTTCTGCTCTCCGAATAATTTCTTCGCATTCCTTAAGATACGAGCCGTGCATGGAAATCAGCTTCTTTTTTGATCGGGTAAGGCCCAAAACATAGTAAACCGTCTTTGTTTCCCCGGGTAAAAGCTCCACTTCATTTTCCAAAATCCCGCCCCTCTGACGAACGGTCGCCTCGGAATTTGTGCAATCCTCTCCCCGCTCCAATATAATCGGTTTAGTCTGCGTCCCCATCGTGCCGATAAAGCTCTCGTAATTGCCGTCGTAGGCTTTAAGCGGTTCACTGGAAAATATATATCCCGACGACAGTTCATGCGGACGATAGGGATTGAGGTTTCCGTTATAAATTCCGTTGATTTCCTCCACATATTCCGTCGCACTCGTCGTAACCGTGCTGTAATACACCGGTTGGGCATATCCGTTGAGATCGAACGCCGTCACGGCAAAGATATCGATCTTCCGACGACGCGGCGTCTTATTAACGAGCGTCACCTTCCATACTTCCCGAGTATCATCGGGCGAAATTGCATATACGATACTTGCAAAAATCCCCTGTGCCTGCGAGGAAATACGCGTAAACAACTGTCCGTGTTCGCATTTATATTTCGACACTTTATTAAGTGAGGGATAGCCTGCAATATTCCAATATTTTTTCGTTTCCGCATCTCTGAGATATACGAAGGACGAACCGGGACTATTCAAAGTTACCTGCACCGCGTTTTGATCGATAAAGCGAGAATACGGTACGCCCGTGTGCGACACACTCATCACATAGCTTAAATCGTTAAAAAAATGATTGCTCCAATCCTTTCCCGTTTCCGGATCGAAAAGCGTAAATATACCGTTTTTTTCATTAAATTTATATTTCATAATTTATATCGCCGCTCGTCAAATTTATTTTTTCTTGCAAAAACATACTTATTTCGATTTGAATTTACCCGAGTAAACTCGTCGTAAAATTTTTATAGCGTTTATCGTTTGGACATATTTCGGCAAACAGAAACAGATTCGCGGAAAAAGGCCTGGCTCTTCACCTTAAAATCAAAGCCTATGCCCCTATCCTTTTGGAGAATACACTCTATTGTTTTTTCCGCCATTTTCGTCCCATACCTTGCCTTGTCAAATCCAAAGGTAGAAATACTGGGAATATGGAGTTTGGAAAGCTCTATATCGTCGCAGCCGACGACGGAAACGTCCTTAGGGCAATCGTATCCCATATCCTTCAAGGCGCGAATCGCCCCGATTGCGGCCAGGTCGTTCATCACGAAAACGGCGGTCAATTCCGGATGCCGCTTCATCAAGGCTGTCATTCCCTTATATCCGCATTCTGAACTTTTGAAAGCCGAACCCGCATCACATTCGATGAGATCGTCATCCTCCGAAAATCCCATTCCCTTCCTTTTCTCCATAAAGGTACGGCTACGCTCGTCCAAAGGAAGAATTGCCCTGCCCAAGGTGCTGATATATCCCACCGACTTATGGCCGAAAGAAGCGAGCTTTTTCATGCATTCTATCATTGCGTCCGCATCCTCATGACCGAAAGACGGCCCTTTATCCAGCCCGAAATTTACCATCACCGTATTTTGAGATTGGAGGATATCGAAAAATTCATCATAAAATTTGACTGTGGTAAAATTTATTAAAGCATCAAGGTTGCCCCTTTCAATAAAAGACGTACTGTTTTTCAAGCTGCCGGCCATATCGAATACAGTGACCAAAAATCCCTCCATACAGGCGTAAGCTTCTATATACTTTATAATTTCCATGTGGAAAGGATTGGTGGATTCGTTCATGGCTATGCCGATATGGTTGCTCCGGCCGAGCGATAAACTGCGCGCCGTATGATTGGGAACGTATTTCAAATATCTGGCAGCCTCCCAAACCTTTGCTTCTGCATCCTTCGATACTGCAACCTTTCCCAAAAATACATTAGATACTGTAGCTACGGAAACCCCTGCAAGAGCTGCCACGTCCTTTCTTGTAACCATTTTGTTTTTCTCCTCGCGGCATTTTTTGCTCTATGTTTCTGACTTTATGTTTACATTACCCGCGTAAATCATGATTATTATAACATCCCTTTATTGATTTGTCAATACCCTTTTCCAAATTTTTTTAATTTTTTTTGTTTTGGTACAATGGTACTCAAAACAATTTACGCTATGCGCATAAAAATCGAGTGTTGTAACGCCCGTTTTAAGTTTTTTTAATCTGTCATAAAGGATTTTGACGTGAAAGCGCCTGTAAAATATAGTATCCTTGGCTCATATTTTTCTTCTTGCTGTCTCAACGATTACCGTTCGCTCAAAATCCCAAGCTGAAACATTCTAAAAACTCTTATGTGTTGCACCTAAGTCACTTTAGTCCATAAAAAGAGATACGCACTACAGCTCCCTTTGCCCCTCTTTCGACGGGGCTTTTCCCGTTTTCTCTATTTTCTCGCTTATCTTCCTTTTCACTACAATTAGCATAAACGCTGTTAAAAGGTTTGCTTTTAACAGCGTTTATTTTCAGACTGTTTCCCGAAAACGGGAAGCCGGTTAATTTTCCATGTGGATTTTTCGATATAATTTTTTACTAAACGATCCTCTTACGTAAAAATGGAGGGCGTCACCTGATAAGGCTTTTGTATGGCGTTATTGACTGATTCTATCGCAACAGCCGCTGCGTCGTCGTTTATTCCTTGCGGGATAAAGCCGATCTCGTCGATAGGAAGGCCCGTCAATGCCCGCACGAACGTAAGCCCCGCTATATATCTTCCCAACGCATAGGAAAGGTGATATCCGTCCCGCGTAAGCGTATCCCCTACAAACGAGGTGCGGGCGTTTTGAATCGCCGTTCCCGTCGGAGAAACCAAAACGATTTTCTCCATCGCGAGCACCTCGCTTTTTACCGTCTCCACAATTTTTTCGTACATCTTCAACGAATCCCCGTTATAGGACAATATCTCGGGTCGCGTTGAGGTTCCCTGATCCGACCATGTCATGTTCCAGATCAGTTGCGCGCTTTTATCCGCTTTCTTCTTTACGTAATCGATCAATTTTGAAAGATTTGTATAGGACTGCGGCTGCGTAAAGCGACTCCCGTCCCCCGTGCCCTGCTGTAAGGAAATAAAATCCCAGTTTTCCGCGAGGATAGCTTCTTGCATCGTACAACCCGATTTTGTGCGCCAACCGTTCCCCGTATTGGTTCGATAATCGTAAACCGGGCTGTTGTTCAAAGCATAATTATAATGCATATTCAACGAACAGCCGCCGTAATACAGATTTCCCAAAGAAATATTTTTTACCCCTATGCTTTTGGCGATTGCCCCGACGTATTCCATGGTATCGTCCGAAAAGCTGTTTCCTATGGTTAAAATTTTCAAAATTCCGTCCTGCCTCCAATCCGATTCCGTTTCGGGCGTTTCCGTAACGCCCTCGGACGAACGTGCGTATTCTTTTGTGACGATCGATTGCCCGAATACCGCTTCGTGGGCGGCGTTCTGTAAAATCCGCGCTTTTTCTGCGCCTATGCTGCGGATATAGCTTATCCCTATCGGGGATTTTCCGTATATGACCGCATAGTGACAGATCGCCGCAAGATAACTTCCCGCCAGTGACGGATGCGTTTTATCGGAATCATATAATTCTATTTCCGGGTGATTCAATGTGATATTATAAAACGCGCTGCCTGTCTGGGAAAGGAACAACCCGCCCTCCTTTGCGATCGCCTCGTATGCCGCCGCCAGCTTCATCGTCATGCTTTCGTGCGTCAAGCCGTTGGCGGCAAGGTCAGCGGAGTCCGGCCTCCGCGCCCAAGTCTGATACAATACACCCGCCGCCCCGTTGTTCTTTAGTTTTTTGGCAAGCGCCCGCACGCCGTCATAAAAGGCGGCAGGATTTGTCGCCGGCAGAAGGCTTTGCTCCTGTAAAAATACCGCGTCGTATTTTTCGCCGGCAAGAGCTTTTTCCACCTCCGCGCCGAAGGGGTCCCGCGGATCCGCCATCTGCTTCAAAGAGTATCCGCCCTGCGTGATATGATCGATCTCGACGCTATAGCCTTCCCCGTTGGCCGCCAAGGCAAAAATATCCCATAGATTATTGAAATATGTATAACTGTTGCCAATAAATAAAATTCGATATTCCGGCTTATTCGTTTCTTTTATCTCCGAAATCCCCGTATAGCCGTCAGCGTAAGCCTCCCCGCACGAGCAAGCGTGAAGGGTATAGCCCTGTTTCGCTCTCGTCGGCTCTACGAAAGAAGAAACATAGCTGTGGAGATGTTCGGAATCTGCGGAGGAGGCGGACGTTTCCCCCACGGAACAGGAATTCCCAAAAAGCGCCGCGCCCGCACATAAAAACAACAGGGCTTTCGACCATAATTTCCTCATCGATTTTTCCTTGTATATTACTTGCGACCCGCGTCGCGCTTCTTTTTCAGCAAAACTGCCGAAACGAAACAGATTGCTGCAAAGGCTCCGCCTGCAATTCCTACCGTGCTGCCGCAGCCCGCCGCTTGTACTTTTTCCTTTATTTTGATTTCAAAGGTACCCGCAATCTCCTTATCGGCGTTAAGTTCCACTTTGACGGTATATGTTCCCGCTTTTTCCGCGTCGAAGCCCTCGGGCAGAATAACAGAATACTCCTTAGCCGTCAGCGTTTCCTTGGTACCGTCGTTATATACAGCTTTCACGACGAGGGCGGCCGTATTCAGCGTGCCTCCGTTTTCTATCTCCGTTTCTATCTTGCCGACGTCGATTTCCAACCCTACCGTACGCCGTACTTCCTTGACCGTCACAAGAAACGTTGCAGTTATATTTTCCGCTTTTGCCACTTTAACGGTGATCGTATAAGCCCCGGCCGTAGTGACGGAATAATTTTCGGGATATACGACGACGTATTCGGAAGAGGATAACACTCTTTGCGTTTCTCCGTATATAGCGGTCACTTTCAGCTTCGCTATATTCAACGCGCCCCCGTTTTCGAGTTCGAGAGACATTTCCAACGTATCCAAAACAATACTATCGGGAATCTCGAATTTTTTGAGCCCGAAACCGTAAAAGTCAAAATTGCCTGCCGCCCCGGAACATTTTACACCGAATTTATGCAGTCCCGCCGTCAAATCGAGGCTTACCTCCGTCTCTCCCGTTTCCGAGACGTTTACGGTCGTTTCCCGATCGTCGCAGACGAAAACAAAACTTTTTTCCGAAATTGTTTCCGTATGGAAAGTAAAGCTATAATTTCCCGCCTCGGTCAGATCGCTCCACCAGGACAATGCGCGCACGTTTTCATTGCCCAGCCACGCGCCGTTTGCAGTCTCTATACAGTCGATCCCCGACCTCGCCCCCGCCTCGGGAAGATATTCCGTCTTTACTTCCGTCTCCAAAGGACAAATTTCGAAATTTTCCCACCAGACGGAATATTGATCCTGCATTTTCAACACGACGAGGTTTTCGCCCTCCTTCAATTCCAAGGCAAAGAGGTAGGGAACGCATTCCCGACCCGGCTGCTTTGCCGCGCAGATATTGACGGCTTCGGCTTCCCGTCCATTGACGGAAATCGTCGCGTTGTTACAGGTAAAATTATTGGCGTTTGCGTACGATTTTATCAGATACGTACCCGCCGTTCCCGTATTGTCGATCTTTAAGGTAAAGGTGACCTGCCTGTTTTCGGAAGCTCCGGCGCCGCCCGAGCCGAACACGTACCCGCCGTCGGCGGTCTTTTCGTCGGTGATCCAGAACAGCCGCCCCTCGCACGCGCCCGTTCCTTCCCCGGAAATTTCTGCATTCAGATAGTAAGAAAGCTTTCCAGTGGACTGCGTTCCGTCAAAGGCAACGATTTTTCCCGCAAAGGGCGTCCCTTCCCGCGCAACGTTTACAGAATAAGCGGCAGTAAGGCCCGTCTCCTTCATCGTCACCTTTACTTCTTTGCTTCCGTAATCAGTTAGCGTAGGCGCTTCTATCGTGTATTCTTCTTCCGTCAGTATCCGCGCCTCGCCGTCCGTCACGTATTTTGCGACGAGCCCTTCGGAGGAGAGTTCCCGCCCGGGATTATATATCTTCTGTACGGAGGACGTATCCAATTCGAAATACGTTTCGGGAACGCGTTCTAGAGAGAGCTGCTTCATCCACCAATTGCTGACATATACGCCGCCCGCTTCGTCGGGCGCCAGCTCCGCCGTTTTCGAGGCGTTCACATATGTCAGAGAATTTTCAATGAGGAGGGAGTTTATCCCTTTTTGCAGGGAAATCTTTATATAATTCCAGGTATCGCCCGACCACCCGGCCGTTGTATCGAGGGAGTAATATTCCTTTCCGCCAAATTTCAGTACGGTATCGTTCAAGGTAAGTTTTGTACGGTTTGCCAACGGATTTCCCGCCATTGCCAATATACCCAGCGTATAGTCACCCGCCTTTTCCGCATAAAATTTATATTCCGTCCCGCCCTTTTTACCGTAGTCGGCCGCGTTGTCGAAGGCATTGACGCCGAAGGAAACCACGCTTTGGTTCATATCTCCGCTCGCGGCGCCCAAGCCCGACGGATAGATGCTTTTTACGTCAGGCAGAACGGCCGCGACATCGTCCGCCGAAGATACCGCAAAAGAATGAAACCACCCCGTATAGGCCTCTCCCATCGCCAAAGTAACCGTGTTGACGCCTTCCGTCAACACGATAGGCAGCCGCGCGGGAACGTACTCGTTCCAGGCATCGTATTTTTTCTTTTCTCTCAAAGAAACGGAAACCGTACTCCCTCCGTTGACGGATAAATCGCCTTTGTAATATTCCGATTCTCCCGACGACCACAGCCACAACCAGGCTGCCCCCGCCGCGGACGAATCGATGCTGAACGTCAGTTTCAGATTGCTTCTGCCGTCGGAATGATTGCTGCCCACCGCATGAGAGCCCGCGCCGTAATCCAGCCAGATACATTCGTCTCCCATGATCCAGGCGGCGCCTTCCAACCCCGCGTAGGCCTGTATTCCGTAACGGGCGGTAGCGCCGCCGTCATAGGAAACGGTGACGGCCTCCGTCTTTGCAGGCAGATTACAGTTTTTGTCGGTTACGGGGTTCGCCGTCGCCGAAAGCGCCTCCGCCCTTCCCCCCTGCATGTTCAGCGCCGCGCCTGAAATACATGCAAGCGCCGCCAACGTCAATGCCGCCGTCCAAAGCTTTTTACTTTTCATAATTTTCCTCCAGAATCAGATATTTTATTTTTTGAAGGTTTCCCCTCTTGCCGCCTATTTTTCAAAACACGCGTTTCCCCCGTAAACCTCTATCCTTTCTATCTCTATATTTTCAAAGGAATTGAGTACGAGCTTAAAGCGATGATCTCCCGCGCCGGCATACAACCAAGCGATGGCGGCGTTACCTTCGTTTCCGTCGGCATCCGCGCCCTGCGCGGGCAGAGGCACAACGCCCGCGGATTTTCCGTCGATAAACGCTTCCGCCTGCGCGGGCATCCCCGTCGTATTGCGATAGTAGATTTTGAAAGTCTGATATCCCTTCATTCCTTCAAAATCGAAACGAAGTCCCTTCGTACATTCCAGCGCAACGCGGTCGTTTTCCGTTTTCAGTCCGGGCGAAACGTAAAAGTCGGCCGCGGAAAATTTCTGATAGCTTCCGTCCGTAAGATGAGTGACGTCTTCCACGGAAAAATCGTCAAAGTTAAGCTGTAAAGAAAAACTGTCGTCTGTCCCCGACATCAGTTTAATCCCGATATCTTCCCGATTTTTCTCCGCCGTAAAATAGAGCTCGAGTTTTACGTAAGCCGTATTGGAAGTAATGGGATTGAAATAGGAACGATATTTTTCGCCCGCGAAAATACGCACTTCCCGGTCGGCGCAGCCGTTTATCCATATGCTCGCCCGATAACGGCGGCCGGGAACGAGAGCAACCGTCTGATAAGCCTTTCCCTCGCCCTCAATGTCGTCCGAGGCAATCAATCCGCCGTAGTTTCCGAGGTGCGCTTTCGCCTCCGTCGTCGTCAACGCCGCTCCTTTCGTCCCCTCGAACGACCAGCCGTAAATATCTCCTCTTTCGAAGCTTTTATTGGTCAGAGAAAGCTGAGGAATCGCCTCTAACGGCTGAGACGCAATGCGATAGATCTCCCCGTCTATTTCTCCGCCCCTGGCCGTAACCTGCGCCTCGAGATTTTTCAGCGTGAGATCGGTGATTTGATCGAAGGTCAGGGAAGTGGGGAAGTTTTCTCCGCAATAGGCGAATGCGCCCCAATATACGCCCGTTTCGTCCGAATTCTTTCCCGTATAATTATAATAGACGGAATTTCCGTTGAGAAAATCTTTATATTTTTGGGGCAGCGCGTCAAAACCTACGATCAAGCCCAAAAGCCCGCCCACGGTGGCCGCTGTGCAGTCCCCGTCGAGGCCGCAAAGCGAAGTGATCTTCACGCTCTTTTCAAAATCGTTTTTTCCGTAAAGAAGGCCGATAAAAATCATACCCGCGTTGGCGTTTATCGAAAAGCCCGCTTCGTCGGCCGAGCCGATCAGCTTACAGTTGACCCTGTTTTTTACTACGCCCGCACAGGCAGTGCGCCAATCCGTCCCGTCCTCGTAGCAGCCGAGAACATATTTGTAAATCTCGTAAATCTCATTGTTCTGATCCATGCGCTCAAACGCCTTTTCCAGCAATACTTTCGTATCGGGGTATTCGTAGGCGAGCGAATACATCAGCGCGCACAGTTTTCCCAGATACATACCCAAAGCGTCTCCCTGTACGGAAGTAAAAATTTCCGCGTACGCTTCCAGCGTCCCGGGCATATAGGGAAATATCGCGCCCAGACTTTCGTTTTCTATCCACGATTCCGTTACCCAATACCCCGTGTTTCCGTACATACGCTGCCCCGTATAGGGCGGAATATACCCGCTGTTGCGTATGGTCGGCACAACCGTCTCCCCGCCGCCGACGTCCGCAACGGCATACTTATCCCAGGCGGCCGCGATGTCCTGCGCGCCGAGGTCGGGGCCGTAATCGCGGAAGATAAACTGATTGAGAATATCCACATGCATATCGTCATCCGAATATACCTTTCCGTATTCCACCCGCGGATCGTTTAACGGCCCCGTTTTCAGCGCGTTCAATCCGATACTGCCCGAACAGATTACACCGTTCGGTTCCCAATATTTATCGTCGAGAGCCACATAGGCCACCGTACCGTCCACCACGACGCCGTCCAGCGGCTTGGAATTGTTGAGCGTCGTAACGTATTCGTAGCCGCTGCCCAATCCGATGGCGCTGCCGATCCAGCTGCCGAGAAGTTTATCGCGCACGACGGATTTGTTTAATTCCACCGTTTTTCCCGCCGTGAAAGAGGGACGCTCTTTCCAGTTATCCGAATTTTTCCCGCCGCAGGAGGCGGCCGAGAAAAGCATTGACGCGCACATAGACAAAGTAACCATCCTTTTTGAAAAATTTTTCATTTCCGACTCCTATTCTTTCATTCCCGAGAGGGAAATCCCCTCGACAAAGTATCTTTGCGCAAACAGAAACAACAGCATGGTCGGCAAGACGGCGATACAGGCGCCCGCCATCTGAATCCCCCATTTCGTACCCAGCGTATCGTTTAACATCGAAATCATCTGCTGCAGCGTTTTCATTTCCATTCGCCCCGTGAGATAGAGCATGGGGCCGAGGTAATCGTTGTAGCCGCCCAAAAATCCGAACATAAAATTGGTGATGAGTATGGGCACCGACAGAGGAAGCTCGATTTTCAGAAAAATGCCCCACCAGCTCATTCCGTCCACTTTTGCCGCCTCCTCGAGCGAGGCGGGAATCCCTCTCATAAACTGTCTCGTAAAAAATACCGCGCCCGCTCCGCCGAACATGCCCGGGATCATCAACGGCAGCCAGGTATTCGTCCAGCCCAGCATATTATACAGCATATAGGAAGGGATCATCGTAATCACCCCGGGGATTGCCATCGTGCCCACCAGCGCAAAAAAGATTTTGTCCCGTCCCGGAAACCTGATTTTCGCAAAGGCGAAAGCGGCGAGCGCGGCGGAAAATACCCCTGCCGTCGTGGAAGGCACGACGATCAGCATCGTGTTGAGAAATCCCCGCCACAAATTTACATACTCGGATACGGAAAAGACCTCGCGATAATTTTCTATCGTCCATTTACGGGGAATCCAGGTAATCGGATAGGTAAAAATTTCCCCGTATTCCTTAAAGGAAGTGCTCAACATCCATAAAAAGGGAAGGACAAAGCTGAAAGCGCCCAATGTCAACAGAATATATATAATCGCTTTTCGGCATATTTTTTTTATACGCGCCCGGACAAACGCGGATTTTCTTTCCGCCGTTCTCTGTATTTCAGTCATTGTAATGCACCCATTTTGAAGAAGTTTTGAAAATAACCCCGACGATGAAAATAATCATCAATCCCACCAACCAGGACATGGCCGTAGCATATACGTAATTATAGTTATAATCGGAAGAGAACGCCGTCTGGTAGATATACAAAACGGGAGTCAACGTGGCGTTGTCCGGTCCGCCGTCGTTCATCAGCTGGTACCGCACGAAATCGGAAGCAGTACCGATTACCGTGGTAATTAAAATATAAAAAGTGGTAGGAGAAACGCATGGCAGCGTAATATGAAAAAGCCGCTTAAAGGCGTTTGCACCGTCGATTTTTGCAGCCTCTAAATATTGCGACGGTACGTTTTTGATCGCCGAAACGTACATGACCATTCCGCTCCCGATCCCCATCCATATCCCTTGCAGAATCATGGAAAACATCGCCACATGGGTATTGGTCAGCCAACCCACCTTTCCCATTCCCAGCTTTCCCAACAGACTGTTCAATATCCCAAAATCATAATTGTACACCCATTTCCAAACCAACGTTACCGCGACAGACGAACAGAGCACGGGAAGAAAGAACAGGGCACGGAACAGCACCGTTCCCTTTACCTCCGTCGTAAGCAAAAGCGCAACTCCTATCGTTACGACCAGCTGAACGCCTACGCCCATCAGCGCCAAACCGATGTTGCCAATCGATTTGAAAAAAATCCGATCGGAAAAAGCTTCGGCATAATTGGCGAGTCCCACAAAATTCAGCTGTTTGGTAAAAAAGTCGTACTCGGAAAAAGAGACTACTACCGAAAAAACGATAGGAATCATGCCGAACAGCAAAAATCCCAGCACAGGGGGCGCAATAAACAAATACCCTGTCAGCCATTCCTTTTTTCGCGCCGTTGAAAGTTTCATAGCCCCTCCCCTTTACTCGAACAATTGAGGATCGCTTTTCTTAATGGAAGCATTTACCTGATTTTTTACGCTCTTCATCAATTGATCGAAGGTATCGATTTCCCCTGTAAAATACAACCCTAATTTATCCTCGAAAGCGGTGATCCAGTTTGACGAACTCAGCCTTGCCCCGTTATTGGAGCGTGCGTTTTCGGCTGTTTTGAAAAATATCCCGGCGCTTTTGGCATCGAGCCGGCTGTTGTTGGTGGTGGGATCGGCAAACGCCGTTTCCGTAATCAGAGACTTTCTTCCGGGAACGTTATAGTTTAATTCGTTCATAATGCGATACCCTTCCGCGCTCGTCAAAAATTTAATCAGCTTCCAGGCCATTTCGCCCTTTTCACTGTTGCGGCTTACGCCGTACCCGACAGTGGAACACCAGCCTACGGAAGAACCTTTGCTTCCGTCGCTCTTTTCCGCCACGGGAAGCGGGATACAATAATAATCCATGGCGGCGGCGTCATAGCTGGGAACCATCCAGCGCCCGCTCCAATACATGGCGATTCGGCCCGTCGTAAACATGCTCATTTCGTCCTGACTGGTGGAGGACGACGCCGAAGTATATGGCGCGCAGAAATCCTCGCCGCCTGTCGTGACCATATTTTTAGAATACTCTAATACTTTCCTGAAGTTTTCGCTCGCTTCGTTCAGCTGATAGTCCGAGGTAAGGATATCGTCGCCCAGCGACCAAAGATAGGATTCCCAATAGACGCGGTTTGTCCCGTACACCGTATTGACGGTATTCACCGCATCGTAAACGGTCAGTTTTTTGGCGATATCGAGATATTGGTCAAAGGTCATGGGATTTTCCTGATCGGTCACCAACGCGTAATCCGCCGCGGAAAGGCGTCCGTCCGTTTTAGCCGCTTCCACAAGCTTGCGGTTTACGAAAATACCGTAAACGCCCATATCTTTGGGCAAAGCAAAAAGATCGCCTGAGTTACGGATTCCTTTTTCGGTATCGAAAGAAAACATGGAAATTACCTGCTCCCAATAATCCGAGGTGTCATACTGTTCCCGCTCTATCAAGGGCTGTAACGATTGAAGAGCTCCGCTTTTCGCCCAGTTTCCAAACGCCGTACTCTCTATCTGAATAACGTCGGGAGCGCTTCCGCTTAAAAGCTGTGTGTAAAGGATATCAAAGTCGTTGATGGTTACCTTTTCCACTTTGATCCCTTCGTTTTCCGCTTCAAAGGCGGCGATCAATTTATCCCAAAGCCGAAGCTCCGTCGTTCCCCCTCCCACCATGAAGGAAACCGTACCCGTAGAAGGCCCGAGATGCTCGGTGATCTCCAACCCTTTATAGATAAAATCCTTTCCGTCCGTCCCCGGTTTTCCGCAGCCGACGGATAAAGACAGGACCAACGCCGCGCAAACGACAGCCAGCTTTTTTTGATTTTTCATAAACAGACCTCCTCAAATTTTTCTTTTCTTTCTAAAAACGACCGCAAAGCCCGCTACGGCCGTAACCGTAAACAGTATGACCGTTCCGCTTTTGAAGGAAGAATTGCAGCCGCTTTTTTTCGCCGCAACATATCCGTCGTCTTCATCCTTTTCTTTATCGAAAGCGTCCTCGCCGAATTCCCCCGAAATATTTCCCTGCGAGATCTCCGCGCCGTCCCGATACTCGCCCGTAGAAGGACCTACGTCCGCGAAATCGATCTCCGCATAGGCGGCTTTGATTCGTATAAAGTTCTCGCCTGCTTTCAAGCCGACGGAAAACTCCAGGGTGCTTTCCTTTTCAAATATCCCCCAATCCGTCTTATTTGCACATTCCAGACGGCCGTACAGCTGCAATCTGCCGTCGCGGCCGTAGTTTCCCGCGTACGTCGATATCTTCGCCCCGTCGGCTCCGGTGGCATAGCGTACGCGAACGGGATACAGGCCGGCTTCCGCAACGGTGACGGAGATGTCGATATAACGGCTGTCGTCATCCATATTGCCGACAAATCCTTTTCCGGAATAGTTTCCGTTTCCGTAATCGGTGAGATAGCCCAGCCCCTTACGGACGGCATTCACAACTAAGGCGTTTTCCGCTTCATAGCGAACCCAGCCTTCCTCGGGGCCTTCGGCCGTTCCCGCTCCGCTTCCGGCCTCTTTATAATCTCCGATTTTGGCCCCGATCTCGATAAAGTCCAACTGAGCGTAGTTATTCCCTTTATATATCGAAACGATATTTTGTCCCTTTTTCAGGGAAATCGTACCGACGACCAGCGCCTCCTTGGTAAAGATGCCCCAGCCGAATAACCGTTCGCAACGCACGCTGCTATAAAACCCGCAATCGTTGAATATCCGCAGCGTCGCCGCACTAAAAGAAGGTTCTATCGCGTATGCGAGACCTATCTCGTATTCTCCGTCTTCCGCGGCTTCTACCGTAAATGCCACGTGGCTGTCGGCGTTGTCGAGATTGCCTACGTATCCCGTCCCCGAGCTGAGAGAGGAAGCGTAAATCTTTCCGCCGTTCACCGCGCCGTTTTCCGCTTCGTAGCGGGTAAATCCCGGGGTGGGTTTGCGAATGTCGGTATCTTCTTCCCCCGCATCTTTATAATCTCCCGTACGTTCGCCCACGGCGATATAATCGAGTTCGGCATAATTCAGCCCCTTGGCGATCTTTACCGTGTTTGTTCCCTTCTTCAGGCTGATCCGAGTTTCGGCGGGCGGAGTGAGATCGAAATTTCCCCAGCCCTTTACCAACGAACATTTCACAGTAGCATAAAGCCCCGAATCGTTATAGACCTTGAGGGTACTGTTTTTTACGTCTGTAGCGTAAGCGACGAAAAGTTCGTATTCCCCGTCCTTTTCGGCTCCGACGCGAAAAATCACGGCGGAATCGTCGTAATCGATACTGCCCACAAACCCCTCGCCCGAATACGCGCCGTAATCCGCGGGCATATCCTTTCCCTTGCGTTCGGCGCGGACGATCTCCGCTTCCTCCGCCTCGTAGCGCACAGACCCTTCCGCCGCCGCTGCCGCGGAGACGCTCGCGGCCGTAAAGGGCGCAAGCAGGAGACATAACGCGCAGAATATGGAAACGATGAAACGTTGTTTCTTCATTTTTTCCTCCTTTTTCAAACTATTGTCATCAAAAAGCTAAAACGCTTTTTTCGAGAATTTCCCTCTCGAAAAAATTCATAAACGCCGTCAGAGAAAAGCCTTTCGCTATCCGTACAGGCGAATTTTCATCCTTTTCCGCAAACGTTTGCCCGCGTTCTTTTCCTGTCAGTGCCACCGTTACCCGATATCCCTCCGAAACGAGCGAACCTTCGCAAAGCGCCTCCCACACGACGAGAAGATCGTGTAGGGTGATCCTGCCCCGACGGCTCGCATACCAGCGTCGGGACAATTCGGAAACATATCCTCGACCCGACAGAAGTTTTTCCTGAACGCCTTCGGAAAGGATGGTCTCTTCGGTAACGTCCATCCCCGCGCACACCATGGGGATTCCCGACGAGAACACCGTTTGGGCGGCTTCGGGATTACAGACGATATTCCATTCCTTTCCCGTCCCAAAAAAGAAGCCTCCCATAAGATAAATTTTTCCCGTTTTTTTCATGGTTTCAGGCGCTCTCTCTATCGCTGCCGCGAGATTGGAAAGAGGACCCACCGCAATAATTCCCAAATCTTTTTTATATTTTTCCGCGCTTTGGATTATAAAATCCACCGCGTCGTCCTCCTTATCCTCCCCCCGCAGCGTCTCTCCCGCATATTGACACATGGGAAAAAGATTATCCAGACAAACGACTACCCCGTCCGCTCTGCCGCAATATACGGGAATTTCGCTGTTTTCTTCCTTTAACAGTTCTCGGGCCAAGGCGCAACGGCGGCGAGTGTCGAGAAAGACGGAGGTTACTCCCAACAAATTCAATCCTCCGCGAACGGCCGCGCATAACGCGACGGCATCGTCGATATCGTCTCCTATGTCCGTATCAAAAATATATTTCATTTTTCTCCTTTTTCTATCATGGGCAATTCAGTCATTCTCAAAGTGGTAGAGCCGTACGGCTGCAAGGATTTCTCCTCGTCCTTTCCGCTACGTTCTCCCTTCGGACAGACGGCGGCAACCCAACGATGGCCCTCTTCCCAGCCCCAATCTATAGGCGCCAGTTTCGTCTTGATCTTCAGAGGCGGGCGATCTCGATCGAACGCAGCTTCGTATGCGCATTCGATCACTTCGAAGTCGCATTCCCGAACAAAAGCGTATTCCCAGGCAGAATCGGGAAAAATCTCGTAATCGCAATAAGGGAATTTTCTTTCCACGCCGTCGGAAATATATTCCCGCTTCTCCTTCCGCCCCTCTATCGGAAGCGCAAACAACAACGCCCCGTACCGCAGAGCGTATAGCTCTCTCGGTCTTTTTATAAGCCTGGGGCGGGCCAGAAATTCCCATTCCGTCTCCCAATGTCCCGCGGGAGGGGTAAAAAGGAGAAACATGCCTTCCCTTGTTCCCTCGCAGTCTTTAATTTCTGTATCGGCGGGAATACGGACGCGCAGCGTCCATCTTTCGTCGCCGTCATGATCAACCTTGAGCCGAATTTTAGGCCGGAAAGGATATTCCGAAATACACTCCAGCTTTATTAAACCGTTACCATAGCTGCTCTCCGCTAAAAACGGAACGCAGGAAAGAATTGTAAAGCCGTCTTTTTCCCTTCCGATTACCGCTCGGGCAAATTTCGGCCAGGCCTGACTGAAATTTGCCGTGCAGCACCCGAAATTAGGCTCGAGTCCAAACATATTCGATTCCGGTCCGTTCGTCCCGAAAATGGGAGGGTCTGGAAAGTGAATTGCCGCGGGCTGATTGGTCATTTGGTCGTATTGATGCGACCACATATCCGTTTCGAGCGTTGCGGGAAGAGCGTTGAAAGCTATCAGTTCCAGCCTCTCTCCCCACTCGCTTTTACCGGTCAGGAAAAAGAGGAGTTCGTAACTGTACATTGCCTCGACAACGCCGCAGAGTTCGCTTCCTTGAATAGGGCTGTCCCCCGCCAGACATTCGTCGCCCGTAAAGTGACCGTAAGCCGTACTATGGTATTCCGTCAAAAGGCGGTAAAGTCGTTCCGCTTCGTCCGTCAAAGCCTCGCCCGTCAGAGCGCACCACAGAGCTTCGCCGCGCAAAGCCATAGCCGCATTGACGACATGCGTTTCATAGCTCCACTCTCCCTTAACGCCTTTCCAAAGGCCTAAAGCGCAAGTATAGTCGATTCCCTGCGCCTTCAGACGTACGGCCAACTCTATCAGCCAGGCTTCGGGACGCCGTTTTTTCAGCCAAAGAATCGGGATCAAACATTCGAACCAACGGGCCGCCGCCCAATTAGAAAGCGTCTGCCGTTTCAGCAATTGAGACAGATTTTTTAACGACCGATAGACACAATCCTCTATCCGCTCGTCTCCGCTGCATTCGGCATAGACAACCAACGATTTCAGCATGAGAAAAAGCGCCCATAAATCGTAGTGTTCACGTTCCCCTATCCCGCACGGACACAGCCAACCGTCCTCTTGCTGTCCCTGCAAAATCAAGTCTATGTATTTTTTTATCCGAAGCTTTTTATCTTTGTCCTCCAGAATGTAAGCAAGGGGAATAAATCCGTCCAGCCAGTAAGGAAGTCGTTCCCACCCCTCGCGCTCGCCTCCGATCCACCGGCTTTCTTTGATATCCGGCCACATCTCGTCCAGATGCCCGCTCAAGCCTGTCGCCTGAAGTTCTAATTGCTTTTTTAGCCAGCCCCGAGGCTTTATTTCTTCATAACTCAAAAATATCATTGTTATTCTTTCTCCTAATTTGCACTATAAGTATAAAGGAATATCTTCGTTTTGACAATATCAAAATGCACCAAAAAGATTGCAATTATCACTACATTTTATTTTTATGTCGCGTTAATAATTTTTCATATTTTATAAAAAAAGCATAGTATTACAATAAAAGCTGCAAATTAAATGTGTTTCTTTGGTTGCAAAATAAAACCTCTCATGTTATAATGGAATGAGAGGTTTTCAGATGAAATTATCCTTTGATTCTTTACCGCAATATCTTTTTTCTTCTCCCCGGCAATTTTTTGAAGGAGAGCATCATATGGAAAGGTATTTCGACGAAAGCGTTCTTATTTTGATGAGAGCGGGAGAGTTATGTTTTGAGGAGGACGGCGAACCGATACGCCTGAATCCGGGCGAGTATTATATCCAGCGTCCTTTTATCCACCAGACGGGAATTGCCGTCAGCCATTCCCCGAGTTACTATTATATTCATTTTTACGGCGAATTCGGGGATATGGGACTTCCTCTTTTCGGCACTTTTTCAAACGAAAAAATCAGCCGATACACCACGGAACTCGAACTTCTGGGGGAAAGAGCTTCTAAAGTGGAGCGGGCAAAAAACTTTTATTCCATCTTATCCGCGCTATATCGCGCCGAAGATAAATCTCCCGCCAGCCAGATCAAGGAGCTTCTTATTTTGAACTTTGATAAAAGATATACCCTCGACGAAGTATGCGCGACTTTGAATTTCAGCAAAAATCATCTCATTCGTATTTTTCACGAGCAGTATGGAAAATCCCCGTATCGTTTTTTGATTGAATACAGGTTGGAAAAGGCGCGGCGTCTTTTTATGACCACCGAACTTTCCTGCGAACAAGTCGCTTATTCCGTCGGCTTTGAAGAATATTCAGTCTTTTTTAAGGCTTTTCGCAAGTATTACGGAATTGCCCCGCGAGATTTTTCCGAAACCGCGAGACGCAAAATAAAGCCGCAGACCGATAAAAAACGCTTGTGATCAACTTAAGTTTTTCTATACTACAAAACGTCCGTCGCTGGTTAGCGGCAGACGTTTTGTAGTATTATTGCTTTTATTCACGGTATTACCCGTCTGAAAAAATACATACTTTCTCTTATACAAGAAACAACAATAAGCGAAATACTCTATTAATTAAGAGGTTACGTAACTAACTACATGTAAAGAAATCGCTTTAATTTTATATGTTATTAATGTTATCCATTTTGTTTGCCTACCAGATCCACATAGTAGCCCTTGCACCAAAACTCGCGATTTCGGTACGCAAACTTCATATTTCTTCATTTTTGAAATATTATCGTCGCACTCTTTCCTTTCAGAGCCCCCATAAACCCCGAAGCGCTCATTTTGGGCGGTATGGTTACGAGAATATGTATATGGTACGGACATATTTCTCCTTCCAGTATTTCTACGCCTTTTCATTGGCACAATTTTCGCAATATCTCTCGTATCTCTTCTCTATGTTGTTCGTAAAATACTTTTCCGTCATACTTTGCACAAAATACGATATGATACTTGCAATTCCATTTTGTATGCGCTAAAATATTATTGATATTAGCTCATTCATTTTTAATATCCTCCGAGTTGGTTTTTTGTAACTGGCCGGTCACACTTTCATTATACTAAATCGGAGTTTTTATCTCAATTCATCGGTTAACCCCTACCGAACCACACGACTATCGCGTGGCTTTCTCGACAAGATACCCCGTGAAATTTCCACGGGGTATCTTGCAATAATTTGGTTATGTGTAAGGGCGAGTCACGTCGGTTCCGTAAAATTCCCATTTTATATCTACGAAATTGACTACTGATTTCCAGCCCGTTGAAATGCCTACCCCCCCACTGCCTGCAGGATTTCAGGGTTAAATATCTTTTTTGTCTTCCTGATATGTGTGCGGAAAACAAAAAAGATCGTTGTCCGTAAAATTTATTTTAACTCCGCTCCATAGCGGCGCATCAGCTCGATTTCAGCCCTGTCGTAAGGCGTATGAAAAGTATCGAATAAGTCGTGCTGCCAGCGGTTGAGGGGAAGCGTTTTGTTTTGCCAAAGTTCGTCCCAAGGGAGAAAATGCTGCGATTTTCCCGCTACCATTCCCCAGCTGAAACTGCCGATCTTTTTATCATGATACAACGGAAGATTGTCCTCAATAAAATTATCCTGCACGCGGTTGAGCCACTCGGTATTCATCATCGGACGCCCCTCTTCTTTCAGTTTGTCCGCCACTCTCTTTACCCGTTCGATATTCTCGTATTGATGAAAAGTGACGATATCCGACAAGTCGAGCGCAAGGCGCTGAATGGGTTCCACGTCCGCCTGCGGAGCTTTGCCGTAATCCTCGGGATAAAACCATACCCCTGCCGTCAAAGGCTGCACGGGATCGAACGAGCGAGCAATTTCAAACGCCCGCTTTAAGTATGGAATACTCATATCGTGACGGTTGCTGTTGCCGGGTTCGTTCCATAAATCCCAGGCGATAATGCTCGAATGATTGCGAAATCTTGAAAGCAAAGCGGAGAGATATTCCTCCATCACGGGCCGCCATTCGCTTTCGTCCCAATAGATCCAACCCTTCAAATTCTTTTCGCCCGTAAAGGGATTGCTCTTATGGCCGCCGTGATGCCCGATATCGTACGAATGCCAGCCCTTTGCAAGAGGCGGGGTAATATCCCGCGGCTTGCCGAAGCCCACGCAGTCGTTGAAGATAACGGGCATCATGGCGATTCCCTGCCGATCGAGTTCCCGCAAAAAACTTTCGAGACGATCTAAAAAACGTTCCCCGTCATGAAACCACACATAAAAGGGCAGAAACATTCTTACACCGTTTATGCCGATATCCCGCATCAGAGCAAGCTCCTTGCGAACGCTTTTCATAACCTCCTCATGCGTATCTTCCTGCCACAGCTCCATGGCGTGCAAAGTGACGGACGGAACATAATTGACGCCCATCACCCACGGCGTTTTTTCATACCATTTCCACGCCCGTTCCTTTGTCCAACGTTCCTTCATGATGCACGCCTCTTATTCCTCGTTTATCGCGCGGATCCGCCCGATATCCACCTTACAGGTTCTTTCTATCGTAAACAGGCCGTTTTTCTCCTGCTGTACATCGGTAAACTGCGTATAACAATATCCCGAGCAGTAGCCGAACGATTTGATACTGCGCAGCAACGCGCCGAAGCGGATATAAAACGCATCGACTCCCCGTACGGACTCGCCGTAGCCCCAGCCGGCCTTGACGTCGTCGCTGAACGCGCAGCCGCCGTATTCGCTGAAAATGACGGGCTGACCGCCGTAACGGTATCCGCTTGCAAAAGGCATATGAGGAGGCTGTTTCTGATGCTTGCCCTGCAAGTTGTTCACATCGTGATAAACTTCTTCGAAAACCTGCGCGTCCTGCTCGTAATTGTGAAGGGTAAGCACGTCGCATAAGGTATGTTCCCAACCGTCGTTGGCGATTACGGGCCGCATAGAATCGTAGGCCTTGGTCATCAAATACATGCTCTCGGTAAACGTCTGCTGCGTTTTGTTGTGTGCAACCTCTCGGATTCCCCAGCTTTCGTTGTAGATCACCCACGTTACGAGGGCGCAATGGTTATACGTCTGTCGGAGAATTTCCTGCCATTCGCGGACAACGCGGGTATTCGCGCGCTCGTTAAAGGTATGCGGGGAAGGAAGTTCGCACCATACGAGCAAGCCCATTATGTCCGCGTAATACAAAAACTCGTCCGTTTCCACAAGCTGATGCAGCCTAGCGCCGTTAAAGCCCGCTTCTTTGATCAGGCGGATATCCCTGACGACGGCCTCTTCGCTCGGCGGCGTAATGCCCGTATCTTTCCAATATCCCTGATAGAGCACAAGTTTTTGATAGAAGGGAAATCCGTTCAACATCACTCTGTTCCCTTCCGCCCTGAAATCGCGGAAACCGCAGTAACTCCCCGCTTTATCGATCTCTTCACCGTCTTTGAAAAGCGTAAACGTAAAGTCATAGACGGAGGGATCTCCGGGCGACCAGAAATAGACCTGATTGTCGATCGATCTGCTTTCGATAAAAAGCTTTTGCTTCACCACCTCGCCGTTGAAAGCGGAACGCACGCTCGCCACTAATTTTCCTCTGAATTCGACTTCGGTGAAAAGTTCGTACCCCTTCCCGCCCGCAAGCGTAGCGTCCAATTCGACGTCGAAAGAATATTCGTCAATGCGAGGCGTAATCTTTACGCCGTTCATTTGCCCCTTGCGGCTGGTAAATTCCATCCATACGCCTTTCCAGATGCCCGTCGTCTGCACGTACCAACATCCGTAATTGTAGGGCATCCAACGCTGTTTGCCGCGCGGACGGGCGATATCGTCGCCGTCCTCCGCCTTGACGACGATGATGTTCTCCCCTTCCTTGACGTAATTGGTGACGTCGAGGGAAAAGCGGACATATCCCCCCGAATGCGTGCCCGCAAAACAACCGTTTACCCAAACCTTTGCCGTATAATCCACGCCGTCGAAGTTGAGAAGGCACCGCTTTGCAATTTGCGTTTTGTCCAGCGTTACGCTGCGCCGATACCAGACGTTGTCGCAGGGTTCTTCCCGACCGATCCCGCTCGCCGCGCACTCATAAGTGAACGGAACAAAAATATCGTACTGTTTTTCAAAGCCCTGAAAATATTTTCTGTCTTCGCCCTCGTTGCCCTCGTCGAAAGTAAAATCCCACTTTCCGTTGAGATCGAGCCACTCGCCGCGCACAAACTGAGGACGGGGATAATGTTGAATGTAACATTTTGCATGATTCATTGTGATCTTTCCTTTTTGCCGTCATAACAACGCCGACAGACAGAAGCCCTGTCTGTCGGCGCCATGAGAAAATTTTACTCCCCTTTCATTACGCCGTTAGTTTGGGGATCATAGGTTGCCCAGAACCTGGTGTCATGGTCTCCGCCGTATTGCGTACCGTTAATCTTTGTATGGCCGCCGTACAGGTTGAAATTAACGTCGTTGTCCGCGCATTCCCTGAATTGAAAACGGAAGCTTTCGGGCGTCCCCTCTTCCCCCCACAAAAACTCATCCGTGAGCGTTAAGCTGAAAGTCGTAACGCCGTTTACATGGCTGATCGCCACGCCGTCGAGCTTATACTGATAGGTCGCATGATCGAGCCTCCAGAAAAGTTCGTCCGCCGCGCCGCTCCAATTCCTGCGGTAGTAAACAGTGCCGTCGCTGTAAATTCTCACGTTGATATCTTTGCCGTTTTGGAAGTTCCAGTTGATGCCGTCCGTCGTTTTGGACATGTCCAGATAAATATTGACAAATTCCAGATTATTGTTTTCGTAGCCGAACGCGCCGTTCGTCGCAAAGTTAAACCTGACGCCGCCGTTCACCCGTTCCATATCTACGGTAAAGCTGTCTCTGCGGACGCCGTAACCAAAGCTGATATCGGCGTCGGCGTACTCGAACATCTTGCCGTCAAATCCGATTTTATCGTTTTTCAAATCAAAGATCGCCCATGCAGCGCTATTGTGATCCATTTGGGCTTCAAAACGATTAACGGCCATATTATCGCCGATTAAATCGCAGTTGTGGTCGTTTACGCCTCTTTCTCTCCACTCCCGCATCAGGAAACGGAATTTTTCGGTATTTTCCGTAATGCCGAGCTGTGCGTTCGTAAGCGTGACAGAGAAGGTTTTTACATCGCCTTCAATCTTCATTGCCACGTCCCCGAGCGGCGTAAACGTGCTTGTGGCATGCCCTTTCGAGCTTTCCCACCACGGGTCGGCTTGATTGATATCGAATCCCGTCTTGATGTAAGCCTTGCCGTCGTGATAAATCCGAACCGCATAATCTTCCGCGCCGAGATTCCAGTTAATAGAGTCGTTTCTCATCATCTTATCGATAAAGATGCTCACAAACTCCAATTCGCTGCCAAAGCCCGTAGTCGTCGTAAAGTTAAAGGTAATTCCTTCCGCCGTCCTGTCGGCATATACCTTAAACGGATCGGCGCCTTCACTGAAGCTGAACGTGATTTCGGTCACGTTGACGGCTCCGTTAACCTCGATTTTTTTATCTTCCAGCTTGCCGAGGGTATCCGTGCAGGTCACCACCACCGTAAACGGGGTAGCATTGAGCGCCGTCACCCTGCCGGTAAGTACGCCGTCTGCGGTAAGAGAAATTCCCTCGACGCTCTCTTTCAAGGCATAGGTAAGCTCGTATCTGTCGTTGTCTGCGACGGTCACAATCGTCAAAGAGCCCGTTTGGCCTTTGAAGTAATTGAGTTCGATTTGTTCAAATGCGGGCGGCGTCGAGTCTTCCACTTTCACCGCGACAAAAAATTCCACTGTATAGCTCATGCCGTTCTCCTCAAAAGCGGCTACGATGGTCAGCGTTTTTTCCGTCGCCGCCGTATAGGTTACCCGGAGAATATCCTTTCCGCCTTCCTTCACGAGAGAAACGTTTGCGGGCGCGCCCTTAACGGTATAGGAGATGGTATAGCTGCCGGGATTCGTCAAAGGCGAAAGCTCCAGCTTCTTTTCGGACTCTTCCGCCGTAAATACGTCATAGGCTATCTTCAAATCGGACGAAAACGTGGGCGGATTTTCCGCAACCGCGCTGTTGGAAACGGTAACGGCGACCGTAAACGTAACCGTTCTTGCAGGTGCGGACGCGTTTTCGGTATCCGTATAAGTTACCGTAACAGACACATTGCCCGACCAGGCCGCGTCCTTCGCGGAAGTGAGAATGCCGTCCGCGGTAAGCGAAAACCCGTCGTGCGAAGTTCCTTCCGTAAATGCGTAAGTATAACGATAATGTTCATACGCGCCCGCGTCGGGAGCAAGTGTCACGCTCTTTACCGCGTTTTTATCCGCGACGTCGTAGGCCAGCACCTTTCCCGTAAACGCGGGCGCCTCGGGCGTACTGTCCTTAATGCTGATCGTCACTCCGAAGGAAAGCGTGCCGCTATAGCCGCTTACGCTGTCGAAATATTTTACGTTTATCGTAACTTTCGTTCCGTTGGCGACCGTTTTCGCCGCCGAGAGAACGTCGCCGTCGAGACTTACGCCCTCAATCGCGTCCGCCAGCTCATAGTCGCAGGAATAATCGGAAGCGCCGCCGATCGTCAGGGAATTGCTTTCCTGGCGATAGGGATCGATCGTAAGCGTTTTGTCCGTAAATACGGGAGCCGCGGGAAGCTCGCCCGCGAGAGTGATCTTGCCCGTCCCGGCATTATAGAGCGGCCAGGTCGTCAGCTTGCTGTCGTTCGTTGCGGCCTTTGTTCCCTCGTAAGACAGATCTCCGCCGTAGTAATTGAAATCGGCCGTGCTGTTGTCGGAAGCCTCCGCAAGGAAGAAGCGAAACGCTTCATTGCCCGCCGTAAGGCCGAGCTTTTCAAACGAAACGGTGATCCCAAACGTCGTGACGCCCTTTGCGCTCGTATCGATCGCGATCGGCGCAGCAAACAGCAAATCCGCGTCCGTCAGATTGCCTTCACGCGTGTACCAAATATTGTCCGTACCGTTGGTCTGTCCGTTTTTATCGGGGAAAACATTTTTGAAATATACTTTTCCGTCGCGGTAAATACGGATATTTACGTCTTGATTGTTCACGAAATGCCAGTTCAAACCGTCGTTGTTGAACGTGGGCAAATCGAGATAAATATTGATAAACTCGTCGTAAGGGTTCCCGTTTCCGCCGATTTCCGTATCGAAGTCGCCCTTCGTCCAGAAATCGAACGTCACGCCCGTTACGGCGCCACCTTCCTCGGCGGGAGAAATTTTGGCATAAATATCGTCCTTGTTTTTGGCAAAATTCAGCTTGTAATCGGCGGGAACGTCTGTATCCACAATGTCCTCGGGACGAACGATATTCCCCTCTTTGTCGCACATCGGCCAGCCCGCGACGATCGCGGGGTCCTGTAAGCGCTTTCCGTTGAGATCACAGTATCCGTGCGCATAGAGGTTGAAATCGCGCTGGCTGAATTCCGAACATTCCATCATCGCAAAACGGAAAGAATCGTCTTTCGTAATTCCGAATACCGAATAGGGAATCGCCACCGAGAAGGAGGTGACGCCGCCCTGACGAATGATCGTCGTATTTTCCACGCCCTCCGTCTTATAATTTTCATAACCGGGCTCGCGCACGGTCGCCCACCAGATATTGTCTTTTCCGGGAGGCGTCGTCTGCTGTTCCTCCCCCGTAAAGTCGTCCTTATAAATCACTTGCCCGTCGCTGAAAACACGAACGTTGAGGTCGTTTTCCGTCAAACACCAGGTATATCCCTTGTTGGAATAGGGTTCGTTGTTGATGAGAATATTGATAAATTCCAATTCCCCCTCTTCCCTGTCAAAATCCCCGAAGGTGACAAAATGGAAGGTCACCGCCTCGTCGTCCCGGGAGATCTTGGAGAAGAAGTGATCCATCGGCGCCATAGAGGCCGTATCCATGGCGGGATCGGCAAATTGCAGCGGATATCCCGCCGCGACGTTGCTCGGCCCGACGCTTACCGCAAGCTCGCAGCTTCCCAGCGAGGTGGTAAAGGTAAAGGAATATTCACCCTCCGCCAGAGAGGAAAGATACGAATGTTTAATCGCAAGGATTTCCCGGGAAGTGCTCCAGGTATAATCGGTATCCCGCGTCAAAAGGGCGTCTCCCCGCTTCAGGCTCTGGAAGCTGCCGCCCTTCATGCTCATGGTAAATTCCAGATCCTTCCCGGTCTCCGCAAAAAAGTAAAAAGTATCGCCTCCCCCCACTACGGTCGGGTTGCTGTCCACGACAACGGGAGGTTTACCGCCGCTGCTGTCCGACGTCGGCCCGTTGTCCTTACAGGCCGAAAACGCAGAAGTGCACGTAACGCCGAGTAATACGCATAAAAGCGCTGTTGCTAATTTTTTCATGATCTGTACCCCTTTATATTTATTTAATTCCTGACGTAATGGAAAGCGCGCTCATAAAGTATTTCTGGAAAGCGAGATATACGGCAATGAGCGGAATGCTTGAAAGAAACGCGCCCGTCATGACAACGGGGAAATTGGTGGCTCCCTGCGTAGAATTCAAGCGGTTGATGAGCGGCTGCAGGGTCATCACCTCCGGCCGCGTAAGATAGATCGAGGGCGCGAAATAATCGTTCCAGATCCCCAAAAACCAAAACACTCCCTGCGCCGCCATCGCCGGCCAAAGCAACGGCAGCATGATATGAAGAAAGCTCTTAAAATACCCGCAGCCGTCTATCTTTGCCGCTTCGAACAGCGCGTTGGGAATTCCGCTCATGAACTGAATGAAGAAAAACACCATGGAGATGTTTCCGAACAGGCCGGGCAGAATCAGCGGCAAAAGGTGGTTCGTCATGCCCAGGGAATTCCAGATTTGATATTGCGGAAGAAAGAGCGCCGCAAAGGGAACCATCATGCCGCTCATCAAGGTGAGAAGAATAATTCTCGAACAGGGCATGCGCATTTTGGCAAAGGCGAACGCGCCGAGCGCCGAGGTAAACGAACCCACCAAAATGACGGGCGCCGCCACCGTAAGCGTGTTTAAGATACCCGTTCCGAAAGGCACGCGCTTCCAGACGTCGGCGTAAGCCATCGCCGTCCAGACTTTCGGGAATATGTTGAGCCCCGCTTCCAGGGATTCCGCCTGCGTCTTGAACGTTGTCATTACCATATAAAAATACGGAAATACCATTGTAAAGGCCAAAAGTATCATAACGGCATACATGAGGCCGAGCACGATCGCGGAAACCGTTTTATTGCTTTTTCGAATTGTGTTTTCCATGTTTCCGCCCCCCTTACTCCGTACGTTCAACCCAAGCGTTGGAAAATTTGAACTGTATCACGGTAATGATCATAATGACGGCCGCAAGCAAGAAGGACGCCGCGCTCGCCAACCCGTAATTATTGGCTCCGATTCCCCGCTGCCAGATAAAGTGCACGATGGTACGCGAGCCGTACTGCCCCGCGGCAAACAACTGAACGTCCGCGTAAATCTGAAATCCGCCGATAAGCCCCGTCACGATGGTGTAAAACAGCACCGGCGTGATAAGCGGCAGCGTGATTCGGAAAAATTTATACACCGCCCCCGCGCCGTCAAGGTCGGCGGCCTCGTAATATTCGTCGGAAATATTCGCCATGCCCGCCATGAAGAGAATGACCTGCGTGCCGATGCCGCCCCATACGTTTTTGACGATCATCGCCACTTTGATCAGCGTATTATCGTTCAGCCAATTGATACGTGTGCCGAACAGAGAATTCAAAATCCCATGATCTTCGAACATGTAGCGCCACACATAATTGACCGCCACCACGCTTGTCACCGCCGGCAGATAGATAATGACGCGGAAGAACGTCCTCCCTTTGAACCGCTTGCTGTTCATGAGCGACGCAAGCAACAGGGAAATGACGATGGAAAGCGGCGTGGCCAGCAATAAAAATAACGTGTTTACAATCGAGTCGAGAAAAGCTCTTTTATAGGTAGGATGCGTGAACAGATTGTTGAACTGAGCAAGTCCTACAAAGTCCATACGACCCGCAACGGGATTATAGTTCGTAAAACTGTACGCAACGGATATGACCATGCAGATCAACGTAAAGACGATAAATCCGATCATCAGAGGCGAAACGAAAAGAAGCGCCGTCAGCTTTTCCCTCTTTTCCAATTTCCCCCATTTACGGCCTTCCATGCCACACCTCCGTTAACCCTTGAGGAGCTCGTTCATGAGATCAAGCTCGCTTTGAAAGGTTGCGTTGTAGCCCTCTAAAACCTGCTGCGCCGTCTTCGCGCCGGTATAAAGCCCCGAAAGGTTGATGGTGTCCTCGAGATTGCCTCGCCAGTCGGAATTGTAGGTATAATAAAGAATTCGCGTCTTGCCCGCGATCCTGTCCTCGGCATTTTTGAAACCGTCCACGATGTCGATAAATAATTTTCTGTTTTCGGGATCGGTATGCCCGAGTTCGGAGAAAGCGTGCTCGCTGTCGGTGACGTACTCTTCCGCCATCGATTTCAGGTTGGGGATACACTGGCCGTAAGCATAAAATTTGCGCTGTGCCGATTCGTTCATCGCAAGATATTTCGCAAGCCGAAGGGACGCGCCCGCCGTGCCGCGTTCTACCGTTTTCTCGGGAATACAGTAGCCCATCGAGCCAATAAACGCCGTGCTCTTTCCGTCGTCGGCCGTGCCGTATTGACGGTCGGGACCGGGGCCGTAAGGAACGGGGAGAATATCCACGTTCATCGTGTCGTTTTTCCAGATCGTCGCAAAGTCCCAAGGCCCCACGAAAGTCATGAGGGATTTCTTGGCATAGAACGTAGCGTCCGCGCCCTCGCCGATCGCGCCGAGCCCCTGCGGCTTAATGATTCCGTGGGTCACGAGATCGCCGATAAACTGCACCGCATCCACAAACGCGGGGGAAGTAAGCGTGGAGGTCGTCACCGTTTCGTCGAAAAACGTCGCGTTATTGGAATAGACCGCGTGCTCCAGCTCGTAATAGGGAATGCCGTAAAAATCGTCCGCTGTACCCTCGAGCAGTTTGTCCATGGCGGAAATGAAGGCGGCCCAGCTGACGGGTTCGCCCGAAAGCAGCGCCCGCACCTCTTCGTCGTTCTGCAGATGATTGGCGGCAATTCGCTCCGTCATCAGCGTTTTGTTATAACCCAGCGTATAGGGTCCCTGATCCTTGGGCAGCGCGTACAAACCCGCGCCCTCGCTCTTGCCCAGCGTATAGGTTTGCGGATTGTAATAATATTCGTTTACCGCGTTTTCCCAAATCGCCGAAAGCTCATCTTCGAGCGAGCCTTCCGCGTCGAGGAGATTCAAAAGCCGTCCCGAATCCGCCCACTGTAAAAATTCGGTGTCGGGCAAATAGAACACGTCGGGAAGACTGTCGATTTTTCCCGTCAGGGCGGGAAGATATTCGCCCGCCGCCGTCGCGTCGTATTTGACGTGGACGTTTGGATATTGCGCCTCAAAATCCTTGATGATACGCTTATAAATATCCTGTTCCTGATCGTCGCCCCAGCCGAAGAAATTGATGGTGTATTCCTTCGAAGCGTCAAAATCATCTACAAAAGGATCGGTGGTTGCCTTTTTTCTCGGGCCGCCGCAGCCGGCTATAACGGACGCTCCCACCAGGGCGGAAAGCCCTACGCTCAAAATCATAGTTGTTTTTTTCATGTTTTATCCTCCTTAATGCCGATTATTTTTTCAAGGCCTGCAAGCTTTTGGAAAAATCGACCTTTGCAAACACCAAAAGATTTTTTTCGTTATTTTTGATATTGTCGTCGATCACCGAGGCGTCGGGAATAATGCTGTTTACCACATACAGGTATTCGCCGTCCTGCGAAACGCACATCGACGGGCTGTACGCCGGCCTGTTTACGTCCGTTTTGTTGGAATAGGTTACGGGATGATTGATCCGTTCCCAGCTTTGTCCCAAATCGTAACTGACGAAAAAATCGTTGCCGGGCGCATTTTCGGGAGTTCCGTTTTTCCAATGGGTATCCATGGAGGTTACGAAAACCGTGCCGTTGTCGTCTTTGCCATAGGACGTCCACGCGCAAAACGGGCTGGCCCCGGGGCTGACCGTCGCCGTAACTTCCTTTTGCGTCAAATGGTCGATCACCTTTTCCTGAACGGAAATCCTGTTTCCCTTTGTCGTAATGTCCCCCCAGTCGATGCCGTCGTCGGACATTTTCCAGTAAATGGGCACGTCCGACTCCCCCACCATTTCGATCGTTAAAAAGTACTTCCCGTCTTTCACTCTGGTAACGCAAGGCATTCCCGGCCGCAGATCGCGTTCGTTAAGAGCCACCACCTCTACAAGCTCGCTCCAATTCACGCCGTCCGTCGTCGTCTTATAAACGATGCGCTGCTGGTGAACGGTGTGCTCGGTTTCGTCCGCAAAGATGCAGGCGAGCTCTCCGCCGGCGTTTACGAAAAGGTTTCCCTCCCAACAGCCGTTTTGCGTGCCGCCCGACTGAGCCTTGTTTTGAGACTCCTGTACTTTGGAAAGATGCGACCAGGTCAAACCTACGTCTTTACTGATGTAGAGATGGATTTCGTTGCGCGTAAAGTTGTCCGCGCCGCCGTCTATGGAAGTAGCGACGAGAAGAACGTCTCCCTTCTTCAATTCCGTTCCGACATCCTGCGGCAAGACGTATAAAGTTGGCTGCCATTTCGCGTCATATACAAACCCCTCCCAATTGGGATCGTGCACCTTTGTGGCGTTTTCCGTAAACGTCTTGCCTTGATCCGTGCTCCTGTAAATTCTCAGCCCGTTCTTCTCGTCCTCACCCGTCGCGATCAGCGTACCGTCGTCTGCTTCCACGATGCGGGCATAGGAATGATTTTCATTTTTAACCGAAAACGCGCTCCAATTCTCAAAGTACAAGTCTTTTTTGAAAGTACCCACTGTCACTTCCGCGCTGCCCGTGCTGTCTTTTGGGGTTCCGCCGCACGCCGCGGCGCCCGCAAGCGTAGCTACCAGCGCAACGCCCGCCAAAAATTTGCCGAAAAATTTCATAAATCCTCCTTACTGTTTTTATCCCGTTTCGCCCGAAAAATATCCCTTGAGCTTATTTCGTAATTATAGTTTAACACAATTATTTTTACTCCGCAAGTCCCCAATTTTCAAAAATTCGCCCCCCGTCATATTTTTACAGGATTTATCGAAATTCAAAAAGTCTTGACAATTCGAGTTTTTTGAGATATAATAAAAACATGGATACCTCGACGACTTACAATTTAAACGACGAAATGCAGCTCGACAGATTTGCCGCCGCGCTCAATTCCACTGTGCGGCGTAAAATGCTGCGGCTTCTCGGATCCAATAGTTACAGCGTAATCGGTTTGGCGGAAAAGTTGAACCTGTCCGTCAGCACCACCACTTTCCACTTAAAATTTTTGAAGGACGCGAATCTCGTAAAAGTGTTGCCCAATCCAAACAAAAGGGGAAACGAGAAAATTGTTGCCCAAGGGCTTGCCAGCGTCACGGTCGACCTCAAGACGCCTCTTTCGTATAAAAACACAGAGTTTGTTTATAATATTCCAATTGGAAGCTATACCGATTTCGACCTTCAACCGCCCTGCGGACTTGTCAATGCAAACGGATTGGTGTATATGCACGACAATCCCGACGTGTTTCGTACGCCCGAACGATTGAACGCGATCCTGCTCTCCTTTACAAAGGGATATGTGGAATATTCCGTTCCCGCTTTTGAGTATAAAAACAAAACAATTTTAAGCTTTACTTTTTCCGTGGAACTCTGTTCTGAATGTCCCAACTACAATAACGTATGGAAATCGGATATCACTTTTTGGATCAACGGTAAAGAAGTTTGTACTTATCGCAGCCAAGGCGATTACGGCGACCGCAAGGGCAGATTTCCCATTCCGCACTGGCCCGTCAATTCGACTCAGTACGGCATGTTAAAAAAGGTTCGTATCGACGACAGGGGCACTTTTATAGACGAGGCTTTGGTCAGCGAGGTTACCCTTCCCATGCTTGAACTCAACAGCCGTGACCTTACCACCCTTCGCATCGGCATTAAAGAGAGCGCGCGCTATGTCGGCGGAATTAATATTTTCGGAAAAAACAGCGGCGACACCGATCAGGACATTATCGTTCAGGTATGCTATAAAACGGTATAAGGTTATTGTGACTGCGGCAAGCGGATATCCAAGCGCCTTGGCCACATCACTACCATAAATCTGAAACTCAAAGAGAAAAGGCGCGGCTTCACGCCGCGCCCGAATCTTCATCGATACCGCCTCGCCGAACTCCTTTATGGAAACTTTGGCAAAGTAGTTAGCCCTCTTTCTATTTTTTATCAGTGAAAAACTTTACCGCTTTTTGAGAAATATTCCGATAGCGAACAACAGAATACCCGTGATGCCTCCCAATGCCAAGCTCGAATTACAACCCGGTTTCTCTTTATCCAAAGGCTCAACGGAAGGCTTCTCCTCCATAAATTCTTTTCCTTCGGCGATTTTTTCCACGAGATATTTTTTCGATTCTTTCAACGCCGCCGCCTTCGCCTTTACTTCTTCGTAGGTCTTGAACGACTGCGTCATATAACTTTCGGCGTCATCCAAAAGTGCTTTATAATCGGCATAGGAATAATCCGTATAGAACGCGGGATTCACCGCTTTCGCTTCGTCTATGGCGCTTTGCAAAGCTGTCAGATCCCCACTGAACTCAAGCGTTTTATAAAGCGCATCGTACAGTTGGAACATACCCACGTTGACGTCCGATTGAACGAGAAATTCATCTGCGAGAATGCTTTCCGCCGCCTCAACTTTCAGTTGCAGATATGCCCAGGAATCTTCTGTATATTCGTAAGATTTCAGCCCCGCTACGATATTCAAAAGATTTTCGATAACGCTTCTGTCTATTTCCGATTTGACAAATACCGTGGCATACGCTTTTATTCCGTAAATATTGGAAATTCCCAAATTCTCGAGTTCCGCCGCATCGAGAAGTCCGATAAACGCGAAATTACCGGTTTTCATCCTATCGTATTCGTCGCTCGACCATGTTACGCTAACAGAGTGCTTCACGCCCGCCGTATCGATCACCTCGACGCTGTCCCCGAGTTTTTTAAGCACCTCTTTTTCCGATAAATATCGTTCTACCGCAACTTTAGTGTCCGCGCATGCCGCCGCAGCCTGCCCTTTGACAGGAAATGCAAAATCGTCTCCGAGCAGTGTTACGTTGAATTTCGTCACCGTCATGGGTAGAAGCCCCGAATGGATAGAAATATAACCGTTTTTACCCAAAAAGTCAGCGGAATACACATTCATCACGGGGCGGTTGTCGATGGCAAGAGATATCGTTCCTTTATAAACGATCAGTTTGAAATCGAAACTGTGTCCGACGTTCCAGCCGACGATATTTGCATCGAGAGGCCCTATTTCGCGACTGCCGTTCCAAAGGAGCGCCCTGCCTTTCGGCTCGATACCCACAACGACGCCTTTGCCTGTATTCGACTGAACCACATCCGTCGAATCGCGGAATATCTGCACGCCCACATACCCCCAGGCTCCGGGATCGCTTACGTCTATCGACATCTTGGCGTCGATCATGAAATTTTCGTACGTTTTCGCGTTGTAGCTGTATGCTTTATCCCATTTGGATGTTTGATACTCGTCGGCTTCCCGGATTATCGTTCCGTCGTTTGTGAAATTTCCACCGCCGACCGCAGACCAATTTTCTTTATCCGCAATAAGATTTTCCCCCGAATCATATGCGGTGTAAACCTGTAATTCGGTAAAAAGCGATTGTTTTTCCTCGCCTTTGCAATCGTTTGTCGCCCGCAAATAACGCGCTCGTTTCGGTTCGAACGTAACGGTTTTCCCCACCGTGGCGACGTTCTGCATAGATTCCGCTTCAAACACCATAACCGCATCGCTGAAATCTTCCTTGCAGGCGAGCTGTATCTTGACTTTTCCAAACCACCAGTCGTGCCACATGGAAAAGGTAACTTTATCCACCGACGCCTCTTCCCCGAGGTCAATCACCGCCCAGCCGACTTCTTTGGTACTTAAGGTACTGGATCCGGGATCGAAAGACCCGTCGGTCAGATTTTTGATATTCGCCGCCGAGCCGTTGAAGCCCTCAAATTCCAGTTTTCTCGACATATCCATAGACAGGAATTTTCCGATTTTTCCCTGCGCAATATTCCTTGAAGCATCCATGATCATTAGGTCTATATCCAACACCCGACTGACGTCCGATCCACGCACGCTGATAGCGCGGACGGTATAGGTTTCGGATTCGCCGTAAGAGCCGATTTCAAACGTACCGTCATACAGCTTGGTTGTACCCTTGTTCACCTCGGGAAAGCTTCCGTCCGTGGTATAATAAATCTTCGCGCCGTTGTCCCCCGTCGTCAGGGATATTTTCTGCGGACCTATATAAATGCCGCTTTGATGACTACTTTCGGGAACGTTGAGCTCTTCGAAAATTTCCAAATTGTCCCCAAGCAACTTATATATTTTTATCTCGCCCGGCTTAAACGTATCGTTGAAACTTCCGCCGCTTACGTCATACTCGATTTCTTCGGGCGCAAGCAGCGTGTTTTCCAAATCGCCCGGATCGGGCAGAGTATCCGCAGTATAATCGGTGGGTTTATAGTACTTTATTTTCTCGATTCCCGTAGTAAGATCAACGTTGAAACGATATTCCTTCGCCTCGCCCGACAGGTCTTTGTTAAAGACAAGCAGATAGGGTTCGTTTGTATCCTTGGTATAAGCGATGGAATACACGAAGCTGTCCGTCGATTTGCCCGGCTGTAAAATGAAACCTGACGGCAGTGCCTCCGCGCCGACGGGCGTCTTAGCCGTGTGGTAGGCGTGCTTTACGTCGATATTCATAAGAATATTGCCGAGCTGGCGCGTCTGCCAATTGAGAACCGTCATCGGCTCGTACAGATCGGTGGGATTACCCTCAAAATCCGTAACGAAATCCCGCATTCCCTCACCGCCGTTTTCGGGGGCAACGTAAGAGGGAGCAACCCAGCAGAAATGTGAAATACTTTTAAGCCCGTAAGCGAGAAGGGAATTCATGCTCCATCTCGCCATATCCTCGGTGGGACGGGTCATGCCGTTCCACGACCCCATCTGAGTAAATCCGCCCGTCTTGATCTTGCCGTTTTTATACGCCACGTCGCGGATAACTTCGAGATCGCTGAAATAGGTGGAACGCACATCCTCCGTCTGCGTAAACGGATAATGATCGAAATAGAGATAATCCATGTTTTCCGAACCGACTAAATTCACCCATTTCGTGATATAGTCCCGATAAGTACCGCCGAGATTGGTTGCTCCCGCATAGCTGGGGAAGAGATTGACGAACGGCCATCTCGACGGATCGCCCCCGCCGAATTCCAGCACCGTCTCCGCCAAAGCATCCATTTGCGCGGAACTGGGTTCGTCCTTTAAATGATAACCGATACACGCGGCAAGCTGCCTGGCTTTTTCGTAACAGGCGTCGAAATCGTACATATCCGAGCCCTGATAGAAATAGTACATGTTCAGCTCCTGCGCAACCGCGTCCAGCGCGGCATAAAATTCATCCTGATTTTTGACGAATTCCGACACCAAGCGGGTGGCGGAATTGCTCCCTTTTGCACCGCTTGCCGCGTTGGGTGCATCGATAAGATTCATTCCGCAACGGGCAAGCTCTCTCACTTGATCCAAATAGGAAGTTTTGCCCGTGTCGTAAAATTGGATCCAACCGCCGACCGTAAATTGAGTTTCATAAACTTTCGGGACGTTTCCCCCGACGCTTCCTCCGTCGGCATTCGCCGCAAGGACGGACGCACCGGAAAGGGATATCGCCGCCGCGAGCAGCGAAACCGCAAATCGTTTAATTTTTCGCATTGTCACACCTCTTTTTTCTTATCATACAGACCGCGGCAGCAAAGCAGAGCAACGTGCCGACCGCCGTGAAGCCGATTACGCTTTTACAACCGCCTTCCGTAACTTTGCTGTTTTCCACAGCTATTTTAAGCAGGTTCTCCGCTTCCGTCACCTGCGTTTGTGTAATTTCCCCGTCAAAATCCACAAGCGCCTGCACATAATCGATAGCTTTCTTCAAATCGGACGCCTTCATTTCGTCCAGCTTCGTCGCGTCTATCTTTTTCGCATCGGCCAACATCTGCGTCAACTCTGTTTTATCACCCAATCTCTCCAGTTTTTCATATGCCGCCTTCAAAGCTGCCGCAGCCGCGTCCACATCCGGCTGACTGACGTCGTCGCTGCGTTTCGCCTTATTCGCTTCGTAGAGCGCCGCCGAAAATCCGCCGAAGGATTTCTTTGTATAGTCATTCGCGTCCTCTCCGCTGTAAAGAGCAAGATATTCGTTAAGAACGGCTTTGTCGCCTTTCTTTTCCAACGCGGAAAGCGCTGCGTTTATCTTCTCCAACGCCCCGTCCACTTCCTCCTGAAGCAACTGTTCAGGAGCCTTTTCATACGTTGCGGTTATCTCGCGGTAAACGGTTTGAAGATTTTTATAAGAAGAAACGGTGTACTCCGCTTCTTTCGCCGCTTTCGCCTTTTCCACAGCAGCGTCAAACGCCGTTCTGTCCGCCTGCTTGACGAGAGCGTCCACCTTCGCTTTCAGCGCATCGTAATAAACGTCTATCTCCGCCTGCGACATGTCGGCTACGATATCGGGAGCAAACAACGCCTCCGCTTCGTACATTCTGTCGAGATAATCCGCATAAGAACCGATGAAATATCCGTTTGTATCCGTTTCCGAAAAACCGTAAGCTTGCTTACACGCGTCGAAATACTCTTTCAGTCCCGCAATACTTCCGCGAAGCACAGGTTGCGCCTCGAAAAGAATTTTAGTCAACTCCTTAATTTCATCGGCCGAAATATTCTGCTTTGCCTCTTCCGTCGCCTCGAGATATTCCGCCGCGCTTCCGAGATGTTCTTTCATTTGAGCCAGCGAGGAAACGGTAATTTTAATCTCGTCCGCGATTTTCGCTTTCAGCGCCGTTTCCGCCTCTTTAAGGGCGCTGTAATCCGCCGTTACGGCTCGTGCTTTAAGCGATTCTTTGGCATCGGTCAGCGCCGCCAGCAACCCGTCCACGGCCGCCTGATCGAGGTCGGCGTTTCCGTCTGCCGCAACCGCGGCTTCCGCAGCGGAACGAGCCGTCCCGAACGTCTCAAACGAAGAAACGGTGTAATCGTTTTCACTATATTCCTTGACGGAATCGAATAAAGCTTTTAAGGCTGCGGTATCGCCTTTAAGTGCCAAAGCTCCGTATGCCGTTTTTAATGCCATACACGCGCCGTCCACTTCTTCCTGCGTTATATATGCTTGTTGCTTCACCGCCTCGGCGGCATTTTTCGCCGCGGTAAAAACGTTTATTGTAGAAGTCGTGTAATTTGAAATCGTCACCGCTTCCGCCTCCGTGATAGCGGCGTCCAGCATCGTTGTATTCACCGCCGTAACGAGGATTTTCACCGAGATACTTTTCAAAAGCCCGTAATAGTCCGATTCGTCCGCGGCGGAACAAAATGCCGTATATTCTCCCGCTTTTGTCTTGTCGTAATCCTCGCTTGTCCATACGCACGCGATCTCCTTATTCGTGCCGTCGGAATAAACGACGTTCAAAACGGAAGGGAGAGCAAGCTCGGCAAAATTTTTATTGCAATACACCGCAACATTTTCAACTTCGGGGACGGAAGAAACGTAGGACTTATACTCGTATGCGGGAGGCGCGGCGGGATCGCGGCAAGTCCAGGCCTGCAATTCGGTGTAAATGGAATTGTAGCTTCCCTGTCCCGTCTGCGCAAACGCCCGTATGTACCTGCCTTTGATCGGCTCGAAATTAAACGTGAAACCCACGCTGGCGTTTGGTATCCATTCCACATTGTAATTATGCGCAGGATCCATCGAACCCTTATAAGCACTCAATCCGTTCCAATTTCCGCCGTCCGAACAGAATATCGTCTGTACGCCCGTCTCAAAAGCAGGGTCGTCGCTTACCTGTACCGTCACCGAACGGAATACCCAATCGTGCCAGAGATTAAGCACGACTTTATTTATCCATACGCTCTTTTCCATATCCACCTGAATAAAGGCGCAACCGTCAAACTGAATGGAATTTTCCGCATCCGTCCTGCCGTCCACCACTGCGGCAATCGTTTTTCCGCCATTATGATCTTGCGCTTCTTTCGGCGTTCCCATGCTGTCGTAAGCCGTTACATTTTTATTCAGACAGGCATTTTCTGATCCTGTAAATTCTTCGGGAGGAGCGCAGGTCCAAGCCTGCAGCTCGGTGAAAAGAGAAAATTTCCCCTCTCCCTTGGTATTGTTGGTAATTCTTATATATCTCGCCAACGTCGAAGCAAACTCAATCGTTTTGCCTGTGGTTGCGACGTTCTGCATAGATTCTGCTTCAAGCACTGTCACCCTGTCGCTGAAATCTTCCCGGCGGGCAAGCTCTATCTTCACGTCGCCAAACCACCAGTCGTGCCACATAGAGAATACTACCTTATCCACATACGCTTCTTTTCCGAAATCGACTACCGCCCACCCCACTTCTTTAGTGTTTAAGGCGCTGGATCCCGGATCGAACGAGTTATCCGTCAGATTGGCTTTATCCGCTGTCGAACCGTTGAACCCCTCGACGTCCAGTTCTCTCGACATGTCCATAGACAGGAATTTTCCCGTTTTCCCGAAACAGATGTTTTCGGGTTCGGTGAAAACGGGACTGTCGGAAAGATAGTTGAAATCAAACGGCATACCGTATTTTCCATCTTTATAAGACACCGCTCTCAACCGCACCGCGTCGGCGCCTATCCCGATAGGCTCGGCGTACTTATTCGAATTTTTTGTCGGCACGCCACCGTCCATCGTATAATAAATTTCCGTTCCCGCCACATCGCAAGATAGAGTCACCTGCTTCTTTTCGGTATATTTGCCCGATATCATATCCGCATACACGGGATTTCCGTCCATAACGGCAAACATTTGAATTTCTCCGAGGCAGGTGTACCCCTGCGCCGTGCCGTTACCAACCGTGTTCCCCGTCACCCTGATATAACGCGCCTTGACGGGTGAAAACTCAAACGTTCTGCCCTGATTGGCAATGTTATACAGCACCCCCGTCACCGCCACGGAACTATCCGACGTGAACGGCGCCTCTGCCTTGTTGTTATAAACGGTGATGGGGTTATTGAAGTCTGCGGTTAAAGACAGCTCTACGAAAAAATCCTGCGCGCCCCAGTCGTGGACGATATCCACAAGAACCTTGTTTACGATAAATTCCTCTCCCGCATCCACCGTTACATATCCTATTACGCCGTTTCCGCTTTTGTCAACCAGCTTCGCCGTCTGCGTAGATCCGATGACGCTATCCACAAAAATGCTTTTTGCGCCTGTGCCTCCGTGCGGACCGCCGCTCAATTCCACTTCCCGCCCTTCGAGATCGGTGACGGAGATATTTGCGTCGCTGATATTTCTCAGCACGTTTGCGGACTTATATCTTATGGTCGTATCCGCAGACGCAAGCGTCCCTGCCAACGATGACGTAGCGAGGATACCTACCGTCAATAAGACGATTCCTGCCGTTTTCCTCATCTTTGTTCCTCCTGTTACGTTATATTTTCCGCCGATTTCTTTCGGTTTCACGTCTTAAAAAATCAACCTCTCTTCCTTTTCGCTCGTTTCCAATGTTTACCCGCTATCTTTTTCGGTTGTATAAAACGATCCCGCACAATGCCACAGCCGAAACGAGACACACCGATCCGCCTATCCGTCCCGAACAGCCGCTTTCTATATAACGGCTGATTTCGGAAGTATAAACGAGATCGGGATTAACTTTTCCTTCCCGTTCGAACAGAGCATCCTTGTCTTTTACCTCTCCCGCCAATTTCGAAAGTGCGTCGTCCCTATCCGCTTCGGGGACGGGAGCAAAGTCCTTATATCCCTCCTTTTCGGGTTCGGGCAACGCCTTAATCCGGAAATTACGATATTTTGTTTCGTTGTTGACGCTTACCAATGATACATAGCCCGTATCGTAAAACTCTTCGGGAAGGTTCTGCGTCATATAAGGAGAATAATCTACGCTTACTTCGAGGACGTTGCCCACCACTTTGATTTGCAGGTTATGCCATGCCGTATCGCTGTAACCGTCTATACTGCCAAACTCGTAAGGTCCTGAAATAACCTCGTCGCCCCAGAGCGTGACGGTACCGTTCTGCTGGACAAATACGCCTGCGCCGTCGTCAAGATAATATTTCCCTTCTTCCAGCTGACGGATCGCTACCACCGGCCAAAATCCCGAACGACCGCGCTGATAGTCCACCGAAAGTTCGAAATTAAGGTACGCCTCTTTCGTAAACGTAAGCATCGCAATCTGATTCGTCTCGTACTTGCCTGTCAGCTCGTTCTTTTTTATATCGTTGATACGCCGAATCTCCCCGTTTTGGATATACCAATGCGAATCTTTCGCCTCCGCGTCGTCGGTCACCTCGTCCGCCTTTGACGAGCCGAGCGCCTGTTCGAGATAATAAGCGTGGAAAACATTGTTTACCTGTGTGAGATCGTTAAATTTCTGCACATAATCGTAATAGCCGTCTTCCTTTTCCTCGTAGCTTTCCGCCGCAAGCGCGGCATGACCGCCCGAGGGAACAAACGCCAGCCCCACCGCCGCAAATACGGCAAACATGGTAAGCGATAGTTTCTTTATCCTGTCTTTCATAGCTTTGTTCCTCCTGCTTCTCTCGTTTCCCTCATTTAATCAACCTATTATCTTTGGTGATATAATAGGTTTCGTTTGCGGGAAGCTGCACATAGAATGTGCCGTCGTCGTATTTTTCCACAATCGGCTGCTTCAGAGATTTATCTACGCGAATAGAATACACTCTATTGCCGTAGCGGTACTCGGATACGCCGGCATATTCCATATCCGACGGTAGCTTCGAAGAAATCTCCAGCCCTTTTACTTTCGGATTGATGCCGCAAAGCGCGTTGACAAATGTATAAGGAACCAAACCGCTTTCGGGAAATTCGCCCAGGATTCCTTCCACATATTCGCCGTAATAGGTTCTCGAATTGCGGCGCAGGGAATCTTTATGAAATTCGTCCATAATTACGCCGAATCGTTCAAATGCGTCGTCCGGGTCTATCGAAAACCTGCCCAGCAGGTCGTAATAGGAGATATAGAAGATGGTGCCACCGTTCTGCATTTGATTTCCGTATGCGCCCAAACCCGATGCGGGAGACATCGTCTCATTGTTATACCACCAATAATATGCGCCGTTTTCGTCTGTCACCTTGGAAACGTCCAGCGTATTGCCGCGCGCCGCGTATTTGAAATTGCCGTAAATATTCTCGCCCGTCGAAGTATCGCCCTCGATGATCCGTTCTCCGTCCAGCCATGAATAGATGGCGGAAGTTTTGACATCGTCCGCAAGTCCGAACGCCGCCGCCATAAAATTGACGTATGTAACGCCGAAATCTATCTTTACCCCGTTGGCGTTTATAGAAGTAATATATCTCTTTTTCGTCCTGTCCCAAAAAGTATCGTTAAATTTTTCTTTTACTTTTTCCGCCAATGCCAGATACTGCGAGTTGTCCTCGCCGTAATAGGCAAGAATATCCGCATAGGCGAGAAGCGAGCCGTAAAAAAGAATGTTTTCATACGAAGAGATATATCCGAACGACGTCATGGCGTCCCAATAGTTTGAAGCGACCGATCCGCCGGCGCCGCCGAGAGCCTGATTTCTCGGATCTTTAATGACAAGCACACCCGTAGAGCCGTCCAGCGTATTCAGCATATAATTCATCGCTTTTGTCAGCCGCTCGCGCATCGTCTGTCCCACGCCGTTTTTGACGTCCATAAACTCCGTAACATTGCCGTTTTCGTCGTACTCTCCTACATTGTTCTGCTGCAAAAGATAATTTCTCGCCGCAAGTATAAATATCTGATTGTAGGTATAATGCGCGCCCATATCTAGATGATACTGTCCGTTGGCGGTAGCCCATACATAGCCGTCGCTGTCCGACCAGCCGTCGGGACCCGTCCGCGTGTTTTTCAGATAATTGAAACAGGCGTTTCGCGCTTCGTCATAATCCGTCCAGTTAAACTTAAGCCCGCACCATTCCAGCCATTCGGTAGATCCGATAATCGCCTGCCCCGTCCGAAACGGCGTCTTGTTGGTATAGGAACTGAGTGGATTTCCCGTAAGATTCGGCTCGGTTTTTGCCGTGCCGTATATCGTCCACATATTGTTGAGATCGGCGTCGAAAGTGTTGCCGAGGGATGTATAAAGAAGCGTCCTGCGGTTGCCGTACACCCGCATTTCCGAAACGGAAAAAGTTTTCTCTTTCGTCATATCCGAAATTTCCACGGAAGTGAGTTTTGAAGCGATGCGTATCCCGTTTGCCACGATGCCGTCGAGAGGCAGAACCAGTGTCGCGCCTTTGGGGTTGGGAAAACGCATGATCGGCGTAAATATCCCTTTCGCATATTCGTAAAGATAATAGTATTTAGGCAGGAACTGCCAGCTTTTTCCGTAATCCGTCGTATATTCTATCGCGATGTTCGAAGGAAATATTTCGGCATCGGAAGGGATCTGTATCTCGATTTTATCCAGCGTATAATTGTCCTTAAAGAGATATCCGACATACTGTTCTTCCGCGGCGTCCTCCGCCGCCCTGCTCTTGAAATAGGTGCCGCTGTCCGAATCGGCAATATGCTCCGCCGTATATTTGGCCCCGGCGGTTTCGGAAGAAACGGTTTTTAAGTCGGAAATAAGTCCGCCGTAAGGCGTTTCCTCGCCCGTCACGACAACCTTTTTGCCCTCTGTCCACCCCACCATCTCGTTGGTCTGCATACAGAATGCCGCTGCGGAGATATAATAAGTGCCCGCTTTTTTATACTCGTGCGTGTTGTTAACGGTGGATTTAAGTTCGTTGTTCTGAACGCCGGGGCCGTTATAGCTCCATGTTCCGTCGCCCCAATCCACAACGAAATACACAGCGCCCGCGATAACGTCTCCCGGCTTTTTGCGCCATATTTTGGTCGCTTTTATTTTTGTGGATACGTTTACCGTCTCCCCCGTCCCGATGCTTTCCTTTGTGGGAACGCTGACGGTCAGATAGGTATCGTCTGTCTTCCTTTCGTAAAGAGAAGCGGCGTATTCTATCTCTTTCAAATCGTACTTCTTTGTTTCCACCGAGTTATCCACTGTCACCGTTTCCTTTATTTCTTTCGGGCTGCCCTTGCAGCCGGTCGTACAACCGAGTATGACGGCAAGCGCCAAAATAATGCAAATATGTCGTTTCATAAAATCTGCTCCTTATCGGGAGACAGAGTTTTTACCCTGCGGATCCCGAAATCGTCTTTTATTTTTTCTTCTTGCGAAGCAAAACCGTTATCCCTGCGGCAAACGCAACCGCGCCTGTAACGCCGCTCGCGCCGATGAAGCTTCCGCAACCGCCGCCCGCAGCGGACGAGCCTTGCGAATTGCCGTTCTCCGCCGCTTTAACCGTCAGATTAAACGACGCTTTTATATTTTCGTCCGCTTTGCAAATCACGGTGATCACCGTTTCTCCCGCGCCCACATAAGTCAGCCTACCGTCTTGGTCCACCGTCGCCACAGACTCGTTGCTGCTTGTAAAGCGGACGTTGTAGTTTGTCGCGTTGTCGGGCGTAACCGTCACCAGCAGCATGTATTTTCCTCCGACCGTAGCTTCCTTGGGCGTTGCGTCAAACGATACCCCCGCGGGAAGCACTTCCCTATCTTTTACGGAAATCTTCACTTCGTCCTTGACGGCGGGATTTCCCTTGCATTTAACGGTGAGCGTCGTCTCGCCCGCGTTGAGGAACGTTATCATACCCGTTGCGTTTACCGTGGCGACCAAAGCGTTGGAGCTACTGTACAAAAGACCGCTTTCCGTCACGGCGGCGGGAAGTATGCCGGCCTCTATCTGCACTTTATCGCCCGACTCGACGTTTTCGAATTTAGTATTGATTTTCACCGATTCGGGATAAACGATCTGCGTCGGCGTACCGTTTTTATCGAGCTTTGCATAATTGATATTTGCAAACGTAATCGTCGTGGTTGTAAACAGCGCAAGTTCTCTGGCGGGCAGATTTCTCGCGGTAGCGGAGATGGCGGGAGTCTTCATATCATTGACGTACATTTCGATTTTGAAGGAACTCCCTTCTCCATACACTCTCACCTTAACAAAATTCCATTCGCCTCTCCCGTAGGCAGAATCCAACTCGTTGGGACCGCCCACGCCGCCTACGCCGGATCCCCAGACCGTCACCTTCAACGCCTCTTCCTGTATAAAAGCCGATATTCCCTCCTGATTGGGTACCGTCGCCCTGTCCCCGAGACTCAGCCCCACGCCATGCCAGCCGTTGGGTGTCGAAAGCTCCGACTTGACCATATAGCTGAGCTCGAAACAGTTCGACTCCACCGCCAGTCCGTTTACGAGATCCTTCAGATACAGAAGTACATACCCCGCGTCCACGCCGCTCTTTTTTTTCTCTTTGAGGGTCATGGAACCGTCGGCGTTAAAATTCCAATAATCCGTAACGGGAAACGAAGCGCCGTCTTTACTGCCGCCGTTGGTAACGAAATAATTATCGAAGTTCTTCGCCGCCGCCTCCGCAGTCGTCGGATAATTGAAATAATTTTCCGCCGCCGTCACTTTCACCGTAAATTCGTCCGTTTTAGCGGGGTCATCTATGGCATACGCAGTTACTGTATAATCGCCGGGCTTTACGAAATAAATCGTATTTCCGTCCGCAATCGCACCGTCGGGAAGAATATAGCCGACGGCTTTCATCGACGCGTTGGCAGGAAGCACTTCGCTCTGCACGCTCAAAGGCGCAAATTGAGCGATTTGCGCGGCCGCGGTAACGCTGACCGATTCCACTGCCTGATAGGGATCTCCCGCTTCATTCAGCGGCGAAACACTGAATTTTTTTGCCGTAAACACCGCATTTGTGAAATAAAAACCCATATGAGCGGAAGCCAGATCATAATTCTTTTGCCGCATCAGAGCGGCGTCGATCGTAATTACGTCGATCCCGTCCGCCGTCAGCGTCACGCCGCTGCCTATGGCGGTGATTCGCAGGGTATGTTCGCCTTTTTCCGTCCAATTTTCGGGTACGGCGCCCTCGGTGTATTCGGTATTGTTGAGCTTAGAGCTCGAATATGTACCTTTTCCGCTCTTTTGCACAAACATCTCCACGCCGGCGGGACTGTCTCCCCAGCGCGCCTTTCTCGAAAAATTTGTATAGCCGAACATAAACCCCGCCCAGCCGTCGCGCGTTTCGTCATCGTAACTGTAAACGAGTTCCGCAGTAAAATACTGCAATTTTTTAACGTTGTAGCGCACATACACATTGTTTTCCGAAACGTCGTTTCCTGAATACAGCTCCCCTTTGATCTTCAAACCGTTATCGAGGGTAAACATCTCGTCGAGTTCCTTCGCGTACGTTACCCATGAATCTGACGTATAACCAAGCGGTTCGCTGTTGGTTGCGGGGTCGATCCCGACGGAAAATGCGTCGAGCGCGGAAAAATCGGTAGCTTTTGTAAAATCGAAGCTCTCCACAAATCCTTGCGTTTCCGCTTTCGCGGTACTTGCCGCCGGGAGTACCGCCGCGCCGAAAATACACGCGACGGCCAAAGCACAGGTTGCCGTCAGAGACGCTATCCATCTTTTTCTTCTTTTCATGATCATTTCCTCCTGTCACCGCAATCGCGGTTATTTTTTTATTTTTTCAGTCCCAGCGCCGTGAATTGGGCGGAAGCCTCTGCAAGAAGCTCGTCGCCTTTGAGATCTTTCTTCCATTTGGCGCAATATTCCGCCACAGTCATCGACGTCTGTCTTGTCGCGTACGTATAGGCAAAACTCGCCATATTCAATGCCATATCGGTTATCTTCGCGGAGTCGAGCGTAAGATATTCACCGATCTGCGGCGTCGTTTTATAGGTGGCTGTTTTTAAGTTGTGCTGAGCGACTTTCATCGTGATTTTCGAAATTTCTTTTTCCTTGCCCTGCACCACGCCGTCGTAAGAGGAAGCTATCCACGCGCCCCAGTCCCACGCGCCGCTGTTCTTTTCGCGGTAGGACTCCTTATCGATGCTACAATAGGTCAGGTTGGAATTTTCGATAGGCGTATATTGAATGCTTTTTTCCACGCCAACGCCCCAGCGCAGAGCGTCATAGGCGACGCCGCGGTGATAGGTATCCGTTTCCTTGTCATAAAAAGCATAACAGTCGTCGATAAAGGCACAGATTTTTTCCATCAGCATCTTATTCATGGAGGTCTGCTTGGAAACTGTGATAATATTTCCCGCAAGCCCCTCGCCCGCCATAAAACCCGCAAATTCGTTGTCCGTGTCCTCGGATACGGGCAGAGGGTAGGTTTCCCACCAATCGGAAGTATCCGTCTTTTCCGAATCGGGTTTGTTTTCGTTGACGTCGATTTGCGTTGAAGACGTTATCGAGCCGGGATACCACTGAATCCCGATTTTACCGTAAGTAGTGCGTTTGTCGTTGGCAAAACTTTGTGAATACCAATTAGGATCGATAAGCTTCTCATCGTTGATTTGGCGTAAATAGTCGAGATAAGGCTGATACGAACCGTCCGTGACGGAAAATTGAACTTCGCCTTTCGAATCGATATAAAAACCGTAAGGCGCCACAGGCACCCGTCCCCACATCAGCGGCATCCAGGTTTCCAAAGTACCGAGACTGGTTCCGCCGCCCGCGGTGGTAAAACCGTAACAGTCCAGTTTGGCGCCGCTGTTTTTAAACACTTTTATGTATCGGGCAAAATTCAAGAGGTCGTCGGGCGAATTCGGCATCCACTCTTTTCCATCGGTACTCGTCGCACCAGCAGGGATATATACTTTCGACGGATCGGAAGTTTTATTTCCCTTTTCGTCATAGTTATCCGTCATGGCTCTATATTCGTTCGCCCAGTCCTCCCTGATTTTCAGCGACCAGGTAGGCGGACTCGAGGGGGTCCAGATAGCGTTGAGTTTGCCGTTGGAATCGGTGAGCACCTGTTTCGTAAAGGATTGACTCTCGCCGGAAAGAAGCTGCTTGAAATGCGGCATCTTGTCGAGATACGGCGTCCAGTCTTCCAACAACACCCCTTGATTTCGGATGGACTGAAAAGAGGTGAAATCAGGGAAAGAAACGATATCCGGCTTATCAGACGAACTGAACCCTATCATAACCGAGTTTATAAAATCCGTCGTAGCGTTTAACGAGATGTTCAGTCCGTAATTTTCCGCTATCCAAGCCCTGTAAGGATCGTCGGAGGGGGTGGGCGTGTTCGTCCAGCCGTTGAGAAGCAGCGTAATATCATGAGTTTTATTTTCTCCGCCACCCACGCTGCTGTCGATAACGGGACGCTTTCCGCACCCGGACGAGGAGACCAAAAGCACGGCGGCAAGCGCCGATGACATCAATAACGCAATTTTGTTTCTTTTCATGTTGTTGCTCCTTAAATTATGAATTAGCCCTTGACCGAACCAAGATATACGCCTTTCGTGAAATATTTCTGAAAGAAAGGATAAACGAGAAGGATAGGCGCGCAGCCAATGACCGTAAGGGCCATTTTCACCGTCATGTTGTCCACTTTGCCCAGATTGATGATCCCTTCCCATTTATCGATATTGCCCTGATTGATCTGATTGAGATTGTTGAAAGTGATCTGTATGTAATATTGCAGAGGCCAAAGGTCGGAATGTGTAGGCGAAACGTACAAAAAAGCGTCGAACCAGCTGTTCCACTGCCCCACCAACGTAAACATGCCGATTGCTGCCATTACGGGTTTTGACATGGGGAGAATAACGGAAATAAACGTCCTCCACTCGTTGGCGCCGTCTATATTGGCAGCCTCTTCCATTTCCCTCGGCAACCCTTCGAAAAACTGTTTAATAATAATGACATTCCACACGTTCATGATATTCGGCAGAATATACACCCAGATATTGTTGGTAAGTCCCAAGGAATCGATAACCACATAAGTAGGAATAAGTCCGCCGTTGAAAAGTATACAGAAAAGCACCAGCTTGATAACCGCATTTCTGCCCGGCAGAGCCTTTCTGGAAAGCGCATAAGCGAGCAGCGCGCAAAACGCAAGGCTCGTCACCGTCCCCACCAGCGTCCTGAACACGGAAACGCCGATCGCTTTGACAATATACTGCCCCGCCGTCATTACCTGCACATATGCCTGCAACGTAAATTTTTTCGGGATAGGCAGAAAATACGACGCGTTGATGTCCGACGGTGCGCAAAAAGAAACCAAAAGAGTGTAAACGAGGGGATACAGGCAAAGCAAAGCCGTTACCCCGCATATCGTACAAATAACGACGTTATATGTCTTTTCGCTGATTTTAGCCGTCATATAATCCCTCGTATAATAATGTTGTTTGGATTTGAATCGTTCTAAGGGTCAGCAACATTATTTTGGTTATGTTGTTTGGAAAGGGTGTGGGAAAAACTTTTATAAAGATTGCCCCGCGCCTTTCCAAATGATATACTGGCATAGCTTCTGTAATTCGGTTCAGTTTAACCTGCCGCTACCACATACTGACTTCACAGGTTTTTTTGGAAATATAATTGCAACCCAGTACCATAATCATTCCTATCGCCGATTGGAAAAAGGACATCGCCGCGCCCAAACTGTATTGAAGCTCTTTCATTCCGTACCAAACCAGCCATGTATCGATGACAAGCGCCTGATCTTTCGTAGTGGCGCTGTAAAAAAGCAGCAGTTGTTCCCCGCCGGCGCCTTTCAGGATATTTCCCAGCGACATCACCGTAAGAAAAACTATGGTGTTTCGGATAGAAGGCAGGGTAATATGTACCACTCGCTGCAACGGCTTCGCCCCGTCTATCTTTGCAGCTTCAAACAGCGAAGTATCCACCCCCGAAAGCGCGGCGAGATAGAGTATCGTTCCCCAGCCGAGTTCTTTCCATATCGAGGTGACGATGACTATAGTCAAAAAGTACTTTTTCGATACCATATAATCGACTGACGTGCCGAATACGGAATTCATCAACCCCTCCGGACTCAACAGCGAATAAGTTATCGCATACACGACCACCCAACTGAAAAAGTGAGGAATATAAACGATATTCTGGAACACGCTGCGCATTTTTGAACTTTTCAGATCGTACAGGCAAACAGACAAAATCAGCGGCGGAATGATCCCCACAATAAGACGGAGGACGCTGATATAAATCGTTCTGCCGATCACCTGAAGCATCAGCGTATCGGTAAAAATCGTTTTGAACTGATACAGGCCCACCCATTTGCTGCCCCACACTCCGTCTTTGAGGTTAAAATCCTTGAAAGAGAGAATTGTCTGCAACCAAACGGGATAAAGGTTAAAGATGCAGATAAGGACGAGCGGTATCGCCATAAACCCGTAAATCGGAAGAAATTTTTTTATCAGGCGCGCCGACTTTACGCCGAGTTTATATTCGATAACGCCGTCGAGCACGAGCGCCAGCCCCACAATGAGGACGACGGACTTGATTTCGAATATACTGTAAAAGGATACGGAATTATCGTAATAGTCGTGTACGCTTACCGAACAAAACAACAGAGCGATATATCCGACGATAAAAATCCCGCCCGCCGTCATACAAGCGAACGACGCAATATGCGAAACGCGCGCCTTCTCTTTCCATAGAGTATATCTTAAAACGAGAAAAGCGAGAAGCAATACGAGAAGGATTATCCCCGCCATCGCCGCAATACACATAAACATGGGATATTTTACCGTGACGACGTTGCCCCACGGATCGTACATGGTATATGCGCCGCCGTTGAATAACAGCTGAAAAAGCTCGAATCCCTTATACGGAATACTAAATCCGATATCCAATTGATTTTTGCTCACCAAATTGCAAAAAATGAGGCTTATCAGGCATAATGCAGGTACAGTTATCACGACGATCCCCTTCGCCGTTTCCGCACCGATTCCCGTCTGCCTTTTCAATGTCGCTTCCCCGCTTTTCATTTTTCCTCCGCTGACAGCATCGTTTTGTTTTTATGAATGCGCCTGTATTCGTTAGGCGTCATTCCAAGCACCTTTTTGAACGCATAATGAAAGTTTTTTATATCCGAAAAGCCGATGACCTCGCTGATCTCCACGATCGTATTATTTGTTTCGACAAGATATCTGCAGCCCTGTTCGATCCGATAGCGCAGGAGATATTCGATAACGGAGGTCTTTCGCTCCTTTCTAAATAATTTCTGCAAATAGCCGCTGGTAAGTCCCACATGATCAGCAACGTCTTCAAGCTTCAATCTCTTCGAATAGTTATCCGCAATAAATTTCACCGCCAGCATAACATAAGTGAGGTTGCGGTTTTTGTTCGGCTTGCTGTCCACGCCCGCTTCATACATCCGCGCCAACGAAGTCAGCAAAAAATAGAGACAGCCTTTCATGGCTTCGTTGCAAAACGCTCTCCGCTCCTCGTATTCTTTCCTCGCCCGGTTTATCATCGCAGGAATCTCCGGCAAGTGCAACGTATTGAAAGGTACGATCGGCTGAAACACCGAATAATCGAACTCCAAAAAACTCTTTAAAAATATAATATTTATCAGTTCGAATTCGTTTTCGTCACAGGTAGGGCGGGTGGAATGTTCGCTGTCGTCGGAAATAATAAACATATCTCCCTGTTTTAAGTTGATCGTCTCGTAACTGAGTTTTTGCACCGCCGTACCGCGCTCCACATAAACAAGCTCGACAAATTCGTGACGGTGTTTAAGTACGGATTCATAACCGACGCTTTTCACGACGGCGTATTCCTTTTCCGACTCGAACATTTTAATGTTGAAAATCATGAACAATCGACTTCCTTTCGCTTCTGCGGCTCTATTCTGTATTTTTTCCGGCCAAGTTCAAGCGTACCGTACATATCGTCGCTATAGACGGAAATTTTTTCTTTCGTCATGGAAATTTTCACGCTTCCTCTCGCCAACGGCAATTCCGCGTCAAAGCTATCCAACCCCGCAAGACATGGCTTTAATATAAATTCCCCATCCGCGGGCGTAAGGCCGACAATGTATTTCCCGATGAGATAGAGCGGACTTGCACCCCAAGCATGGCAGAGACTCTTACCGTATTTTCTCCCGTACATCACATACTTCTCCCTACCCTGTTGCCGATAATCGTATGCTTCCCAAAAGGTTGTGGCGCCCTCTTTCAGCATACCTCCCCAATAATTTCTAATCTCTTCCAGGACATACTCCTGTTCGCCCATTTTGCACAAAGCGGAAAATTCGTAAAATTTCATATACGGTGTCACGATAGAGGGAATCCTGTCGTTTTTAAGAACGCTTTCCTTTATATGCTCTTTTCGCTCTTCCGCACACACGTCGTAAAGTACGGCAAACATATTGGGATATCTTAAAATCTTTTCGTCCGACTTTCCGTCTTTGAGCGAATAGATATAAGCTTTTTGTTTCTCGTCCCAAAACACATCCAACTTTTTCAGCTTCTCCGCCCAAAGGGTCCGATACGCCGCGGCTTTCTCCGCCTCACCAAACATTTCGCCTAATTCCGCACAGTTTTTCAATGCGACAATCATAAGTATCTGCTCGAAACAGACTTCTCCGCTATTGTCGAGGTCCGCCCAATCGACAAATACCCAATCTTCTGTTTTCGAATCGACAAATCCGTTTTGATCCGTTCGGCTCAACGTATAATCCATCACTTCAAAGGTCTTTTTCAGGTTTTCCCCGACAAATGCCGCATCCCCCGTATATTGATAATAATCATACATCCCCATGATCCAAAAAAAGGAATAATCCATGATATGGTTAAGATGCAAGTTGAACGGAGATTTTCCGAACAGTGCAAGCATCGTCCTTTTGACTACTTCTTTATCGAAATAACTGTAATAATGCATAAGATAGGATTGATAAGCGTCGCCGGACCAAATCCATCTGTCACGTTTAATACCGTCGATGAGAAATTCCCTCGTATTTAAAAACAGCGTATATTCCGCAACCTCATAGATGCGGTTAACCAATTCGTCGCTACATTTGAAAAAACTTCTTTTTTTCATCGGTAAATATTCGAAAAGCGCGGATACAGCGGTAAATTCCAAATCGTCTGCCGTCACATAACGAAACGCTTTTGCCGTCTTTGTGGTAAATGTATCGCCGACTTGCTTCAAATCAGTGGAAAGTAACTCGCAATTTTCCGTATCCTCCGCTTCATACAGGCTTTCGCCGTAATAAACCACCGGCCTTTTCCCCGCAGTCGCGCCGAAAAACCGGACGCAAGCAAACAATTCCCGACCGAAATCGTAAATAATCCGCCCGCCGCTGCGGATGACCTTCACGGGCTTTTTTTCTTCTACGGCGAGACGAACGCAGTTTGGTGTAGAATCGTCTCTCATCAATTCCGGATCCGTCTTGGCTGAAAAATATGTATGATCATTGCCCGTAACCAGCCAGGTCTCATCGGAATTTATCTCTTTTCCCGTTACCAAAATACACGGAATTCCCCTGTCGTTATAAACGCTTACGACGATTTCGCAACGCCCTTTCTCCAAAACTGCTTCACCTTTGAAATCATAAAGGTATTTTCCGTTTATCTGTACGTTGAATTTTCCCTCGGCCTTTATATGTATCGTTTGAGATTCTGCCAGCTCCGTATTCTTGATAAACTTGATATTTTTATAACAGGAATGAAGTTCCCAAAACGGAGGGATAAACACGTCTCTTTCGTATCGATTCGTCATAAATTTATTTGCCGTTTCTATTTCAAAATCATTTGGATACCATATCCATTTCGCTTTTGACATGCACACCTCAAAACGTATCCGTCTCTAAACTTTTCTTTTATAACAATACTCTAACACACTTTTTTTGTTTTTTCAATAGTAAAAAAAGTGGCAAAATCTCAAATTTTTAATTTTTTCCCTATGTCAAAAAGAAGCCGGATATTTCACTCTCGCCGACTGTTTTATCTGTTTTTCATCCGAAATGAGTTGAAAAAATAATAATTGAATAGTAAAAACAGATACTATTTCCTTTTTTGTCCCATAAAATCATTTACAAATTCATAATTCAAAAAAAACCATTCTTCCCGACTTGCTCATCCTCGCTTGCTCAACAGGCAAAAAAGTAAATATCCCCCACAAAAGTGGGGGCTTTAAGAATCGCCCTAAAGGGCGCGAATACCAACATGGTGTTTAAGCACCATACGAGGCTGCTTACCGCAGACAAGCAAACCTTTTATTTCTTTTCAAGTTATTTTTCTTTATTTGATTTTAGACATTTCTCAAACGGGTTGTAATATTCTACCGTACGGATTTGCTCTGAAATCAAATCTTCTTTCTCCTGCTTCCGGATATACTTTTGTACGGCTTGTTTGTTTCCTACTACCGTTGTGACCAAACTTTATGGACACTCCAAAGATGAGAAAACTATCGGCATAAAATAAGCGTATGAGTTCAGGTAAACCCATACGCTTATTTTCATTTATTGAGTTTGTCTCGCAGAACGGAAGCAATATCGATTTTATAAACAATATCTATCTCGCGTTCTTTACCCGTATGTTTCGGATGCCCGCCGATGATAATGCGGTCTATCAGCTCATAACACATTTCTCGGGTAAGCTCAGGTACCTCAAGATATTTCTTGATATTCCGTATAAAGTCATCGGCACTTTGTATCGTGTTTGCCGTTTCGGTCAACCTCGTTTCCGATTCCGCAATTTCGGCTTCCAACCTTTTCTGCTCTTCGGAATACTTTTGGATAAAGCCAATGCAAATATCTTCAGGCATTTTGCCTTTCACTCTGTCCTCATAAGCCACCTGCATCAGACGGGACAATTCTTCCTTGCGTTTACGTTTTACCTGTAATTCCTTCTTGACAAATTTAATTGCCTTGTCCGCAAGTTCGGTATTGTGCCGGATAAATTCTTCGCGGATTGTCTTTTCATCAAGCACGATCCTCTGCGACATCGTCCGTATATCGTCAAGCACGATTTCCTCTATATCCTTTGCCTGTATAAAATGCGAAAAGCAATACGATTTTCCAAATCTCATGTGATTGCCGCAGTTGAAGTTGAAATCTATCTTCCCGTTTCGGTTAATATAATTCAGCTTCATTTTTCCGCCGCAATCGGCACAGAATAAAAAGCCCGATAGCGGATGCGTATGTCCGCGTTTCGTTTTCCTGCCCTGCGCTACGGACTTTTCTATTTCCCGAACCTTATCCCATAGCTCTTGCGTTACGATTGCCTCATGAGTATTGCGGACTACAATCCATTCACTCTCATCCCTTTTATAGCGTTTGTGATTTTTATAGGAAACCGAACTCCAACGCTGTTGTGCCATATGCCCCAAATATGTGGGATTTTTCAAGATACTGTTCACCGCGCAGAACGACCACAAGCCCATGTTTTCTTTGCGTCCCACGATACCGTATTTTTCCATGCTGTAACGGCTGGGGTTCAAGATACTTTCGGCATTTAAGATATCCGCAATCTTATGCGGGCTTAATCCGCTTGCACGCATTTCAAATATCCGTTTTACAACAGGCGCGGCTTCTTCATCTATAATAGGCGTTTTCTTTTCGTCCGTGCTCTTAACATACCCATACGGTGCTTTTCTCGGATGATACTTTCCCTCTTTCGCATGCGCTTTCAATACCGCACGGATTTTCTTGCTGGTATTTGCCGCGTGCCACTCGTTAAAAACGTTCATGATCGGCATCATTTCCATCGCGTTACTGTCTCGGTTTTCCGAATCTACATTGTCTTGTATCGCTATAAACCGTATCCCGAACGCGGGAAACACATAATCCAGATACTGCCCGACCTCGATATAGTTCCTTCCAAACCTCGAAAGGTCTTTTACAATTATGGTATTGATAACGCCCGCCTTGGCGTCGTCCAACAGTCGCTGGACCTCGGGTCGGTCAAACGTCGTTCCCGACACCCCGTCGTCTATGTATTCCCCGTAAATCTCAAATCCGTGGTCTTCCGCGTATTTACGGAGTATTTGCCGCTGGTTATCTATAGAGAGCGATTCTCCCGCTCGTTCGTCCTCCTGGGACAGTCTGAAATACAATCCAGTGATATATTTGTTCATATAATCTCCTTCATTTTTTTATTTGACTTTTTTAGCAGATCTTAAATTTCTGTTTCGGTCATCCACTGCCTTATCCGTAGATTACCGTGTATCTTTGACGCATTTTTATAAAGTATTCGAATACCGTGGATTGCGCTCTGTCCAGTATTCGGCCTATCTCGGGATAACTCAAGCCCGACATCCTGCATTCCAGCGCGACTCGCATATTATCCGTTAATTTCAGGCTCTCCACGATTTTATCGCATACGGCATAGTCCCGTTTCGCTTCTTCCTTGATTTCCATAGACGGCTCGGCCGCCGGCTTTAGTTCTTCCGTGCTTATGCTGCGGTAATAATCGCTTGTCTTTCTGTTGATTAATTTCATCATCTTATTGATACACGCTATCCGAATCGTAACAGCTTTGCCTTTCTTGGTATAGCCTATAACGTCGTTTAGATGCCGTCCGTAATGCTCGCACAGATACAGCGCACCTTCCTGCACCAAATCGTAGCCGTCGCTCAATACACGGCGCATATCCTTCTTATGCTTTATATCCGCATATACTTCCGCGTATATCTTCTGCATTCGCGTTCCTATATAGCCTATGAGAAACCGCGTTTGCGCAAACACTATAACTTCCGACATTTCAAGCACGTTCTCCGGCGTGATTTCTTCTTTGAGAACTTCGAATTTCAGAATGTTGCTTTTCATTTCGCTTTTCCTCCGTTTTCGGATGATTTCGCCTTTCGGCAAAACCAAAAACAAAACGAAAAGGCTATGATTGACTGTTTTTTGTAAGTACCGTGTCCTTTAAGTCAAGGGCGAACGCAAGGGAGTGCATTTACCCTTGACTTAAAGGGGCTTTTCGTTTACACCTCCACGCCGAAAGGCGAAACCGGAAACGGGGTTTTTACTTTCCGTTACCCTTGTTTGACGGCAAGCCTTTCCATGGTTTTTTCGAAGTCCTTGCCGCCCGTGAAAAACCTGCGGACATAATACGTCTTTTTCCCCACGGTTTTCCGTTTGCTTATGGACGGAGAAAAGAAATAACAATTCTTTTCGCAATCCCCGCCGCTATAGAATATTTTTTGTACCGTTGTCATTGCTTCCATGTTGTTGACCTCCTTTGATTTAGTTTGCCTTAGGCATTCTTTCGATGACCTCAAAACCGACCTTGCCCATGATTTCACCGTCCACCATACAAGTAAAGTCACGGGTAAGTATGTACTTGAATCCGTGTTCCTCTTCTCCCGTTTTACAGAGTATATCTTCGTCCAAAACATCAGACACGAAGTACGTTTTCAGTCCGCGCGAATACACGATTTTTTCATCGTTCTTGCCGATGTATTTGAGCATATACTTGATGCTGTCTCCGACTTCATAGGCGTTATTGACAGCCGAGAAATCGCTTCTTCCGAACCGCTCGTTGAAGAAGCTGTTCTGTACGCTCTTTTCCCGCCTGTGACGCTTGGTGCTGTAATCTTCGTGTTCCTCTAACTCTCCGGGCATTTGGCCTTCCGGAATGTAAGTAAGCGCGTGGAAATGCAGCCGCTGTCCCAACTCCCCGCGTTCCCATGCGCCCATGTAACGCCATCCCCGCCTCGAAGAGAGGTGATACAGGGTATTCATCAGCGTTTTGCGGAAGCTTTCTTCCGTTTGCTTTCGGGTATCGAAGGTATAGGTGCAAAAGAAATTCCATCGGTTGGTGTAGCCGCGACGTATCATGCGTTTATACCGCTCCCATCGGTTCCGGCTCAAACGCTCGAAATGCTGCTCCACAAAATGCACCGCTTCGTCCTCGGCCCTGAACATCGGCGTAAACTCCTGCAACAATTCGGCTTTGCGGTTCTTCCTCTTGCCTTTGACCTTTTCAAAGCGTTCCTCGAACTGCTGCAATTCTTCACTCTTTTCGATCTTCGCTCGCTGCCGCTTCTGCCTGTAAGGGCGTTCCGTATGCGGTATGGCGATCCAGTTGCTTCCGTCATAGTAGATCTTTGCCTCGAGAAGGTTCATTTGACACCTCCCGTAAGCTCTGATATGCGTTTCAATAGCGTAGAACAACATACCCTCTCTTCACACTTCGGCAAAAAGGAAATTCTCGCTTTACCTATCGCCGTTACTTCAATGTCTTTTGTCTTGTTTTCCTGCAAATTCTTGTCCTCCGAAGAAAAAATTTGCACGAAAAAAAGGGCATAGCACAAAAGAGAGAACTACTTGTCAGTTAGTTAGTTAGTTTCTTTCTTTTATTCTATGCCCTTGAAGATAACGACCCCGCCCCGACTCTTCCGCTCGGAGTAACGGCGCGGCTTTTTTCAGCTCGCTTTCACTTACATTGGTATCGCTTCACGGCTAATCTATTCTTTTATCTTACTCAATCAAATCATAAATCAGCTCTCTTATTCAGTTGTACTTGCCCCTTTTCAGGTGCATGTGCCTATTATATAACCTTTCTTCAAAAAAGTCAAACGTATGTTCGCGTATTTTTAAGAAAAACCGAAAAAATTTTTCAGGTTATCCACAATCCGAAAGAGAAAGACGGAACGGAGAATGAAAAAATACCGCAGCTTTGCAACGAAAACCCGCCCGCCGCGATGAAAAAAGGCCGTCCGCAAGCGGGTCAGCGCGGACGCCTTTTCGCGGCGGGCTTTTCTGTAGCTGCGTTTTTTCTTGTGCCGTCCGTTTTGAAACGAGCGGTTTGATCATGCCGTTTAAGCGGTTACGTTTCTGTTAAATTCAGGCGTGAGCTTGGCTGCGGCGGCGCGCAGCGCCGACGCTCTCGTCATAAGACAAGCTCACGCCTTACTGCCATCACATTGTCTTCAACGAAAAACAATGCAACTTTCATTGTCGGTCAAATTAATATAATTATGTCACACGGTGTCCCTCTCGGAGTTCTGCAAATCCTAAGTAATGTCAAACTGATGAGGCTTTCCCGAAATCTTTACGATATTTCATACATGAGGTGCCCCGTCTTTTTTCTTTTGCCTATGGTAACAATACATTTAGAATTTCCAAGATGCATGTACGATACTCAAAGCGTGTTTCAGCAGAATAAACCAAATGCTTATGAACGAACGCAAGAATAGGTATAAGACTTCGCCCGATAATAGTCACGAAGTTATAAATCTGTCCATAAGATTTGAAGATACAGTTAATCCCGAAGAAAATTACACCATAGTTAATGAAATAATACAGTAAATGAAGCTCACGCCATTACAAACACAAACGCTTGAATATCTTATGAACGGTATGCCATCACAGCATATAGCCGAACTTTACAATGTAATAGTGAATTCATTATGGCTTCACCGCCAGCTTATTCAAAAAAAGATTACAAGTATATCGAAGTCTGAATTAAAATTATAAATACATATACTTTTGAAACTACCGTTCTTTTACCGCTATTTATAGACCTGCGGTGTAAGTCTGTCTACAAATCTTAACTACTGTCTATACAGTACTTCCTGTTTTCAGTCCATAAAAAAATTCTCCCAATAGGTAGGCAAGTAAGAAACTCTTTTCACAACCATTTCAGAAAATTTTCCCCATTAGATAGCCGATTAACAAGCCCAAAAGTTTACACTTTTGAAATATTTTCACCAAATTTTTATTTCTATGCACAAAAAAAGGAAGCTCTGCCAATAGAACTTCCTTTTCTGTATTTCCTTAATATACAATATCAATCAACCCTTTATCATTTAACGGCTAAAAGCTCGATATATCCTCTCGTTCCGATCGATTCAATTTGAACGCGGAGATTTTCCTTGTCCCATCGCAAACCATAAACGTCCGGATCATACTTCCTTTCCGCTTCCCAAATTTCTTCGATTCCATAACGATACGATTGTAAAGACATTACGATTACGTCCGAAGAAACGCGACCGTTTGAGCCGCCGAGAATTTATGAGAAAACACGGAAACTCATATGTCTTGCAGAAGAATAGCGACATTAAAAATTTTATTCGGGTTTTACTTCCAGTTTTAACGGATAATCGGCAAGATGCTTCAATTTAAACCCGTTTCTTTTATATTCTTCATAATCAAACATTTCTAACTCGTCTATAGCGAGCTTGTGGAACTCGTAAAAATTTTTCCACCATTCATAACCGCTGCCCAAATCTGCTCCTAAATACGCATCCGCTATATCGCACCCCATCTGCGGCGCCACATAAAACGCACCCATGGCAAGCACGTTTACTCCGTTTCCCGTGATTGCCCGAAGCGCGGCGGGTACGCTCTCCACTACGCCCGCGTGCACATGCGGACATTTGCTTGCCGCGATATGAATCCCCATGCCCGTTCCGCAAAAAAGCAACGCACGTTCGAAAATCCCCTCCGAAATCTGCGCACCCACGCGAAGCCCCACGCGGTGAAACATGTTTTCCGTATCGTCCGGATCGCTGTCCGCCGTCACTCCGAGGTCGGTTATCTTCCAGCCTTTCTTTTGCAGATGCTCAACCACGACTTCTTTCAACGGAAATCCCGCAAAATCCGCTCCCACTACCAAGTATTTATCCTGTATCGTTTTCATTTTTTACCTCGTATAATAAGAAGTAGTAGTTTTTCACGTCCCTCTCCAAAGACGAGCAAAAAGTGCTATACTGTTGTAAGATACTGTGGATCAGTTTTTTTTACCTACCGCAAGACGGTTGTTTGGAGGCTCTGACCACAGTCTCTTTGCTTGTTTGTTAATCAGTTAGTTTCCGTAAAACGGATTATCAACAACGAGGTTACGACCGCAGAGAGATGCGTGGTATCTTCACACAGTATCAATTCCCACGAAGGAGAACTCTCCATGATCTATCTCGGTATTGATGTCTCCAAGGACAAACACGACTGCTGTATTCTCTCCCAAGACGGGGAACTGCTCACGAAACCTTTTTCTGTTCCCAATTCCCGTCAAGGCTACGACAAACTCTTTTCCGTAGTTTCCTCTTTCGAAAATAATCCCGAAAAAGTAAAAGCAGGGCTCGAAGCCACCGGACATTACGGCTTCGCTATTTTGGGGTACCTGTTGGAAAAGGGCTTTGCCTGTTTCGTCTTTAACCCTTTGCACACCAATCTCTACCGTAAAGCCGTCTCTTTGCGTAAGACCAAAACGGATAAGGTTGACTCCAAAACCATTGCGTTAATGCTGTTGTCTTCGGTGGGCCTCAAGCCCTACTCCAAAGCATTATACCACAATGAACAGTTAAAGTCACTCTCCCGTTACAGGTTTTCCAAAGTTCGTGAAAGGGCTGTCCTTAAACAGTAACTTGCAAGGTTGGTAAATATACTTTTCCCGGAACTCGAAAAACTCCTTCCTTGCATTTAAGTTCCGTTTACGCGCTTTTGGAACAGTTTCCCGGCGCTTCTTATGTTGCTAACGCTCATCTCACAAAACTGACAAACCTGTTGTCCTCGTCTTCCAGGGGGCATTACAAGAAAGAGAAAGCTATTCAGATTAGGAATGCTGCCATTTCTTCCGTTGGATGTGTCTTGCCTGCAAAGTCTTTGGAACTCAAACATACCGTTGCTCTTATCCGCGTGCTTTCCGAGGAGATTGAGGAAATAGAAACCGAAATTAAAAAACTCATGGACGAACTGCATCCGCCTATTACCTCTATTCCAGGTATTAGTTACCGCATGGCTGCCATGATCCTTTCCGAAATCGGCGATTTTTCCAACTTCGATTCCCCGGACAAGATCCTTGCTTTCGCTGGATTTTCTCCGTCTACTTACCAGTCCGGAAAACTCGACAATACTCATTCCCATATGGAAAAACGCGGTTCTAAATATCTCAGATATGCTCTGTATAATGCTGCTATCTATGTCTGTATATGGGACAAGACTTTTGCCGATTACCTCCACAAAAAACTCGCGGAAGGCAAACATTACTATGTTGCCATATCCCATGCAGTTAAGAAACTCGTGCGAGTGATTTACGCTTTACAGACCACGGGACAGACATACATTTCTGCCGTTGCTTGAGTCTCCAATACCTTACTCTTACCGAGCAGCCGCACCGGGTGCTCTTTTCGCCTTGTCTTCCCTTAACTGATTAAATTTTTCTTACAACTTCTTGCTCCTTTTTACTTGACTTTTAATAGTTAGTCTCCAAGTCTATTCATAAATTTCTTCACAAAAATCGTTCCCGAACACGGTTTTTAACAATACCTGCGCATACAGCCGAACGACAAAATCGTTAGGATGATTAATGTTGTTTCCCGTTACGTCACGATAGCGCTTTCCCGCTTCAAAAAGTGCTTTGTGCATTTCCGTAACGTTGGCGACGCCGATGAAGGAATATGCCTTCTCCAGCTCCAACAAGGTGGCCGCGAATTTCTCCTGATTGCCGCACCAATTATGATCGGCCTCATAATTAGGCAGCATGGTTGCGATCAACACGATTTCCGTTTCGGGAAGCGCAGCGTGAATGCGTTCTATGATATCTTCGGTCGCATTTTTGTAGGTATCGACAGCGGTCTTTCCGTCATTCATTCCGAACCCGACAAACACCATATCGGGAGCATGGGAAAGAACCCTTTCTTCAAGCTCGTTTTGTCCCCAAAATACGTTTTTCCCGCCCACGGCCGTATTGACGCACTCCACTTCGCCGCCGTATTTTTCCTTTGTATATTCGCAAATCATATCGGGAAAAGAGGGCGTATACGGAGATACTTCTCCCCCCTGCGGCGTGCCGCTGGCGTTGCAGCCCGTGCTGATGCTGTCGCCGTAAAACAACAGCTTCACTTTTTCCCCCGCTTTAATTTTTGCGAGAGTCTTGGAAAACTTCTCGCTTTTCCCCTGCGGAACAGGCCCCTCCCAAACGGCGCTGTGCGTATAGGTAACGGCGATCTGTTTCGAAGTGAACGTATCCTGCTCCCCGTATTTGAGATAACGGTCTCCGGAAAGCTCGATATTTAATTTGCTTTTATCGACGCCGATACTGTAAGAATCGGGCGAAATACGATAATAATCGTCCGTTTCCCAATAGGGGATTGCCGAATCCGCCGTGCGTTTAAACACTCCGTTTTCGTACGTATAATCCCTGTCTTTTTCGTATCGCATATCCAATCCGTAAGACAGGACGGCTATAATATCGTCGGCGTCATATAAAAGCCGCGCCTCGTCGTCCTCTCCCACAAACATCAGCGTTTCGTTATACACCTCGCGCGTATACCAGAAGGGTTTCAGCCATGTTTCCGGAGAATACTCTCCGAAAGCCGTCAGGTCCTCGACGGGAGCCAAATTTTTCTTTTCGTTTAAAGACATATCCTTTCCGCCTCCGCATCCCGCAATCAAAGCGATTGCCGTAAAACAAGCGATTCCCGCTATCCGTTTCCTTTTCATAAAATCGTTTCACCTCTGTTTATTCTTTCTGCCACCGCTAAAATTCCGTCTTTCAGTATATTCAGCTCGCTTCCCACGCTGAAATATTCCGTTCCGGCCGATTTCGCTTCGTCCAGATACGCCTGATTGGACGTGATTATTCCGCTCGATTTCCCGAGCGCGGCGGCCTTTCGGGAAAGCTCGGAAATAAGAGGAAGAATCCTGTTTTCGGCGTCTTTAACGCAGCCGAGATCGCACGACAAATCGTTGGGGCCGAGCATAAACCCCGACACGCCTTCCGCCGATAATATTTTTTCCGCATTATCCACTCCCGCGGCCGTTTCTATCTGCGCGAATACTTTCGTCGCCTCATTCGCCTCCTTCATATATTCTTCAAGCGGTCCGGGACGATAAAACGTATGCGGGCGCATGGTGGAAATTCCTCTTTTGCCGACGGGCGCATATTTGGCGTATTCCACCGCTTTTTTTATCTGACTCTCGTCGTTTGTCATCGGAATAAGTATCCCCGTCGCTCCCATGTCCATTATTCTGGTAATTTCGCGGCGGCCGTTATCGGGCAGACGAACGATACTTTCCAGACCGCAGAGCTTCGCCGTCATCAAAATTCCCGACAGGTCCGAATAATCAAACCCGCCGTGTTCGGTATCTATGATAAAAAAGTCCATTCCGCAATTCTTCAGTAAAATCGGAATGTTGCGAAAAGCCACCTCGCTGAGCATGATCCCTTTTTTTCTTTTCATAAACAATTTCCTTCGGATATTTTTTTCAAGCCTTCCAAGGCGTCCGCCTTTTCGCAGACCGCCGTTTTTATTTTCATGGCGGCAAACACTTTTGCAAGAAGCTCGCCGTAATAGGACAGCGTACCACCCGTCGCCGTCAGACAGTCTCTTCGGGGCAAGCGTGAAATCGCTTCGAGATATTCTTCGGAAAGCCGTTCCGCAAGACCTTCGTCCGAAGCATGCTCCGAGATATACCCCCCGCCGCCGAGATTAGTCACCGTACAAAGCGTTTCCCCGTTAAAATACGGCCGGGATTCGAAGTTACCCGTTATAAACGACGGATTTATCGCGCACATCTGCGCGGCGGTGCCGAGATTGAGAATATAGGTGCCGCGCTTTGCCCCCGAGCCGAGAATGGCCGCCTGCTGATCTCCCACGGGCGAAAAAATTCGTTTGCCTTCATACGTCCCGATCTGTTCCACGTCGAGCACCGCTTCGGGCAGCTTCAGGCCGCAGGAATCAGGCCGAGCCGTAACGGCGTTAAAAAATCCGCTGGCCGCCGCGTCGGTTATATGCGTAGCGTTACGTCCCGTAAGCCTGAACGCGACATAAGAGCCTAAGGTAAAAAACACTTTTGCCTTCTCTTTTATTTCGGGATAAAGCTCCTCCGTAACACGAACGGAGGCCCGCGGAAGATTGGGCTTCAGCCCCACGCCGTGCTCGGGCGCGAGAGAAAAAGCGTACGGCCGCAGTCCTCCTCTTTTGTCCCGCCAGGAAACGTACTCGGTAAGGGCGTTCCCGCAGCCGTCGCCGAGGAGCCAGCCGTGCATCTGCGTGGAAATATATACGTTTCGGGCAGACGACGCACGGACGATTTCTTTTACGCCTGAAATTATCGCTTCCCGAGAGACCTCATAAAAGGGAGAAGGCTTCCCGCAAAGTTTCGGCGGGAAAGGTATTTTTCGAACTTTTACGATATTTTCTCTCTCCGAAGTCTCCGCCCATTTGACGGAAGTGCTTCCTATATCGATCAATAAATTTTTCATTTTTCCAAAGAATACAGCCTTGTGCTTTGAAAATATTCGTCAAACGCCCCGTCGCTGAATTCGACAAAACAATACTCCGCATTCTCGGGCAGCGTAACCGTCAGTTTATTTCCGTCAAATTCTTTCGGATTCACGCCGAAAAGCGACCATTTCCACTGCGTGCTGTTCCCCTCAGTGGAAAGGGTATAACATACCCGAATCTGCTTTACGGAAGAACCATCGGATAACGTCACCGTGAGTTCTCTGCCGTCCAACGCTTCGCTCTCCACGACAAAAGGAGCCGCTTTGCCCGACAAAACAAAATCCATAAAATCTGCGACGTGTATCATTCCTTCTTCGTCCTTCCAACGATGATAATGCCGAAGCTCCGCACGGAAACAATGATAGACGGGGCCTTCGCACAGATCGGCCGACTGCTGCTGCAAAACGGGAGAAAAGAAGGAATCGTTGGTCCCTATCGAAAACATAATAGGACGATTGCAATACGTCAGATACGAAGCCGGATCGTAATATCGCATCCATTCTGCGGCATCGTAAGGCATTTCAAAATAATCTCTCGAAGAAACGCCCGGCGTTTCAAGCAGAAATCCCGTGCCGTAAACGGGCGCAAACGCACCGAACCGATAATCTACCCCCGCGGCGATACAAGTGAGGACAGAGCCCCATGAAATCCCCGTAAGCCCCGTCTTGTTTTCGTTCACGCGTTCGTCGGATAAAAGAATATTATGCGCGGAAATGATATTGTAAACGCTGTGATACACCCAGCTATCCTTATAATCCTCCGCGGTGTTCCTGAAAGAGCCGCTGTCGACAGGGCCTCCGTCCGGATTTTTCGGCGCCTTGCCGTTTTGCAGCTTGTAACTTCCGTACTGCTGCGCGTAGAAATCGGGTGCGATTGCGGCATAGCCCTTTCCGTTCCAATACTCTACCCACTCGAAAAAAGCGCATCCGCCGCCGCCATGTACGAGAATAACGGCGGGATAGCCCCCTTCCGGCATGGGCGCGGAAGGGAACCCCACATAGGCGAATACTTTTGTGGGCTTTCCGTTATATTCGGGTCCGTCGTAAAAAATCGCTTCCGTCGTGCCGTTGGCGTTTGCATAATCGCCCGTCTCGCCCTTTTCGACGGTAACGGCGCGATTAAAAAGTTCTTCCGTATTCCACATCAAATCCTCGCGGATAAGAGGCGTATATTCCGGTTTTGATCCCGCTTCTTTTCCCTTCCCGCAGCCCGCAAGCGACGCCGTCATTATCCCCGTAAGTAAAATAAAAAACAATTTTTTCATATCAATCGTTCTCCAAATCGACGCGCGCGAAATATATATCGTGCCGATTAAATTCAAACGCCAGATATAATATGTTTCCTTCGATAAATCCGTTGGCGTAAGAATACACTCCGGGAAAATCGGAAAGCACGATCTTTTTATTCCAGCCCGCCATGTTGTTCTCCGAAATCCATATTTCCAAAGGAAACCGCGCCTCAAGGCCCTTTCCGTCGTTCGGAGTATTCAACAAAACGATTCTCCCGTCGTTCGTTTTGAGAAGCTGCGGCTTATTGGAAGGATTGGGAATATCCGTCGCAAAAGGCTCCCCCCACGTTTCCCCGAAATCGTAAGAATCCGACCTTTGCAACCTGCCGAAACCGTCCATCCGGAACAGCATTGCGAGGTGCCCGCTTTCAAGCTCAGCCACGGTATTTTCGGGCCAAAACCAGGTAAGCCCGTATTTTTTCATCTCTTCCGCAGTCGTTCTGAAAGCGACGCGGCGCTTAAACGTTTCTCCGCCGTCCTCGCTTAAAAGAATTCCGCTTTCTATATACGGCACGGGGTTTTTCCAGACGTACGTTCCTTTTTCCAGACTGTTCCTTTCCATTTCCCCGGTAATCGGATAATAGTGATAGGGAAAAAGCAGCCGTCCGTCGGATAAGACGGCCATGCTCCTTACAAACGCATATTCCGGCAATTCTCCGAGAGAACGGACAGACCAACAGTTTCCGCCATCGGAGCTTTCGTACAGTTCGTTGCGCCACCGGATAAATTTGCCGTTATGCGCGGAAACAAACACTTTCAGCCTGTCGCCGATCACGGCGGCCTCCGTGTGATAACGGGCAAATCCGTCCTCGGCGCCGAGCTGCGCCTTCTCGCTCCAATCGGCGCCGTCGTTGCGGCTCCGAAAAATATACGTGCGATTTTCGGGCGCGGGTTCGGCCGAGCCGCCGCAGGTGCAAAGCAGGACGAGTTCTCCGTTTTGCAGCCTGCGGACGTTGGCTTCCACCGATAAACTATCTCTGTGAACGAGCTTGATAAACATTACTTTTTCTTTTTAAGGCAGGCGAACGCCGCCGCGACGGCCGTCCCGAAACAGAGCAGCGCGGGGCCTGCGGCGATAACCGATCCGCAGCCGCTCTTCTTCTGATAGGTGAGCGTAATCGTCATATCCGCCATTGCTGTTCCCGAAAGCTTACGGGAAGCTTCCACAAATTCGTATCCGTCGATTTTCTTCGCTTCCACCGTGTAAATGTCTTTATATTTACAGGACGTCTCCTCCGCCTCGGCTATTTCGTTCCCCTCCGTATCCACGAATTTCAGGGTGATTTTTATATCGGCAAGCGAGTACGTCAAAACAATTTCCGTACTTTCATAAATCTCTCCCGAAAGTCCTTTGTCGGCCGATTTGTAAACGTACCCCATAATAGTCGGCGCAGTCAGTTCGTAAGCCCCCGCCGATACGGAAAGCACTTCCGGATCCCTTATGCTCTTGCCTTTTTCATCGACGAATCTGAGCGTGACGTTCACGGAAGGAGGAGCCAATTCCGCATTGGCGACGGCGAGATCGCGCTCTTCCCCGGATAAAAGCACTTCCGTCTCGTTGAAAGCGGAATTGCAAAAAACTTTCGCGCCTTTCGTAACGTCGGCAACGTTTACGTCCGCGGTTGCGTCCGAGGCGTCGGAAGTATACGTAAGATCGGCAGCGTTCAGCAAAACCTCCACCTTGGTTTTGTTCACGCCCGCTTTTACCGTTCCCGCCGAAGCAATCTTAACGCCGTAACCGCCGTACCACGAAGTTTTGGTAAGGTTCATGGCAAAGCTGGCCGATTTTATCACCGTCCCGGAAGCCATTTTCTCATTTTCGCTTCCCAAGACCCGAAAATATTCCCACGGAATATACCATGTGCCCGCCTCGGCCGTAAATACGTGCTGCGTGTTTTTTTCCGTAAGCGAGACGCACTCTCCTTCTTCCGAGGTGAACATATCCGCGCCCACGCAATCGGCATAAGCGGTATAAACCGTTCCCTCCGCGTCCGTAATCATAAATTTAAAGCCGTAATTCGCTCTGGCTCCCAGAAATTTGACAAATATGCCGGTAGATTTCGACGTGTCGATTCCGTCGCCGAAAGCGATCGACAGCTGAGAATAGAGCCCGGACTGAGCCGTCATGCTTTTCTTGATTCCCATGTAAACGGCCTTATTCATATCCGATTTCACGTTCAGAGAAGAGAGCACGCCGTTCTCGTCGAATGCGGCCTCGTATATTTCGTTGCTCGTATTCTCGTCCCAATCGGTATCGGGAATTTCCGCAGGTTTATAAGTGAGCGTGACCGTCGTATTTACGGACGGGAGATTTCCCGTCAAAGGAAGGTCCGAACTTACGTAATCGAAATCGGGAATAACGGGCGCTTCTATATTGTACGGATATTCTCCCGCCGCCTTGTCGAATTTAACCCTCAGCGTTTCGGAATTTTTCAAAGAGATTCCTTCTTCATCGACGTAATTTACCGTGAGCTTTGCGTCCGAACGGGAAATTTCCCCGTAGGAAATTATATCGGAATAGCCTTCGTCGCCCGCCTTCGTTATTACCGTCATTCCGCTGTTTAACGCTCCGTCGATGCGATAGGTCTGTCCTTTATCCACTGCGGCATAGTTAATTGCCGCATCCGTTTTCGTCTCGTCCGCCGTCGAAGAGGCGGAAGCCGCGGTAAGCAGCATCTGCGCCGAAGACGTTTCCGCATCCGTTCCGACGAAAGCCGTACCCACGGAATACACCGTCATACCGAGGCCGCCGTAATACATGCTTCCGCCGCTGCGGGCAGCCAACGTGAAGTAAAACGAAATCGATTCCACTCTCCTCGTTTTTTCCTCGTCCAGAAAATTGCCCGACGCCCCCACGGACGCAAAGGTCTGAGACCAGGGAATATATAAAGTTCCCGTCTGATTCGCGACCCATGCGAAATTGTTCTTGCTCATGCTTATGGAAGAAACGGTTCCGTCCTCCAGAACGAACGGATCGCTTACCGTGCCGCCGTGGCTCATCCTCCAATGGTTCCCTTCGGAATCCTCTGCCAAAATCTTAAACGAGCCGTTGTTGAAATCGGGCGTAAGCATTTTCAGAAAAATGCCCGTAGACTGCGACGGATCCACCGCTTCGTCAAAATCGATCGTCAGACGCAGCAGCTCCGCTCTGCCTTCCATTCCGCTTTTTACGCCGAGATAAACGCCGTCGTCCGTCGGAGTGTTATCTTTAACGCCTTCAAACGTTCCGTCTGCGCCGAACAAAAATTCCGTCTGCGCCTTTGAGGACTCTCCTCCGCCCAGCCCCCCCGCGCCCTCTTCGCCGTCGGCGAAAATAATCCCTGCCGAAGAAGCGACAGCCGACATTGTAAGCAACGCAAACGCCGTTACAAAAAATTTTTTGAGTTTCATGATTTTCCTCCTGTCGGAATTTTTTATCTCTATCGTTCGATCCGATATATTTTTATTTTTTTTCTTCCGGAGCAAAAACGCTCCGATTAAAACGGCGAGAAGCGCCGTTCCGCTTTTTGCCGTCGACCCGCAGCCGCCGTCGTCTTTCTCGGAAAGCTCTACCCTGACCCTGAGCAGCTGATAGGAATCCAGAAGCGTTTCGGGCGATTCGCAGGAAAACGTTACGAAATAAGTCCCCGCCGCCTCTTTGTTGTAGCCCGCGCTTTTCCACGTCCCCGTCAGTTCATGCTGCGCTCCGTTGCTATCCGTCACGGTAAAAGTAGTCGGAAGCTGATCGCGTATCACGGAAGAGGCCGTGCCGACTGGATACGCGTACACGCTTTTATAGGCGTCGTTTACCGACACGATGTCCGCATATTCCCGATTGAGCTTCGTTACGGTAAGCTTATCGCGGGAAACGTCGCTGACAAAATATCCCGCTTTGACGTCTTCCTCCGTAAAGATCGACAGCCTTATGCTGTTCTCCGTATATCTGCCCTTATCGTAAGACACCAAAATTCTCCCGTCGGGGGCCTGATAAATTTCGGGATAAGCCGATATATATCTGTCGAGCAGCAAAGAATACGGCCATGTTTCCCCGTCGTCCTCGGACAAAAATACGGTCATCATCTCCCTCGCTCCGCTGTCGTTCGTCACGAAAGCAAGCGCGCCCGATTTTAATTTTATAAAGGCGCTCCTCGCTCCAGGGCCGCGCAGCGGATATGCAAGCCCGCCTTTCGACTCCGTCCAGGTCATTCCTCCGTCCGTCGAAAACGCCTGCTCTATCCCGCCGTCGTAGCCCTTTTCCAGCCGCGACAGCATCCACAGAGAACCGTCTTTCTTTTCTACGACCGACGCTTCCGTATAAGTCTTGTCGGGTTTGACGTAAGCGGATTTTATCGTGGATATTTTTTTATAGGAATATCCGTCGTCCGTGGACTTATATACGCCCGAATACCCGTCCTCGTCGCCCGTGACGTAAATGATGCTTCCGTCGGATAATATAGTCGGCTTGACGAAAACGGTTCGGTCGCTTACCTGAAACGGCCCCTCGTAAGCGATCTTATCCAAAGGCCCGTCCGCGCCGATCAGTTTTATCGCGTACATTTTCGAGCCGGGCAGAACGGAATAATACAGGAGCAGTTCGCCTTTTCCGTTGACAAAGAAAACGGGCAGAACCACGCTTGCGGAAGTTACGGGGTCGATGATGATAAACGGATCCTTCCAGCTTTCCCCGCCGTCGTCGCTGGCGGCGACGGGGATGTAATTGTCTGCATGCGGTTCTTTTGTCCCGCCCGTGTACCAGGAAACGAAAAGATTGTTTCCGCAGCTGACGGCCGTAGATATGCCGTTCCATTTCCGGCTGGAAGGGAAATAATCTTCATCGGTATCGTCGCTCAGTTTCACCGAAAGATCGGTCTGAGAATTTACGAGCGTTATTTCGGAAGCCCCCGGCGTATGGTTCTGTATGGTTTCCGCCGAGCAGACCGGCATTTCGGCGGGCGCCGCAGAAAACACGGAAGAGGCAATCGCCGCAACGGCGGCGCATATCGTCGTTATGAGTTTTTTCACCGCGGTCTACCTTTATTCAGCCCAACTGATGTATTCGGGAACGTCTATCATATATTTCGACGCTCCGCCGAAAAGCGTGACCTCGGGCGCGACGTATTCGGGATCGGCTTTCGGCCATGCATACGAAATTCCGAGTTCCTGCTTATACTCTTTGAAACACTTATTTCTGAAAGCCAGCCATTTTTCGGCACCTTTTTCATAGGTCCTCGCCAAAGCCCGGTCGTAAATTTCTTTCATCGCCTTTTTGTCGGAAGCCATAATCATCTGCGGATAGGCCTCGATCCATACGGCCTCTATATCCGATTGGATTTCCGAATACTCGTTAAGTCCCTTCTGATCGGAGGTGTCCAGAGGATAACGCATGGGAACGCGGGAGAAAGCATAATCGAAATAGGTGCACTTATTTTTAAACTCTATCCAAGTTTGCAGCCAGTTGATCGCGTATTTGTCGGGGCTGGTCATTCGGGTATACATGATATTCGTAAGCATAGTCGTTCTCGTGATGCCCATGTCGTACAAAGCGGAAACATTGTTCGCGCGGAGGGCTTCCGCCGCTTTCGGAGTCCATTCCATACGGCCGTATGTGCTCACCTTGCCCGTTTCGGGATCGGTTTCCCCGGGCTTGACTTTATACGTATAATACTCGCCTTCGTTCTTGCCGTAATACGCTTCTCTCTGTCCCTGCTCGCTGATGAGATAGTCCATTACCTTTATCACTCTGTCCACGCGCTTGCAGTTTTTGGTTATCATCGTGACGTAAAGCCCTCTCCCCGCATAATCGCACAGAAGCGGAGCGTCGCCCGCACTGTTGGTCAACACGATGCTGACATAGGTATGCTCGTCGTCCGTTTCCCCCGTCTTGTCGTCGTGCCCCTTCTTTTCGCGGACGCCCAGCTGCGCGGCATGCTGCTGGCTGGCGCCGATGTACGCAAACGGATACCCGTTGAGAAGATTGGTGCTTATGTTATCTCTCGTATAGCTGAAATTTCCCGAGGTGATCAGGTTTGCATTGTACAGATCGTTGAGAAATTCCATTACCTCCACAAATTCTTCCGTGTCGTACTGATACAGATAATTGCCATCCGCGTCCTCCTGCGGCACGCAGAAAAATTCCATGAGCGCCGAAAGAGAATAATTGAAGCAATCGTTTGTAGCCGTTAAATTAAAGGGCGAAAGACATACCGTCGGATTGCTGTTTTTAAGCCCGTAATTGCTCTTCACCCATTTCGCCATTTCGATAAAGCCCGCCGGACGGGTGATATAAGCATCTTCGTCGAAATCGGGATCCTGTGCCTTTTTATACGCGATGAAAGCGTTCAGATAATCCTTGCGCACGATGACGTCGTAATTCATGAACTGATGTCCGCCTATGTCGTTTTCATACTCGGCTATATCGTCGTCGTTATAGAAGTTGCTGGCCAGGCCGTACATATACCCGTCCGACCCCGAATAATACCGTTTATGTTCGGGAGAAATTCTTTTAAGCATACTCGGCGCATAGCTTTCCGCCAGCCGGTCTATGGCATAGCAGTACCCTTCCTCGGCGAGCTGCACGCGGGTGCGCAGGTCCCCGATGGTGATGACGTCGGGAAGCATATCCCCCGCTATCATGGTGTTAAGCTCGGTGTTGTCCGTCGTCATCGCGCTCTGAAATTTGACGTTCACGCCCGTACGCTCCCGGATCAGGTCTACGATTTTCGAGCCATAGAACGTATAGTTCGTAAACCAGGTGATTTCCAGGTCCTCGTCGTCGGGATCGATCTGCTCCCAGCTGTTCACGTTCGGATCATAATCGGTGGAATACTGATTGTAATCGAGATTTTCCCTGCCTCCCGGTCTGTCGCCGCAAGCGGACACGGAAGCCGTCATAAACCCCGCCAAAGACAGACAGACAAATGCCTTGAAGAGTTTTTTCATTCAATAAGTCCTCCTGATACAATATAATTGACCGAGAAAGTGCGGTTATTTGGATTTGCACTTTCCAAGTTCCGTTACTTAAGCTATAATGGAAAGGTATTTAAGGTCTGACGGTTTACTCCCGGTGCTTGTACGCACGTCATACAAGACTGTCAGCCGACTTTCCATTATAGCGTTCGGTTTCCGCAGGTTGGACTTCGCGTCCGGGTCACCCATCAGATTGAATATGTAATGGTTCTTGTCGGTCACCTTTTTACAAATCCAATTTTTCAGAGGTCTCTTATGAACGCTGTCGGTATCGATGTTTCCAAAGGCAAGTCTACCGTTGCCATCCTGCGCCCCGGCGGGGAAGTTGTCGCTTCTCCGTTCGAGGTTTCTCACAATCCAAGGAAACTTAATGAGCTCGTCTCTCTCATCAAAAGCCTGAACGGTGATTCCAAAATCCTTATGGAGTACACCGGCAACTACTACCTTCCCGTCGCCCTCTTCCTCCAAAAGTCCGGTTTATTTGTTTCCGTCGTCAATCCTATTCTCGTTAAAGACTATAACAACAAATCTTTATCTGTCCGCAAAGGCAAAACCGATAAGAAAGATTCCCTGAAACTTGCCGCCTTTGCCTTAGACCGCTGGCATGATCTGCTTCTCTTTTCCCCTCAATCCGACTCGAGAACTTTGCTCAAAGCCTTTAACAGGCAATATAACCAGTACAATAAGCTCAAAGTCATGCTCAAAAACAATCTCATTTCCGTTCTCGACCAGACTTTCCCCGGTGCCAATACTCTCTTCTCTACTCCCGCAAGAAAAGCAGACGGGCATGAAAAATGGATTGATTTTGTCCTCAAATTCCCACATTACGAATGCGTGTCAAAGAAATCTTTCTCCGCTTTCTCCAAAAGCTATCTTTCCTGGTGCAGAAAATTCGGCTATCTTTTCTCCGAAGCAAAAGCCAAAGAAATTTATGCCTTTGCCTGTAACTGCACTCCCTCTTTAGCCGATTCTGAGGCTACTCATACGCTCGTGTCTGCTGCAATTCTACAGCTGAATACTCTCAATGAAACCCTTGCCTCTTTACAGAAAGAAATGGATCTGTTGGCATGTTCTCTTCCGGAATATGACACTGTCTTGAGCTTATACGGCGTTGGCTCCGTCCTCGGAGCGCAGCTTATTGCCGAAATCGGCGACGTGTCCCGCTTCTCCAATAAAAAAGCTCTCGTCGGATTTGCGGGCATTGACGCTCCGCCCTTTCAATCCGGCAACTTCAATCCGCAGTCCCGAAATATCTCCAAACGCGGCTCCGCCGCTCTGCGCAAGACTTTGTTTCAAGTCATGGCCGTCATCCTCCAAAACGCTCATGCAAACGAGCCTGTGTTCCTTTTCATGGATAAGAAACGCTCCGAAGGAAAGCCTTTTTACGTCTACATGATGGCTGGCGCCAACAAGTTTTTGCGCATTTACTACGCCCGTGTCATGGTGCGTCTGAATTCGTTACGAGAGACCACCTAACCGTGCTCATTACCACTGCCGTTCGCGCGAACGGCTTTTTTCCATGCGCTTTTTTGCTTGCATAATTTCTTAGAAAAACTTCTTGATTTTTACTTGACTTTTATTTGCAGGTCTTATTTTTTTCGTTTATTTTCATCCCTTTATCGCTCCGAGCATTACGCCTTTCGTAAAATACTTGGAAACGAAGGGATAGACGCAGAATATAGGTATGGTGGCGACGACGATGGCCGCAAAAGAAATTGTCCGGGAACTGATCTGCTGCGAAATGGACGGATCGGCGTCGGGCAGACTCGCGTCCTTGATTATCCGCATCAGATAATATTGAAGCAGCCACATGCTTTCGTCTTTTTTCGTATATACCAAAGTCGGCATATACGAATTCCAACGCGCAACCGCCAGCCAAAGCCCCACCGTAGCCAAAGCGGGCGTCGATACGGGAAGATAAAGCGACCACCATATCCGAAACTCGTTCGCCCCGTCCATCATGGCCGATTCCCGCATACTCGTATCGATTCCTTTGAAAAAGCTTGTAAGAACGATCATGTTATAAACGGAATACAGTGCCGGAACGATATAGACGAGAAAGCTGTCGTAAAGTCCTATATTGACGATCAGCATGAAATACGGAATCAACCCGCCGCCGAAAAACATCGTGATCATGTTTATCGTCCAGAATATTTTCTTCCCTTTCAGGCGGTTATGACTCATGGCGTAAGCGACGCAGCTCGTAAATATAAGTCCGCCCGCAACGCCCGCGACGGTAGAGACGACGGTGTTGAGAAACGCCCTGTAAAGCCTGTCGTCGAAAAAGACGGCCTGATAATTGGCAAGAGTAAATTTTCTCGGAAAAAACCATATCCCGCCGTATTCGAAATCTATTCCGTCGTTAAACGAGCCGGCCACGGTATAAATAAAAGGATAGAGAGCCAGACAAGTAAAGAGCAGGAGAATAAATACGATTACGGCGTCTGCGAAATTGATCTTCCGCACAAGTCCGCCCGATTTCTTCTTCATCAGAAAATTCCCTCCCCCCGTGTTCATCAGAAAATTCCCTCCCCCGTGATTTTTTTGCTCGCAAAATTACTGCTCAGCAGCAAAACTACCGATATGACGCCTTCGAACAAGGACAGCGCCGTGGCCGTCGAATACTGCCTCGAGGTGAATCCGAGCGAATAGACGTAGGTTGCGAGAACCCGCGTGGCGCTCAGATTCTGCGTGGTCTGAAATACGTAAAACTGTTCGAAATTATTGCCGAGAAGGCCCGAAAGATTCAACAGCAAAAAAATGACTATCGTGGGTTTTATCATGGGCAGCGTGATGCGCATCGCCATTTTCCAACGGCTCGCCCCGTCGATCATGGCGGCTTCGTAAAGCGCGGGATCGATATTGCTTATCGCCGCGAGGTAAACGATAGACCCCCAGCCCACCCCCTTTATGATGGTGGCAAAAATTATTTTCGGATAAAAATACTGCGCGAGATTGAGATCGACCGGATTTTCCTCCGACGACAGATGAAGAAATTCCAGAATCGGATTGACTATTCCCGTATTTGCGTCGGTAAGAGCGAGAATAATGCCGCCGTAAATAACCCAGCTTATAAACTGCGGAAAATTGCATATCGTCTGTATGCCCTTCTTTAAGCGGGAACAGCGCACTTCGTTGAGAAGGAGGGCAAAGATGATCGGCATCGGAAAATTGAACAGCAGCATCAGCAGGTTTATGGTCAACGTATTGGTAAAAGTCGTCCAAAAAACCTCGTCGCCGAAAAGACTGCGGAAATTGTCAAGCGTCCATTCGGAATAAAGAAGCGCTTCAAAAAGGTTGATTTTATAATTTCCCTCTTTAAACGCAAGGGCTATCCCCGCCATGGGCGTATAAGCAAATACGGCCAGAAACAGCACGCTCAGGCTCGCCATGCATATAAGCTGAATATCCCGGCTGTCGAGTTTTTTATGTCGGAGCTTTTGCCCGCCTTTCGAAATATTTTTATCGGTCATCTCTTTTTCTGCGGCTTTTCAACTTTCCGCCTATCCCCCCTGTTTTATTTTCCGATCTCCCGTTTTCTGAAATAAAAACGGAAAACAAGTTTTTTATAAAATCCGCTTGCGTTTTGCAAAATTTATGATATAATATAATTATGCAAAATCTTTTAATCAACAATAATTTCTCTTTGCTCGGCGGCGGATTCGCAGCCGTTCGCAATGACATAGTTTGGAAAAATACCGTCGGCGACGATCTTTCGGATATTCGGCCGTGCACCAGCAAATGGCCGGTAATGGTACCCTTGTTCGCCTATCATAGGTTGTATCTCGTCACCGAAGGAAGTGCCGTGCTCAAGCTGACGGACAACACCTCTCTCATATTGGAAAAAAATAAACTTTATCTTATTCCGCCTTTTTTGATACAGTCCGTAGAAAACACACAGTCTATTTCCCATTTTTATCTGCACTTCCGCTCCAACTCTCGTTCCGCCGATCCTTTCAAGTATTATCGTCTGATAAATCCCGTCGAAACAAACGATTCAGACGCCGACATATTCCGCTTTCTCCTCGCCAATTACATGGTGCATAACATCAAGTCGGAGCTGAACGCACAGGGAGCCTTCTCGTTGCTGCTTTCCCGTTTCTTCGACGAGAATGCCGTCGAATCGCCGGCCATCAAAAAATTTTCTCCCGTTCTCGAATATATCGAGAACAATATCGATAAAAAGATAACCGTAAAACAGTTAGCCGACGTGTTAGGATACAACGAAGCCTATTTTTCCGTACTCTTTTCCAGACAATTTAAGGTAACGCCCCTCAAATACATATCCGAAAAGAAAATGCTCCTCGCCCGCCAGCGTCTGGCGCTCAGCAATATGAGCGTCAAAGAAATTTCAGACGAATTGGGATTTGAAAACGAATTCTATTTCAATACGGTTTTTCGAAAGGCCATCGGTATCGCCCCGGGAAAATGGAGGAAACAATATTTCAGACAACACAGCGGGGAACCCCCAGAGCCGTTCCTTTAAAGGCGGCTCTCTGCTTTATATACGCCCGATTTCAGCTCGAAAGGCTTTTCTCCCGGCAGGATTACTTTCGCCGTTGCGTTAGACGGAACGGTGATTTCGTAATATACCTTATCACCCCGAATTTTATAGCTGACGGCAATGCGCCCCAACAGAGTATCCAAAGAACAGTCGACCTCCGGTATTTCCTTTGTCACGCAAGGCTTAACGATAAAATCATACATGGCGGGCGTGCCTTCCCGAACCTCTATACCCGCAAGATATTGATAAAACCAATAATCGTAGCTGCCGAACATGGGATGACAATAAGAGTGCATGTTTTCTTCGGTGGAGGAGATTTCTTTCTCCCAACGCTCCCATACGGTTGTCGCGCCGCATGCGAGCATATACCCCCAGGAGGGATATTCTTTATTTTCGAGAATTGCCATTACAACGTCATTTCGTCCGCCGTCCGCCAAAGCGGCTATCAAGTGTCTGTAAGCCTGATTTCCGCATGTTATATGATGCCCTCGATTCTCTATATCTCTCACCGCGGCTTTCAACAGGCGAACCCGTTCCGCTTCTTCGGCTATACCGAGAGACAGAGCCATCGCGTTTCCCGATTGCACGTCATCACAGTAACAAGCTTGTTTACGATTGTAGAATTTTTCGTTGATAACGTTTCGGGTCTGTTCTGCAAGCGTGGAGTATTTTTCCGTTTCTTCGCTTTTTCCGAGAATTTCCGCAAAGAACGCCATAAGCTTATAATGCCAAAACAAATACATCGTAGAGATGAGCGGAACAGGAACCCCTTTATTGAATCTTCTCGATATGTATGGAACCACGCTTATGGCGGGACACCAATCTCCGTACAGTCCGAGCGGGAGAATACCGTTTTCCGTCTTTCCCGTCAGATATTCCACCCATTTTTTATAATTTCCGTAGTTTTCTTCGATAATTCTCGTATCTCCGTACCGTTCATACGCAAATTTGCCGATTAAGAGATAGGCAACCGAAACGGGATCGGCTACGTTTCCCCCGAGATAATACGGAGCGGTATCCTTTATTGCACCGTTTTCATCCATGGTATCGGTAATATCGTCCGTAATCTTTTCAAAAAAGATTTCCATGCCGAAATTATTGCACGTCTGAAACAGACGGGAGCTAAGGTCGTTCAGCCACCCCATACGTTCGTCGCGCTGCGGGCAATCCGTAAGGATTCCATGATGATTGCAGGATTCCGTCCTCACCGATATCTCGTGCAAACGATTCAAAAATTCGTCCGAACAAGCAAATTTTCCCGATTGACGAGTGTTTGTGCGTAATTTTTCCGCAACGATTTCCCGAAGCTCTGCTTTGCCTTCCGCACAAACTTCGACATATCTGAATCCGCGATAGGAGAACCTCGGCTTAAATTCCTCCTCTTCCTTCCCTGCGAGAATATATACATCCGTATTTTCAGCATTCCGCAGACTGCCTCGGTCGATTCCTCCTTCTTTATTCAGCGTTTCCGAAAAACGCAAGGTAATCTTTGCTCCCCGCTCGCCTTTTACTTTAATAACGGCACGTCCCGTAAGCATTTCCCCGAAATCGTAAACAGTGCCGCCCGCCGTTTCCCGTTTTTTGACGCTTTGAAAGATTTTTTCAACGGCAATTTCCTGTAATTTTTGAGAAACGAGACGCACCTCTTTGTCGTGCTTTTTCGGTACAGCAAAATACCACCCGTTGTCAAGGCCGAATTTTTCGTTATATTCGCTCCACCCCGCCAGCTCGTCCTCTATGCGGGCGTCATAAGTCTCTCCGTCGAAAATAGTTCCGGCAATAATCGGCGAACTTCTCGCTTTCCACCAACGTTCGTGCTCTCCCGTGACGATCATGGTTTCAATTCCGTCCTCAAAGCGGATAAATATATTCACCGTCACCTGCGGCGCGCCGAACCAACCGTTCCCGACAAGGACGCCGATCGCATTTTTTTCCTTTACAAACGGGGTAATATCGTAAATATTATAATAAACGCGTTTATTGCAGTCGGAAAGCACGGGATTGAAAACCCCCGTTCCGATCTTTCGGCCGTTTATGTAAAATTCGTGATATCCGAGCCCGCAGACATATGCGCGCGCCCTCGTTACCGTTTTTCCCGCATGCACGGGCGGAATAAGGAAATTGCGGCGGAATACGATTGCAGCGCCCGATGCCGTAAGCGGGCAAGTACGCCATGAAATTTTCCAATCCTTATCAAAAAGCCCCATTTCAAAAGTGTATATGTCACTTTCAAATACGCCGTTCGTCGTATTCGCAAAAACCTTCAGATAGCATAGTTCGCAGCTTTTCAGTTCTTTGCCCGCATAAGCAATATTAATACAGTCGCGCGAAAATACAATTCCCGAATCCCATTTATCGGCAAGCCCCTCAAAAAGCAAATCCGGCGAAGACGCTACCAGAATTTTATAGCTTTTTTGAATTATATTCTCGCCGGCCTCATATTCCCATGAAAAGCGCGGAGCTTGCGTTTCTACGCCTATCGGGTTGACCGTATATTCCGTTCTGACACATTTCAATTTGAACATATCTATTTCAGCGTGTCTCCTCTCGATCGTTTCTGAAATAAGTTTAATATATTTTTCTTCGACAGTCAATATAATTATTATAGATGGTTTTATAACTTTTTTTGATTTTTCTTGAAAATACCCCTCCAAATTTATTTTTTTATAATCGCGAGAATTACGAAAAAATTTTTTCCTTTCATTAAACGAAGTGCAGTACAGAATCGTGCACAACTATTAAAACACGGAGACTTGAATGACAAGTTGGTTTCTTTTGAATATGTTATACAGAAGAAAAAATACAATTTTATATAGTTTTTACTTTTGTTGTTCAAATTTTCGAATTAAATTTTTTCGTTGACTTAGTTTTTCTTTATGCCAACGTCGATGAATAAAATTGAAAATCCAACCGGATAGACAAGATAAAATATCCATAAAAATATGTAACAGTACTTACGTAATACCCCCGACGCAAAAAATGTCGATTTTCCAATTTATATTTCCATTTCGCATACCGCTCGAATATTATCATCGTATTCTTTCCTTTGAGGTATCTCCTACCGAGCGTAGCGAACGCTACAAAGCGATAGCGGAATGTAAGCGATGATACCTTTTCGCTCGACGATAGTCTCACATATAGTTTAGTGCAAAATAGCTTTTTAATAATATACAAATACTTAAAGCTAAAACTCTTTTTCAGATCACCGGCATAGCTAGTGAATTTTACAAGGCAGCGGCGAAAAAGCCTCTGCCTTGTTCTTCATCAAGAGGACTTGTTTGAAGTCAAACAGATCCCTTTATCAAAAAAAAATGCCGCCTTGTTTCAAACAAGACAGCACTTATAAAAATGCATCTCCCGCTTGCTGCGACACAATCATTACGAATAACCTTATGAAAAGATTTAGGTAACGCGAAAAGAATACACTTCTACCGAGAAGTATACTTTCCAAAAGTGTTATTCGATTATGTCGCAGTTTGATTTTATCATAAGTAATCGATAATGTCAATACCTATTTATATCTTTTTACCATTTTTTATATTTTCTTCCAAATCGTATTTCAGGCCGAAATAAGAAATATTAAAGTAAAAAGTATTTGATGCACTCAGTCCCATATTGATAACGATTTTATCATATTAGGTAATAGATTTTTTATAAGGAAATGTAATGGGTGTAGTACCATATTTGTTATCGAACTTTTGCGATAGGTAACGCATTCTCGGCACTGGATTCCTTCAACTCAGATACGCGCAAGGAATCAATAAAATCACTTGTCTTACAGCGCTCTTTTCCGTCAATAAATCTAAACAAATGGATTATAAATCTCTACGATTTCTTAAAAGCCATCAACCCGCGCAACATCTCTCAAACGTTCCGAATAATGATAAGCCCATACCAACAAAATCCCCCTCGAACCATGACGTTCAAGGGGGATTTTTATTAAAAACTGTCCATAAAAAACAAAACTGAGTCCGATTAGAAACCGCACGCAATCTCAAATATCTATTTGAATTTTTGCTCATATTATTAAGTCCATATCAAGCTCGAAACTCTTGACATAAATAAAAGGAATCGCACCAAGTGATACGATTCCCAACCGAAGTGGCGTCGGATCCCGGGCTCGAATCAGGGGCCTTACGCTTAGGAGTATTCATAAGTATTTGTGCTTATCTGCATTTGGGTGATTTTCTTGTGAAATGAGCATATAATCCACGATATACGCAGATTTTACGCTTGTATGTTGTGTGTTTATGGATATTTTTTATTGTGCTTAATATCGTTCGAGGGTAAAAAGGGTGTACAATCAATCAAATATAACCGCGATGTGCAGTTACCATAAAAATATTCACACAAAACTTTGTAACATCAATTTTGGCTTGATATTTTGTTTCGTCTTTTTCCTCTCCACAAATAAGAGCAAAACCAGTAAAAGAACTGTTCCTATCAACTGCGTATCCGTAACCTATCATTCCGTCAAAAAATTTTAACTCAAAAGATATATCTATTGCATGAATGATTTTTTGACAGTGTTGCGTCAAAAGAAATATCCCGCCCGTACAAATTCGGGTTTTAATGACTCGTTTTTCAAAGGATGCCATTCTTTGGCAATGTCGGGGTTAAGTGTTGCAATACTTTTTTCTTTTACGCTACAAACATATTGTTCTTGAATTGCAATAGAATCCCTTGCAATATCCACATCCGGATATGCTATTGATAAGCATTGACACAATAAAGTCCTAATTAAAGTATTCAAGAAAGTATTATTAGGTATATAGTGACACCATATAATATCATCTCTATCTACAAGCGAATCATCCGTTGTCTCTTTCAGACGAACAAGTTTAATGCCTTTTGATTTACAATATATATTTTTGCGTTCTTCTTTATCTTCATTTTTCTTGCCGATATGATATATCATATCGGCATATTCAATGCCAAATGATAAACTTGGAATAAAAATATCAATTTCAAATCCGTCAGAAACATATCCACTAATAACATCAACAAAATAGTGTTTAACATAGTAAAAGACGGCTTACTCGGGAAAAGATGTTTTTAATTCTCGGTAGCATATCGGACAACCTCTTCCTCTTGTAGGGTTTGCACGAGAAGATATCATCGCTTGCCATTCGTGTCCTAGAGCACATCTCCACCAAACTTTCTTCTTACTATCAAAACGAATTTTGTCTGGTGTTAAAGTTCCGTTTTTGTCATAATTCCACTCTTGCGCAATATTTGGAAAACACGCCAATAAATTATTATTTTACGAAACTTTGGGTTGATTGGGTGCGCAATACGGGCACCCCGAATTTCTTGTAGCACGTGTTGTCATTCTTGCTTGCCAATGATTGCCGCATTTTGAACGAATCCACCATGCTTTTGCATTAAGTCCATAAGATAATTTTTGAGGATTTAACCCAAGTTCGTTATTCTTTTCCTAATCCCATTCTGCCATAAGTTCGGGATTGTCAATTATATATTTTTTTCAGCCCTAGACACACCTCGGCAGTTCTGAAAATCGTATATAAATTATATCATAAAACTGTGAATAAATCAATCGGATTTATAGGACATAGATTCCCGAAAAATATTATTTTAGGAAACAGGATAAGGAGAGGGATCAAATTGCCATCACTACGACAATTTAACCACTCTCCGAGAGTTTCACAAAGTGGGATATCCACCTCACGATATTTTTTAAATTTTCACCTCGTTCATTAAAACTGCTAGCAATCTCATGCGTTCTTCTACCATATCCCACTTTTGCGAACCTTTAGAAATTAGAGCAATCAATCTATAGTTTTCAATTTGTTCCTCTGTGTAACCAACAAATTCATTACTTAGAGCTGTTGCCTTTGCAGAACTAAAAGCAGACAATTTTTTGTTTACAACAAACAGTTGTTGTAACTTTTCTTTGGGATTTTTTGAAAAATCCACATACCCGTAACCACAAAGCATACACAAAAATTTTACAAATCTTTTATTTATTCCCGATGAGAAATTCCATGTTTCATCTTTTGATAAAGCTTGCAGTTGAGTGATTAATAAATTTGTTCTTTCTAAAGCTCTCCCAGCAATTCCAGCAGAATTTTTGACATATTCTATAATATCAGAATCTACTCCACCTAAAGGAAGCTTTTCGTCAAAAATGCCTATAGCGGCATAGAACAATTTGTCAAATTCTTTTCTCTTATCTTCCCATGAAAGTTTGAACAGGAGACTTTTACTATCAACTTGCATCAAATATTGCTCTAATAGCGAATCGGGTATGGAGTTGATAATTTCGCCTGCACGCAGGCGTTCTTGATTCTGCACAAATCTAAAATATTCTGCAATAACATTATCATCATGATGTGAAATGTATGTAAGAGCCATATTGTATGAATCAAAATCCGCTTTCATTAAACTTGATAAAGTACCGTATGTTAAAGAAACTTTTTGACCTTTTTTAAACTTTTTATAGAACTTTATTGCTTCTGTTTCTTTTCCAGCGTTGTTCGCAATATCAAACTCATAAGAGTCAGAGTTATCCCTAACTATACGTTTTGATAATTCGTCGTTAATTGAAAAACCACCTTGTGTAAATTCATAAATTGTAGTTAATCGTTGTTGTCCGTCAACGACCTCTGTGTCGGCACCTTTTTTATTTCGATCTGCTAAATTTCTTATTATCACACTACCGACAAGGGTATCGTGATAAAATACTGAATATTAACTTTTCCTTGAAATCTGGATTCCATACCGCCCCTCGTTGATATGATGGCTGTAAATCCAAACGATCATTTCCAATCTGTTTCTTAAAAGCAGTTATTCTTCCCATCAAAGTTGCAATGGGGAGAGACTCGTTATTAAACTTTATTCTTGTTTCTGCCATAAAGCCCTCCAAATATTTATATTTTGATTAGATTCTACTATAATTTATTCATTTTGTCAATGATTTTTCAAAAAAAAATTAATAGAATCTTACAAATTTTTATTGAATAGCAAAAAAAGCAGTCTTTAAGACTGCTTTTTGGTACCCCCAACGGGAATCGAACCCATAACTAACCCTTAGGAGGGGTTTATTATATCCATTTAACTATGGAGGCGTGCTATTTAATTGTGGTTTTCGCTTGGGTGTACAGAGGGTGTACAAAATCGTGTTTGGTTCTTTGGACACATAAAATTTTAGTAGTGTTTCGCTCTATCTATGTGAGATTTGAGTCTATCTAATAGGATATGCTCACCGCTTAGGAGGCGCACGCTCATATCCAACTGAGCTAATCCGACAGATATTTATATTTTACTCAATTTGCTTAAAAAAATCAATGATTTTAAGGGGCTCAAACAAAAGAAACTTAACAATACAGAAGTTATTAAAAGCAATTGAAAACTATGTCAAAACTATGCTGAAATGGTTCTTATCACAATATGCTGCGTTTTTTATAGCCTCCGGCCGCACCTTAGGAAAAGACAAATATCTTTATCCATTAAACTATGGAAACTTATAAAAACTCAGAGCCCATAAAAGCATCTAAACAAACTCTCGTCTTTTAACTTTCTTATTATACTCTATTTTACTTTGAAAAGCAATTGTTTTATAAAAGTTTTTCAAATTTTATCTCTCAAATTGTTGCCAAACAAACGAAAAAATGCTATTATATATATTACACAATCAATTTATCGAATTGCAAAACTCAAGAAAGGAGAGATTCAATATGAATTATATCGAAAAAGTATTGACGCAGCTCAAAGAACGCAATCCCGGCGAACATGAATTTCATCAGGCGGCGACGGAAATCTTGCTCACATTGGAGCCTGTATTCAAAAAGCATCCCGAATATGAAAAAGCAGCTCTTTTAGAGCGCTTTGTGGAGCCCGAAAGAGCAATTCTTTTTCGTATTCCCTGGATGGACGACAAGGGTCGAGTACATATCAACAAAGGCTATCGCGTACAATTCAACAGCGCGATCGGGCCCTATAAAGGCGGTCTGCGCTTCCACCCTTCCGTCAATCTTTCCGTGATTAAATTTTTAGGATTGGAACAGATCCTTAAAAACAGCCTGACCGGACTTCCCATCGGCGGCGCGAAAGGCGGCTCCGACTTTGATCCGAAAGGGAAATCGGACAGAGAAATTATGACGTTTTGCCAAAGTTTCATGACGGAACTCTATCGCCATATCGGTGCGGATACGGATATTCCCGCAGGCGATATCGGTGTCGGAGGACGCGAAATCGGTTATCTCTACGGCCAATATAAACGTATCCGCGACGAGCATACGGGCGTTTTGACAGGCCGCGGGCTTTCCTACGGCGGTTCTCTCATCCGCAAGGAAGCGACGGGGTATGGCCTTGTCTATATCACGGAAGAAGCAATGCGCCAGCGCGGCGACAGCTTCAACGGCAAAACCGTCATTGTTTCGGGCAGCGGCAACGTGGCGATTTATGCGTGCGAAAAAGCACAGTCCTTGGGCGCCAAGGTAGTGGCAATGTACGATTCCGACGGATATGTCTATGACGGAAAAGGCATCGATATCAACTTGATGCGTCAGATCAAAGAGGAAGAACGCGGGCGAATCAAAGAATATGCCGAGCGCGTGAAAGATGCCGTATATACCGAAGGCTGCAAAGGAATTTGGAGCATTCCCTGCGATGTGGCGTTACCGTGCGCCACGCAAAATGAGATCGACGCGGAGAGCGCGGAGCTTCTCGTCAAAAACGGCGTAAAATACGTTGCAGAGGGCGCAAATATGCCCTCCACTTTAGAGGCAATCGAAGTTTTCAGGCGTGCCAAAACGGTGTTTTTACCCGCCAAGGCGGCGAATGCGGGCGGCGTAGCCACTTCCGCCCTGGAAATGGCACAGTCTTCGGGCAGATTGTTCTGGGCTTCCGAAAAAGTAGATAAAAAGCTGAAAGAAATCATGGTAAATATCTATAGCAATATAGACGCCGCGGCAAAGAAATATGGCTTTGACGGCGACTATGTGATGGGTGCAAATATTGCGGGCTTTGAAAAAATAGCCGATGCCATGATGGCACAGGGCGTCGTCTAATCCTCCAACGCGTTCTCTTCAGAGACAAAAGTTTTTTCCATAAATCTTTTGTCCCGAAAAGACCTCCGGCGTTTTCCTTCCTCGCTCCGAAGGAAAACGCCTTTTGTTATGCTATATTTTCAAACGCCAGATTATCCGAAACAAAGGCGACAAATTCTTTGACAGGCGGCTTTTCTTCCCAGCAACAAGCGGAAGCGGAAAAAATCTCTTTAATCGAATCTTTTAATCCTCTTTTCCAAGCAACTTCAATGACATGGCGCAAAGCTCGATCGACATTTTTCCACTTCGTTTCATACCTTTTCCCCAAGGTCTTATACATCTCTACTATTTGGTTGATCACCGAACGCCTTTCCACAGCCGATACAAGTAAATCGCACATATACGTATAGCCTTTGAGGTGAGGCGGTATATGCATCGCAATGAGCACGTTGCCGATTCTTCCGTGAACGGCCTTCAAATGCTCCCTCCGCGTTATAAAATCTTCACAGCCGTTCAGAGCATTTTCGACGCTTGCAATTGCATCTTCCTCGGAAAAGGGACGCACGAGATAACGATATGCCCCCTCGTCAATCGCTTTCCCCATCATCGTATCGCTCGGCATTCCCGTCACGATCGTTTTGGTCCTTAAACCTTCCCGCCTGATTGTCCGCAAAACGTCAAAAATGTCAGTTCCCTTGAGGCTTGCCCCCGAGATAACGAGGTCTGGCTTCAAAAGACAAATCTGCCGCAAGCCTTCTTCACCGTCTTCCCCCATGTACGCAAGGTCCCAGCCTTCATGCCCTGCAAGAGCCTTTTTCCACTCGCTCAAAAGAGCCTCATTCGATTCCAACACTACGATTGTTTTTGAACGTATCATACGTCCTCCTTTACAAAATATTAAAGTTTTCGCAGGTTTTGTCGGTCTCCGCGTTCAACAAGTCTATTATACAACATATTTTTACATTAGTAAAGCAATTATTATGTAGAAAACATAATTTTTTAAGGATATTTTTTATTTATATTTTCAATTCTTTTCTTAATCCTCGCATTTTGTCGAATATTGTACTATATTTCGATACAATAAACTATTTTTCTATACAGAAATAGAAATATATAGCCTCACAATTATTTTACAATAAAAAAATTGAGCCTCATCTTTTTTAGGGAAAAAGCTCAATTTTTTCAAACGACCAATTCAAAAATAATTTTTTCAAAATTTTTTTGCGCGTAAGCGCTGCTTACGGGAAGCGTCTATTCCCCGTTTTACATAAGCCTTTCTGCGCTTGAGGGATCAATTTCCGATATTCTTCGCCGCATATTTCTCCACCTCACAGAATCGGCTTCAAAAGGAGCGTAACCGACTATGCAGACACCCCCACGCAAGGACAATATACGACGTACAGCCCACCTCAGTACAGGCTTAAATTTCGCCGTCCCCTGTATCATCGTAATAAAAAGAGCTTTATAGTCAATGCTTGAAACCGCTTCATCTGCCTGTAAAAAACAGTGATATATCAAAAAGCAAACGCCCTTCCACTCACTTATTTTGAGTAAGTAATCATAGAAATTTACGGAAAACAGCGCCTGCCTTTGAACTTGATCCTATATTTATTTGTTTATGAGAAAATCGATATACTTAGGTTTTTTATAGGGCGCTTCCACATTGCGCTTCATTACCGACTCGAGATCCGTGGTGCCGTTTACGAAGGATTGGAAATCGTCCGTCAAAAGGGGCTTGGAATAGAGATATCCCTGAATGACGTCACAGCCCATAGCCTTCAGCTTTTCAAACTGCTCCATCGTCTCGACGCCCTCTTGCGTCACCTTCATCTCAAAGGACTTGCCCAGCCTGATCATCATTTCTACCAGTGCGTCGTCCTTCTGCGGATTGTCGCTCGCTTTCAGCAGAAACATATCCAGCTTAAGTTCGTCCACAGGCAGCTCCTTGAGCACGCCGCAGGACGAATACCCCGACCCGAAATCGTCGATGGAACAGCGGAAGCCTGTCTTTTTGAGTTCGAGGACGATATTTTTCAAGACGTCCATGTTCGTGAAGGAAAAGCTTTCCGTAAATTCTATCGTGATGTAGCCGTCGGGAATATTGTATTTCGTTTTGTTGGTCGCATAAAAGGATACGAAGTCCTTTTGAATGGCCGTCACCCTCGATACATTGACCGATATAGGAGTGACGCGCAGCCCGTTTCTCACCGCGTTGGCGAAAAATTCGCAGGCATGGATAAACACATAACGGTCGAGCTTATTGATGAATCCGTTTAATTCGAACAGAGGGACAAATTTCTGCGGCGGCACGTATCCGTTATGTTCCATATCGTACCAGCGTACCAGCGTTTCCGCGCCGTCGAGACATTGCTTGGCTATATTGTATTTCGGCTGATAAAAGAGGTGAAAATCGCATTTTTTCAGCGCGCCTTCCATTTTCGACTCGATATTTGCCTCCACGCGATAATTCTCGTACAGGCTTTCGTCGTAAGGGATATACGCGGCCGTCGGCGTCTTTTTATGTGCCAGCTGCGCAAGGTACGCCTTATTGAGCAAGGCGTCGATGTCAACCGTTTCGGCGGGGAGTATGTAATATACGCCTATACTGAACAGACAGAAGAAATTATTTTTGCGGAAAGGGGTGTAATGATTGACCAGCTCGCCGATCAGCGTCAGGCGGGAAGAAATCTCCGATTTGACCTCGTACCGCAAAAGCAACACAAACCTGTCGCCCGTAAGATGTCCGTACGTTTCGTTTTTTTGCAGAACGGAGGAGAATATCGAGGAAGCGAAGCGTTTGGCGTCCTCCGCAATATCCTCGCCGAAATGATCCTGCACGTACTTGAAATTATGTATGTCGAGGCACACCACCGCATAGTGAAGCGCACGGTTATCCAAAATCAGCCGTTCGGCGTCTTTCTTGAACTTTGCGTAAGTGCTGCATTTGATCACGGGATCGAACTCCTCCGCCTGCAGCTCCTCTTTATGCTTTCTGTACTTTTCGAGGAAATAAAAGATTAAGGCCAGCGCAAAGATCACGGAAAGATTTATGATGGCCACGACAAACTTCGTATAGAAATTGCCTTCCCGATTCAATAAAACATTGCGCTCGTATATAACGGAGAGATAAGCGGAGGAGCTCTTTCCCATGCGGGAGAAAGAAAACACGTACTCCGTCCCCTTTACCGAAAAGCGCACGCTTCCGAAATCGCGGGTCTGAAGCGCCGAACGTATCTCCTTCGCTACCTCCTCGGAGCCCGCAAAGGAAACCATGTAATTATAAAAGGACATGCGCTCCGCTTTGTCGGAGTCGTCCGCGCCCGTACAGATATAGTAGCTGTCGTCGGCCCCGACGACGAAGGCATCCGCCTGATAGTCGGAAAACAGCGCCTCCGCTTCGTCCGAATCGAATACCTCCTGCGCGGAAAAGATACCGCATACGCATCGGATCGTGCTGTCGGCGTCCTCGGAAACGGGCGCGTAAATTGCAACGCAAAATCTCCCCGCCGATTCGCTGCGCAGTACGGAAACAATCGAATTTCCCGTCGTGCGGGCAAGCAAGGCCGTCACTTCGGAACTGTCTCCGTAATAGGGCGTTTCCATGGAATGATGTTCGCCGCGGTCGTCAAACACCGAAAGAGAAAGAAATCCCTTTTCCGCGGCCTCGGCTCTCAGCTTGTCGTCCAAAGCCTTATATTCGTCGTCCGTGACGTAAATGTCGCCCTTGAGATCGGCCGCGAGCAATTCCGTTTTGAGTACGTATTCCCGCGCGCAGGCGTCAAAGAGATCGGCCGCCTCCTGCGTTTTTGTTTCCGCCGCCCGTTCGGCATCGGAAGTGAATACCTTTACGCATTCGACCGTTGTCATACCGAAAATCACGACGAAAAGAACCGCAACGGAGACAAACAGCACCGTGAGTATTCTTTTTTTCACCGAACGCATAACCTTATTTTTCATGCTTTACTCCGATTTTTTCTTTCCGTCGTCCGAGGGAGACGCGCTGTCCTCGACCTCTTCATTCCGTTCTGCCAGCTCGGCAAGCCGTTTCTCAAGCTCGCCGCTCTCCTTCATCCGCGCAAGCTCCGCAGCCACCTCGTCCTCTTTTTCATCCTTTCCGTTTTTTGCCGCCTCGACGACGTCCTTAAAGCTCACCGACATTATCAGCAAAAGCGGCAGCAGAATAAGTGCGACGTAACCTATGGGCTTGGAAAAAATATTGAATATCCCCGTCAAAAAGCTCAGTGTCGCCGCATACCTGCCCACTACCTTTTCTCCCGTCACCTCGTATTCGTCCGCAGAGAGGTTATTGTCGCCCTTGGTAACGACGGCGCCCGCCTCGGTAAACGCATAGACGCGATGCGTATTCAGCAATCCCGCAATCGTCGGATCGTCCGAATAAAAGGTGATGACGTCCCCCTCTTCAAGCTCGGCAAGCTTTACCTTTTCGATAAGGATATAATCTCCCGCTTGAATTGTAGGTTCCATGCTCTCGGTCAAAATCCTGACCACGGCATATTTGCCGATAAAGGTCACCTTATTCGGGTTTCGCAAAAAGACGGACGCCAAGGCCGCCAAAGCCGAAAAAATTAACAGCAGAGTGCAGCCCCAGGAAGCGATTTTTGAAAAGACCTTTTTAATCTTCTTCACCGTCGTCTCCGTCAGGGGTATAATTTTTATATTCCGAAGCCGCACGGCGCAGCTTTTCTTCCTTTTCCATAGCGGCCGCGGCGCGTCGTTCGTTTTCCAGGCGGATCTGCATTTTGCGCCGCCGCGTCTCTGCAATCTTTTTCAAAACCCGACGTTTCGCCCTGCTCAGCTTTCGGTAAGCCAGCTTTTCTTCCGAAGTCAGTCCCAAGGTTTCCTTCTCAAATGTCGCCCTTTCTTCCTCGCTCATGCGGGCAACCGTCTGCGCAAGCTCCTGCTCCGCGGCTTCTATCTGAACTTCGGCTTCCGAAGGCTGTATCGTCCGTCCGAGCTCAAACGCCTCTGCGATTTGAGACGTCTCCGAAACCGCCTCGAAAGGAGCCGCGCCCGTTTCCTCGGTTGCACGATCTTCCACGGGCTCCGCAACGGCCGCTTTTTCTATATCCGAGGGGCAACAGGCGCCCGAAAGGGCGGAAACTGCAATCTCTTCATTTATAAAGGCCTCGTCATCGGCGGACGAAGCCGAACCCTCCGACGGCTCACAGGCAACAGCCTCCGCGGCGTCACCCCCCGAAGCGTTCTCTTTTGTCTCCGTTTCCGCAAGGATTTTCCTATTTTCCACAGGCTCCGAAAAATCGGATTTGGCCGCGTCCGCCAAAGCGGTATCCCCCGTCGAACTTGTCGCGCTTGTCGGGCTTGTCGCGCTTGTCGAGCTTGCCGCCACCGTCGGCACCATGCGCGCGATTACGAAGCCGCCGTGCGCCGCTTCTTTCTCCCCGCTGAAAAAGTGCGCGGAAACGCGCCCGCCGCGTTGACCTCCGTCCGCTTTCAGATACCGTTTGCCGAGTATCTCGTCCAGCGCGGGCATATCGCCGTCGGCCGTGCGCGCGGCGATTTCCTCGTCGCTCATCAACAGGCCGTCCGCAATCGCCGCTTCTTCCTCCGCGCCGCCCGTAATCGCGCCCTCGAGGGCTTCCACCGCTTCGGTAAGCGTAGCCGCCGCATTTGTCGGTTCAAATATCAGCTCTCCCATTTTTGAAGCCTGCGTTTTAAGCCGCACGCGGTAACCGAGAGAAGCATAATATTCCGCCACGGCGCACGCGTCCTCTTCCGCTTTGAGCCGCGCTTCCTCGCGCGCTTTTTCAGCGGCGCGGCGACGGGCCTCCTCCGCGATACGGCGCTTCGCTTCCTCGACGAGGTCGTGCTTTTTCATATACGCGTCAAGCTCAAGAGCTTCGTCCACGGCGTTTCGTATCTTCAATTCGTCGCGCGAAAATTTTCGGGGCGGATTGACGTAAGAGACGGGCGTCACCTTGCGGTAAACACAGTCGTTGAGGTTAAACTTTTTCTGTTCGACGGGCTTGATGTCCTGCACGATCAGCGGCTGGAAAGGAACGCCTTCCTCCTCCGCAAGCGTATCCGCCGCCTTGGCGATCTCGCGGCGGAACACCGTATATTGCAGAGCCAGATCGGCATACATGCGCTCGATCAACGCGCGGTCGGGCTTTTCCGCCTTTTGTTCGACGGAAATGCTGTACCCTACCTTCTCATATCCCTCGATAAACTGCCAAAGCTCGAGGCATTGCCTCAAATCGCGGTTTTTCATGAGGGCGTTGGTGCGCATAACGGGCGGGCGCACATACGCGCCGTTCATCGACTTCGCAAACGGGGAATTGTAATACATCGTCACGACGGAATTCAGCCGCATCACCCGTTTCAAAAGCGGGTCGGCTTCCGCCGCTCCCTCCGCGGATTCGGACACGGTAAGCCCGAAACGCACGCTGCTGACCAGCGTTCCGTCGCGGAATTCGGCGGAAATATCAAACTGCGTGCTGTTTTCCGCGCCGTTTTTGACCATTTCGTTGTAGCGCTTATTGACGAACAGATACAGCTGACGGATCAGCGTATTGATAAAACGGTTTTCATAGGTGAGCAGGGTTTCCTCGTGAAAGACGTTGAGTATTTTCGAGGGCGTTATCTCGTCCCCTTTTACCTCGCTGATATAGTCGGTATGCTGCGCCAGATGCTGAATGGAACGGCTGGTAATATTGCGGGAAAGCTCGATAGGCTTTACCTCATCGAGCTCCTCAATATACCGCGACGGACGGCGGATAACGTTGTCGAGAGGCAGAATACACGCTTCGATCGCGTCGATCCATTCCTCCTCGATTTTTTTATTGACGAGCTTGCGGAACATGGAAATTTCCACGTTTCCCGCCTTCAGCCCGCCGACGAGATTTTTGAAAAAGGGCTGATCGGCCAACAGCTTTGCAATATATCCGTAAAGCTCGTCGGAAGTATTTTTACATTCGTCTGACGTCGGCATAGCGCCCTCCCTTCATTTTTATCCGTCAATACATCTTGCGTATCCGCTTCAGATAGGCGATACATTCCGCCATAGCGTCCCGCCCGAACAGCCTGTCGAGATATTCGATCAGCGGATTGATTTCGTCGCGGATCAAAGACAGGTTAAGTCCTTCAAACTTACGGATAACTTTCGTAGCCAGCATATAATCGACGCCCTCCGTTTCCGTTCCGCCGCAGGCGACATATACGGGGACGAAAATCCCCAGCTGTTTCATGATACGGTTACCGAACGCCACGCGGAAATGCGCGATGACGTAATCGTCCAGCTGTGTAATCTTATCGAGGATATCCCGAGACACGGGGTGCTCGTCGATCGCCTTGCGATAGAGCGCATCTACCTCGGAATAGCTGATACGGCTCGCAGGCGTAGGCGGCGCGTCGAAGGGCACGCCCTTGGAATCCAGATTGATGGTAAACGCACGGTCATATACCTTATCCGACACGGAGAAAGTCGAGTCGTCGTTGTTGGCTGTGCCGACATACCACACGTTTTGCGGGATCAGCAGTTTGCCGTCCTCGAGGTGTCTGGGATCGTCGGGCCATGCCGCGGGGACAAGCGAGATATTCCATTCCTTCGGGTTGGGCATTTCGAGGACGGAGAGCATTTCCGCAAAATAATATTCGACGCGGGCAATGTTCATTTCGTCGAGGACGATAATATTGATATCGTCGTTGTAGGAAGCCTCGTAGATACGTTTCAAAACGTCCGTTTCGTTGAAACGTTTGGTAAATTCGTTGAAATAACCGAACAGCTCCGTGCGGTCGCGCCAGGAGGGCTGAACGGAAGCAATCGTCGCGTCGTTGAGGAAAAATTTCCCCATCGCATACGGCAGCGACGTTTTACCCGTACCCGAGATACCTTGCAAAAGAATCATTTTGGTGGAAGCCAGCCCCGCGAACATCAGTCGGATTGTCTTGGATTCGTAAAAAAGTCCCATCTCGGAACAGGCGAAGTTTCGGAAATCGGCGCACAGCGTCCGAAGGTCGAAGCCGTGACGATAGAGCGGCTGTTCGTAGAATACGTATTTTTCGTCCACGGCCGAAAGGCGGAAAAACCGATGTCCCGCGCCCGCGGCCACTGCCGTCTCTTCTTCTTTTTCCTCTTCCTTTTCCGCGTTGGAAAGCGCCAGCTGCTGTTCGCGCAGCGCGGCGTCCTCCGCTTCCGCGTCGTTGTATTCCTTTCGGACCGAATCGACAATTTCATTCACCGCGTCCAGCGTCAAAGTGCCGTTTGCAAGCTTAAGTTCCATAATCTTTTCTTTTTCCGCGGTGAGCCGTGCAACGTCGCGGTGAAGGTCGGAAAGCTCGCGGAGCAAATCCTCGTTTCCGATCAACGTTTTACGATAGCGCAACCATTTTTTGATCAGCAAAACGATCATATAAACGATAGCGGCAAATAAAGCGATTATCAAAAGCACGACGACGATCGCAAGTATCCATTGAAGCACGCCGAACGAGGCCGCGTGTTTTTTGAAAACAGACCAGTACCCCGCGACGTTTACCGTCTGAAACAGCCCCAAAAAAAAGCCTTTTATCATCGCCCAGATACCGCCGAATAACTGGTCCATAAATTCAAAAAACCAGCTGATAAAATTATCCAAAATGCTCCTCCTTAAGGCTTCGGCCTGAAAGTTTTCCCTTACGGGAAACGAAAACAAGGGAAAAATCGTAAAAAAAGTAAAATAAAAGCAAGCCCCTATAAAAACGAGAGACTTTTGATTTCGATTTTAACGCGGCAAAGTCAATCGTCGAAACCGCCGTCTTTCGGCTTTGTGTCGTCTTCGCCCGCCTGTTGACGGAGATATTCCTCCACCGCTCTGCGCTTGATTTCCTCTTCGTCCGCGACGGAAATCTTTTTCTGTTTCGTCGCTACAATCGCGGAAATGACGTTATACAATTCGTAAATAAAGAAGAGCGCCAGCGGAAGTACAATCACGACTAAAAATCCCGTGGACGACTGTAAAAAGTCGAGAACCTTACCCATTCCCCCAAGCTTCGCCCCCGTATATTTGCCGACGACGGTATCGTGACGGACGAGGTGTTCGTCGGGCGTGGCGTTGGTTTCCTTATTGTCGCCCTGCGTGCGGTAATAAACGTTGTTGTTTTTATAGTAATCCTCGTCGTCCTTGACGGAATTTCCGCCCGCATCGACGATATCGATAATACGGTGAGTATTTAGTTCGTCTTTGCCGTCTCCGTCGAGATCGGCTTTGAATGTAATCACGTCGTCTATCTCGAGCGTCATTTTTTCGACGCCGCTCAAGGTATCGTCGAAAATAAGATCCCCTTTCTTAAAGGTCGGGTTCATGGAATCCGACTGTATGGTAATCAAGCTCTTTCCAAAGATAGAGGGAACCCCGTCGTTGTTGGCGGCGGCGGAAAGAGAGAAAACCATGGTAATTGCGGCAAACGCAACAAAGAGCCATAATATTACGTTTCCGACAATCTTGAGTGCTTTTTTCATCGATACTTTTTCTCCGTTAGATATTTTCCGACGCGGCCGCTCGGGAAAAATTCCTCGAAACAATCGGAAGTATAATTATTATACCACATTTCAAAGGAATTGTCATGAATTTAAGTATAATTAATGAAATTAAATGAGGCAGAGGAAGTCGGTGCTTGCCGTCAATCCGTCTGCCTCATTTTTATCGAATATAAATTTATTCTTTAATAGCTAATGCCACCGTTAAAGAGTAGTCGCTTGTCAAAGAAGCAAAATTGCTTGTCGTAGTCAACGGATCTTCTCCATCCAACCAAATACGGACTTTAACCTGATAAGTTTTGGTCGAAATAGCAGTCCAAATCACAGCGTCATTCGTATAGTAAGACATTGTGCCTACAGCTGTACCTGCGGTTCCGCTTGCTTTAGTAGCGTTCCACGCTTTTGTTTTATCTGTGCTACGTTCATTGCTCATTAACGGAGATACATTATTAGCCGTCGCAGAGGAAGCCGTTGTTTCAGCCACAAAAATTGTCCAACGAAACGCATTTTCCGTGCTATTAGATCCCGTTCCCGTATAAATAACTTTAGTGTCCGCTACGGAATAAATGATTTCTTTATCCACATTAGCAGAACTTTGCACATAAAAAGTATAATCTACATATCCAATAACCGTAGTACCATAATCTGCTTTTAAATTCGTAAAATCAGTTTCCAATTTTTTTATTTCAGTTTCGTCCGTAATTGTTCCTGCCTCTTGCACACCTTTTGTTGTAGCATAATAGAAAGAGTCGTCTGTACCATTAACAGAAGAAACAGGAACAACAGTTTTGGGATTAGCTTCCGTAAGAGTTTCAGATGATTTTTTCGCCGAAAAATCAGTGGTCGTGCTAATCATCAAATCACCAGGCGTGACAACATTCACATTCATTCCCCCGGCGGTAACCTTGTTATTCATGGAGAACCAAGCATAAGAAGCCGTGGAAAGCATAGACGCGGAAACGAGAAGCATCGCAACCGCAGGAATCAATTTACGTGCATTTTTGTTCATATAAATTTCTCCTTTTCCTCGGCTCGCTTTATTTTTTTTATGTACCGAGGTAAAATTTTTTAATATGTCCACTCCCCTTTCGGAGATTATGGCAAGATGAAAAGGATTATTCGGCCGACTCGGAAGCTTCCGTGCCTTCCACTACGTTAAACTGCATTTCGCATTTCAGCTGACCGCCGATCATGCCGTCCTTGCAGTCCGCGTCGTTGCCTTCTATCCACATGACTATCGTAAATTTTGCAATGTCGTTGGGTTTGAAGTCCGCCCGCTCGCCCAGCATTACGGTCTGCGCCGTCAAAAACGGCGTCGTCCCTTCCTCGGGCAGCCCCGATCCGTCCGAACGAACTCGGGCATATGTGGTATAGTTTCCATCGACGTATAAACGAATACGAATGGCTTTATCCACATCCTGCGAAATATCGCTCAAAGTGATCTGATACCGATATGTCAGCGTATTTTCGCCATTGTTCATAAGATAAAACGTATAGGCAAAATAGTTGGGGCCGTTGTGTTGTCCGTCTATGTGGTCGAGATCGGCGGGAAGATCGGCCTCGGCGATATTTGTGATATCGGGCGTCTCCTTGGCCGCAATCGTCGCGGACGGCCGTTCAAACGTACGGGTCTCGCTTAAGATCAGGCTGTATTCCGCACTGTTGTATTTATTGATGCTTATCGTCAGCGAACCGAACTTTTTATACAGCGACACGGAGACGTACCCCGCAAATAAAAGAACCAAAATCGTACTGACGATCCCTCTCAGAAGACGCATGGTCAGCATATATTTCTTTGCGGCCGCCGCGTCGGTTACCAGACGACGGTTACGGAAATTGCTCATGCGCTATCCTCCCCGAAAAGACTTTCGGCGGGAATACCCGTTCCTCCCACAAAATAGTCCGCGGGATAGTCGTCCTCGGGCAGAGGAAAACTCTCGGGCGGGAAATATTTCCCGCTCTTAAACAGCTGCGCCACCGTGACAAAACCCACCGCATCGGCAAGGCCGGCCAGCGCACGGGCGTCCGCTTCCCGCCTTTCCAGCGCGCACGAAAATTCGGGCGCAAAAAATATGTAATCGAATTTAAGTCCCTTCAGCCTAAGCGGCGGACAATATTCCTCACCGTAGCCGACAAGTGCCGTTTTAAGTCCTTTTTCGCGCGCCTCCTCCAATTTCAGATTGAGGTCGCCCGCGTCCATAAACAATACTTCGCCCGTAAACGCGAAGCATATCTTTCCCGCTTCCGTTGCCGAAAGCTCCGACAAAAAATCGGAAAAAGCGCGTTTCGCCGTCTTGCCGAGGAACATCTTCAGCGACATGGAAATAACCACGAGCGGAAGTTCCCTTCCCTCCTCTGCAAGCCGCGTAAACAGCCGCCGCGTTTCTTCCAGCTGCCACATCGCCAGCTTTGCGCCGCGAAGGGTGGCCGCCGTAGAAGGCTCGTAGGTCTCGGGCGCTATAACGCCCAGTTTCAAAGAATTGACAAACAGTTTGGATAGATAGCCCAGGCGCGAACCGTCGGAAATACTTTCAATGGGATAAAGCCGCCATTCGAGAGGCTTTACCCCTGCGGCGGCATATTCCCTCCTGCGTGTTTCCATAACGGTTTCGTTCCTCTTATCCATGCGAAAATCCTTTCTTTTCAAGCGATTATGTTACGCAATATTAAAATATTGCGTAAAGCAAGGACGTCCTTGCTTTAGGTTATTTAATTGAACAGCCGACGCGCACGACGTAAAAGCGAGAGATTGGAATCGAACTCGGTTTTTGTTAAACACGGAGCCGCTTTTCCGGCTGTTACATTCACCGCCCGGAGCGACGGGCGAAAAATGCCGAAGTTATCCGAAAAAATTCTTCAAAAACGTTTTCTGCTTCTCTTTTTACGGAAAAAACTTTCTTATTACTGACACTCAAAAGAAATCTTCGGCAATTTTTATTTTGCATTCTTTGGAAAACAAAAAAAAAACAGTTGCACGTCAATTCTTTTCCTTAGGAAATAGAATTGTGTGCAACTGGCTAACTTCAATAACAGGAAGTCCCTATAGCTTTGCGTCGCTGCGTTTCCGCAGTTTTGCCTTTTATACACGACTCTCAAACGAGCAGATTTCTTTATTGCCGTATTCGGTTTTGTAAACTAATTATATCATATGTTTTTTATATTGTCAATCATTTTTTTGCGCTTTTTTCGTCAAAGTTTCCTTTTTCACTAAATTGAAAAAAGTTTTGTCGAAAAATAAAAAATTGTGTCGTCCTCCGCAGCAAAGCCAATAGAAACAATTAATAGGCGCGCGCGTGCGCGGAAAACTTTAACACCGTCTGCAACAGGAAAAACGCCGCGGGAATCCCCAAATACCACTTTACCGCTTTCACATCGAGCAAAGAACCGCTTAAAGCCGCTTTCCAGGACTCGGCAAACAACAGAGCGCACGCGGCAAGCAAAACCAACGACAGCAGCCCCGCAAACACGATGCCGCCCCTTTTCAGCATGGAATTTCCCTGACGGAAAGACGCAATCGCCATAAACAGAAACAGCACGGCCAAAACCCCGAAAATAACGGCAAACAGCAGTGCGGAATTATCGGAAATTTTTCCCAGCCAATCGAGAAACACGCCGTCAAACGCTTTTTCCACTCCGTTTCCGATCTTTTCCCAGGCGTTTGTCAGGGCCGCGGGAAGCCCCGTCGCTTTGACAAGATCGATTACGATATAACCCGCCGTCATGACGAGCGCCGCTAAAAAGCCCAAAACGTCCAATATGCCGCTGAATTTCGCGCGTTTCAAATCCACCTTTTCCATCATTTACCTGCCTTATCAAATTATTCCGATTTATATTCTATCATAAGTTTTTCGGGTTGTCAATACCTTATAAAAAATTTTGCGCAATTTTTGCATAATTTTGCAGCCCCTTTTCTAAATTTTTCAAAACGATAAAATATCCATAGGCTCATCGGCGAAAAAGGAGGCGCCGTGTCCTTCGAGAAAAGCGCGCGATTTGAAGCCCCAGGTGACGGAGATACAGGGCAGACCCGCGTTTTTTGCCGTCTCTATATCCACCTCCGAATCCCCGATATATACCGCCCGTTTTCCGTCTTCTTCCAAAAGCTTCAAAACGGAAAGCACCGAATCGGGCGCGGGCTTTTTCCGTATCCCCGCGTCCTCCCGTTCGCCCGCCGCCGCGTCGATGAGCTTTCCGAAAAAGCGGGCGGAAAGCTCCCGAACGGCAAAATCGGCTTTATTGGAGACGATTGCCGTCTTTGCGCCCCGCGCTTTCAATTGGGTCAGCAGCTCCGTGACGCCCGCGTACGGCTTTGTTTTATCGAAACAATGCGCGGCGTAATGCGCCTTAAACGCCTCGAATATCCCCGCGAAATCGGCCCCGCAGGGCGCGGCGCGCCGCACGAGCAGGCGGATACCGTTCCCCACAAAGCCGCGCACCTCCTCCCGCGAGCGCACGGGACAGCCGAAGGCTTCCAGAGCCGCGTTGACGGACGAGGTCAAATCGTCCAGAGTATCGAGAAGCGTGCCGTCGAGGTCGAAAACATACGTATCGAACATCGCTCACAGCACCGACTTGATTGCTTCCACCGCGCCCGAGCGGTTTTCGCTGCCCGTCTTGACGTAAATAGCGGAAATATAATTGCGGGTGGTGCCCTCGGAGATTTTCAGCGCCGAGGAGATCTGGCGGTTGGTAAAGCCCTCGTAAAGCATAAGCGCGATTTCCACCTCGCGGTCGGAAAGGGAAAAGGCGCGCTTGAGCTTGATTTCGCGGTCGGAGGAAACGTTTTTCGCCGCGTCCGCGATACGGCGCGCGATTTTCGCGGGGAGAATGGTATCCCCCGCATAGGCGTTTTTCACCGAGTCGATGAGCGCCGTGCTGCCGATATCCTTTAAGAGATATCCGCTGGCGCCGTTATTGATGGCGTTGAGGATATAATCGCTGTCGTCGAACGTCGTGAGGATCACCACCTTCACGTCGGGATATTTCGCCTTTATGCTCTGCGTGGCCACCACCCCGTTCATGTTGGGCATACGAATGTCCATCAGCACCACGTCGGGCGGATTTTTCTCCATTTTTTCAAGCGCGTCAAACCCGTCAAACGCCAGGCCGATGACCTCGAGCTCGGGGTCCGTTTCCAAAACGCTTTTGATCCCCTCGGCCAAAATCACCTGATCGTCCGCAATCATCACCTTAATCTTTTTATCCATATTTTTCTTTCTCCTCTCTCATAGCCCTTTATTCCCGCGGGTGTCCGCGGGCAAAGTGAGATGTATCTCAAAGCCCTCGTCGGGCTCCGAAACAAACCAGACGTCCCCGCCCAGGCTTTCGGCGCGGCTCGACATGCCCGTCAGGCCGAACCCTTCCTTCAGTTTATTTATCTCCACGCCCGAGCCGTTGTCCGAAAGCAGAAATTCCAGCTTTTTGCCCGTTTGCTTCAATTCAAACCAGAACGCGGTGGCGCCGCCGTGGCGCAGGCCGTTGGAAATCCCCTCTTTCAGCGTATTGCACAAAAATCTGTACTTCGCGTCCGATACCGCCGCGTCGTCGATGTCCGAACGTATTCTGATCCCCGTGCCGTCCATGCTTTCGTTGATGATGCCCTGCAAGGCGTCCTTCAGAGTCTGCTTGCCCGAAATGCCCGACAGCAGATGAACGCTTTCCCTCAGCTCCTCCAGTGCGTGTTTCGCCTGTAAATTGGCGGCGATAATTCTGCTTTTCGCCTCCTCGGGATTTTTGTCTATAATGAGCTTTGCCGCTTCCGTCTGCATGATGACCGTCGTCATGGAATGTCCCGCCGTGTCGTGGATATCCTTTGCGATCCGCTGGCGTTCCTCCAGCAAAGTCACCTCCGCGAGATCGTCGTAAGCCTTTTGCAGCTCCGCCTTGCTTTGATCCAGCGCCTTCAATGCCTTGCCGAGGCGCACGTACTGCCGATAAAACCGAACGGCCAGATTGACGAACACGAAATGGATCACAAGGATCAGAAGGTCGTTGAAGCATTGGGACAGGAGCGGCAACACGGAAACGCTTTCGCCGTATAAAAACCAGTTCGACGCGCCGAACGTGACGACATAAACCGCCATACACAGCACGCAGAGCACCGCCGAAGGCAAAATTTTCTCCGAGCTCAAATAAAATTCCGTCAAAACGATTACATACAGGGTACTCAAAAAGGTACTTCCCGTAACCCCTGTGAGTACAAACGCCGCCACGAAATCGATGACGTAGCAGTAAACTTTATTGCGGAAGCCCTTCACGGCGAACAGCTTAATCGCTTCGGAAATCGTAAGCACCGCTTCCACGCCCAGCGTAGCCGCCAGCCACCACCATTTATGTGAGGCGACCGCCCTGCCGGCCTGCTGCAACAAAATCAGGATCTCCACAAACACGAGAATCCCGAACAACAGTCCTCTTCCCAGCCTTAAAAAATTTTCCTCGTCTTTGAAATCGGGTTTTTCAAAAAATCTCGAAAGGCGGAACCCGTGTTTTTTTTCGGGGGCGTCGGCGGTTTTCTCGCCGCGTTTTTTTGCGGGCGTCTTTTCCCGATTGTCTGCGGGGGCGTTTGCGTCTCTTTCGTCGGCTTTCCTTTCGCGCCCGTTTTCAACGCCCCTTTCAATCCCTTTTCCCGCCGAAACCTCCCCCTCTGTTTTCAGGCCTTGTTGCAAGTTTTTCTCCGAAGAAATCGGTTCGGACTCTTTTCTTTTTTTCACGTCATACGCCTCCCCGCTCCTTCAATATCGCGCCGATGGAAAACTCGCGGTTGATTTCCTTCATTCTGCCGCTTCGGTAATAACTGTAAACGCCGACGGGAGAATAGATGTAATGGTCGCAGAACAGGACGTTGTGAATACTGCAGATAAGCTGTATCTGATTGGTTGTCTTATCGTCGGAGGGGGAAGGAAAACAGCTCCCCGAAAGGTGATTATGCACAACCGCCACCCCCGACGGCTTGTTGACGAGAATGAGCTTTGTCAATTCCTCCGGCTTCATCACCACACGTTGGGGATTGTCAATCGTAAACCGCTTGCAAAAAACGATATTTTTACGTTCGTCGAGCAGGTAAAAGTCCAGCACCTCTCTATCCATGCGCGCATAGCGTTCGTTGATGTAGGAAATAAAAGATTCAGGGTCGAATCTGCGGGGAAACGCTTCTTTGTCCGCCTCGTAATAGGTCTCGTAAAACCGCCCGATACAGCGGAGGTAGGCGGCCACGTTTTCGCCCACCCCGTCCACCAGCTTCAGCTGTTCGACGGAGGCGGAAAACACGCCTCGGATGGACCCGAACGCCGTCAAAAGCCGATGCGCCAGATCGTTGGTATTGCGGCGGGGAAGCGCGTTGAATAACAGGATTTCGAGAAGCTCGTGCTCGCAGAGGACGCCGGTATCTAATTTTTCGATGATTCTGTGACGATGCCCGTCGTGTTCGGACATAAGCTGCCTCCGCCCTCGTTTTTCTCATTTATTGTAGCATACTCTTGCGAAAAAGTCAAAGCCTGTTCCTCGTCATAAAATATTTTCTTGGTTTTTTTGCTCCTTTTTCCGCGTTTCGGTTTACCTCGGCGCCCGAAACGTGTATAATATAAGTAAGCTTTTTTCAAAAACTAAAAAAGGACAAACTGCTATGACCCACGTTATGGAAAATTATTTCAACGATATCGTCGATTCCATCTGCAAAACGGTGAAATTCGATTCCTCTTTGAAGCCCGCGGAAGGCGAATATCCTTTCGGAAAGGAAACGGCGGACTGCCTCGGTTATTTCCTTTCCCTCGCCGCGGGGATGGGCTTTGAAACGCACAACTACGACAACTACGTCGGGGAAGTGATCTTTGGCGAGGGCGAGGAGCTTGCCATTCTCGCCCATCTCGACGTGGTGCCCGCGGGCAGCGGCTGGACGTTTCCGCCCTTCGGCGCCGTCATCAACGACGACCTCTCCGCGGGCGGCGTGCGCGGCGTCAAAATCTGGGGACGTGGCACCATGGACGACAAGGGTCCCGCCGTCACCGCGCTGTATTGCCTCAAGGCGCTCAAGGACGAGGGCTTTTGCCCCAAGCGGAAAATCAAGCTCATCGTCGGCTGCAACGAGGAGAGCGGCTGGGCCTGCCTCGAGCATTACAATCAGGTGGCGCACATGCCCGACGAAGGCTTCTCGCCCGACGCGGACTTTCCCGCCATTTACGCGGAGAAAGGAATACTGCATTTTTCGGCGGCGTTCCCCATGACCGAAGCCCCTTTCCTGTCTTTGACCGCAGGAGGAGCCGTGAACATGGTCTGCGATGACGCGATTGCCGTTTTGACGGACGCCGCCGCTCAAAGGCTGACGGGCTATACCAATAAAGCCGCGGGCACCTCCTTCCAATTCGATCGCGAAAGCAAAACCCTTCGCGTGCGCGGCAAGTCGGCGCACGGCTCCACGCCCGAAAAAGGCGCAAACGCGCTGGGGGCCATGCTCGGCTTTTTCGCCTCCTTCCACGAGGGCTGCAAAAGGGTTTACGATTTCCTATTTGCAGACGCCGAGGGATTGAAAAAAATAAACGACGAAACGGGCACGCTTACGATGTCCCCCGATGTGGCGAGCTTTGAAAACGGCGAGCTTGTCGTCACGACGGATATCCGTTTCCCCGCGACGCATAAGAAAGAAGAGATCGAAGAAGCTTTGAAAAATGCAGGGCTGAAATACGAAATTCTCCATTACCAGGCGCCCCTCTACAACGATCCGAACGGCAAGCTGATCCGCACGCTGATGGGCGTATATAACAAGGCGACGGGAAGAAACGACAAGCCCATCGCAATCGGGGGCGGAACGTACGCCCGCGCGCTGAAATGCGGCTGCGGCTTCGGCCCCGAGCTCGAGGACGAGGAAGCGACCATCCACCAGCCCGACGAATACATTACGTTCGACCGCATCCGCCTGATGAGCGAGATCTATTACGAGGCAATCAAGGAATTGACGAAATAAGTCGCTGCAAACGATAAAAGAGTTGCAACTAAACGGTTGCAACTCTTTTTATTTATGTTACTTTAAGAGCTGCCAAGCAAGGATAACAAGCCGTTTTATGGAAAAAACGGACAGTTTTTCAAAACAATGGACGGCCGCGAGGCAAAAAACATCCACGCTCTCCATGGTAATATCCGCCGTATATTGTCGAACTACCACGGCAACGCGACTTAACGGGCTTTCAGTCTTTCCCGAAGCACTTTAAGTAGCTCCGCCGCAGCGGCGCGGTGATCAGCCACACGGGGATGGTTGGCCTCGGACGCGGGCAGCTTTCGGCAAACAATGTTTTTGCCGTTCCCTGACAATTCGTCTGAAACAGACCTCAGCGAAGCTTCGTTTCCCGCAGTCATCATGCCGTAAAGCAAAATGATTTCCGTATCCCGTCCGTACCTCGTCCAAAGCTCTTCGCAGAACTTTTTCATTTTCTTCTTATAACGGGCTCCACCGTCCGCCCAATCAAACCAGACGTCGTTGGTGCCGATATTGACAAGCACCGCGTCGGGACGGTAACCATCGTCGCTCCATTCGGGATTGACGGACGGAGAATGTAAAAAGTCGTTTTCAGCCAGATAAGTTTTCTTCCAATTATTTTCCAAAACAAACGGATTTCCCCACGCGGAGTACAACCCTATTCCCGTACGGGCCATACAGCGGATATCCGCGCCGAACTCCTCGGCCGCGAGCCAGGCGTACGTCAGACAACCGTTTTGCATGTTGTCCGAATCGTTCTCCTCGGGCGTCCCGCGCAAATTGTTATGTCCCACCGTAATCGAATCCCCGTATATTTCTATCTTGCACGACCGATCCTCCGGCCGGTCGGTAAAATAGCCGTCCGTCGAAATCTCGGAAAAGGCAAGGGAAGTAGTATAAGCTTCCGTAATTTTATATACCCGCACAGAGTGTTCTCCTTCGGAAAGGTTTTCCGCCAGCGTATAAAACGTGGTCTCTTTCGTTTTGGAAAGGCCGATCACCTGTTCGGCGGGATCGGACGAACCATCGATCAACACGCATATCCGCGGCGTCTTATTCCCTGCCGCCGTAATCTCCGCACGAAGTTCCGTCCCATAAAAATTTACCTCAAACCCGCTTGCGGTATTGTAACAGTTCACTCCGCCGTCGAGGAAAAAATTCCTTCCCGTCCATTTAATCAGCGTCTCTTCGCCGCTTAAAGAAGTATATTTGCCCGAATTGACGGTGACGCGGCAGACTGCCTCGATCTCGGTATTGCTTCCGTTCGAAAGAGCGGAAGCCGTAATCTCCGCGATTCCCTCTTTTATCGCCGTCACCTTTCCATCCGCACCCACCGAAGCCACGTCGGGCGCGGAGGAATTGTAAGAAATCTCTCCTACATTTTCCCCCGAAACCGACGTTTGCAACGTCATTCCCACGCCCACACCGTAGTTCCGTTTATCGAAGGCAAGTCTGCCCTCGGGAACGGGATCGGGAATTTGAGGAGCGCTTTCCGAAGATTGGTCGGACAAAGAGTTTCCCGAGGAGGCTTCTGTGGGGTCAGAAACGGACGCCGGGTTTTCGTCCGATCTTCCGCAGGCAAAGCCCAAACACGAAAAGAACAGGGCCGCAAGCAATACGGCCGCATACTTTTTTATTTGCCTATACATCGACATTTTTCCCTCCACAATTTTCAAGGCGTCTCCCCCGACGGGAATGCCTCTGTTTTACGATTTTATTTTATCATAAAAGCAGAAGGAAGACTATATATTTTTTTATTCCCGATATGGAATTTTTTATGGACTATATTAATATAAAAATATGTACTCCGCAAGAAACCCTGCGGAGTACATATTTTAGTGAGAGAATATGAAAAAAGTTTAAGTATGGTCAAAGCCAAGCCCCCGATGTCTTATCACCTTATCCTTATACAATATATATTTTACCATATGATACCGTTTTTACGTGATAGAACTGTGAAAATTTAGTGATTGTTTGACGAAATATCATAAAAATAGAACTTTTATCATTTCTCTCCCTTTTTACTCTCCAAAAAACGACAAAAAATTCAATATATTGAATAAAACAACATTTTTATACACAAAATTTCGAAAAGACGGCCTCTGCCACGCGCAGCCCGTCGGCGGCGGAGGAAGTGATTCCGCCCGCATAGCCCGCGCCCTCGCCGCAGGGATAAAGCCCTTTTGCGGAAGGCGATTGCATGTCCGTTTCCCGCTCGATACGGAGCGGAGAGCTGGTGCGGGATTCCACGGCGGTCAATACGGCGTCGGGACAAGCGAAGCCCTTCAGCCGTCTGTCCATATCCACGATCGCCGCACACAGGGCAGAAGTCAGCGGCGCGGGCAAAACCGCGTCGAGCTCGGCGAAAGACGTCCCCGCGGCATACGTGGGCAAAACGCTTCCGAAGCCGCCGCTTTCCCTTTTTCTCAAAAAGTCCCCCACCAGCTGAACGGGAGCCGCGTACGAGCCGCCGCCCGCCCGAAAGGCCGCCCGTTCCAGCCTCCGCTGAAATTCCACGCCCGCCAGAGGCGAATCATCCCCGAAGTCCGCGGCCGTCACCTGCACCACCAACGCGCTGTTTGCGTTGACGCCGTCGCGGGCATAGTCGCTCATGCCGTTCGTAACGACGCCGCCCTCCTCGCTGGCCGCAGGCATTACATACCCGCCGGGACACATGCAAAAGGTAAACGCCGCGCGCTCCGAGGCATGCGAAACCAATTTGTAATCGGCCGCGGGCAGAAGGGAAAACTTTCCGCCGTATTGCGCTATCCCTATTTCCGATTGCAGATGCTCGATACGCACACCCACGGCGAAATCCTTGCCATGCATAGCAATTCCCCTCGATAACAACATCTCGAAAGTATCCCGCGCGCTGTGCCCTACGGCCAGTACGACGGCGGAAACGTCTGTTGCCTCTTCCCTTCCTTCACGGATAAATTTTACCTTCGCCGCCCGTCCGTCCCTCACCGCTATATCGGTGAGCTTGGTATGGAATAAAACGCGGCCGCCCCCTTCCTCGATAAACCGACGCATATTTTTTACGACGTTTTTCAGGTTGTCGCTGCCGATGTGCGGTTTGTTCAGCCAAAGGATCTCCTCGGGCGCGCCGAAACGCACAAACGTCTCCAAAACCTCCCGATTGAACGCGCCGTGCGTCTGGGTATTGAGCTTTCCGTCCGAAAAAGTACCCGCGCCGCCTTCCCCGAACTGTATATTGCCCTCGGTGTCCAACACCCGTTCCTTTGCAAATCTTTCGATTTTTCTTTCCCGTTCTTCTACGGCGGGACCGCGCTCGATCACCGTAGGGCGGATCCCGTGCTCCAGCAGCCGAACGGCGCAAAACAGTCCCGCGGGGCCGCTTCCGACGATCACCACGGGCGCGGAAGGCTGTTTCCCCTCGGGTATGCGCGGCAATTCCCGCTTTTCCTCCGCCTGTTTTTCGGCGGAAAATTCGATCGAATAAATATATTTCAGATCGTCTTTCTTCCGCGCGTCCAACGACTTTTTCAGTATCCTGAAATATTCGGGCTTAGCCCGCAGGTGCTTCTCCGCGAGCTTCCAAAGTTCGCGTTCCTCCTGCCCTACGTTCAGCTTGATATCCGTCAGTATCTTTTTCATGCGTCCTTCCGTTTTGCGCCACGCGCATTTATTCCGTCCGCCGCCGTCCGCGCGGAAGCGTATGCCCATTGCAGATTATATCCTCCGCACTCGCCGTCGGCGTCGAGGATTTCTCCCGCGAAATAGAGCCCTTCCGTCAGCCTGCTCTCCAGAGTTTCCTGCGTTTCCGCAAGCGGAACGCCGCCCTTGGTCACCTGCGCGTAATCGAACCCCAGCGAGCCCGTCACGGGTAGCGTAAAGTCCTTGATCATCTTCGCAAGCGCTGCGGTATTTTTTGAGCCGCAGCGTTTCGTCACAGCCCTGCCCAGTTGATTATTCAAAATTCCGCAGAGAAGCTCCCCGTCGGGGAGCGCAAAAGCCGCCGCCTTTCGCGCCAAGATTTCCGACAGCCTTTCTTCGGAAACGTCGGGCAGAAATTCGAGGGAAAGAGAAACGTCTCCCCCCTCCAGCTTGTCCGTCACAAATGCGGAAAGGCGGAAAATCGCGTCGCCCGAAACGCCGTAATCGGTAAAGATAACGTCCCCCCGAAACGCCGCGATCGCCTGCCCGCCCGCGCGGGCGGAAACCCGTGCCTCCGCGCGTATTCCCTTCAGCCCCTTGATATGCGCCGTTTCTGTTTTCAGTTGGACGAGAGAGGGATACAGCGGCGTCACGGTATGCCCGAAGCCCTTAGCGAGCGCATAACCGTTTCCGTCCGTCCCGAAATTTTTCGCCGCCTTTCCGCCCGCGCAAAGCACGACGTGTTCCGCCTGAAAAACCTCTTTTCCGCCGTCCGTTTCGGCGGTGAGCTCAAAAACATCCCCCTTCTTTGCCAGCGAGACGACTTTCGTCCCCGTCCGCACCCTCACGCCCTTATCCGCCAAGGCGTAACGCAGAAGATCGGTCACGGCGGAAGCCTGCCTGCCCGCCGGATACACCCGCCCGCGCTCGTCGGGGAGAAACAGCCCGCCGAGATTTTCCAGAAAGCCGACCAGCTCCTCCCTTCCGTGACGGGAAAGGATACGAGAAATACGTTCCTCGGAAGATACGTCGGACGAAAAATAATGCGCCGCGGACATATCGAGATTGGTGACGTTTCCCTGTCCGTTTCCCGTCGCGGAAAGCTTCCGCCCCAGCCTTTCGCCGCGCTCTAAAATCAGAACGCCTTTCCCGCTTAAGGCCGCCGCGCAGAACATTCCCGCCGCGCCGCCGCCGATAATTGCCGTGTGTATCTTTTCCATAATTTTTATTGTAATCCTTTTTCCGCATAAAGTCAATTTATTTTGAAAACTATTGAATTTTTTTTCGGTTAGCTATTGACTTTTCGAGCGAATTATATTACAATATATAGTGAAAAATATAAAATCATACATTCTTGTCCGGAGGTTGACATGTTTCTTGAATATTTGAAAGAAAATCCGATTTTGACTGCCGTGCTGGCCGCTTCTCTCGCGGTTATTTTTATCGTTATCGTCGCAATGGTCGTCAAAAACGCGAAAGCAAAGAAAAAGAACGCCTCCGACGCGGCTTCCGCGGCCGAGACGAATGATACGAACGCGCTTTCTTCTGCTTCCGAGGAAAAGGAGACCTGCGTCCGTCCCGCCTACGAAGCCGCCCCCGAAGCGATCGGAACGCAACCGATTGTTCCCGTCGGGGAGACGAGCGCGGAAGAGCCTGCCCCCGCCGCGCAAACGAGCGAAACGTCCGCCGAAGCGGAAGCAGAGGAGCGCCCCGAACCGCTCGAAAGCGGCGATGAGTCCGAAAGCGGCGAAAAAACGGCCCATGCGACTGAAAAAAATGAGGAGAGCGAAGTTATGCAGGCGACCGCTCTTGAAACCGACGAAGATAACAAAGAAGATAATAAAACGGAAGAAGCGAAAGTAGAGGAACCCGCGGCGGAATGTGCGCGCGAGGAAAGTCCCGCTGTCGCCGACGTAGAAAAAAAGGAAGAATCCGAGGAAAAGAAAACGGAAGATAAGGAAAAGAACGACGAAAAGACGGTTTGTCGTGAAACGAAAAAGGGAAAAAATAAATCCAAGGAGGACAAAATGAACATAGAAGACCTCAAAAATGCAATTGAGGACGAAGCCGATTTCTACGACGAGGACGACGAAAACGAGAGGATTGCGCGTTACAGCGGCAAATGGGTAATCTGCCGCGTGGTAACCGTCAGCGACAAAAACGCCGACGAGCTTCCCGCCGAGGGGGCGGGCGAGGAGACCTTTTTCTTTGAGCTTCACGCTTCCAACGGGGAAAAATTGCTCACCAGTGAGGAGTACACGACCTACAACGGCGCCATAAACGGCATTGAAACGCACAAGTCGAACATCGAGCGCGGCAACTTCAAAATCATGCTTTCGAAAAAGGGCGACTACATTTTCAAGCTGTTAAGCGGAAAAAATATGCTGTTGTGCATGGGCGAACACTATGCGACCAAAACGCGCTGTGAAAGCGCCATCGAATCGACGAAACGCTTTGCGCGAACCGCAATTCTCGACGAAAACGTACAGGATATCATCGTTACGCCTCCGCCCGAAGACGACGAAACGGAAGCCCTGCAAATCCCCGACAACGGGTACAACGGCAAATGGATTATCCGCGCCCATACCGCGGACGACGGCGAACAGGTATTCTATTTCGAGCTGTTGGCGTCCAACGGCGAAAAGCTTCTCTCCAGCGAAGAATACACGACCTATATCGGCGCCATCAACGGCATCGGAACCCACAAGACCAATATCGAACGCGGCAACTTCCGTATCTCTTTGACCAAACGCGGGGATTACATCTATAAGCTGCTGAACGGAAACGGACAGCTGCTCTGTCTCGGCGAGCATTACAGGACGAAGCGCAGATGCGAAAACGCCATCGAATCGGTAAAGCGGTTTGCGAAAAACGCGCCCATTCTCGCTGACCCCGAAACGGTAAACAAAAACGCCTGAGTGAATACGGATCGCCCCCTCGGAAATTCTTCCGAGGGGGCTTTTTACGTCGAAAAGGTTTTCATATCCTTCACTCTTTTTGCGTCGAAATTGTTTTCGTATTCTTCAATATTTTTACATCGAAACGATTCTCGTATCCTTCAATATTTTTATGCCCGAACGATCGGCTACTCCCCTTTCGCCTTTTCCTGTTCCTGCAAGCGGCGAAGCCGTTTGAAAAAGGATATCGTAAAGGGTATTGCGAACAGGAACGCAAGAAAATCGGAGACGGACTGCGCGCTCTGAATACCGAGCAGCTGAAGAAGCTGCGGCAGAATGAGCACGGCGGGAATATAGAAAAGCCCCTGCCGCGAGCAGGATAACAGCGCGGCGAGCGCCTTGTTTCCCACTACCTGATAAGTCAAGCCCGCCATGAAATTGAGGGGCAGCAGCGGCATACAGATACACTGAAGCCTTAGCGCGAGCGTACCGATTTCTATCGCCTTCTCCGACGAGAGAAACTGCCGCATGATCGCAGGCGCGGCAATCGCGCACACGACGGCAAAAACGCTCATGAGAGCCGTGGAAAATACCAGCGTAAACAGGTAGGCGCCGCGGACGCGGTCGAAACGCCGCGCGCTGTAATTATAGCCGAGGACGGGCTGGAAGCCCTGGCCGATGCCGAGGGAGATGGAAAAGGCGAACATAAACACTTTCTGCACTACTCCAAGCGCGGCGATCGCGCCCTGCGATTCGTAAGGCTGCGCCGCCCAATTAAGCAACACCGTGCAGAGGCTGGCGAGGATCTGACGGCAGAAGGACGGGAAGCCCGTGGCGACGATTTCCCCGTAAACGGCCGGCCGCTTCGAAACGGCGGAAAACCTCAGATGCGTGACGCTCTTTTTCGAAAGGAACATAAACAGCAGGATAAAAAAGCTGATCAGCTGGCTGGAAAACGTGGCGACGGCCGCGCCCGTAATCCCCATATTCAGCCCGAAAATAAGGATAGGGTCGAGCGCGACATTGATGACCGCGCCCGTCACCAGCCCGATCATCGACAAAAGCGCTTTCCCCTGCGAACGCAAAAGATTGTTCATGACGAAGGACATGCACATGAACGGCGCGGCGAGAAGAATATAGGTAGAATATTCCTTCGCGTAAGGCAGGATCAACGCCGTCGCCCCCAATCCGCGCATCAGGGGCGACAGAAAAATCAGGCCGAAGATCATGATAAGCACGCCCGCGGCGCCTGCGGCAAAAAAGGCCGACGAAGATACCTCGTCCGCTTCCTTTTGCGCCCGCTTGCCCAACAGCCTCGAAATAATGCTTCCCCCGCCCATACCGAAAGTAAACCCGATCGCCTGAATGATCGACATCAGCGACAAAACGACGTTGACCGCGCCCGTGGCGCTTTCGCCCAGGCCCGAGACGAAATAGGTATCGGCAAGGTTATAGAGCGAGGAGACCATCATGTTCAGCATGGTGGGAATCCCCAGCATCACCACCAGCTTCGCGACGGGCGTCCGCGTCATTTTTGCGAATTGCTTTCGCTCCTTTTCCTCTTCTTCACTTTGCATTTCTTCCGTGTTTCCCAAATGTCCCATAGTATTATTATACAAATCTTTTTTCAAAAACGCAACCGAACCGCAAGGGGAATAAGGCATAATTTTTCCCCGCACGGCGCAAACTGTCGGTATGAAAAGTTTACACCGTATTCTGCCCGCTTTATGCGCGGCGACGCTTTGTCTGTTTCTTCCTGCGGCCGCGGCCTGTTCGACGTCGGGAAACGCCTCGTCCGAGCGTTCGGTTCCCCGCATCGATATGCCCGCGGAAAGGCCGCCCTTTCCCGCACCCGACGGCGTGCCCTATCCGCTTCCGCACGACGGGGAACCCGATTTGTTGCTTCCCGACGGAATACCCGCGCCCCGTCCTCGGCCCGTGACGCCCTCCCGCCCTTCCACTTCGGGGGACGCGGAAAATATCCCCTCACCCTATTATCGGCATCGCCGCGGCAGACGCTCCGATTCCTATCGCAGGGACTCGGAAGACTGTCGGGACAAAGACGACTGTTCCTCCTGTCCCAAGCGTTCGGACGATTCGGAAAAGGAGGATTCGACGGCGGAAGATTCTTCCGCGCGGCTCCGTCCCACGCCCCGGGAAAAGCGTCAGCTTCCCCCCAGCCGCGAGCTTCCGTAAACGGCGGCGCCGTTTACATCAATCGAAGAATTTCGGTATAAATATCCTCGTCGCGCCCTGTAAATACGTCGAAGATCACCCGCATGGGATAATCGGCATGCTTCATCAACCATTGCTTTGCCGTGCCGACGGCGATTTCCGCCGCCTCGCCTGCGGGAAAATTGAAAACGCCCGTGGAAATACAGCAGAAAGCGACGCTTTTCAGCCCTTTTTCCCTTGCGAGATCGAGACAGGAAAGATAGCAGGATTTCAGCAGGCTTCTTTCCGTTTCGCCGACGCGGAGCGCAACCCTCGGGCCGACGGTATGCAGCACGTAACGGCAAGGCAGATTGTAGGCGGAGGTGATTTTCGCGCCGCCCGCGCTTTCCGCGCGTCCCTGCGCGCGAACAATCGCCGCACAGTCTTCCCGAAGCTGAAGGCCCGCGCGGGAATGAATGATATTGTCGATGCAGTTATGGAGGGGAATATAACACCCCGTAAGCTCCCCCGAAGCGGAATTGACGATCGCGTCGGCGTTCAGCCGCGTGATGTCCCCCGCATAGACGGCTATCCCCTCTTTATATCGCAATCCGTCTATCTCCTCGACGCCCCTGCGAAGCGTCTCCGTCCAGAACAATTTGTCCTGCGCGGCGAGAAAACGTTCGGGGACGGGCGCGGGAAAACGCCTGTTCATATATTCGCGGACAATTTTACGCTTTTCGGGATAGGGAAGATTGAAAGCCGCCACCATATTGCGTTCCGCAAAGAGAACCTCCAGAAGTTCGTCGCACAGCGCACCGCACTCCGCCTCGTCCGCCGCAGGACGGGGGCGGGGATAGGGTTCTACGCGGATAAAGCTCCCGTATTCCGATAAGGGTAAAGCTTCCATATTGCAACCGATCATTTTTCTTTCGTTTCCTTTCCGTAAAAATCTCCGCCCGAAAAACACAGGCGGGCTTGTTTTTTCGTTTGATTTTTCCTCTTTCGTGTGCTATAATAGAGCCATGAAAAAGAAAGAGCCCCCCAAACAGACAACTTGTTTCCGTTTTCAGTTCTCCAAGGCCGTTATTCTGTGCTGTGCGGGCGCGCTGGCGTTGTGCGCGGCCGCCATCGTTTCGTCCGTATGGCGGATTTTCAAAAACGACGGCCTGCACAGCTTTAACGATTGGCTGACGTATCCTTTACTCATTTTGATCAGCGTCGCGGGAATCGTTATCGTCGTCGCGCTTCTGATCAAGTCGCAGTACGTCGTCGATGACAAAAATTTTATCACGCAGTTCGGTCTCATCAAAAGCAAATGCGCGCTGAAGGACATCACTTCCGTGCTATTGGATACGGAGACGAACAAGCTCACCGTCTATATGGGGGAAGCGTTTTCCGTCATTTCCGTGCAAAAGAGCTGGAACAACGATTTCGTACGCGCGCTGTTAAAAGGCAATCCCGATATCGATTACAGCTATACGGTAAAAGAAAACAAACCCGACAAGCCCGACGATGAAAGCAAAAATAAGTAAATTTCAAACCTCGCCGCCTTCCGAACCGTCTTCGGGAGGCGTTTTTATCGCCCGCCCATCGTCCCGACGATATATTCCGCGTAAAGCTTCGCTACGTTGACGCCCGTCGCCGCTTCCAGCCCCTCGAAAAAGGCGTTGGAATTCACCTCGCATAAAACAGGCCCGTCTTCCCCGTAGAGCAGATCGACGCCGCAATAATCCAATTTCAGCACCTGCGCCGCCTTCTCCGCCGCCGCGCGAAATTCTTCCGTCAGCGCTACGGCGCGGCCCGTGCCGCCGAGCTCGATATTCGAACGGAATTCCCCCGCTTTCGCGCGCCGTTCCATGGCGGCGACCGCCTTTCCCCCTATCACGATCACGCGGAGGTCGCGGCCCGCCGAAGCGGCGATATATCGTTGATAAAAATGGGGCGCATACAGAAATTCCTGCGCCGTCGCCTTAAGCGCCTCCATATCGGGTAGGAGACGAACGTCCTTTCCGAAGGAGCCGAAGCTCTTTTTGGCGACGAGGGGAAATCCCAGCCTTTCCCCCACGCGCGCGAGGAAAGCCCCGTCCGCGACGGCCGCGGGCGTGTAGCACAAGGGCGCCGCGATCGTTTCGGGAACGCAGAGCCCCGCCCCGACAAGCGCAAGGTAGGTGAGCATTTTATCGTCGCACTTTTCCACCGCGTCCGCGCAGTTGAACAGCCGAAGCCCCGCCAGCTCCAACATTCTGCCGAGGTATTTGTCCTTGTCGAGATACACCGCGAAATCGAAGCCGCCGATACAGTCTGCGGCGCCGTCCGTGCGTATCGTTGCTTCGATACCGCCGTTGAGACGTATTTCCGTCTCTGCGCCCGCCCGTTTCAGTTCTTCCGCGAGCCTGCGGCTCTGTCGGTAAAATTTTTCGCCGTTGGGATAGGCGTTCATGATAATCAAGCCTTTCATCACTCTTTTCTTCCGTTAAAAAGCGAGGGTTTCCCCTCGCCTCTTTTTCTGTCTGTTTAAGCTTCCACCCGAATGAGAGCTTCCACGTTTGCGATGCCCGAAGCGTTGATTTTCGCCACGGCGCCGCGAATGGAATTTTCCGTCGTGCCGTGCGTCACCAAAATCAGCGGCACCCGCTCCTCCGCGGCAGACGTATCCGCGCCGAAGCCCGCTTCCGTTTCGCCTTCGGGAAGTTCGGCGTTTCCCTTTTGCACCAATTCCACGATCGAGACGCCGTAGCGGGCGAGTATCCCCGAAACCTTTGCGAGGACGCCCGCTCTGTCCTCCGCCGCGAGGCGAAGGTAATACGCGCTTTCGAAATCGGAGACGAATTTCGTATCCTTATCGGCCGCGGCGGTATTCTTAAACGTGGAATATTTCACCTCGGAATGGGTCGCCGCATAAATGACGTCGCTGACCACCGAGCTGCCCGTGGGCAGCGCGCCCGCCCCGCGGCCGTACAGCATGACGTCGTCCATGGCGTCGCCCTTGAGATAGACGGCGTTGAAGCTGTCGGACACGCCCGCGAGAGGATGAGAATTTTTGATAAAGGTGGGATGCACCCGCACCTCGATTCCCTTATCGGTATTTTTTCCGATCGCGAGCAGCTTCAGCGTATAGCCCAGCTGTTTTCCGAAGGCGATATCCACTTTATCGACGGAGGAAATGCCCTCGCGGCAAACCTTGCCATAAGGCACCTTCGTATGGAACGCAAGCGAGGAAAGGATGGACAGCTTATACATCGCGTCGTAGCCCTCCACGTCGTTGGTGGGGTCGGCCTCGGCATACCCGAGCCTCTGCGCCTCTTTCAGCGCGGCCGCGTAGTCCTCGTTTTCCTCCGCCATCTTCGTCAGAATAAAATTTGTCGTCCCGTTGATGATGCCCATCATTTCGGTAATGCGGTTGGCCTGTACGCCGTCGAGCAGAGTGCGGATAATCGGTACGCCGCCGACGCAGCTCGCCTCGAAATACAATCCGCAGCAATTGCGTCTCGCGGTGCGTTCCAGCTCGTGAGAATATTTGCAGATGAGCTCCTTATTGGAGGTAACGACGCTCTTGCCCTCGTGCAGCGCGGCGAGGACGTAATCCTTCGCGGCTTCCACGCCGCCGATACACTCGATGACGATATCCACGGCGGGATTGGCGATGACCTCCGCGATACTGCCCGCGATACATTCCTCGGGAACGCCCAGCGCGCGCGCCTTTTCGCGGTTTCTCACAAGTACGTTTTCCACTTCGATATCCACGTTTTGCGTGCGTTGATAAAATTCGCGGTGCTCGGTGAGTATCTTATACGTGCCGCCGCCGACGACGCCCAGCCCCAGGATCGCCACGCCCACTTTCTTCATCATAGTCTATGCCTCCTCGGAACGCTTGTTCCCACAAATATTAGTCTTGCTCTTCGGGCGGTTTTTATGCCCGAAAAGCGGCTTGTCCCTGTCCGAAAACCCTATCTTTATCACTCGGGGCGGTTGAGATAATACAAATACCGCAGACCATCCAGCGTCAAAAGCTTATCCACGACGTCGATACAGGACACTTCCTTGGAAATGATCTCGCTGAAGCCCCCCGTCGCAATCGTCTTGACGTCCGCGCACCTGAGTTCTTTCTTGATACGGGTGACGATATACTCCACCAGCCCCGCAAACCCGAATACGAGTCCCGCCTGCATATTGGTGACGGTGTTTTTTGCGATAATGCTTTTCGGCGCCTCGATTTCCACCCGCGGCAGTTTCGCCGTGCCGTTGACGAGGGAATCGAGCGAACCCTTGATCCCGGGAGAAATGACGCCGCCGATAAACTCGTTGTCGGCGCTGATGATATTGAACGTGGTGGCCGTGCCGAAATCCACGACGATCAAAGGCTTATTTTCGCCGTACCTGACGATGGCGGAAACGCAGTTGACGATTCTGTCCGCGCCCACTTCCCGCGCGTCGTCGCAGCGGATATTCAGGCCCGATTTCAGACCCGGCTCGATATGAAGCGGCTTGATCCCCAGATATAGCCCGCACATTTTATCGACGGTGTAATCCAGCGTGGGCACCACGGACGAGACGATCCCGCCCGAAAGCTCCCGCGGCTTTATCTCCATCACTTTTAACATATTCACGAGCTGCGAGCCGTATTCATCCGAAGTTTTTTTCAGATCGGTGGCGACGCGGAAAGAAATGCGCAGACGCTCGCCCTCGTAAATGGCATATTTGATATTGGTGTTGCCGATATCGATACAAATGATCATAAATTACATAAACCTCTCGGTCGCCTTTTTCACCGCTACGGCGAGAATGGGCGTAAGAATTGTCGCACAGACCAGTTCGATGGGAAAGTTGATCGTGATACACATTTTGATCCAGTCGGCAACGGAAAAACCGCCTTCCGCGCCGACGGGGAAAAACAGGGACAGACACGCGATGACGAGCAGGGTATTGGTGAAAATCCCCGCCGCCGCGCCGATTGCGTACGGCAGAGAAGTATTGACAAATTTCTTCTCCGATTTTCCCGTCAGCTTTTTGGTCAATTTATATACGCCGTAGGCGCAGGGCCCGACGAACAGCCGGGGAAGAATGGAAATCCACGGCATGACGAAATAGGGATTTCCGATAAAGAGCGCGCAGAGCAGCGACGTGACGCCGAACACCGCGGAAAACAGAAACGCGCGTTTGAGATCCCACGAAAGGCACAGCGTCATCAGGATACCGAGGGAAAGAAAGGCGGGCGGCGTATAGGAAAAAATCTTGAATATCGCCGATTCGACAAACAGTACCACGACCATGACGGCCGCCATGACACCGAGCAGAGAAATGGTGCGCGCAGCAGAAGCTTTGTTGTTCATAAATGACCTCCATCGAGTTCTTTTACGACGAAAAGATACCCGCGAAAAAAAAATAATATATGTATCCGCGTATCCGTGTTTTCGGTCAGACCGCGTAAACCGCGTGTCCGCCTCGGATACATCGAGATATTATTTATTATAGCGCATTTTTTCTTTTCTGGCAACAAAATGGCGGCGGAAATCGGAACATTTTTTCCCGCCTGCGTAATACTATGTAATAGAAAGATAAAACCGCAGGCTGTTTCATTCCCTTTCGGGGTAGATTTTACATATCCCCTGCGGTGAAAACACAGGAGGTCTTTATTTTATGAATTGCTGCACACAGGGTAACACCACCCTTTGGATTCTCATTGCGCTGCTCGTTTTGGGCTCGAAAGACGGATGTTTCTGCGAAGGTATCTTGAGCGGCTGCGGTCTGCCTATTATTCTCGCGCTTCTCTACTGTCTGTACAAGAACGGAACGCTTTCCGCTATCCTCACCCCTTCGTGCGGTTGCGGCTGCGGCTGCAACTGAGCCCGAAAGCAAGACGCCGATACCGGATTTTCTGCCGGCCCGCAAAACGGCGGCAAAAAACGGCAGGTACATCGGGCGATGCCCGACATCGAAAAAGAGATACGGCCAAACGGCCGTATCTCCTTTTTGTTTTATCGTTTCCATTCCGCACTCTTTACCATGGCCAGCCGCGCGGCGCCGCAAAGCCCCGCGTCGTTTCCCAAAGACGCTACGGCGATTTCGACGGGCGCGTATTTCGTGCCCCCGTAAAGAAGGCGGTGAACCTTTCTCTTCAACGGCTTCAAAAGATTGTCGCCCTCGGCGCAGACGCCGCCGCCCAGAAGAATCGCTTCGGGACGGAAAACGTTGGCGAGATTGGTGATGCCCTCGGCCAGATAGCCTATGTAACGTTTCACCACCCGTTCGCCGCACTTATCGCCCGCACGCATGCCGTCGAACGCCGTTTTGCCATCTACCCGCTCGAGCTCTCCGCCGCAGAGCTTCCACAGCGCGCTGTCTCTGTCCTTGAGCATGGCGCGCCTGGTCTGCGCGATGAGCGCCGTCGCTGAAGCGTAGGCCTCGAAACAGCCGCGGCGGCCGCAGGTGCATTTTTCCCCGCCGAAACGGATCACCTCGTGCCCGATCTCCGCGCCCGCGGATTTATTTCCCTCAAACAGCTTTCCGTCGATGACGATTCCCCCGCCGACGCCCGTGCCCAGCGTCACGAAAATCGTCGAGGAATATTTCTTCCCCGCGCCGCAGAAGTGTTCGCCCAAGGCCGCCGCGTTGGCGTCGTTGGTAATATAGGCGGGCAGGCCTACCGCCGCGCTCACCTCCCTGCACAGGGGGACGTTTTTCCAGCAGATATTGTTGCTGTAAACGATCACGCCGTTTTTGCTGTCAATCGCACCGGGTGCCCCGATCCCCACCGCCTTTACGTCCTGCCTGCCGATCTGCGCACGGTCGGCCAGAGCAAAAACCAGATTCGCCATATCCGCGGCGATTTCCCGATACGGGCGTTCCTTGCCCGTGGGGATTTTATCCTTGCATATGATGTTTCCCGTTTCATCGACGAGCCCGCACTTGATAAACGTGCCGCCGAGATCTATTCCCGCATAATAGTTCATACCCTGCTCCCTTCGTTTTCGTTTGTAAGAATAATTTTCGCGTTGCCTTCCAGCGTATATGTTTCCCCGCAGGGGATAAAGAAACTATTCCCCGCGGTAAATTTTTCGCCGTCGAGCGTTCCTTCGCCGCTCAGGACGTTGAGCGCCGTAAAGGAGCTTTCACACCGTTCGGAAAAAATCCCCTTAAGCGCCAATTCGCGGCAGCGGAAGTATTTGCACTTCGTCAAAAGCCTGATTTCGCCGCCCTCGGTCTTTTCGAAACGGCCGCTTCCCGTCTCGTCCTTAAAGGCCCGGAAATTGATGACTTCCACCGCTTTTTCGACGTGCAGGGGACGAAGTTTTCCGTCCGCTCCCCTGCGGTTATAATCATAGACGCGATAGGTGACGTTGCTGCTTTGCTGAACCTCGCAGATGACGCAGCCCGCGCCGATCGCGTGCACCGTCCCCGCCTTGATGAGGTAGGCGTCCCCCGACTTCACGGGAATAAAGTTGAGCAGCTCTTCCACCGTGCCGTTTTTTACTTTTTCCAAAAATTCTTCCTTCGCGGTATCCCGCGCAAAGCCGCAGTAAATCCCCGCGCCCTCGTCCGCCTGGAGAATATACCACATCTCCGTCTTGCCGTTATCCCCTTCCACGCGCCTCGCGTATTCGTCGTCGGGGTGTACCTGAACGGATAAATTCTGCGCCGCGTCGATAAATTTTACGAGCACGGGAAACGCGGAGCCCGCTTCGTCCACGCTTTTCGGATTTTGCGCGATATAGTCCGCCAAGGTTCCCTCGCCGCAGCCGCTTAATCCGTCGGGATGAACGGATACCTCCCAGCTTTCGCTGATTTTTCTGCCGCCGTTGTCGCGGCCGAAAAAGCCTTTCAGTTTGTATCCGCCCCAAAGATAATCCTTGAGGACGGGCGTCAGTTTTAACATCTCCTGCCTCCAAAAAACGCGCTGTGTCGCAATTTATTTCTTTTATCATTATAATGATTTTTCGCGTTTTGTCAAGCGCACGAACGGCGCTGTCCGCAATAAAAAACTCCCGTTCGGGCGACATCCCTTTTTTGAGGCCGAATTTATCTCTTTTCCTCTCGCTGCCCTTTAATTCCTTGACAATTTATTCCTCATGGGTTACAATAACAGCGTCAGACTTGTCACGTTTTTTTCTGACAAACGGAGGGAAGCAGTGGAAATTATTGCGCAGAGGGTATTCAATCCGCTTTATATTCATCTCGACATCTGTTTTTTGGTGTTTTTTTGCGCCCTGCTGATCGTCAGGAAAAAATATCTCGCGCTGTTTTTTGCGTTGGCGGGCGGAGTTTTATATATGCTCGTCGATTACGGAATTTTCCATCTGTTGCTTCATACGCGCAGCATCGAGGGCGGAAACCTGTTTTGGGTGCTCCTTTGGATGTCCATGAGCTACGGAATAACAAATTTCGCCTGGATCTGGCTGTGGATGTCGAAGGACAAGCACCTTTTCGAGTGGTCGCTCCTCATCTGGCTTTGGTGGATCGCCGCGCCCATGCTCGCCGCCACTTTCGGCGCGGGGCTTGCGCCCATCAAAATACAACGTACGACGGGCGCTTACCACGGCTATATGGCGCTGATCCTTTTCGTTTCCTACGCCGCGGCGATCGTCTATAATTTACTGCAAAAGGATAAAGAAAAACGATTTCCCCTGCTTTGGCTGCTGGCCATCGGGATACTCGTCCAATTTGCATGGGAATTTTCCCTGCTCATCGGCGGCATCAGAAGCGCGGAGCTCGCTTCGTCGGGCAGTAAGCTGATGACGCTCGTCGTCAATTCCCTGCTCGAGACAAACCTCGGCGCCGTGCCTATTTTCTGTATTTTCGTCCTCGTCACGAGCCGATTTACGGAAAACCTGAAACGCCGCGAACGCCCCCTGCGTTTTACCGAACGGATACGCGAGGTCAATCGTACGAAAGTACGCGAGCAAAAAGGAGACGGCGAAAAAACGCCGCCCGAGCTTCCCGATTAAAGCATTATCGAAAACCGATATCGAAGCGGACCCGCTTTCAACGGGTCCGCTTTTTGTGGGGGATTATTTATATAATTCCTTATACTGCGCGCAGGCGCGGTAGTCGGCCGCCTCGAGGTCCTTCGTCCCGAACGCGCTCCAGGCATGTGGACGATAGACGTCCTTATCCTCGATATTGTGCAAGCTTACGGGAATACGGAACATGCTCGCAAGCGTAATGAGGTCTTTCCCGATATGTCCGTAACAGAACGCACCGTGGTTAGCGCCCCAATTCGCCATGACGTTATATACGCTGGAAAAGGCGTTGGTTTCGTTGAGACGGGGCACAAACCATGTGCTCGGCCACGTCGGGTCCGTCCTGTCCAGAAGCGTTTTGTTCACTTCTTCGGGCAGGTCCACCGTCCAGCCCTCCGCAATCTGCATGGTATAGCCTATCCCGTCCACCAGATTCACCCGCACCAGCGTGACGGGCATTTCGCCCTTCGTCGAATAGGTGCTGGAAAATCCGCCGCCGCGGAAATAGCCGCGGTTTGCAGGCGAAAACCTCGTTGCCTTCAGCATACCGTCGATATCTTCGTCCGTTACCTTCCACCATTCCTTCATGACGGCGTTTCCGTTTTCGTCCCTGCTCGCCCCCGTCCCGTCCAGCGCCGCCGCACCGCTATTGAGCAGGTGCATAAACCCGTCCTTCGCTTTGCCTCCCGCTTTCCAGCCCGTCACGCGCTCCACCGATTTCGGGCTCCAATAGGTGCGCACATCTGCAAATATGCTCGCCCGCCCCGTCAGAAGGTTGGAAAACAACATCGCCAGGCCGTTGCAGTTGTCGCTCTCCGTCGCCAGAATCGTCGGCTGTTTCTTTCCGTTCCAGTCGAAGGTGGAATTGAGGATCGCCTCGGTAAAATCCCCGTTCGGCTTATAGTCCGTCCACATTCTCTGGCCCTGGAATCCGCCGAAAATCGCGTTTCGGCCCAGCGCTTCCTCGTGACGGCCGATCTCGTCCAATTTGGGATTGCCCAGCATGATGTCCTTGATAATCAGGGTCATCTTTGCCGCAAATTCCCATTGTTTATCGAGTTCATCGCGCGTAAAATCCTTTTGCCCCCACGGCCCGCCGTTGAGGTCTTTCCCCTCTTTGCAGTTGGCTTTTATCCACCTGAGCTCCTTTTCGTATTCCGCTTTATCGTAAATTTCGAGGTCGATACGGCGCAGGATTTCCGTCATGTCCACCCATTCCGCGCGGATACCGAACGTTTTCTGCATCGCGTTCGCGTCGAGGAAGCTGCCGCCGATACCCATAGCCACGCTTCCGATCGACACATACGCCTTATTTTTGATTTGTCCCACGGCCAGCGCACAGCGGGCGAAACGCAAAATTTTTTCTTCCACGTCGGGCGTAATGCCGCTCATCCCCATATCCTGCACGTCCTCGCCGTAAATGGCGAACGCGGGCAAGCCTCTCTGCGCGTGCGCCGCCATACAGGCCGCGAGATACACCGCGCCGGGACGCTCCGTGCCGTTGAAGCCCCACACCGCTTTCGTCGTCAGCGGATCGAGATCCATCGTCTCGCTGCCGTAGCACCAGCAGGGCGTCACCGTCAACGTCGCCGTAACGTTTTCCTTTTGAAAATATTCCGCGCAGGCCGCCGCTTCCTTTCCCCCGCCGATCGTGCACGGAGAAATTACTACCTCCGCTTTGCTGCCGTCCGCGTAAAAGATGTTTTCTTCGATCAATTTCTTCGCGTCTTTCGCCATCTGCATGGTCTGCGCTTCCAGCCCCTCGCGGATTCCGCCCCAACGCCCGTCGATCGTCGGCCTGATCCCGATTTTGTTTTTCATACGATTACCCCTTTTTTCAAAATAATATTTGCATAAAGCGCGCTTTCACCCGTGGCGATCACGGCGTACGCCCTTTTTGCCCGTTCGTAAAACGCAAACCGTTCCTCGAAACCAAGCTTGAAATTTTCATCCTCGGACGCGATTTGTTCGTATTCCGCCCAGATTGCGGGCTTCGGGTCTCCTTTCGTCGTCTGCATCAACACAAAATTGGAATCCGCATAGCCGTCCAGCGGAATGAGTCCGAGTATTGCCTTTAACAGCTCGGCTGCGCCGTGTCCGTCCGCGCGTACCGTGCGGGAATTTAAGCTCTCCGCGGGAAAATTTCCGTCCGCGAGCACGATTTCGTCGCCGTGCCCCATTTCGCTCAATATCTTCAAAAGCTCGGGGGAAAGAATTTTGGGAATTCCTTTCAGCATATGTCCGCCTCCTTTTTCACGGTTATCATAGCACGTTTCAAATTGGATTTCAATATATTTTTTTGTATATTATTTTACGCAAGAATGTCCAATCATTTGCCAATCGTGAAAAAATATGTTATGCTCTTACTATGAAAGAAAAACACCGCATGGATACCGACGCGCTTCGGCATTTCACCTTTTCAAAAAAATTTACGCGCTCGTTGAAGCCTAAATTTGTGTATAGCGGAATTCTGCGCAAGCAGGCGGGCTGGCAGGCGGCCGAGCACAGCCACGAATTTTGCGAGATTTTATATATCCGTTCGGGGTCGGGTCGGGTACGGATTGCGGGAAAAGAATTTCCCGTACGCGCGGGAGATCTCGTCGTCTATGCGCCCGAAACCTTACACGGCGAATTTTCCGCGCCCGACGACCCGATCGAAACTCTGTTTGTAGCCGCGGCGGGTATCCGTCTGCAAGGGCTTCCTGCGGGACAGCTGCTTTCGCCCGACGATCCGCCCGTATTTTCCTCCGGAGAATACCGAGTCTTTTTTGAAGAGCTGTTTGAACGCTTGATCGAGGAAACGGACAAAAAGTCGCTTTTTTTCAAGGAAATTGCGGAAAATCTGCTGACGATCATCATTCATTTGCTTCTGCGCGTCTGCGTACAGAGCGCGGATTTCGAAAAAATCAACGACGTCTATTATCGGGTAAAAAATTATCTCGACACACATTATGCCGAACAGCTTACGTTGGACGGGCTATGCGAAACGTTTTTCGTTTCGAAATCCTATCTTTCCCATATTTTCAAGGAACTCAACGGCACCTCGCCCATGCGCTATCTCTCCGACGTGCGGCTGAGACAGGCCGAACGGCTTTTGACGACCACCGCGCTGCCCGTGCGGGAAATTGCGGAACGCGCGGGGTATCCCGACGAATGCTATTTCTGCCGCGTCTTCAAAAAACGGACAAGCACCACCCCCGCCGCGTTCAGGCGAAGCCGCGCGGAAGAAAATGCGGGGCAGGGATTGGGCGACGCACTGCGGAACGAGTAAGCCTTGCCGCGTCCAACCGAGATTGCTTTCAGCGGGCAGTCCTTGCCGTGCCTAACCGAGATTGCTCGCAGCGGGCAGCCCTTGCCATACCCAACCGAAAAACCCGAGAAAGCAGTATCCTTATCGCGTCCAAACGAAAACACAGCGGAAAAAGTATCCTTATTTTTCAGCGGCAAAAAAGCGCCCGCGGTTTAGGCCGCAGGCGCTTTTTGTTTTCCGTCTGTTTTTTAAAGTATCCCCGCGGAGACTATATCGCGGTAATTATTAGATTGCAGGTAACCTTCTTTCTCGGCGGGATTTAAGGGAAGAATTTTCTCCTCCAATTCCTCTATCCGATCGATTTTGCCCGCGAGATAGGCCTCCAGCCGTTCGCGGCAGGAGGAAACACGGAGCATGAGTCCGCCGAGCCGCGCTTCCTGCACCTCGAAGCCGAAGGGCTTGTTTTCCTTAAACCACAATTCCCTGAACGAATCGAAAAACGCCTTTATGCGGCCGGGCAGAACGGCGTAATCCTCTTTGGCCAATACGGCCAGAGTACCTCTGTTCCCCTCTTTGTAAGCCTTGCGGGTACGGACGCCCAGATCGGCTTTGATCTCCATGACGGAACAAAGCTTTGAAAGACAGCGGAAAATATAGGCGTACTCGCCCGCGCGTTCTTCGGCCGCCGCCAGCTTTGCGGCATATTCGCCGTAAGGGATCTTTCCCTCGGCCTCCATCGCGTCGTCGAAAAGCCCGAGGAAACAATCGTTGAACAAAAGGGATTTACAGGGATTTTCCACGTCGTTGCCGTCCCGCGTCTTTTTCGTGCGGTTGGGCAGTTCCAACGCCATGAAATCCTTATAGGATAAACCGAACGTCTCAAAAAAGCCCTTTTCAATCCTTTTCTCGTCGAAGTTGCCGTCCGCATACTGCCTGATCGAATATAAAACGGGCAGAAGCGAGAAGAAAGAACATTCCTTTCCGTTGTCCCCCCACATCGTAATCATGACGTGATCGATCCCGTGTTCCGCCACGCTTTCCATCGCGGGCTTCATCGTGGTCAGGGAATAGGAGCCGAAGGGCGCGAAGCCGTTCCAGCACCAGGCGCCGCCCGCAAACCAGATCTCCCTGCCAAATTCCTTATGCGACTCGAACATGCCGTCATAATCCGCTTTTTCACGATGGTAATAGTCCCAATAGGTAAGCGCGACGTTTTCGGGCACGCGGGCGCGCACCTCCTCGGGAATGTGTACGCCCCTTCCGTAATACTCCCCGTGACGGAACAGGCGGAAGAACATATCGCTCCACATATGCGGCTTGAAGCCGTATTTTTTCGCGATCTCCGCAACCTTGTCGAGATGTCTTTCCAGCAGTTCGAAGCGATTGGTAAAGCCGTGCTTGTCGAGATATCTTCCAAGCCCTACCATATGCGCCTCGTCCATGCCGATATTGACGTTGCGGCTGGTGAAATTTTCCGCGAGGGACGCAAACAGTTTATCGATAAACGCATACGTCTTTTCCTCGTCGATCAACAGAATGTCGTTTACGTCGGTAATCTCCCAGAAACGAGGCAGCTTTACGGGACAGGTGAAATGCGCGAGGGTCTGGATACAAGGAATCAGCTCGATCCCGTGCGCCGCCGCGTACAAATCCAGTTCCTTGAGCTCCGCGCCCGTATAGCGCCCGCGCAGATATCCGAAATACGGCTCGCCTTCCACCTCGAAGGTGTCCTCCGTATAAAGCTCCAGCGCGTTATACCCCATTTTCTGCAGACAGTCGATCATGCGCTTCACCGCTTCGGGCTTCATAACCCCGTTTCTCGAACAGTCTAACATTACGCCGAAATGTTTGTAAGTTTTCATGGTGAATCCCCTATAAGTCTTTAATGTATTGCTATTATACCACAATTTTTTCCTGCCGACAATAAAAATCTTTCGCTTCTTTATAAAGAAAATTCACTTTATGAGAGTAGCTCAAAAGGGCACGCAAAAGCTTATCGGCGCCGCACAGCAAAAAAAATATGTGAAATAAAAAATAATTTCAAAAATCTTCCGTTTTTCTCTTGACATTTGTTTCTAATTGAGATATAATATCATTAAGAAGATCCGAAACGGGTCGAAAAAAATAAATCGTTAAGGAGATCAAGAAGCTATGAAAAAATATGTTTGCCCCATTTGCGGTTATGTCCATGAAGGCGAAAATCCCCCCGCGGAATGCCCCATCTGCCATGCCCCCGGTTCCAAATTTAAGGAAATGACGGAAAAGACCTGGGCGGCGGAGCATATCGTCGGCGTAGCGAAGGACGCTCCCCAGGACGTAATCGAGGGCTTGAGAATGAACTTCAACGGCGAATGCAGCGAAGTCGGCATGTATCTTGCCATGGCGCGCGTCGCTATCCGCGAGGGCTACCCCGAAATCGGAGAATTTTATAAGCAGGCGGCTTGGGAAGAAGCGGAACATGCCTGCAAGTTTGCGGAGCTTTTGGGCGAGGTAGTCACCGATTCCACCAAAAAGAATCTTGAGCTGCGCGTAGATGCCGAATTCGGCGCAACCCAGGGCAAAGTCGATCTTGCAAAGAGAGCGAAGGAGCTGGGGCTCGACGCAATCCACGACACCGTGCACGAAATGGCGCGCGACGAAGCCCGTCACGGCAAAGGCTTTGAGGGTCTCCTCAACAGATATTTCAAAAAGTAATTTCTTAAAACCTATCTTCTCCCCCGCCCTCTCTATGGAGGGCGGGGCTTTTTTGCGGTATCCGCTTGACAGGGACGCCCGATCGTGATAAAATGTAAATTGTCATTATCTAAAAGGATATATCATATGAAAATTCGTCTTGCCGACTATATAGCCGACTTTCTCGTCTCCCGCGGTATTTCCGACTGTTTCACCGTCGTCGGAGGCGGCGCCATGCACCTCAACGACGCCTTCGGGCATAAAAACGGGCTGGTCTGCCATTATAACCACCACGAACAGGCCTGCGCCATTGCGGCGGAAGCTTACGCCAGGCTGGACAACCGTCCCGCCTTGGTCTGCGTCACGACCGGCCCGGGCGGCACCAACGCGATCACGGGCGTGCTCGGCGCGTGGCTGGATTCCATTCCCATGTTCGTCGTCAGCGGACAGGTGCGTTACGACACCACCGCCCGCTATGCGGAGCGTTTTACCGACGGACTGCCCTTGCGCGCGGTCGGCGATCAGGAATTCGATATCACCCGCTCGGTGGGCTGTATGTGTAAATACGCGGAAATGCTGGAAAAGCCCGAGGACATCCGTTATATGCTGGAAAAAGCCTGGTTTCTCATGAAGGCGGGCCGCCCCGGACCCGTCTGGCTGGACATTCCCGTCAATTATCAGGGAATGACGATTGAAACGGACGGCTTGCGCGGGTATGCATCCGAAGAGAACGCCGCGCTTCTGCCCCCTCACGTCAGCGACGAGACGGCGGATAAAATACTCGAAAAAATCGCAAAGGCAAAACGCCCCGTGATCTATGCGGGCGGCGGCATACGCCTTTCCGGCGGGTACAAAGAATTTCGCCTTGCGGCGGAACGGCTGGGCGTACCCGTCGTCACCTATTGGAACAGCGTCGATCTTATGGAGGACGACGATCCTCTCTACTGCGGCCGCGGCGGAAACATGGGCGACCGCGCGGGCAATTTCGCCGTACAGAACAGCGACCTTGTCCTTGCCGTAGGGACGCGCATCAGCATCCGTCAGGTAGGCTACAATTGGAAAACATGGGCGCGGGAAGCCGAGGTCGTCATGGTGGATATCGATCCTGCGGAGATGAAGAAACCCACTCTCCACGTGGATATGGCCGTCCACGCCGACGCCAAAGACTTTTTTGAAGCGTTGCTTCGCAGAACGGCTTCGCGGGAAACCCCCGTTTTTCTCGGGGAACGCTGGCGGGAACAGTGCCGCGAATGGAAACGCAGATACCCCGTCACGCTCGAACGGCATTGGAGGGAAAACGGCGCAACTGCCAACGTGTTTGCGTTCGTCCGTTATTTGAGCGATCGCCTGCCCGAAAACAGCCTCACGGCGGTAAGCAACGGCGCCTGCTGCGTCGTCGGGCACCAGAATTGGAGAATGAAAAAGGGTACGCGGTTTATCATCAACAGCGCCGTCGCCAGCATGGGTTACGGTCTGCCCGCCGCCGTCGGACTTTGTATCGCTTCGGGCGGCAAGGAAACAATATGCCTCGAGGGCGACGGAAGCATCATGATGAACCTTCAAGAATTACAGACGATCGTCACCTCGAAGCTTCCCGTCAAGATTTTCCTCATCAACAACGAGGGCTATCACAGCATCCGACAGACGCAGAACAACCTCTTTAAGGAACACAGCAAGGTGGGAATAGGCCCCGAAAGCAACGATTTGTCCTTCCCCTCTTACGAAAAGCTTGCCAAAGCGTTCGGGTATCCCTATTTCGGCGCGCACAGCAATGCGGAGATGAAAACGGCCGTCGAAAGGACGCTGGCCGTCAAGGGGTTTGCATTTTGTGAAATCTTTACCGATACGCGGCAGGTATGGGAGCCCAAAAGCAGCACGAAACGCCTGCCCGACGGCAGATTGGTCAGTCCCCCGCTCGAGGACCTCGCGCCGTTTTTGAGCAGAGAGGAGCTTTTGAGCAATCTGTATATTCAACCAATCGACGAGGAATAAGGAAAAATTATGGGAAAAGTATATCTGCTCGACTGTACCTTAAGGGACGGGGGCTATGTCAACGACTGGATGTTCGGAGCGGAAACAATCAGACAGTTCAGCCGTAAAATCGCGCTCACGGGAATAGAGCTCTACGAAGTGGGCTTTATAAAAGGCGACGCCTACGATCCCGACCGCGCGGTGTTTCCCGACGTCGCGTCCATCGGGCCCATGATTTCGCCGAAAGCGGAAAATCTTGTATATGTGGCCATGCTCGACATGAGCGCGCCCGTCCCGATCGAACGCATCCCGCCGCGGGACGGAACCTCGGTGGACGGCTTGAGGGTTATTTTCAAAAAAAGTAAAATCCGGGAAGCGTATGCTTACTGCGAAAAAATCAAAGAATTGGGTTATATGCTTTTCGTGCAGTTTGTCGGCACTGACGAATACAGCGACAAAGACTTTATCGAGACGATCGAATATTTCAATTCCCTGCACCCTTACTGCGTTTCCATTGTAGATAGTTTCGGCCTGATGAAACGCAAGCAGTTTTCCCGCCTGGTCTCCCTGGCGGACAACAATCTCGCCGAGGGCATCGTTTTGGGGTACCATGCGCACAATAATCTGCAGCAGGCGTTCAGCAATGCCGAAGCCATGGTAGAGATGAACCTGCGCCGCGACGTTTGCATCGACGCCTGCGTATTCGGCATGGGACGGGGCGCGGGCAATCTCAACCTCGAATTGTTTGCCGAATACATGAACGAAAATTACGGCGCGGGCTACCGTATCGAACCTATGCTGGAGATCCTCGACGAATATCTCAACGATATTTATAAAGAGCGTTTCTGGGGATATTCCCTTCCGCTCTATCTTTCGGCAACGCACGGCTGTCATCCGAATTATGCCATTTACCTTGCGGAAAAGGACAGCCTTACCGTCAAATCCTTTCACGAGCTGTTAAAGAGCCTTCCGCCCGAGGAAAAGAGAAACTTTACCAAGGAGCGCGCAGAAAATGCTTATCGCAATTATCAGGAAAGCTTTTTTGACGACAGAGATACCTTGAAAAAGCTGACAGACGAAATCGGCGGCAGGGATGTGCTCCTCCTCGCGCCAGGGAAAAGTCTCGTCTCCCGCCGCGAAGAAATACTCTCTTTTATCAAAAAACGCAGACCTGTCGTCGTATGCGTAAATTTCCGCGGCGAAGAATTTAGCCCCGATTATATTTTCAGCAGCAACATGCGGCGGTATATCAAAATCGGCGGACGCACCGTTTCTAAAACGATCGTTACCTCCAATATGCACGAGGCTGAGAATTATGCTTATAAGATAAACTTCGGCAGTTATACTTCCGAAGCGCCCGTCATCCGTGACAATTCGGGCGTCATGGCGTTGAAACTGCTTTCCGTGCTCGGCACGGGGAATATTTTTATCGCGGGAATGGACGGCTATACGGTCAACAACGGCGGAAATTATTTCGAGCAGGTGCTGGAATACGATTTTTCAGACGAAATTCAGGCGCGAAATGCCGCTATTGCCAAAGAAATAAAGCTGTTACGTCAAAAAAAGACCATCACTTTCCTCACGCCCACTTTATATGAAACGAATTAAAGGCTTTTTGAGCATAGAAAATCTCCTCCGAAAATACATTTCGGAGGAGATTTTTATTCGTCAAAATTAATACGTTTTTCCTCGATGACCAAAGGACGATGATTTACTTTCGTCTTGATATTCAATAAATATTCGCCCAGCATACTCATAAAAATAAAGGTAAGCGAGAAGAAAAATCCCATTCCGCAAAAGATTGCGGGAAGCATTACGTTACGGTGAAAGCTGTGCACGATTAAACAGATCACCCCGCCTGCGATACTGATAAAATTCAAAAATATCCCGAAAAACATAATGAAGCGGATAGGAAATTTCGTATATTGCGTAAAGCTGAGCATCGCCGCATCGTAGAGCGTATTGAAATTATTATGCGTCTTTCCCGCACGGCGCTTCTGCTGTTTATAGGGAACCTCTATCTTTTTATAGCCGAGCTCCGCCACGATTCCCCGCATAAAGGGAGCGGGATCGTCCAGACCGCGAAGCACCTCGATAAAGCTTTTATCGTAGAGCCCCGTGCCCGTAAAATGCTCGATCTGTTCTATATCGGAGAATTTTCGGATAAGTTTATAATAGATCGTCCGCAAAAGGCGGACAAATTTTCCCTCTTCGCTTTGGGTCTTTACGGCACAGACGATTTTGTAGCCGTTTTCCCATTCTGCGATCAGCGAAGGGATCATCTCGGGCGGGTCCTGAAAATCCGCGCACATGGTAACGACGCAATCCCCCGTCGTCTGCAGGATACCGTAAAAGGGCGAATTGAACTGTCCGAAATTTCTGGCGTTAAAAATCGCCTTGATCTTTTTATTGGCTCCGCACAATTCTTCTATCCGCGCGCGGGTGCCGTCGGTTGAGCAGTTATCGATAAATACGATCTCGTAGTCGTATGGGGCGGACAAGCCCTCAAGCTGCCCGACGATCGCCTCGCTTAACGGGACAACGTTTTCTTCCTCATTGTAACAGGGAATGAGAAAACTGATTTTTTTTGCCTTCGTTTCCATTCTTTGTATTAAAATCCACTCCCGTTTTCGTTTATAAGGCCAGCGCCTCTTTGATCGTCTTAAGCATATAATCGACCATTTCGTCCGTCATGCCGGGATACACTCCGACCCAGAAAGTGGAAGCCATGATCCTGTCCGTATTTTCAAGATTGCCTACGATACGATATCCTTCCCCGCGCGCGCGCATTTCATCGAAACAGGGATGTTTGGTAAGGTTTCCCGCGAACAGACGGCGGGTCTGTACGCCGCGAGCTTCGATATATTCCACCACCTTGCAGGCGTCCACGCCCTCGCGGCAGGTAATGAGAAAACCAAACCAGCTGGGATCGGACGAGGGACACGCTTCGGGAAGGATAATTTTATCCTGACACTCCGCAAGCCCCGCTTTCAGACGGGCAAAATTATGTCTGCGGCGGACGGCAAAATCCTCGATCCGCTTGATCTGCGCACAGCCGATGGCCGCCTGCATATCCGTCGCTTTAAGATTATAGCCAAAATGCGAATAAACATACTTATGATCGTATCCCAAAGGCAATTCCCCGTACTGTCTGTCGAAACGGTGCTTGCAAAGGTTATCCGTCCCCGAAGGGCAGGAGCAGTCTCTCCCCCAATCTCTGAAGGAACGCACGATCTTGCCCAAAAGCGGGTTATTTGTATAAACCGCTCCTCCCTCACCCATCGTGATATGATGGGGCGGATAAAAGCTCGACGTGCCGATATCCCCTATCGTACCCGTATATTTTTCCTCGCCGTCGATCGTATATTTCGAACCCAAAGCGTCGCAGTTGTCCTCGACCAGCCATAAATTGTGTTTGTCGCAGAAGGTTTTTACTGCCTTAAGGTCGAACGGATTTCCCAGCGTATGAGCGATCATCACTGCCTTGGTTCTCCGCGACAACGCTTTTTCCAGCATGAAAGCATCTATATTATATTGCGGAATCGTGATATCCACAAAGACGGGAACCGCACCGTACTGAATGACGGGGGTCACCGTGGTGGGAAATCCCGCCGCTACGGTAATCACCTCGTCTCCGCGCAAAATTCTGCGTTCGCCTAAAAGCGGAGACGTAAGCGCCATAAAAGCCAGCAGATTGGCGGAGGACCCGCTGTTGACCAGAAAAGCCTGTTTAACGCCTAAAAAGGCCGCAAACTCGCGTTCGAACCTTTCGGTGTATTCGCCCGAAGTCAGCCAAAAATCGAGCGCGCTATTTACGAGATTTGTCATCTCCTCCGCGCCGTAAACCCTGGCCGCATAATTTATTTTGTCCCCTTCCGAAAAAGGTTTCTTTCGATGATACTTTTCGCAGTATTCTTCTACGAGCTGCAAAATTTCTTGTTTATCGCGTTCTTTCTGATTATCCATAACCTTCCGTTTCTTATCCGTTGATGAATTCGTCTATTTGAGCGTTCATGCACTCGCGCAAATTTCCGCCGGCCAGGCGGCATTTTTCCCATTCGACAGTCTTTTCCACCGCTCTTTTGATATTCCAGCGCGGTTTCCAGCCGAATGTTTTTCTGAGCTTCGAACAATCCAGCTTCAAAAAATTTGCTTCATGCGGCCCGCCGTCGTGTTTGTCTATCCACCGAAGCCCGCCGTTCCAGGCCTTGACGAATATATCGACGAGTTCCCCCGTATGACAGCAATCGATCTCGTCCGGCCCGACGTTATAATATCCCGCTTTCGAAAGATCGGCGTATTGTGTCGCCGCTATCATCAGATAAGCAAACAACGGCTCCAGCACATGCTGATAAGGACGGACGGAATAAGGATTTCGGACAATGATACTTTCACCCGCCGCCGCGGCACGCACGCAGTCGGGGATTATCCGATCCGCCGCAAAATCCCCGCCGCCGATGACGTTGCCCGCCCTCGCGGTAGAAACGGCCACACCGTTTCCGTCTAAAAAGGAATTTTTATAGCTGTGCGTCGCAAGCTCCGAGCAGGATTTGCTGTTGGAATACGGGTCATATCCGTCGAGGGGTTCGTTTTCCCGATAGCCCCATTCCCATTCTTTATTTTGATATACCTTGTCGGTCGTGACGTTTACGACGGAACGAACGCAGCCGTGCAGCCGCACGCACTCCAATAAATTGACCGTACCCATGACATTGGTGAGATAGGTCGTCCGCGGCGCGCGGTAGCCCTCGCGGACAATCGGCTGAGCCGCCAGATGAAATACGATTTCCGGACGGAAATCGTCGAACACCTTTGAAAGGTGTTCGAAATCAGCCACGTCGCCTATCTGCGATTGGCACAATCCTGCGCCCTCTATACAGCGATAGAGAGAAAGCTCGGAAGGCTCTAATCCATAACCGCATACACGGGCCCCCAATTTATTAAGCCAAAAGATCAGCCAGCCGCCTTTGAAGCCCGTATGTCCCGTAACGAGTACGCGTTTGTCACGGTAAAATTCGGGTAGGTTCACCATACTTTCCAATCCGCCCGGCCCGTCTGCCAAAGCGCCTCCAGCTGTTCTTTATCGCGCATCGTATCCATACATTTCCAAAATCCGTTATGAAGGTAAGCCATCAACTGTCCTTCTTTCGCAAGCGTTTCCAGCGGCTCCTTTTCAAAAACGGTGTCGTCTCCTTCGATATAATCGAGTACCTGCGGCTCGCAAACCATATATCCCGCATTGATCAACGAACCGTCGCCGTCGGCTTTTTCTCTGAAGCGTTTGATCAGACCGCTTTTATCGGGTTTGATGACGCCGAAACGGGAAGCGACGTTTACCGTCGTCATGGTAAGTAATTTTCCGTGTTGTTTATGAAAACGTACGGTATCGGCGATATCGACGTCGCTGACTCCGTCGCCGTATGTGAGCAGAAAGGGCTCGTCCCCTATATATTCCTTAACCCGCTTGACGCGGCCGCCCGTCATGGTATTCAGCCCCGTTTCGGCCAAGGTTACCTTCCAGGGCTCCGAATTATTGTGGTGATACGTATATTCGTCCGTTTTCAAATCGATCGTCACATCCGACTGATAGAGATAATAGTTGGCGAAAAAACGCTTGACGACATCGCCCTTATATCCCAGACACACAATAAAATCGTTGAATCCGTAATGGGAATATTCCTTCATGATATGCCACAAAATCGGCTTTCCGCCAACTTCGATCATAGGCTTGGGTTTCAAATGAGATTCTTCGCTGATCCGCGTTCCGAATCCCCCTGCAAGAATCACTACTTTCATTCGCTCACACCTTCTTTCCTATCTTTTTTTCTAAGCTGTAACATATAGGAGCCGAACTCGCCGCCTTTGAAAATCTTATAGACGGTGACGGCTGCCAATATGATGAGAATTATCGAACTGATGATCATAAATAGATTAGCCGCATAAAGGGGATAGAAAAACAATAACAGACAGCACAGAAAAAATTTTTTATTTTCCTTTATGCCATGCCGTTCATAAACGGCGAGATAACCCATACACGGAATTAAAGTAAAGATCATTACATAGAAATAACTTACAGGCGGCACCAAAGCGACCGCGCACAAAGATAAAATTTCTCTCTTTAACCGATCGTCCGTCACAACCGCAGCCATGGCGATCACCAATAAAAAAAGCACCCCTAACGCCATACATACTTTATCCACCCAAGCGGGAGGCGTAAGATGAAATAACTTCGCAGGGTAATAAATAATTTTATAGAATACCGAAGCGAGAGAAATATTATTGAGATAAGTCAAACGATTTACGCTTCCTGCAAACCCTAAAAGATTGGCAAAATATACGGAAATTCCTCCGTTATAGACACACAGCGGAAGAAGATATAAGGTGACAAAATAGCCCGCCATCCTTAATGTCGCCAGCCACTTTTTATCGTGAAGCAGAAACGCACAAAAAAACAACGGATATAATTTGAGCACGCCCGCAACGGCAAGCGCCAAAACCGCCGTCTCTCGTTTCCAAAATTTTTTATCCTGATACCAATTGAGAAAAATCAGGACGAAAATCAGCGAGGTCATGATCATGTTTCCGCGAAGTACGGCATATACCACGGGCGCCGAACATATAAAGATCAAAAATACGCTGCGGCCTTCCTGCTTTTTTCCCACAAGCCTTTTCGCCAAAAAATAGATCGAGACAAAGCAAATCGCCTGATAGAGCAAAAATGCGATCCAAAAACGATAGGAAGCCATAATCTGCATATTCGGCTCGCCCCAATTTACCGAACCGCTTACATAATCTATCCCATCGAGATCCTTTTTGAAAATTAACGCAAAGGGCGCAAGAAGCCATAAACTGAGCGCGGAATAAGACGACCCGCCCTCCAAAAGATAAGCGTCTTTGTTGATAGAAAAATACGCCACCTGGGTAAAATCACAGAAAATACGGGGATAAAAAAATTTAACCTCCGTCCCCGCATAGGCGTTTGCGGCCAGATACAAAAAATAAACTATCGCCGCGCCGCCCGCTACCAAAAGCGGAACGAGGAGAATTTTTTTTAATATGACAAGCAGCTTGTCCTTTTCTTGAAACACGCCGTCCTGCAAAGGAAATTTCATTATTAATTCTCCACGGCTTCATTTTTTCGTTACGAATGTATATAAATTGTAACAACCTGTTTTATTATAATACAATCGTTTTCAAAAAGCAACCTTTTTTCCATAAAACTTTCTTTATGCGTTTCGAAGATTCTTTACCCAAGTCACGGTGGTTTGAATTCCTTCCTCAAAAGGTACCCGAGGTGTCCAGCCCGTCTCCTTTTTCAGTGCAGAAATATCGGCCGCGAGATTCATGACCTGACCCGAAGGATAGGGCACGGCTCCGATCGCCACTTCGGCATTTTCATCCACGGCCTCCCGAATGGCTGAAATATACTCTTTCAGGGGCCGCGCTTGCCCGCAGCCGAGAGGATAAACGCCGCCGTCCCGTCCTCTCTCCGCCATGAGCAGTAAAGCCCTGGCGGCGTCCTCGCTATACAGATAATCCCACAGCTGCTCCCCCGCCGTAAACTTAGGTATCCTTCCCTCCAACAGAGCGGTGATCGCAGACATGACCATGCTGTTTTCACCGTCGTATGGTCCATAGACGCTCAGGATCCTCGCCCATACCTGCCGCATGCCCAGCCGATTGGCTAAAAGTCTGGTCAGCTGCCCCGCACAAAGCTTCGCTATTCCGTATCCGTTTTCGGGAAACGCGGGCGTATCGGCTGCCAGCGGCTGCTGCGCTCGCCCGTATTCGGCCTGAGACCCCGCGCCGACAAAAACTTTACACCCGAAACGCTTTGCCGCGCTGACTGCGTCCAACGCATAACGCACGTTTTCGTTTTGAAGATAGGCGTCGTTGCGCGCTTCGCCCGTAGTTCCCTGCCACGCCAAATGAAAAAAAGCGTCGTAAGGCTTGCGGCAACCTTTTCCCGCCGTGTCCAGATTTTCGAGGGAGCATTCCTTTATCTCGACGCCCTCTATATCGCTCAGCCTTTTCGCCCGCCCGGAACCCGTTCGGCACAGCGCCAAGACTTCTATCCCGCGCCCGACAAGCTCTTTCACGAGCGCCATACCCACGGCGCCCGTAGCGCCCGTCACCACCGCGCGGCGGATAATTTCTTCATTCATTTTTTCCTTCTCCATTCCCGAACGGCGCGGCCAAATTTATACGGAAATTAAAACCCTTGTATTATACAATATTATCACCTCTTTGTCAAGAACTTTTCACGTTTCCGACGATATCGACAAGATATGTGCGTTCCGTTCTTTGTATAAAGTAGAATTTCAATTCCGAAAGGTTTCATTATTTTTATTTTTTTTCAAGCGATATAATATTTTTCTTCCAAAATATATTGTATTCCCCCCCCCCCGCCTTTTGTCAAGCGTTTTCCTTCATTCTTTCGGATACGCTTTATTCGCGCGGACGGGGTTCCTCCATAAAAGGCATCAACACCGAATTCTGCACGTACAGGTATTCGTCCTTGATCCGCAGGGTATCCCCTTCGCGATCCAAATACCGTCCGCTCTTCTCGAGCGCTACGGGAAAGTCCCCCTCGAGCGAGGAGGCGAATTGTTTTTCGTATTCCGTTAAAGAAACCCCGTATTTCGTGCGCAGGCCCAGCATGACAAACTCGAATTTAGCGTCCGTTTCGGAAACCTCCTCGCAATCGACCGCGGGATAAAAGCCCGAAATGATACATTTCATATACTCGTCCAGGTCAAACGTGTTTGTGAAGCGTTTCCCTTTCATAAAGGAACTGGCCGCCACGCCCGCGCCGATATATTCACCGCGCTTCCAATAATTGAGATTATGGCGACTTTCAAAACCCGCTTTTGCGAAATTGGAAATCTCATAGCGTTCGAAGCCAAGCTTTTTCAAAAGCCCTCGGCCGAAATCGTACATGTCTGCCACTTCGTCGGAATCGGGCAGCTCCCCATTGAGATAATCGGTATAAATCGGCGTACCGTCTTCGACGGTCAACGCATACATGGATATATGATTTGAGCCGCAGGCCGCCGCCAGCTCGATCGTTTTGCGGATATCTTCTTTCGTCTGGTTCTTTAACCCCAGCATCACGTCGGTACTGAAATTTTCACCTTTCAGAAGCTTTGTCGCATAGACGTAGTCGCGCGCATTATGAATACGGCCCAAATCCGCCAGCTGTTCGTCCACCGCCGTCTGAAGCCCTATGGAATAGCGATTGATCCCCGCTTCCTTATACGTATTTACCTTACTCTCGCCGATCGTGCCGGGATTGAGTTCCAGCGTCACCTCTGCGTTCGGCGTGAGCTTAAAACATTTCCGGACCTGGTTCATCGCCCCCAAAATAAGCTTAGGCGGAATATAGGAAGGGGTCCCGCCGCCGAAATAGACCGATTCGAAGGTATAATCCTTAAGTTCCTCCCCCCGCATTTTCAATTCCTTATACAGACACGCCATATACGCTTCCGCGTACTCGGTTTTGTCGGGAAAGGACACAAAATCGCAATAGGAACACTTATGCCTGCAAAAGGGAACATGAATATAAATACCTGCCATAACTTCTCCTCGGAAACATCCGCTTTATTCCTGAGCCAAAACGGCGCCTTGGCCGTCCCAGCGATATTTTTCGAGATCTACGGTAAACGTCTCGCTCACCTCGATCCCCTCCGCGCTCAACATCGCCGCCTGTACTTCGATACCGCCGAACGCAAAACCGCGCGTCAGCGATCCGAAGCGGTCGATTACGCGATGACAGGGAATGACGTCCCCCGGCTCGGGATTGACGTGCAGCGCGTATCCTACCTGCCGCGACATGCGCGGGTTGCCCAGCATGGCCGCCACCTGTCCGTAGGTGACCACTTTGCCTTTCGGCACCTGCTTCACCAAAGCGTAAACACGCTTGAAAAACGACTCGTTCATCTTTTGTTCTCCGCAATGATTTTTGGTGTTCAGCTAAACCCTGCCCCTCGCGTTTAATCCTTATTCGTCTTGAGTATCTCCATAAATACTTCCGAAGGAACCTGTACGCTGCCCACCTGGCGCATGCGCTTTTTTCCTTCCTTCTGCTTTTCGAGCAGTTTCCGCTTCCGCGTGATATCGCCGCCGTAGCACTTTGCCAAAACGTCCTTGCGGACGGCCTTGACCGTTTCTCGCGCAATGATTTTTCCGCCGATGGCCGCCTGGACGGGCACTTCGAACATCTGGCGGGGAATGGCTTCTTTGAGATTTTCGCAGAGCGTTCGGCCCCGCTCGTAAGCTCTGTCCTCGAATACGATCGTCGAAAGCGCGTCGCAGACTTCGCCGTTTAAGAGAATATCCAGCTTCACAAGTTTCGACCTCTCGTAGCCGGCAATTTCGTAATCGAAGCTTGCATAGCCCTTCGTGCGGGACTTCAGCCCGTCGAAAAAGTCGTAAACGATCTCGTTTAGGGGAAGGGTATATTCCAGCTTTACCCGCCGCTCGTCGAGATAGGTCATATTTTTGAAAACGCCCCGCTTTTCCTTGCAAAGGTCCATGACGGGCCCCATATAGTCGGGCGGGGTATAAATCTCCGCCTTGACGATGGGTTCTTCCATATATTCGATATCGGAGGCATCGGGAAGATGGGAGGGATTGTCCACGAAAAATTCCGTTCCGTCCGTCTGATGCACGAGATAGCTGACGCTGGGCGCGGTAGTGATGATTTCGAGATTGAATTCCCTCTCGATACGCTCCTGAATAATCTCCATATGCAGAAGCCCCAAAAAGCCGCAGCGGAAGCCGAAGCCGAGCGCCACGGACGTATCGGGCTCGAAGATCAGAGACGCGTCGTTGAGCTGAAGTTTCAAAATGGCGTCCTTGAGGTCGTTGAAACGGCTTCCGTCCAGCGGATAAATGCCGCAGAACACCACGGGCTGCACTTTTTTGTATCCGGGCAAGGGCTCCGCCGCCCCGCCCGCCGCAAGCGTTACCGTATCGCCCACGGCTACGTCCTGAATGGATTTGATGGACGCCGCGATGTAGCCGACCTCGCCTGCCGCAAGTTCGCTTTTCGGAAAAGGATTGGGGGCAAACGCGCCCACTTCCGTAACGTCGTAAACGGCGTCGGAGAGGAATGTTTTGATTTTATCCCCCACCTTTACTTTGCCGTCGCGCAGGCGCACGAAAAGGATGACGCCTTTGTAATTGTCGTAATAGCTGTCGAAAATAAGCGCCTTGAGCGGCTTGTCCGTATCGCCGTCGGGCGCGGGGAAATATTTGACGATCGCTTCCAGCAGATCGTCTATGTTGAGGCCCTCTTTTGCGGATACGCAGGGCGCATAGCTTGCGTCCAGCCCGATGACGTCCTCTATCTCCTTTTTTACCTCGTCCACGCGCGCGCTCGGCAAATCGATCTTATTGACGACGGGCAGAATTTCGAGATTGTTTTCCAAGGCGAGATATACGTTTGCCAGCGTCTGCGCCTCGACGCCCTGCGTCGCGTCCACGACGAGAATCGCCCCCTCGCACGCCGCGAGAGAACGGCTTACCTCGTAAGTGAAATCTACATGTCCCGGGGTATCGATGAGGTTGAACTCGTACTCGTTTCCGTCCTTTGCCGTATAATACATGCGGACGGGGGTCAGTTTAATCGTGATTCCGCGCTCGCGCTCGATATCCATGCTGTCGAGCAGCTGTTCCTCCATGTCGCGCTTGGAGACCTGCCCCGTGCGTTCCATAAGTCGATCGGCCAAAGTGCTTTTGCCGTGGTCGATGTGTGCGATAATACAAAAATTTCTCAAAAAGGGATTGGGTTTTGCCATAGTTTTTTCCTTAAAAAATGAACGACGGATTATACGTCGAGGTCAAACAAATCGATAAAAGCGCGAAGCGCGTAAGGGATCTGGGCATTTTTGGGCAGAGCCATACCGATGGAACGCGCGGGAAGGACGGGATCGGTTTTAATCTCGTACATGGATTTGTCCGCGAGACGGTGCAGCGCGTACTCGCGGGGGATACACCCGATACCCATGCCGCGGATGACGAGACGCTTCATAAGGTCCCAGCTGCTGATTTCGATAGCGGGCTTGAGGTCGATCCCCACCGTTTCCAAAAAGGTGGTCATATAGCGTCTCGCCACCGTATTCGGTTCCATCATAATGAGGGGATACTCCTGCAATTTAGCGAGCGGAACCACGCCCTTTATCAGTTCGGGATGCTCTTCATTGGTGACAAAGATGTCCGTCAGCCGCATACAATTGCCGTAAACGTTGATTTCGGGATCGACTGCGATGGGCAGATTGAGAAAGGCCACGTCGCATTTGTTGGTTTTCAGCCCGTCCAGCGTCCTGATCGAGAGATCGGAAAGAAGCTCTATTTTTACCGCGGGGAATTTTTCGTGATATTCCACGATTTTATCCGCGAGAAAATATTCGAAAATGGTATCGGAGGCGCCGATGCGTATCGTACCCGAAGCCGAGGTATTGAGCTGGGCGATCATGTCCTCCGCCTCGTTTAACAGATACAACGCCTGCTCCACTTTGGAAAAGATGAGCTTTCCGCCCTGCGCCGACAGCTCCATGCCGCGGTGGGTACGGTTGAACAGCGAAATGCCCAGCTGGTTTTCCAGCTGCTTGATCGACTGCGAAACGGCGGGCTGTGAGATATACAACTCCTCCGCCGCTTTTGTAAGGCTGCCGCATTTGGCCACCGTATAAAAAACCCTGTACAATTCCAGATTTACCATAAATCTCTCTCCGATCTGTTCTCTCTCGTTTCTTCCCTTATTTTCCTACGCAGAATTTGGAAAATATTTCCTCGATGATCGCTTCCGAAGCGGTCTCCCCCGTAATCTCCCCCAGGCGTTCCCAGGCTTCCGTCACGTCTATCCCCACCAATTCGAGCGGCCCGCCACAGGCGGCAACAGCCTTTTTCAGATGCTCCTTCGCCTTTTCCAGCGCCGCATAATGCCGTTCCTCTATGAGAAACGCCGCGTCTTCGCCTCTGTCCCCGAAGCTTTTTTCGTACAGGAGGGCTTTCAGCCTTTCTATCCCTTCGCCCGTGACGGCGGAGGTGAGCACGTCGGCGTCCGTGGGCGTTTCGTCGTCGGTCAGATCTATTTTATTGACGACCTTGACGAGCGGTTTATCCCTCGCAAGCTCTAAAACCCGCGCGTCCTCCGCGTCCGTGCCCGCCGCGGAATCCGCCACAAATACCACCACGTCGGCGGCGCGGACGATATTCTCCGCCTTTTCTATGCCGATCGACTCGATTCTGTCTCCGCTTTCGCGCACGCCCGCCGTATCGTAAAGGTTGAATTTTGTCCCTTCGATTTCGAGTATGCCTTCTACGGCGTCCCGCGTCGTGCCCGCGACGTCCGAGACGATAGCCTTTTCATAGCCGAGCAGCCTGTTGAGCAGCGAGCTTTTTCCCGTATTCGGCTTGCCGCAGAGCGCGACGGTCACCCCCGATTTTATCTTTTTGCCCTTGGCATAGCCCGCAAGCAAAACGGTGACTTCTCCGAGAACGCTTTTTAGTGCGGTACGTATTTCGTCCGTCTCCGATTCCTCGAGATCCTCCTCGGGATAATCGATCGAGGCATCTATCCCCGCGAGAACTTCTTTCAGCCGCGCCTGCAACAGGCGTACCTTTTCCGTAAGTTTTTCGCTGTATAAAAGATACCCCGCCTTTACTTCGGCTTCGGACTCGCCGTTGATCATGTCGGCAATCCCCTCGGCCGACGCTAAGGAAAGCTTGCCGTTGAGAAACGCGCGTTTGGTAAATTCGCCCCGTCCCGCGCTCCGCGCGCCGAGCCGGAAGGTCTGCCTGAGTATCCCGCGGGCGACGCTTTCGCCGCCGTGGCATTGAAATTCCACCACGTCCTCGCCCGTATAGCTGGCGGGTGCCTTAAAATAGACGCACAGGCCGTAGTCGGTAAACGTGCCGCCGTCTATCCTGCCGGGATAGAGGCGGTAGGGTTCGAAGTCCTTCACCGCGACCGTTCCCGCAGGGACGAACATTTTTTCCGCGATGGAAAGCGGACTGCCGCCGCTGAGACGAATAATCGCCACACCGCCCTTGCCGGGGGGCGTGGCAATCGCCGATATGTTTTCTTCGGGCATCATTCCGCCTCCTTTGAAAGCCTTTTCAGCGCATCGTTTTTCGAGCGGCTGATATAACTTCAATTTATGATTATTCCTATTATATCACAGTATTTTCACCGTGTAAACCGTTTGAAACCGCTTTTGCGTAAAAAAAGACGGAAATTATAACTTTCGCTTATTTCCGTCTTTCGTATTTTTTTCAGTTGAATAAATCGTCCGCGTCGGAGCCTCCGCCCGCTTTCGGAGGCTGGTCCTTTCCCTGCGCGGAGGCTGAACCGCTCCGATCCCCGTTCCCCGACGAATTGCCGGGCGCAAATTCCGAGAAGGGATCTTCCTGCTCAGGCGGGGGGCCCTGCGGCGGGCGGCCGTCATAAGGCGGCTGATTATACGGCGCGCCGCCGTAAGGGCCGCGGTCGTACGGGCCGCCCTGATAGGGCGGGCGGCCGTATCCGTAAGAATTTTGCTGTTGCTGCCGGCGCATAAATTCTTCCCGCCGCGCCCGCATATAGGCGTCGTAATCGATGGCCTTGTTGTTTCTGATGACGAACACGGCGATATATCTCGACAGGGGCACGAAGAGCGCCACACACGACAAAAGCATATATCCTCTCGTATAATACTTTTTATACAGCCCCATCAGCAGGATAAAGAGCAATACCTGATAGATCAGCTGAACGATAGAAATGATATAATCGCTGATATAATAGAAATTGAGCACATATCCCGCGGCGCCCCACATATTTGTCCATTCCCAGCCGTTGTCTTTGGGGACCATGTTTCCCTTATATTTGGTAAACAGCAAAATCTCCACGGCGATCGCCGCCGCACAGACCAGCGTCGCTATAATCTGGGCAAGCATGACGTAAAGGCCCGAGCGCTTCATTTTTCTGCCGAACACATCGCACGTCCCCGCCAGCTTTCCCATATACCAAACGGACGCGAACGGAACGAAAGCGAGCCATTTGTTTTTCATGTCCCGCTTTTTTGCCATCGTATAGAGGCCGACGCCCTGCAAAATAAACAGAACCAGCCATACGCCGCCGCCGATGGCGAGCGCCGTGAACAGATTGCGGCCGCCGATATTGCTCACTCCGTACGCGGTCGCAAATATCAGAACGAAGCTTTGATAAATGCCGTATATTTCCATGTTTACTCCTGGCGTTTTCAAACGCCGCCGATAAATGCACCGATTGCGACGAACAGCGCCGCCGCCAAGCCGATCGCCAGCACAAGCACCGCGGGAAAAATCCCCGCCTTGCGATTGAGCTTTCCTCTGCCGTTATTTTCCGCGAGATAACATCTCTGTTCGGCGTGCTTTTCCGTAAGCGCGCCGCAGCTGTACCAGGGACGTTCCTCGAGCAGCGTCCCCGACACCATATCGTGCACGACGAACGTCGCGGCGATATCTCCCCGCGCCCGTTCGGGATATTTCTGCGAATGGAACATTCTCTTTACAAAATAGACGAGCCCCGCGATCAGACACACCGTACCGAGGAGAAAGGTCATAATCGAAATAATCGATACGTATATTTCCTCGCCGTTGCGTCCGAGAGCGAAACCGTAAACGAGTACGCTCCACGAAGCAAAGAAATTGTTCGCAAAATGCGCGACCATGCCTACGACGATATTTTTCGTTTCCACGACCAGCGCGCCGATTACGAGCCCTACGAGAAACTGATAGATAAACTGCTGATAACTCCCGTGCGCGAGCGCGAACAACAGCGCCGAAAGAATCACGGCGGGCATTTTCCCGAACTGCATAAAGCCTTTCAGAATCACGCCTCGGAACAAAAGCTCCTCGAAAATCGCGGGCAAAACGGGCACGAGAATTAAATAATATAAAAGAAACCAGCCGCCGTACTCTATCGAAGGCTCCGTCCTTGCGGGGAGCCTTAAAAGAGTTCTCAGCTCCTCTATCGTTTCCGCAAAGCTTTCCGCCAGCGGAGAAAACAGAATTGCCATGCCGAAAATCAGCACCGCGGCCATGAGCATTTCCACGCCGCAGCCCTTTCTCGAGAGAAAACCGCCGCCGTTTACGGGATTTACTTTCGCCGCCAGAGCCATAATTGCCGTCACCAAAGCCAGTCCCGCGGCGATGAGGACGCTTTCCAGACAAAGATAGGGAGATAAGTCGGCGCCCGGCGAAACGTGCTCCATAATCGGCACGAACAGCATGCTCACCCCGAACATCATCGCCCAAAACAACAGATATGCCGTCGCCGCATGCAGAGCGTTGAACGTATTGGGATTATATCTTTTCATGTCTTTCATAAACGGTTAATATCCTCCCCGTATTCCACACTCATCAAAGTCAATCCCTTGGCGGGCATCGTCTTGCCGAGAAGCTCGCGCTTGCCCGAAGCGAACGCCAAAGCAAGGCTTTCTTCGCTCCGTTTTCCCGAAGCCAGCTCTAAAAGCTCCCCCACCAGCGTCCTCACCATATTATACAAAAATCCGTTTCCGCAGACGCTCACCGAAATATCCCTGCCGCCGAACGTCTCGCTCTCCTCCACGCGCACGAAATAAATCCTTCGCACCGTCGTTTTCACCGCCGAGCCCGACGCGCAGAAAGCCTTGAAATCGTGTTCGCCCTCGAAAAGCTTCGCGGCTTTTTCAAGCGCTCCGAGCGGCGGCGCGGCGCCGATACGCACGGCATACCGCTCTTTCAGCGGCATTTCGCGTTCGGAGACGTAAAGCGAATAACGGTAGGTCTTTCGCTTCGCGCTTCGGTTGCAGTCGAACATTTGCCCTGCCGTCCGCCCCTCCAAAACGCGGATATCCGCGGGCAGAAAGCGGTTGATGCAATCGGGCAGCTTTTCGGGCGGAACGGTCAGCCCTTCGGCGTCGAAATGACAGGTCTGCCCCGCCGCGTGAACGCCCGCGTCCGTCCTGCCGCTGGCCGTTACGGAATATTTTCCGCCCAGCGCGCGCGCCATGCCGTCCTCCAGCGCCTCCTGCACGGAGAGCGCGTTTTTCTGTCTCTGCCAGCCCGCATAGCGGGTGCCGTCGTAAGAGAGCTTTAACACATAACGCATAGGCTTCACCCTCAAATGACGTTCGGCAGATAAACGCGGAGCAGTATCACGCCCGCTAGCAGAGCCGCACAGACGAACAAACCGACAAAATCCCGCCAGGTAAACGTAAGCTTTTTGTATTTCGTCCGCACCTTACTGCCCGAATAGCACCGCGCGTCCATCGCGTCGCCGAGTTCGTCCGCGCGGCGGAACGCGCTGATGAGAAGCGGAATCAGCACGGGGATCACGGCCTTTACGCGCTTGATCAAACCGCCCGATTCGAAATCGGCGCCGCGCGCCTTCTGGGCGTTCATGATTCGTCCCGTCTCGTCCGTCAGTATGGGAATGAAACGCAGGGCGATGGACATGATCAGCGCGAGCTCGTGTACGGGGAAACGAATGAGCTTAAGCGGGTAGAGCAGGCTTTCGATGCCGTCCGTAAGGGAGACGGGCGTCGTCGTCAGCGTCAGGATCGCCGAGCCCATAACGAGCAGAAACAGACGCACCGACAGAAAAATCGTGTAAAATACGCCCTCTTTCGTAATTTTCAAAAATCCCCATTTCACCCACACCGTCTCGCCCGAATAGAAAAACAGGTTGAGCACGGCGGTGAACAGAAGCAGGAAAATAATCGCCTTTACCGAACGGAGAACGCTTTTGACGGGCACTCTCGAACAGGCCGTAACGACGACGAACACCGCCGCGCAGGCCGCCAGGCCGTAAAAGTTTTTTGCCGTAAATATCGCGGCGATATAGACGATGAGGAACAGAATTTTGGTGCGTGGGTCGCATTTATGCACAAAGGATTCCGCGGGATAATACTGTCCGAAAGCAACGTCACGCATGGGCGCCACCTCCCTCAAGCCCCGCATAGGAAAGGACTTTCCCGACAAAATCCGCGGAGGTGAAATCCGAATAAATATTTATCCCTTTCGCAGCCAAAGCCTCCGTGACCTTGGCCGTAAAGGGTACGTCCAGCCCCAGAGCCGTCAGCTCCGCAGGCCGAAGAAACAACCTGGAGGGAGACGCTTCCTCAAATACCTTTCCTTCCGAAAAGACGGCCGCCCGCGTGCAGTTCTCGCTGATCTCATCCATATCATGCGACACAATTATGACGGTTTTACACCACTCTTTGTGAATTTTGTGTAAAAGTTGCATAATCTCTCGTTTTCCGAGCGGATCGAGGCCCGCGGCGGGCTCGTCGAGGACGAGTATTTCGGGCTTCGTGACGATGACGCCCGCAATCGCCACGCGGCGTTTCTGCCCGCCCGACAATTCGAAGGGGGAACGGTCTTTCAGCTCGAGATAGTCGAGCCCCACCGTCTCTAAGGCGTCCCTCACCGCTTTTTTTGTCTCATCCTCCGAAAGCGGCGCTCGGCTGAAATTTTTCAGCCCGAAAGCCACGTCAGCGAATACCGTTTCGGCAAACAGCTGATATTCGGGATACTGAAACACCATGCCTACTTTGCTTCGCAGCTCGCGGAAATCGGTCTTTTTGTCCGTCAGATCGTATCCGCCTACCGTCAATCTGATTTTCGGCGGCGGCGCTTCCCCCTTTTTCAGCTTTTTCGGCTTATACTTCTTTTCCGCGGTCGGCACCTTGATCAGTGCGTTGAGATGCTGCACAAAGGTCGATTTTCCGCTGCCCGTATGCCCGATGATGCCGAAAAACTCCCCCGACTCTATCGAGATATTCACGCCGTCGAGCGCGTGGGCGGCAAAGGGCGAGCCCTTGTTATAAGTATAAGTGAGATTTTCACATTCTATCCGCCCCCAAACGTCGCTAATTCTCCCTCTTTTTGGGGGCGTCCCCGTCGGGCCGCAGTCTCCGCCCGCCGCGTTTTTCAGCGCGGCAAAAAGCTCGTCGCCCAGCGCTTCAGGCGTCAGTACGTCTTTCACGTCCAATCCGCCCGCCCTTAAATCGTGACAGATCTGCACGGGTCGGGGCAGAGCGAGGTTGTACGTTTCCAGCTCCTCCTCGCGGCAGAGTATCTCCGAGGGCTTTCCCTGCATGACGATCTCCCCGCGGTTCATTACCACCGCGCGGTCCGCCAGCATGGCCTCCTCGGGAAAATGCGTGATGAGCAGTACGGTGATATGCTCCTCCTTATTGAGCTTCAAAACGACGTCCGTCACTTCCCTGCGGCCCTTGGGGTCGAGCATGGCGGTGGCTTCGTCCAAAATCATGATTTTCGGCTTGAGGGCGAGGACGCCCGCAATGGCGATGCGCTGCTTTTGTCCGCCCGACAGCCGCGCGGGCGTCGCATGCCTGAATTCGGACATACCCACCGCGTCGAGAGCGAACGTTATCCTCTTCCCGATCTCCTCGCGGGGAACACCGATATTTTCGGGCCCGAACGCGATATCGTCCTCCACGATGGAGGCCACCGTCTGGTTGTCGGGATTCTGAAAAACAATTCCGACGTTTTTTCGGATATCGAAAATATTTTTGCTTTCGCCCGCGTCCATGTCCAGCACCGTGATCCTGCCCGACGTCGGGGATAAAAGTCCGTCCGCAAGCCTGGCCAACGTGGATTTTCCGCTGCCGTTATGCCCTAAAACGGCGACAAATTCCCCTTCCTCCACGGAAAGGTCGATTCCGCCCAGCGCAAAGGCGTCCTTTTCAGCCTCGTTATATGAAAAACATACTTTTTCGAATTTTATCGCTTCCATAACACCGCTTTCGGACAAACCGCCAACCCTTACGGCGTCCCCGACGAAAAAGTCGGGCACATGCTTCTAAAGCGGCTTCCCGTGCGTTATCCTGTACGAAAAGCCGCCGCAAAAACCGTTCTGCGGCTTGTCCTGTTTATATACCTTATTATTATAGCAAACTTTTTCCGTCAATACAATGAAAATGAGGTGAAATTCTCCTTTTCCGACAATTTTTTTTAAGTCCTTACCCACCCGAGACGAAGAATAAACGCCCCGAAAATAATTTTACACGCATTTTACAGCAATTTCTTTTGATTTTTGGGCGTTTTGGTATTGACTTAAAGGAAAAAAGAAAGTATAATATTATACGTATGTGAAACAGAGCGGGCCGCGACGGCCGATTTCCGCGTTTCGGCGGGTTTCGGCGGCCTTCCCCCGCCCGAAAATACACCAATTATATAAACGGAGGCTTTTTTGATGAAAAAAATGACCATCGACGGCAACACCGCCGCATCGCACGTAGCGTATGCGTTTTCGGAAGTTGCCGCCATCTACCCCATCACCCCCTCTTCGCCGATGGCCGAATCCGCCGACGAGTGGGCTACCGCCAAAAGAACCAACATGTGGGGCCAGAAGCTGAAGATTGCCGAAATGCAGTCGGAAGGCGGCGCGGCGGGCGCCGTTCACGGTTCCCTCTCCGCGGGCGCTCTCACCACTACTTACACCGCGTCTCAGGGCCTTTTGCTGATGATCCCCAACATGTATAAGATCTCGGGCGAGCTTCTGCCCATGGTCATGCACGTTTCCGCCCGCGCGCTTGCGGCGCATTCGCTGAATATTTTCGGCGACCATTCCGACGTCATGGCCTGCCGCCAGACGGGCTTCGCCATGCTGGCTTCCTCATCCGTTCAGGAAGTTATGGATCTCGCGCTCGTCTCTCACCTGGCCACGCTGAAATCCAGCGTCCCCTTCCTGCACTTCTTCGACGGGTTCAGAACTTCTCACGAATATTCCAAGGTCGAGGGCTTCGACGAAGCGAACAACTATGCGGAAATCAAGGCGATCTTCGACAAGCTCGGCATGCAGAAATACGTGGACGAATTCAAGTCCCGCGCGCTCAACCCCGAGCACCCTATCCAGAAGGGCACCGCCCAGAACGGAGATACCTATTTCCAGAACAGAGAGACGGCAAACTCCTATTACGAAGCTGTTCCCGCAATCGTTTCGGAGATGATGAAGGCCGTTTCCGAATATACGGGCAGAGCTTATCACCTGTTCGATTACGTCGGCGCATCCGACGCGGAAGAAGTGATCGTCGTCATGGGTTCGGGCGCGGAGACGATTGAAGAAACCGTCAATAAGCTGAACGCGCAGGGCAAAAAATACGGCGTTCTCAAAGTCCGCCTGTACCGTCCCTTCGATGCGACGGCGTTCGTCGGCGCGATCCCCGCTTCCTGCAAGAAACTGGCCGTCCTCGACAGAACCAAGGAGCCCGGCTCCCTCGGCGAGCCCCTCTATCTCGACGTATGCGCGGCGCTCCTCGAGCAGGGCAGAGCGGACGTCAGGGTTTACGGCGGCAGATACGGCCTCGGGTCTAAAGAATTTACCCCGACCATGGTGCTTTCCGTGTTCAAAAACCTCGAGGCGAAAGAGTCTAAAAACCACTTCACCGTGGGCATTTACGAGGACGTCACCAATACCTCTCTCGATTTCTCGGAGAAATTCGACGCGGCGCCCGCAGGCTCCACTTCCTGCAAGTTCTACGGTCTCGGCTCCGACGGTACGGTGGGCTCCAACAAGAACACCGTCAAGATTATCGGCGACCATACCGACAAATACGTGCAGGCGTATTTCTTCTACGATTCCAAAAAATCGGGCGGCATCACCGTTTCCCATCTGAGATTCGGGGACAAGCCCATTCAGTCGGAATATCTCATCGACGCGGCTGACTTTATCGCCTGCCATAACCCTTCCTACGTGACCCGTTACGACATGGCCTCCGACCTCAAGGAAGGCGGCGCGTTTTTGCTCAACAGCGAATGGACGAGCGTCGAAGCCCTCGAAAAAGAGCTTCCCGCGAAAATGAAGAATATTCTTGCGAAAAAGCACGCGAAGCTCTACGTCATCGATGCGATCAAGATCGCAGGCGAACTCGGACTGCGCGGCAAGACCTCCACCATTTTGCAGTCGGCGTTCTTCTGCATCAATCCGCAGATCATGCCCTATGAAAGCGAAAATCCCGAGGATAAAAACACGGCCGTCGCGCTGATGAAATACATGGCGTACAAGTCCTTCTCCAGAAAGGGCGACGCCATCGTCCAGATGAACTACAACGCCATCGATTCCGCGAAGGCCAACCTCGTGAAGATCGACATTCCCGAGTCCTGGGCCACCACCACGGAAGGCGCGGATATGGTCAAGCTGGCGGACGACGCCTATTTCCGCGACGTCGTAGCGCCTATCCTTGCGCTCGAGGGCGACAAGCTTCCCTCCTCCGCCTTCAACGCCGACGGCTCCGTGCCCACGGGTACCACCAAGTTTGAGAAACGCGGCGTCGCCGTGCTCGTTCCCGAATGGAACATCGACAAGTGCATTCAGTGCACGCAGTGCTCTTTCGTCTGCCCGCACGCGACGATCCGTCCCTATCTCGTCGCCGAAGGCGAACAGACTCCCGCCGATTTCAAGACGAAGCCCGCGCTTCAGGCAAAGGGCTACGGCTTCCGTATCCAGGTTTCCCCGCTCGACTGTATGGGCTGCGGCGTCTGCTTCGACGTCTGCCCCGTCAACCAGAAAGCGGCTAACGACGCGGCGAAAGCAGGCGTAAAGGTCGATCCCGCAAACCGCGCCCTGAATATGGTTCCCCTCGAAAAAATCTCCGCCCGCGAAGCGGCCAACTGGGAATATGCCCAGACGCTTCCCGACGCCCCCAAGGACGTCACCGCAAAGATGGCAGAGGTTAAAAAATCGCAGTTCTCCCAGCCTCTGTTCGAGTTCTCGGGCGCCTGCGCGGGCTGCGGCGAAACGCCCTACCTTAAGGTGCTCACCCAATTGTTCGGCGACCGCATGATCGTCGCCAACGCGACGGGCTGCTCCTCGATCTACGGCGGCTCCTCTCCTACCTGCCCTTATACCAAGAACAAGGAAGGCCACGGCCCCGCCTGGGCGAACTCCCTCTTTGAGGACAACGCGGAATACGGCTACGGTATGAACCTCGCTTATCAGGCGAGAAGAACCGCGCTCAAAGCTCCTGTGGCCGCTCTGGCGGAAAAATGGAACGAATGGGCGGAAGGCAAGGCCGCCTGCGAAAACTGGCTTGCCAACATCGACGACGCGGAGGGCAGCAAAGCGGCCGCCGCCGAGCTGGTAAAATGCCTCGAGGGCTGCAAGGACTGCGGCTGCGACGCGGACGAACTGGCGCAGGAAATATATAAAGCAAAAGATTGCCTCGTCAAGAAATCCTTCTGGATCATCGGCGGCGACGGCTGGGCCTACGACATCGGCTACGGCGGACTCGATCACGTCATCGCTTCGGGCGAGGACGTCAATATCCTCGTGCTCGATACGGAGGTATATTCCAATACGGGCGGACAGGCGTCCAAATCCACTCCCATTGCGGCGGTCGCTAAATTCGCGGCAGGCGGTAAGAGAGTGAAGAAAAAGGATCTCGGCATGATCGCGGCCACCTACGGCTATGTATATGTGGCGCAGTGCTCCATGGGCTCCGACAAAGCGCAGTTCGTCAAGGCGCTGAAGGAAGCGGAAGCTTACCACGGCCCCTCGATCATCATCTGCTATGCGCCCTGCATCAACCACGGCATCAACATGGGCAAATCCCAGACCGAGGAAAAGAACGCGGTGGATTGCGGCTATTGGCAGCTTTACAGATATAATCCCTCCCTTGCGGAAAAGGGCGAAAATCCCTTCACGCTGGATTCCAAAGATCCCACGGGCGACTATCAGGCCTTCCTGCAGGGCGAAGTGCGTTACGCCTCCCTGAAGAAGACGGAGCCTGCCCTTGCGGAAGAGCTTTACAAAGAAACGGAAGAAGCCTCGAAAGAGCGGCTTGCCGGCTACAAGAAAATGGCGGGCAAATAATCCCCCGTTATAAAAAAGCACTCCCGTCGGTAAATCCCGACGGGAGTATTTTTTTGCATTTGAAAGTTTTTAATAAAAATCCGTCCAACCGTCGTCGGAATCGGGTTTCGGCTTCCAGCGGTCGCTCGTTTCGTTCTTTCCCCATACGGCGACCAGCGTCAAATCCGAAGCAACCGAATACACGCCGTTTTCTTCTATTTCTTCCGTCCCCTTCCGAAGCCAGTGCTTGAAATGATATCCGTAACAGCTCGGCTTTACGAGATTATATTCGGCGCCGAAAACCACATTTTGTGCGGCGGCTTCGATTTTTACGTATTCGTCGTCTTTCAAGCTTCCGAGTTCGTAAGTAATCGTATAGGTTTTCGGGGTTTTTACCGCCGTTACCGTAACATTTTCCGAGACGTCTGAAAAATCCGTTTTATCCCATACGATGTCGTAGCCCGCCGCGGAAACGGGTACGGGGACGTCCGTCAGCGTCTCTCCCTTTTTCAAGGTTTTCACGACGTCGGATTGCCCCTCCTGTATAAAGGTAATCGTATAAGTCTCCGCCTCGATCGCTTTCCACGCCGCCGTCAGCGTTACATCTTCGGCAATTCTCCAGATACCCGTCAACGCGATCGACGCTATTCCGTTTTTCCAGCACACAAACGAATAATCGTTTCTTACGGGCAACGGCAGCACATATTTCTCTTCGTAGGTAAAAAGCCCCGTCTTTGCGGACACGGTACCCTCGTTAGCGTCGTAAGTCACGGTATATTGCTTCGGCGTTTTTACGGCGTTGACAATCTTATCCGCCGTCACGTTTGTCAAATCGACGTCCTCCCAGGCCACCGTATAGCCCGTAACGGGCTTTGTCTCGGGAATATCCGTAACCGTTTTTCCCGCTTCGACAACCCGCACGACGTCGGGCTGCCCCGTCTGCATAAAAGTGACCGTATATGTCTTAACGAAAGACGACGAATTCTCCCTTTCTCCGCAGGCAGCCCAAAAGGACGCCAATATTACGGAAGCTATCACGGCCGCTAATTTTCTGTCCGTATTCCTGTTCATACATTTTCCCCCGTTTCTTTACTTTTTTATTATACTATACGACGGGGAGTTTGTCAATGTTTTGAAAAAAACTCCTTTGCCTCCTTGACAAAATAAAAGAAAAAGCTTATAATAAATTTCGGGAAATAAAAAGCGGAAAATTTTTCAAACTCTGTTTTCTGCGTTTCCCGCCGCACGCCTCTTAAAAGGAACCTTTATGAAAATCACCATTATCTGCGACGTACCATTAAAAGAAAACAACGGCACGGCCATAGCGGCACTCAATCTGATACATTTTCTCAAAAAGCAGGGCCACCTTCTTAAAATCATATGTCCCGAATCGGATATTCCTCTGCTCGAGGACGAAATCCGCGTTCCGAAAATAAACTTTTTCTTTTTCAACGGATATGTAGAAAAAAACGGCGTCACCCTCGGCAAGCCCGAGAAAAAAATCCTCCGGGCGGCGATCGAGGACGCGGACGTCGTACACCTGCTGGTCCCCTTTGCATTGTCGCGCGCCGCGATCAAGATCGCAAGGCCGCTCGGGATTCCCCTCACGGCGAGCTTTCATTGCCAGGCGGAAAACCTGTCAAACCATATTAAACTGATGAATAATCAGTGGTTTAACGAACAGGTGTATCGCAACTTTTACCGTGCAGTTTATCGTTACTGCGACTGCGTGCATTACCCCACGCAGTTTATAAAAAACGTCTTTGAAAATTCGACGGGCCCAACCAACGGCTTCGTCATCTCCAACGGCGTCAATCCCCTCTTTTTGGAACCGCGGAAAAACGTTACGCGGCCCGCGGAATACGAGGATAAGTTTGTCGTGCTCTGTTCGGGGCGATATTCCCAGGAAAAGGCGCAGCACGTCCTCATCGAGGCGGCCAAGCTCTCCAAACACAAAAGAAAGCTTCAGCTGATCTTTGCGGGCGACGGGCCGTTTAAGGAACGTCTGAAAAAACAAGCGGCCGATCTCACGCTTCCGCCTCTGTTCCGCTTCTTTAAGCGCGAAGATCTGGCGGACGTCATCGCCTACGCCGATTTATACGTGCATACTGCGGAAGTGGAAATCGAGGCGGTGGCATGTCTGGAAGCGATTTGCGGCGGACTTCTGCCCGTCATTGCCGATTCTCCGCGCAGCGCCACCCGCTATTTTGCACTGACGCAAAAAAATCTCTTCACCTACGACAGCCCTCAATCGCTGGCCGAAACTATGGACTATTGGCTGGAGAACGCCGAAGAAAAACAGCGTTGCCTTGAAAATTACCGAAATTTCTCCCGCCGCTTTGCCCTGGAGGAATGTATGAAGCAGATGGAGCAAATGTTTTTCCTCGCCGCATCGAGCCGAAAGGAAAACGAAAAAGACGCGGAAAAGCAAAGCGAACAAAAAGAAAACGCCTGAGTTTACAGCGAAATCAAACAATCAGAGGCCGGCTTCCCCTGCGGAACCGACCTCTGATTTTACTATTACTTATTTTTTCGGAACATTTTCAATTCATTCACATTCAGAGGCGTTCCAGCAAAATTTTTTCAAATCTCTTCACACCCTCGATGCCTTTTTTATCGAGAAGCCCCAGCGCCCTTTCCTTCAGCGAAAGCGCCTTTCCCTTCTCTCCCTTCACCGACGCATACGCCGCGAGAATACGTTTTGCCGTCGCGTCCTCTCTTTCGAGATACTCCCTCGAGAGCTTTGCACACTCCTCCGCCCGTTCGGCGTCGCCGTTCAGAGCGTGCATATAGGTCAGCTCCGCCGCCGTCTGTTCAAAATCGTTTTTCGAGAGATAGGGCTGGGCGGAAGCCAGCCTGTTGAGACAGTCCGCCGCACGCTCCGTCTCTCCCCTTTCGAGGTAATAACGGTAGCGAAGATCGAGGATGATCGCATACATGGGTTCGTCTTCGGGAAGTTGGGGAAGGTCAAAATAAAATTTTTCGTCAATTTCGGAAAAACTTTTTCCCTCCGCCAATTTTCCGTGGATCTCCATAGCGGAAATCAGACATTTACCCGCAGGCGCCTCTCTCGCGATCGATTGCAGAACCGCCGTATCCGTCGGTCCGTTTTCGTAACGGAAGGGCGGAAGATTTAAGAAAAAGAGATAGGCGGCATAGGGCACGCCTCCCAAAAACAAAAAAGCGGCACTTTCCGATACCGACCTCACAAGAAACGCCCCGGCGAGCAAAGCAGCCGAATAAATTCCCCCGAATATAAGTCCCCCGACGGTGTAAAGTTCGGCCCGCTTTTTCATATTTCCGCCGCGGAGAGGAATTGTCTGCGTCTGATCCGACGCAAAGGGAGAGACGAAAGAAAAGCGCATTTTTCCGTTTTCCTCCCAAAAAGAGAAAAAGGAAAACTTCGTCATTACGACGCGCATACCCTGCGCCTTTGCAAAAACGATATGGCCGAGCTCGTGTACGGTCGAAGCAAGGATAATCGCCAAAAGAAAACCGCCGATCGCATACGCCGTCGCCGCAACGCCCGTGCCCGCTTTCGTCCATGCGAAATAGACGACCAGACATTCTCCCGCCGCCATCAAAAGCAGCAAAGCGATCGCGTAAATTTTCCCGCCTATTCTTCCCATTCTTTTTCTCCTCTATAAAAGCCCTCGTTTTTTCGCATAGCCTTCCAGATTGTCGCTGTCGCTGACGATCAACTCGGAAAAGCCCAGCCTGTCCATCACGACGGACAAAAGCACGGCGCCGCCGCCCAATACGTCCGCCCGCTTAGGCTGGACGCCGGGAAGCTTTGCGATGTCCTCCGCGCGCATTTTTGTCAGCCTTTCCGCCAGCGCGCGCATTTGCGCGGCGGTGACAATTGTGCCCGTGACGCGGGAAGAATCGTATTCCCGCATGTCCAGCGAAAGCGCGGCCAGCGTTGTAGCCGTTCCGCCGATCGCATACATGGGTACCCCGTCGGGCACTTTCCCGTATTCCCCGACGGCTCTTTCCGCCGCCTGCTTCAGCTTTTCCGCATCCGCGCCGCACATATCTTTCAACCGCACCACGCCGATATCGACGCTCTTTTTATAAATCAGAATGCCGCCCTTCTGCACGACAATCTCCGTGCTTGCGCCGCCCGCATCGACAAGCCCGCCGTCCCGTCCGCCGAGCGCGCCCAAAATGCCGAGCTCCGCTTCCTCCATGCCTGAAATCACTTCCACATCGAGCGGACAAAGCTCCCTTACGCGGGCGACGAACTCGCTGCCGTTTTCGGCGGAGCGTACCGCCGCGGTCGCAAACGCATAGACCGAAGCCGCCCCCTCGGCATTCGCGCGGGCATAAAAAGCCGCTACGGCCGCAGCCGTCCGCTCGACGGCTTCCCGTTTAAGCAGGGACGACGAGGCGAGCCCTTCGCCGAGGCGGGTAGTGTCAAGCGTCTTATATAAAACTTTTCCGTCCGCCATCATCATGAGGCGAACGGAATTAGAGCCGATGTCTATTACGGCGATCTTTTTCATTGTCTATTTTTCTCCGGGATAAATAAATCCTTTTTCGTGCGCGGCCCAGTCGAGATAAAAATCGCTGAGATAATGGTCGAGATCGTTTTCTGCCGTTTCGTTCATTTCGGTCCAGTAATCGATTTCTTTCTGAACGTTTTTTATTCTTTTATTGAGTACGGCTATATGGATCACCTGATACAAGAGCACGGCCAGCAGGCAGACAACAACCAACGTCCCCGCTACCGCCGCCGCGGTAACTACACGTTTTAATTTTTCCTGCGTCATATCGGATGCACCTCTTTTTTCTTTGAGTTTTTCGTGATTTTTCGCCTTTTTATACCTTTTCTGGCTTTATTATAGCACAGTTTCAACAAAAAAGCAACTATTCTGTGGACACTTTTCAAATATAATATAAGCCCCAAAACGTTTCCCAGGTACATATATACCCGAAAATCAGGAAAGGAAAACAGCACGGCGGCAAAGACGCTCATTGCGGCGAACGCCAGAAAAAAGAGAACGTCGAAAACAATTCCCGCCACGTCGCCGCACAGTTTTCTCAAGATATAAAACAGCTCGTACACCACGCCGCTCGCCACGCCGACGAGGACGCAGACGAGAAAAATAAAAATCTGATTCGCCGCGTCCACGTCACGCCTCCCCGCTTACTTAAACAGCTTTGCTTTCAGGCTCTTGCCGCCGTAACGGACGCCGCTTACGCTCCCCGTGGCGGTAAACGTACCGCTTGTCTTGGAAAAGCCCGTGATCTTCAGCCCCGAACCCGTGACGTAAAGTTTGACGTTGCTTCCCGCCAGCGAAAGCGCGATCTGGCTTTCGGAAAAGGACGCGACGCTTTCGATCCCCGTGACGGTGATGCTTTTCTGTTGTTCGATCGTCAATGAATGTAAAATTTCCTGCATACCGTATGATATGCAGGAAGGCTTGCTCTTTATTACTTTTTCCGTAAAATTTCTTTTACTTGAGATTTTTTTCGCGGAACCTCGCCTTGGCGCGAAGCTCGCTGTTCAAAATGCGCTTGCGTATTCTGAAGGATTTGGGCGTGACCTCCAAAAGCTCGTCGTCGGCGATAAATTCGAGACATTCCTCGAGACTCATTTTGCTGACGGGGATGAGGGTGAGCGCGTCGTCGCTGCTCGAGGATCTCGTATTGGTGAGGTGCTTGGTCTTGCAGACGTTGACGTTGATATCGTCGGAAAGGTTGGTATAGCCGATGACCATGCCCTCGTAAACGGGCGTGCCCGGCGTGACGAACAGCGTCCCGCGGCCCTGCGCGTTAAACAGCCCGTACGTCACCGCTTCGCCCGTCTCAAACGCCACCAGCGAGCCCGTACTGCGGCGCTGCATGTCGCCCTTATACGGCTCGTACTCGAAAAATATCGAGTTCATGATGCCCTGCCCCTTAGTGTCCGTAAGAAACTCGCTCTTATAGCCGAACAGGCCGCGCGCGGGAACGGTAAATTCGAGACGCATGCGGTTGCCCACCGCGCTCATGTGCAAAAGAGTGCCCTTGCGGTTGCCCATTTTCGAAAAGACAGGGCCCGTCATGTCCTCGGGCACATCTACGACGAGGCGTTCGATGGGCTCGTACAGCTGGCCGTCTATTTCTTTATATAATACCTTGGGCGTGGATACCTGGAACTCGTAGCCTTCGCGGCGCATCGTCTCGATAAGGATGGAGAGGTGCATTTCGCCGCGGCCGCAGACGCGGAACGAATCGGAACTGTCCGTATCGTTGACTCTTAAAGACACGTCGCGCAAAAGCTCCTTATAGAGCCGCTCGCGGATCTGGCGGGTGGTGACAAACTTGCCCTCCTTGCCTGCAAACGGACTGTCGTTGACGGAGAAGGTCATTTCGACGGTCGGTTCCTCGATCTTGACAAACTGTACGGGTTCCACTTTAGACGGTTCGCACACGGTGTCGCCGATATTCAGTCCGTCTATCCCCGAAAACACCACGATATCCCCTGCCTGCGCCGTGGGAACGGCAACCCGTTCCAATCCCTCGATCTGATAAAGATTGGCGATCTTGCAGTTGGTGCGCACCTTATTTTCGTTATAATTGCAAAGGGAAACGGGCTCGTTGGCGCGAATGACGCCGCGTTCGATCCGCCCGATACCGATCCTCCCTACAAACTCGTTATAGTCGATGCAGGAAACGAGTAGCTGCCCCGGCCCCTCCACGTCCATGTCCATGGGCGGAATATGCTCCAGAATGGTATCAAACAGCGGGTTGAGCGTGGGCTCCTGCGAGTCGGGCGTGCGGGAAGACGTCCCCGACCGGCCGCAGCAATACACGATGGGGCTTTCGAGTTGCTCGTCCGTCGCGTCGAGATCCATCATCAGCTCCAGCACTTCATCGACGACTTCGGAAATGCGCGCGTCCGGCCTGTCCACCTTATTGATGACGATAATCAGCTTCAGTTTCAGCTCAAGCGCCTTCTGCATGACGAAACGGGTCTGCGGCAGCGGCCCCTCCGCCGCATCCACAAGTATAAGCGCGCCGTTCACCATTTTGAGGACACGCTCTACCTCGCCCGAAAAGTCGGCGTGGCCCGGGGTATCCACGATATTGATTTTTACGCCCTTATAATGGGCGGAGGTATTTTTTGCAAGAATCGTAATCCCGCGTTCCCGCTCGAGGTCGTTGGAATCCATTACCCGATCCTGAACCTGTTCGTTGGCGCGGAACATTCCGCCCTGCACCAGCATCTGATTGACCAGCGTCGTCTTGCCGTGATCGACGTGGGCTATGATTGCGACATTTCTTAAATCGTCTCTAATCAAAATTTTGCTCCTTCCTTGAAAGTCTTTTTAACTTTACTATTTTAATACTTTTTTTCGAATATGACAACAAATTCGCACGTGTATTGAGATATTTTCTTGAAAAATCCCGAAAAAATTTCCGCAGACCGACTTTTTTCGGCCTGCGGAAGAGATTTTCACCCCTTAAAGGGGCTTGACCGCGAGGTTTTGGTACCTCGTAAAGCGAAGAATATACCCGTTGTCCTCGACGGGCTCCCCCGCATCTACGCAGACAAAATTTTCGTCTTTGTCGAGGTCTGGGAAAAAAGTATCCGCTCCGCCGTCGGCTTCCACCTTTGTGACAAGCGCCTCGCCGCAGTAGGGCAAAAGCGCCGCATACACCGACGCGCCGCCGATGACGTATAAATCCTCCGTTTCCGCCCGCCTGCGCATTTCAGCCTTCAAAGCCTCCAAATCGGACACAACGAGGCAGTCGTCCATTACCTGCCCCCTCGACAATACGATATTCGTACGATTTTTAAGCGGTTTTCCCGCGGGGAAGGAGCGCAGAGTGTTCCCTCCCATCACCACGGTCTTTCCAAGCGTCGTCTCTCGGAAAAACTTCATGTCTTTCGGGATGGAAAACATCAGGGAATTATTTTTGCCGATTCCCCAATTTTTGTCGGCGTGTAAAATCGCCCGGATCATATCGCCACCGGAATTTTCGTTTCCAGCTTTTCATACTCGTAGTTTTCGAGCACGAAGCTGTCCAACGTGAAGTCATAGAAATTTTTGACGTCGGGATCGACAATCAGCTTAGGGGCGGGGTGCTGCGGCTTTCCCAAAATTTCTTTGACAATGGGAATATGCCGATCGTAAATGTGCGCGTCGGCAATAACGTGGACGAGTTCGCCCGCTTTCAGTCCCGATACCTGCGCAAACATAATCAGCAGAACCGCATATTGCAACACGTTCCAGTTGTTCGCCGTCAACATGTCGTTAGAGCGTTGGTTGAGTATTCCGTTGAGGATATTCCCCGAAACGTTAAACGTCATCGAATAGGCGCAGGGATAAAGATTCATTTCGTGCAGGTCGGAGAAATTGTAAATATTGGTCATGATACGGCGGCTGGAGGGATTGTTTTTCAGATCGAACAAAACCCTGTCCACCTGATCGAACTCCCCTTCCCTATAAATTGCCTTCTGCGCCAGCTGATACCCGTAGGCCTTGCCGATAGAGCCGTTTTCGTCGGCCCAGCTGTCCCAGATATGCGACTTCAAATCGCGGATATTATTGCTCTTTTTCTGCCAGATCCAAAGCAATTCGTCTATACAGGACTTGAAAGCAGTGCGGCGGATCGTGAGTATGGGAAGCTCCTCCTGCAGATTGTAACGGTTGACAATCCCGAATTTTTTCACCGTGTGCGCGGGAGCGCCGTCCTCCCAATGCGGACGCACGTCCAGCCCGGTATCCCAAAAGCCCTGCTCCATAATGTCGGTCATATTTTCTACAAAAATTTTGTCTGCTTTGCTCATGCCGCACTTCCTTTGTTTTTATATGATTATATCATATCGGGGCCCGTTCGTCAAGGCGGAGAAAAACCTTCCGCGAAAAAACTTTTTATCCCGCCGAAGGAAACGCGAATAGTTACCTCGTCTTTTCTGCCCTTCCCCGCAAATTTTCCTTCTGTTTCTTCTCGGACGCCCTCTCTTTATCAAAGACGCCTTCCTTGCTAAAATTCGCTTTTCCCCAACAAATAATCGCAAGAACAGTCGAATGCGTAAGAAAGCGCGAGAATTGCACTGGCCGTAGGCTCACACTCCCCCTTTTCCCATCGGACAATCATCGATTGACTGCATTTCACCCGCGCGGCAAGCGCCGCCTGCGTCATGTTGCAGTCCCTCCTTAGTTCTTTTATTCTTTGCGCGATTATCATAAAAAAATTATAACAAAATATGAGTATTCTCATTGACATTATGAGTATTCTCATATATAATATGTATGAGAAAGCGCTTTACCGACGAAACAAATAAGGAGAAAAATTATGAAAAAAAGAAATATCGCATTGGCAATCGTTTTCACGATCATCACGTTCGGCATTTACGGAATTTATTGGTTTGTCTGCCTCACCAACGACAGCAACCGCATGAACTCCGCAGAGGCCACCGCGTCGGGCGGAATGGCCGTTTTATTCACGATTATCACTTTCGGCATCTACAGCTTTTACTGGGCATATAAACTCGGGAAAAAAGTGGGAGATTCGGGGGCGTTATACCTGGTTCTCAACCTGTTCGGACTCGGGATCGTAAACTATGCTTTAGCGCAATCGAAAATTAACGCGGCCGCGTAAAATAAATTCGGTCGGAAAGCGTTTTTCTCAAATCTGAAAAAAGCCCGGGCTATATAGCCCGGGCTTTTCATTTATTCAGTTTCGAACTCAGCCAGATAATCAGCTCGATGGGAATTCCCAAAATAAAGATCAGCCATACCTGATATTCAAGAAGCTGAAGATACACTGCGGCCAAAAAAGACCAGCACAATACGGATAACACCGCCGTCCGATAAATTTTGCTCATTTTTACGCCCGTTTCCGACTTTCGGTTCGACCAAAGGAGAGATAAGCAGGACACGGGCACCGCCCAGACAAACGCCTGCCAATAAGTTATGTTCGCTTTAAGCTTCAGATAGACAAAAACCAGCGTGGCGATCAAAAAGACCACCGAGACGGTCAGACATAAAATAATCAGGCGGTTGCTCCTTTCCCGTTCCCGCTTTTCCTTCGCGTTGCCGCCCGATCTTTCCGCCGCGTTTGCGTGGACGAGATCGTCCAACGTGATTCCGTAAATATCCGTAAGCGCCGCCAAAACGGCGATATCGGGCAGAGAATCCCCATTCTCCCATTTAGAGATCGTCTTGTCCGAATAATTGAGCATCTCCGCGAGATCGCTTTGCGTTAGCTTACGGCTTTTTCTCAACTCTATCAGATTTTTTGCCACGACGTTTTTTACGGGGGCGTCCGTCGCGTCGATTACGTTTTTTGCACTATTCTCCATAACACCAATATACCATATATTTTTCAAAAAATCAACCTAAAAAGCCTCGGTTTGCGACAATTCTACTGTGAGTAGAGCAGAATTTTCCTCTCGAAAGACTTGAGAGGTGCCTTCTCTCATAATTCTATAGCGGTAGAAAAACATTATCCGACTTCGCTATTGCGCAACTTATGCAGATGCGATATAATGGAAACAGATGACAAATGTCATATATCAACCGTTTTTTGTTACAAACATTGATTTTACGGAAGAAAGCTCCAGAGGATTACCATGAATGTTACTGTGATCTGCGACGTTTTGGGGGAGCCGAACAACGGCACCACCATCGCAACGCTCAATTTTATCCGCCATCTGAAAAGTAAAGGACATCGGGTAACCGTGGTTTCGTCCGACAAAGTCACCGACGGAGCGGAAAACCGTTATGTCGTACCCACCATAAATTTCGGGCCTTTTAATGCGGCCTTGAAACGGAACGGCGTTCTTTTGGCAAAAGCAGACAAACATATTTTGACAAAAGCAATCGAGGAGGCGGACGCGGTGCATATTCAGTTTCCTTTTGCACTGGGCGCGGCGGGCGCGAAGCTGGCGCAGAAAATGCACAAGCCCGTGACGGCCAGCTTCCATTGCCAGGCGGAAAACGTCACCTCCCACATCGGCATGATGAACTTCCGTCCCGCCAACCGTCTCACCTATAAAATTTTTTATCGGCGGGTTTACAGATACTGCGATATCGTACATTACCCTACCCGATTTATCAGGGAAGTATTTGAAAAAGAGACGCGCCCCACCGACGGCCTCGTGATCTCCAACGGCGTCAACGACGTATTTTTCGCGCCCCGTCCCGTACGGCGTACGACGGATAAATTCACTATCCTTTGCACGGGGCGTTACAGCAAGGAGAAAGCGCAGTCCGTTCTCATTGAAGCGGCGGCGGCTTCGGCGCATAAAGACGATCTGAAACTTATTTTCGCAGGCGACGGGCCGTATAAAAAACGGTTGATTAAAAAAGCCGAAAAGCTCCGCCTCGACAGCGAGTTTCATTTCTATTCCCGAGAGGAGCTGCTCGACGTTCTGCACGCCGCCGATCTGTATGTGCATACCGCGCTGATGGAGATCGAGGCGATCTCCTGTATGGAGGCGATCGCAAGCGGATTGGTTCCCGTCATCTGCGACTCCGAGCGCAGCGCAACGCGATTTTTCGCCGTGGACGAAAACAATCTGTTCCATAAAAACGACGCGGGGGATCTGGCTCGAAAAATCGATTTCTGGTACGAAAACAGGGAGCTGATAAAAGCTTACAAAGAAAAATACGCGGAAATGCGCAGAAGCTTTTCGCAATCCGTCTGTATGGAAAAAATGGAAGAAATGCTTGAAAGCGCAATCGATAAACATAAGGAGGCAACATGAAACGGACGTATTATTACAGCGACGAACTCAACGACGATTTCGCGGGAACGAACATCAAGCGAAAGGAACTGCCCTTGAACTATAAATATTTTTCCCGCAATCCCGTCAGAAAATTTTTCGAATTTATCCTCTATCGGCTGATTGTAACCCCTCTTATTTTTCTCTTTCAGAAAATTGTATTTCATGAAACTATTAAAAACAGGCGGGGCCTCAAGGGCTATCGGAAGGGCGGATATTTTCTATACGCCAATCACACCGCGGCCGCCGGCGACGCTTTTCGGCCTTCCCTCGTCGCTTTCCCGAAAAAGGCGTATATCATCATCAACCCCGACGGCGTATCCATCCCCGTCGCGGGAAAGGCTGTGGAAATGCTGGGCGGCGTGCCCATCCCCACCGCCAGGCGAGGCATGAAGGGCTTTCACGAAGCGATCAAAAAGCATACCGATAAAAATCACTGCGTAGTGATCTATCCCGAAGCGCATATCTGGCCCTATTATACGAAAATTCGCCCCTTCAAGGACGTGTCCTTCCGCTATCCCGCGGAGACAGGCAAACCCGTCTTCTGCTTCACGACCACTTATCAGAAACGCAGGTTTACCTCCTATCCCAAAACGACGATTTACGTGGACGGTCCGTTCTTTCCCGACGAGACGCTTTCCCTCAAGGAAAACCAGCGCATGCTCCGCGAGCAGGTCTATGAAGCGATGACGGAACGCAGTAAAAAATCCACTTACGAATACAGGCAATATATCAAGGTGGCCCCCGACACTGCAAAGGCGAAGCCCGCGCCCCTTCCTATGCCCGCAGGCGCTTTTATGCCCGAATACGTCCCCGCCTTTACAACGGCAGACGCAGAAGCGGAAGAACAGGCAGCCGCCGAAATCGCGGTATAGCGGCGACGCGCACGGCAACACAAAAACGGAACGGATAGATTTATCCGTTCCGTTTTTCTTTAGCGAAGCCCTTTATGCTTTTTCTATCGCCTCATAAACCGCTTTCAGCGCGTCCGTTTCATAGTCCTCTATGCGCCCCGCGTCCGCATATTCCGCAATTCTGGCGTCCAAAGGCATGCGGGACACTGCGCGAATCCCGTATTCCTCCGCGATCGCCGCAGCCTTGCTCTGTCCGAAAATCTCGATCCTGCGGCCGCAGTCGGGACAATTGAGATAGCTCATGTTTTCCACCAGCCCCAAGACGGGCACATTCATCATGTTCGCCATATTGACGGCCTTTTCCACCACCATCTTCACGAGATCCTGCGGCGTGGTGACGATGACGACGCCCGCGAGCGGAATGCTCTGAAACACCGTCAGCGGCACGTCGCCCGTTCCGGGCGGCATGTCGATAAACAGCAGATCCACGTCCTTCCAGATTACGTCCGTCCAAAATTGCAGCACCGTGCCCGAAATAATGGCTCCGCGCCACAAAACGGGGGTCGTCTCGCTGTCGAGCAATAAATTCATGGACATCATCTGCATGCCCGAAGGCGTCAATACGGTGTTGATCCCCGTCTCGCCGCCCGTCGCGCGTTCGCTTACCCCGAACATGCGAGGAACGGAAGGCCCCGTGATATCCGCGTCCATAATGCCGACCGATTTCCCCTGTTTATGGGCAAACGAGGCCAGCAGGGAAGTGGTGAGCGACTTTCCTACCCCGCCCTTTCCGCTGACGACCGCGATCGCCTTTTTGATGGAAGCTTCGGCGTGCGGCGATTTAAGAAAGCTCTCCTTTGTCCTTGACGAACAGTTCGACGAGCATGACGAGCAATCGTGCGTGCAATTTTCCGACATAACTTTTCTCCTTGCGTTTTCCTTTTTCCGACTCGATATTATACTCTTTTTTATCGCGTTTGTCAACGCAAAAGCGGGACCGACGGAGTCAAAGTCCCGCGTTCAGGCGGTAATAAAGCCCTTTTTTCGCCAAAAGCTGTTCGTGATTGCCGCTTTCGGCGATACCTTTGTCGGCAATATATAAGATGCGGTCCGCCTTGCGGATGGTGGACAGCCTGTGCGCGACGATAAAAGCCGTTTTATCCTTCAAAAGAATTTCCAAAGCTTCTCTGATAAGCTCCTCCGTCTCCGAATCCACGGAGGACGTCGCCTCGTCCAAAATAACCACCGAAGGGTCCTTGAGCACCATGCGCGCAAAGGAAATCAGCTGCTTTTCCCCTGCGGACAGGCCTTCGCCTCCCTCCTCTGTCTTGGCGTAAAATCCGTCGGGGTACCGCTTCGCCACGCGATCGGCGTAAATGCGTTCCGCCGCGGCGATACATTCCTCGTCCGTCGCCTCGGGGCGGCCGTAACGGATATTATCGATAATCGTGCCCTTAAAAATAAACGGGTCCTGCATCAATACGCCCACGCGGCTGCGCAGCGAACCGAGCGTCACATCCCTGACGTTTATGCCGTCTATCTTCACGCACCCCGCCGCGGGATCGTAAAAGCGCGTAATCAGATTGATCACCGTCGTCTTTCCCGCGCCCGTCGGGCCGACCAACGCAATCGTCTCCCCCGCCGCGACGTGCAGGTCAAAATTTTCGAGGACGTTTATCCCCGCTTCGTACCCGAACGTCACCTTTTCAAAATCCACTTCGCCGCGGACGTTCGCCAGCTCCTTTGCGTCGTTTTTTTCCGTAATGGGATTCTGTTCGTCTATCGTCTCAAATACCCGCTCGAGATTTGCGGAGACCTGCGACAGGTTTTGCAAAATCGAGGAAAGCTGCATAAAGGGCGAGGCGCAAAGGCTCATGTAATTGAGGAAAGCGATCACCGTGCCCGTCTGCATGCTCCACTTTCCCGCCGCGACAGCCCAGATGGAAACGGCGTAAATCAACAGGGTGCCGAGGTTCCAGAAAAGATCGACGATCGGCGAGTTCAGCTCGTTGGCCATGACGATCTTTTCCCATTGACGGCGGCTGGCCGTCTGCAATTGGTGATAGACGCCCTCGTTATAGGCAGCGCGGCTGAAGCTCTTGATTACCTTTTCCCCGTTGATGGATTCGACGATATACGCCGTGCGGTTGGAATCCTTTGCTTTCTGCACGCGGAAATATTTTCTCACCACGCCTTTCAGCAAAAAAATGCACACCGTCATGGGAATAACCGCCGCATAGACGACCAGCGCGAGGACGGGGCTTAAAAACAGCATAAACACCGTCACGACGAGGATATTGAGGATATCCACGATAAAATACATCAGGTTCCAGGCGAAAAAATCCCCCAATTCGTCGATATAATCGGTGACGCGGACGGAAATTTTACCTGCGGGACGGTTATCGAAATATTCGAAGGGAAGCTTCTGAAGCTTGGCGAATATTTCCGTACGCAGCTCCGCGACGATGCTGTCCCCCATTCTCCACATCAGACGATTATAGAAATAGGGCAGGATCACGCGCAGCGCGGACACCGCGACGAAGCCGACCAGCACGCGGACGAGCAGCGCGTAATTTTTATCGGGAATTACCTTATCCACGATCGCCTTGATAAACAGCGGGGGAACCAGAGCGGCGAGGGTAGCGGAAAGCAGAAGGACGAGAATAATCCCGAACGTTTTTTTGCGGGGCGCCACGTAGCGGAGCAGACGCCTTAAAAGTTTGACGTCCACCTTTTCCTTTTCGACCTTTTCGTCGATATAATAAGTGTTGCGCTTCATATCAGTCCTCCTTTCCGTAAGAGGAATCGTCCAGCTGTCCGTCCGCCGTCTGCATGCGGTAAATGGAAGCAAACCGCCCGCCGAGCGAGATCAGCTCCTTCGCCGTTCCCCTTTCGACGATTTCCCCGTCCTGAAGATAGACGATCTCGTCGCAGTCCATGACGGAGGAGACGCGGTGCGCGGCGATCAGCAGGGTGTTTTCGGGCGTCTTTTCCTTTACGGCCTTCAGAAGCTTTTTCTCCGTGGCCATATCCAGCGCGCTGGAGGCGTCGTCGAGAATGAGCACGGGCGCGCGCTTCATGAGGGCCCGCGCGACGGAAAGCCGCTGTTTCTGTCCGCCCGATAAGCCGAGCCCGCGTTCGCCCACCACCGTCTCGTAGCCGTCCTCCAGCTTTTCCACAAACCGTGCCGCCTGCGCGGTTTCCGCGGCGTCCCTCACGTCCTCTTCGGGCGCTTCGGGATCGTAAAAGGCGATATTCGCGTCTATGGTGTGCGAAAAGAGGAAAACGTCCTGAAAGACGTAAGCAAATTCGTTGCGTAACGCGTCCAGCGCGTATTTGCGGACGTTTTGACCGTCGATCGATATCTCGCCCGAGGTAACGTCGAAAACGCGCGACAGGCTCTTCAGAAGCACGGATTTGCCGCTTCCCGTACCGCCCATAATCCCCACCTTTTTTCCGTAGGGAATGTCGAGGGTTATATTTTTCAGCACCTGCTTGTCGCCGAGCGTCAGAGAGACGTTTTCCATGCGGATATGCGGGCGGGCAGAAGCGCAGAGCGCTTCGGGATATTCCCGTATCCCGCTTTCCGTTTCGAGGAAGTTTTTCAGTCTTCCCAAAGAGACCGTCTGACGCTGCATATTGCTGATGTTCTGGCTGATCTGGGTAATATGGCTCATGATCTTCATGACGTAGGCGCCCGCGGCCGTCAGCGCACCCACCATCAGGGAGCCGTTGAGGACGAGAAAAACGCAGATAATGATGGCCGATACGTAGGCGATCTGCATAAAGCCGTCGAAAAAGGTGTTGTACTTTGCCATTTTATCGTCCAGACGGAACATTACGTCCCGCATGCGATAATTGTCGCGGCGGAACTTTTCCTCCTCGTACGTCTCGTTTGCAAACGCGCGGACCAGCCTCACGCCGCGGATATTTTCCTGAACGGTGAGATTGATATCGCTGTACGCGCGGCGCACGTCCGTGAAAATGACTTTCATCGTCCTTGCGTAGCGGATCAGCGTAAAGATGAGCGCGGGCGAAATCGCCACGGGAATGAGCAGCATCCAGGGGCTGATGCTGGAAAGGAAAATACACGTGACGATCATTACCGTCACGCTGTCGAAAAAGGAAATAAACACCCGCGTGTACATTTCCTTCACCATGACGATATCGCGGTTCATCACGGTCATCAATTCGCCCGTATTAAAGCCCGAAAGCGCGCTTCCGTCGAGCTGCATCAGCTTTTTATACGTATCGTCGCGCAAGTCGCTTTCCATGCGAAGCCCCGCGCGCTGGAAACTTATATTTTTTATATAGATAAAAATAAGCCGCAGCAATAAAATGACAAGAAAGACCGCCGCACAGCTCAAAAACAGCTTCATAGTGCCCAGCGCCCCGTATTTCCCCGTAAAGAGAAAACCGAATATCCCGTCGGGCGTCCCTGCGGCTTTTGAGGGATCGTAACACACGGCGTAGTCGAGCATCGCCGCCGTCAGAAGCGGCAGCGACAGATCGGTGACGATAGCGATAAAACTGCTCAGATAAGAAAGGACCGTGAGAGGCAGTTGCTTTTTCCAATAGCCTGCGCCGAAAGACAGGTTACTCATAACAAAAATCCTTTTCCGCTCATTAAAAATACCGTTTTCGCGGAAGTGAAACGAATTATCTATGAGTATAAGTCTTTTTCTTAACGCTGTCAATTGCTTTGTGCGCAAAACTTCAAAAAAGTGACAAAAAAATTAGGATAAAAACGGTTGCAAAACCCCGGAAAATAGTGTATAATAAGTAAGCTGTGCTAGGTGGGGAGTTAGCGGCACCCTGTATCTGCAATCCGCTATAGCAGAACCGAACGCCTTTCCCGGCGGTATTTATGGAAGGCAGCGCATCGTAAGGAACGTTGATAGCAAGGTCTTATGCAACGCAATGCCGTGAACCGTGTCAGGGCAGGAATGCAGCAGCACTAAGCGGATTTTTGCGTGTGCCATGAGGAAGCTTTGAAGGAGTCACCTGCGGTGTTTCCGCTTCGGTAAATCCCGACAAAAAAGGCTGCACAGTTTTATTTTTGAAAAAACCCCGATTTTTCCGATACCATTGGAAAAATCGGGGATATTTTTATTCGCGGACAAAGACAACTTATCGGGATAATGGATAAACGTCATTTTTTCGTCAGTATAAAGGTCGAGTCCGACAGCTTCGACGACGATTCCGCGCGCTTTTAGTTTCTCTGCCGTCTTTTCGATGTCAGCCGCCTAAAAGGCAGGATTCCTAAGCCTCAAAGCCTCTATGTTCGAATGCTGCTGAGGATTACCTTTTTCAAAGAATATCGTCAATTCTCCGTCCCTTATTTTCAGATCGATTTTATAAACGTCATCAAGGTCGGAGGTATAGCAACTTATCTCAAAATCGAGTTTATCTACATAGAACTCTTCGGGCTTTATCGTCGCTCGCGACGAGCGCGCCAAGATGAATATAGCCGAGGTTTATAAAATTTCTCTATATTTTTGAAATCTTATATACCGAATATATATTCGCTGCTTTCAATGGGAATCTTATCTCCGAATTCGTTAACCTTTTCAAATTTACAAGGCAAATGGTAATTATCAGCGACAAATTGAATTACAGGTAAAATTTCGATAAAAATTACGCAATCCTCTTCCGACGCTCCTATAATCATAATACTGCCGCCCGCTCTCAACACATGGAGATTGCAATCGGTTTCCAGCATCACGCCCCGGCCGTTTTTAAGTTTTCCGCGCATGCCGTCCACCCAAATATATATAGAGCCCCCGCACCCGGAAATCATTTTTTTACGCAGGATAAAAATCCTGCGCTTCTTTTCCACGCGTTCTGCCAAAGTTTCCTCGCAGTAGTTTTCTGTCTTTTCTAAATTTTCTTTTAGGGCCTGCTCGATATTTTCATAACAGCTCAAAGGCTCCAACGTTTTCCAAACGCCTAAAGCGCCTGCTTCGCGTAAAGCCTCCCAGCTATACAAAACAGCCTTTTGATGCGCAACCCCGACGGCCTTTTCATCGTTCAGAGTTCTGAAAAATATAATCCTTTCCGAATTATCCCGTGAGTAAAATAATTTATAAAGCAACTCTTTATCCGGCAGATCGCGCAAGCGCATACACCTTCTGGTTCTTTCCAAATCGATATTCCGGAAAGTACGGAACGCGGTAGTCAATTGCTTGGAGCTAACCTTCTTGGAAAAGATATGACTGATAATAATCAAGCTAAAGCCGCACACGAACAAAACCCCCATAATCGGAAGACAAATATCAGCGAAATTCGGATAGAAAATATACGGCAATAAAGATATTGCAGCGGCAATAATACTTCCCATTCCGGTCATAAATAATTTATTTTCCATTATTTAATGCCTCTCTCTTATCAAAAATATTGCAACAAACAACTGATTATAAATCAAATGAATAAATTTAGAGTATATTATTCTGAAAGGAGCGTTTTATCAATAAATTTTTATCGACGTTTTTAGTATTCGGATACAAAAATATAATAAAAACGTATAAACTTATGGGCATTATAAGTAAGCGCTCTTTTTAATTTAGAGCATCGACAACGCCAGCGGCGGTTTATTCTATTCCGTGTAACTATAGAGAAGCATTTGCGCCGTAAATTAAGTAAACGAGTTTCATTCGAAAAAAAGCGTTTTTAGTGCAGCTTCTCGGTGGAGCGATAATCGGGAAAATAAAACATATCTATTGCTCCATTTTTGATTGACACTCGCTACATTCTTTATCGTGAACGGAGATGATCCCGCCGCATTCAGTGCATCGGTATTTCTTTTTTTGACTTTCCATAAATTTCACTAAGCCATATTCTTTGACAAATTCGCTATTCTCTATTAAGCTGACGTTATACCTTTTGCTATAAATTTTTTCAAGACGTATTATGAGCATACAGGGAAATTTCAGACATTGATAACAATAGGATAAGCCTTTCAATTTTACGCAATCTTTAATTTTACATTTTCGGCAATGTTCAGGTTTTTCCTCGTCGCTTAGGAAACAACCGCCGCAAGATTTTTTGGAATAGCAGTGTTTATAACATACTTTACAATTCATTCCGCAGGGAGCGAACATTTTTATATCTATTTTGTCTTCTATCATTTTCATGTTAAGATTATATCACTTTCCTACCCATAAATCAATTATATAACCTTAATCATAACCACCAGTAAACTGGTGGTTTGCATAACCCCTAAAAGGGGATAATAC
>UQHL01000004.1 GCA_900540805.1 uncultured Eubacteriales bacterium
GTATTATCCCCTTTTAGGGGTTATGCAAACCACCAGTTTACTGGTGGTTATGATTTTCGCAAGCGGCGTTAAAAAAATCGAGTCGTTTTCGTATCGGTTTCAAAGAAAGCTCTCTATTTACTCGCGCGGGTTTATTTGGAGATCGCGGCAATAATTTCCTGACGGACGGCAGTGATGATCGCGCCCTTAATACACGCGTCCTTCAGACACGAAAAGCAGATTTCCACTTCGCCCCGCCCGAAATTGGCGGCCTCCGTCAGCTGTTTTTTATATTCGTCGTCCAGCTCGGTGACACCGCCGCTGACGACCACGTAGCTTACGTCGAGGATCTCGGCCAGCTCGCCCACGGCGTGGCCCGCCACCGAAGCGGTCTTCAAAAATTCCGCGCGAACCTCCGCGTCGGTGAAATACAGCTCTTTTAAGTCGTCTATGCCGTAATCTTTATGAAAACGCTCGGTTAAACGCTCCGCAATAGACGTGAAAGAAACGGCCGAATCTAAAATCGTCTTTTTGCCTTCGAAAAACACGGGCATAAAGCCGATTTCGCCCGCAAAGCCGTGGTCGCCGCCGTAAATTTTGTTTCCGAAATAGAACGCGCCGCCCACGCCCGCGTCGATGTGCATTAAAATGAGGTTTTTTCCGTAGCTTTCCTCGTCGTCACGCTCCGCAATCAAAGAGAGGTTGATGTCGTTGAACGCCCGCACGGGCACGTCGAAATGGCCGTTAAAGATCTTCAGAAGCTTTCCCTTGTCCTCATCCACTACCTTTTTCAACTGTGCGGAGAGCACTACCTCCATAGTTTCGTTGTTGATTTTTCCCGGCAGGGATAAATTTACCGAAAGAATGGGCAGGGTCTTGAAATTTTTATTGTATAGCTCGTGAATCCGAAGCACCGTTTCATAGACGATCGTGAGGTCGTAATTCAGTCTGTCGCGGATACGTTCCTCCAACAGCAGCTTGCCCGAAAAATCCGCAAAAGCGATATGAATTTCGTTATCCGAAAACCCCACCGCCACGATGATTCCGTAGTCGCCGTTGAGAGAAAAATAATTGCGCCGCCGCCCGAGCGTCGTCCGATCCCCGCACGGAACCTGCCGCACCAGCTTTTTTTCGCTAAGCTCGGACATGATCTGTGAAAGAGCGGCGTTGGACAGCCCCAGCTCCTTTGAAAGCTCGGTTGCACTGTATTCCTTTTTTCGAAGCAGATTGAGCACGAGCTCGTTGTTTTTGAATCTCGCGTAGCTTTGATTTTTCCCTGCATTGGCCATGATCGTTTCCTCTGTGTAGTTGGTTTACTTTTTAATCTTCCACGGAAATCACAAGCGTTTCGCCCTTGAGGTCGGCTTCGGAAAGCAACAGCGCGGGCGCGCCCGAAACGGGGTCGGGCGGCGCTTCCCGAAACTTTCCGCCCACGCGGAAAACGCGCTTTCCGTTTCCTTTTTTGACGTATTCCACACGCACCGAACAGCCGCGCACGGCGATGCGTATTTTTGCCGAAGCGAAAGGCATATACGCCGCGGGGCGGATATATACCCCCTCAAGCGTCGCATCGACGCCGAACACGCACCGCACCAGCGTCTTGATCAGCACGTTGGCCGCGCCCGTGTACCAATCGGACATGGACTCGCCGTCCATGGAAAATTCGGGGTTTAAGGAATAGGAATTGCTCATTACGAACTGCGTCGCGGACAGATGCGCGTGCGTGACGGGAAGCGCCTTGATCAGCTGTTCCCACGCGGCCTTATCCTCGCCCATCATAAACAGCGACCACACACCGAACAGCGTCGCGTGCACGTAGGTCGCGCTATTTTCCGCCGTCCCGGGAGGCAGGTTGCCGATCCGTCCAACGCCCGGAGTACCGGGCGCGAAAAATTGATCGAACGTCCTCAGTCCGTATTTGGAATCCAGCCTCTGATAGGCGCGCAAAATATCTTCCCGCACGCTCTTATCGCGGGCGTACATGCCCGAGATCACCCAAAACGCATACGAGGTGAGCCCCACGCGATCCTTGCCGTCGGGATCGCGCGAACTGCCGACCAAGTACGATCGTTCGTCCCCCCAGCCGTGCAGAATTCTGCGCCCCGCGCTTTCGCGCACGAGGGCGTATTCCGTAAGCCCGCGCTCGAGACGTTTCTTCACTTCCGCCGTGGGAAGCGCTTCCTTTTTGTCCGTTTCCGCGAGTATCTCGCCCATTTCGGTCATATTGTGATAGAGCTGAAGGGTCGCCATAACGGACACGCCCGTGCCGAATTCCTTCGAGCCGTCGGAACTCACCCCCATGCCGTCCAAAGCGTCGTTCCAATCGCCGTACAGCGCGTGCAGGCAGTTTGTCTTTTCGTCTATGTTGGAGATGAGAAAGCGAGAAATGCGCACGAGGTGTTCGAGAACGGTCGTTATTTCGTCGGTTTTTTGGATTCCCTTTTCGAAACGGTAATAGCCGCAGGGCTCGTCGAGAATGGAATAGTCGCCCGTATAGGCGAGATAGCGATATACCGTATCGATGATCCACACGCCCTGATCGATAAATTTACGTAAATCCATCTGCGGCGGCGCGTCGGGCGTGGGCGGAATACTGTATTGCCGGGGCGGGCGTCCGTCTTCGCACACAAACCCGAGCGCCTCGATAATCTTCGCGCGGCACTTCTCCCCCGTCCACATGAGCGCGGCCTCCAGCTGCTGAAACACGTCGCGCACCCCCAGCAGGGAGACACCCGAATTTTTGCTGAGCGCGGCGAACTCTACCTGACGGACGACGAAACCGACAAATTTTTCCAGCGTGGCCGCGGAGAGAGCGGGGAGCTCGCTGTTTTCAAAGCGCATCTCCAGCATGAGAGGAGAATTTTTTTTCTCCCTATCCATCCGTTCGGCTTCTTCGACGTATTTGTCAAACTCCTGCGGGGAGGGCAGCGCCGCCGCTTTCGCGGCGCACGACGCCGTGTCGAACACCGCGTCGAGGCTGTAGTCCACGCGGGCTGCCCCGCCGTCGGTCAGCGCAACGCGTACGATGTCGCCCGCGATGGCCGTGTCCGTAAATTTTGTCGCCTGCCTGCCCTCGGCAAACCTGCCCGTCCTAAGCGAGCGGGACGCGGCGAGATAATTGCTTTTTGCGCCCGTAAAGTCGGTGCGGGAGGTGGTCGTCGAGCGCCCCGTCTCCTGTGCGTTAACCGTGCGGGTGAGCACGCCGTAATTGTCGAGGTGGGTACTGCGGTCGAGATCCTCGACGCTGTAAAACTCGAAGCCCGAGGGTATGGCTCTGCATTGGCGGAACCACGGCGTCTCGCAGCACTCCGCAGCCGCGTGCATGAGAAAACAGTTGAAATATCCCGCAAGGTACAGCTCGGTATCCGTTTTGCCCAAGGCCGCCAGCGAAAAACGCACGGTCTTTTCCCGCGTCACGTACGCGCGAACCACGAAATCGGCTGCCGCGGTGCGGGTGAGATAATAAACCGCCTGCGGGGTGAACACGGTATAGCGCGCCGTTTCGCCCTCCAGAGGCGAACGCGCCGCACCCGTGAGGGATACGGGAACATACCCTCCGTCGGCGGGGAGCCCCGCATAAAAGTTGAGATACGGCTCCTTTCCGCCGTCGGCGGAGAGAACGACGTAAAAAGTGCTTTCGTTGATGCTGATATAGCCCGAGGAATGGGCCCACAGGTTAAAGCCGTCGGCGGTATAGGGGAAACGCGCGTCGCCGTTGGCGCGTTCCAGACACAAGACGGTGTTTTCGTCGAGAAAATATCCCCCGTCGGGCAAAGCGGACGCCCGTTTCGCCTCGGGATTTTCCAGGAGCGCGTCGATGCGTTTCAGCAGCGCGCGGGCAGTTTCGATTAAATCCATGATTACTTCCTTGTTTTTAGTATTACGCGAATTTTTTCAGGCTGCCCGTCAGCTCGCCGATGATGTTTTTCGTGGTCTTTTCGCTGTCCGTTTCGGCAAACACGCGAAGCACGGGTTCCGTGCCCGACATGCGCAGAAGCGCCCAGCCGTTGTTCAAAATATATTTATAGTTGCGCCCGAAGGCCCGCGTCTCCAGCACTTTCTGCGAAAGCTCGGGCGTACAGCGGGACAGGTATTCGACGACGGGCTCCAGAGACTTCACCTCGATGACCGATTGGGCGGAATTGAGGCGGTAATCCGCAAACCCGTGCACTTCTTTGACTATTTCGGAAACGGGCTTTTTCATCATGATCACCATTTCCATAAACAGGGACGCGGAAAAAACGCTGTCCTTGCCGCGGACATAGCCGCGGACGGTGAGCCCGCCCGAGCTTTCGCCGCCGATGAGGGCGTCCGTCTCCGCCATTTTTTGGGAGACGTTTTTGAAGCCCACGTCCACCTCGTGACATTTCTGCCCGAGACGCTCCGCCAGCTTATCGAGGAGCAGGGAGGTGGCGCAGTTTTTGACCACATCCCCCTTCATGCCGCGATAGACGCTTAAGTAATAATAGAGCGCGCCGAGAATGTCGTTGCTGTCGATATAATTGCCTTTTTCGTCGAGGATACCGAGGCGGTCGGCGTCGCTGTCCGTCGCCATGGCGAAATCGTAGCCCTCCCGCACCACCGTATCCGCCAGAGGACGCATCATCTCCTCCGTCGGATTGGGCAGGGAGAAGCTGAAAAAAGCGTCGTGGCGGGCGTTGCGGATATCGAACTGACGAACGTTATAATCCTCCGCTAGACGGCGCAGGCTTACCGCGCCCACTCCGCATAAATTATCATACAATATTTTTGCATGATTGTCCACTATTTTCGGGCTGATAAAGCTTCTGATAAACGCAAGATATCTGTCGAGGTTGTCGAAATGTTCGACGAGGCCCTCTTTCTCCGCGCCCTCGATCGGCAGGGCATTGACCGCGGTTATCTTTTCCATCGTCCGCTCCAGCCGTTCGGTAAAGGCGAGATCCGCGTCCATGCCGCCTTTCATAAACAGCTTGACGCCGTTGAAATAATAGGGGTTGTGGCTGGCGGTCACCATGGCGCCGTACGCGAGCCCCATATCCTTCACCGCGTACATGATCGCGGGCGTAGGCATGGGCCGATCGAATTTCAGCACTTTTATGCCGTGCGCGGCAAACACCTCCGCCAGCCAAATGGCCGCGCGGTCGGAAATAAATCTGTTGTCGTAGCCCACGACGACGGGCCTATCCGACCCGTCCTCCTCCGCAATCCGCGACAGTCCCTCCGCGATCAGACGCACGTTATCGCGCGTGAAATCTTCGCCGATGACCCCGCGGAAACCGCCCGTACCGAATTCTATCATATCCTTCCTCCGCTTTTGAGATCTTCACCCTTTCCCCGTCTGCTTTTACGGTTTCTTTTTTCGGAATATCCACAGCGCGCCGATCCCCGTGCCGATGAGCACTATCCCCCCGACAACCGCGATGAGCACGATTTTCCAGGCGGAGCTTTTCGGAGACAACGCCTCGGAAGAGTTATCGGAGGGCTTTTCGCCGCCCTCGAATTTCAGCGTTCCTTCCTCGGGCTCGCCCTTATAGATACCGAAGCTTTTATATGCTTCCGCGTCCCCGTTTTCCACCAAATAGGTGTCGGCAAGAAGACATCCGCCGTCGATCCTGATGCGGGTGAACATCGGACTCTTGGGCGCGGACGTATCGGCGATTGGGATCAGCGCCGTGTTGTAGGGCTGGATTTCGTAATATTTCGAGCCACTGGCGCTGCCCGTATTGAAATATACGGCGCCTTCGGGTTGATAAGACATGGAATACGTCCGTCCTTCGTAAGAGGCCTTTTTCGCGTCCGTCTTGTCGGGAATTACCTTCAGCGCATTGTCCGCAAGCTCCGCCGAAACGGGATAGCTTAAGCTATACAGGTGATCGTGCCCCTGAAGGACGAGATCGACGCCATATTCGGCAAACAGGGGCGCCAGCTGGCCGCGGATTTTGGCGATATCGTAATCCTCCAGATCGACGTTGGAGCTGTGCGAGCCCGAATCGAATATTCCTTTATGCATCATGACGATCTTCCACTCGGCGGCTTTGTTCGCCTCGAGGTCGGCTTTTAGCCAGGACATCTGGGCTTCGGAAAGCCCCGTCGCCTCGGGCGTTTCCTTTCCTATCGTATCATTGGTATTCAGGGCGATAAAATGCGCGTCGGAATAATTGAAGCTATAGTAGTTTCCCGTCCGTTCGTCTCCGCCGACGTCGTAATAAAAGCGGGAAGAAAAGTCGTAATCCGCGGCGTCGTGGTTGCCTGCCACCGCCATAAAGGGCACGTCCTTAAGATACGGAAACTGTTTGGTGAGCGCCCAATCCCACTGCTGAAGCACAGGCTCGCGCTCGGCCCAGCTGTTGTTGACGATGTCGCCCGTCGCCGCGATAAAGGCGGGCGAGTCCGTCAACGCGGCCGAGAGCAGGCCGCTGTAAGTATCGTAATGGCTCTCCGTCCAGCCTTGGGGATCGGACAGATGCACAAACTCGAACGCGCCGTCCGTTTTGGGCGTGGTAAAGCTGCCCTCCGCCCAAACGTCAAATTCAGCGTCGCCAAGGCGATAGCTATATTTTGTGCCCGCTTTCAGACCCGCGGCAACCGCGCGGTGGATATATCCGTCGTCCTCGTGCGCGCGGCTCAACGCCACGCTTCCCGTAAACCGCATGACCTCCGCGCCCGTAAAGCCGCTTCCATAGGGCGCCACCTCCACGTCGCAGCCCGTATAGTCCGAGGTGTTCCAGTTAAAGCCCATCGTCGTTTCGTCCCAAATGGAAAGGGCGACCATCGCGGGTATTTTTTCCTCGTCGGGCACGGGCAGGGCATAGGCCCTCGTCACGGAGCCGAACGGCAGCATCGCGGCGACGAGCGCCGCACAACAGATCCACGGCCGAAATTTTCCTTTTCCGATCATATCAAAATCCTTCCTTTTTCAAAGAGCCTTATTTCGCAAGCGTGAGCCGGACGGACTGAAGCTTTGCCTTGCCCGTAAACGTAAACACCATACGCGTCGTGCCTTCGGGAGGCGACAGGACGGCTCCGTCGGAAACGGTCTCCGTCTTAAGTGTCTTTACCCCGCCGACAAACGTCTGATAGGCTACGCTCACCTCCGCGCCCGCCGTCATCTCCAGCTCCAGAAGATAGCTAAGACCCGCGCTGTCGATGTCTATCGTCTGGCTGAGCGAGCCGTCGAAGGAAAGCTTTCCCTTCGACCATTCGTGCGTACCCGTTACGGTAAACGCCTCGTTTTTGCCAACGTCGTACTCCAGTGAACCGTTTGCGAAATAATTTCGCCCGGGCACCGTCACCGCCGCGTTTATCGTACCGTTGCCTGCCTGCGGATCGGCATGGAGAGAGTTCGCCTTTTCCGAAAACGGTTTATACGAAAACGATTTTACCGTCAGATAATCCGTTTCAAAATTCGGCTCTCCGCACCAATTGTTGGGGAACCAGCACCCGATATTGAAATACATCTCGTTGTCGGGAATATACTGTCTCGTCGTGTGCATCAGCCGTCCGTCCAGATAAAACTCCACCTTGTCGCTGTGCCAATCGAAACGGAATTTATGAAATGCGCCGTCATTGAGCGGTTTTCCCGCGGCGACATACTGCGACTTGTAATCCTTTTCCGTCAGCCATGTGGTGCAGGCCATGGAGCTTAAATTTCCGTCGTTTCTGAGCGCGCCGTTTTCTTTTACCGCCGTACCGTGCAGTTCGATATCGATCTCGTAATTGTGATTTTCCCTTCCCGCCGTTTCGTCGGGGAAATTGTTGTAGAGCCAGATCGAAGTGCAGATCCCGTTGAACGCGGGCACCGTCATCTCCACTTCGAAGCTACCGTACCCGTAAGCGCGCCTGGATTTGACCGCCGCGCCCGTTCGCTTTCCGCCGCGGACGGAGGAATAAGAAGCGTTGATGCCTTTCTTATCCCCCTCGTAATAATCGCCGTTAGCGATCAGCACAAGATTTCCGTCGGCGTCGTAACAGACGTTGTCGGTGATCACGCCCCCATGCGTCTGGGTACCCGTATAGCCCCAGACGCGGTTTTGTATCCCCCAGCCGTCGAGCGTGGAAAAATCGTCTTTTATCGTCGCCGTAGCGACGTCAAAGATACTCCTTTACGAGCTTGAGCGCCGACGTGGTTTCGTCGAGGCTCCACGCGCTGTCGGCAAAAGTGACCGAAGCATCGCCCGTCGTGTAGGTGTATGCGTTATTCGCATAAGTGAGAATGGAAGTACCTTCCGCAGTTTTCCAGGCGTCAGCTTTTACAAGATTGCTGCTTGTGCCCGTATCTTTTCTTATCATTGTGTCGATTTTCGTATTTACCACCAGACAGTTTTCCACCTTTCCGGCATTTTCGTTGATGAATATTGAATTATTGGTTGCGGAATCGTAAGAAATCTTATCGATGACGCAGTTTCTCACCACGCCCCATTGAGTATTGTTGGAGACAAGCCCCGCACCGTATCCCGACATATTATAGAAACCCGTTACCAGACAATTTTCCACCGTTCCGTAATTGTGTTTGACAATCGCCGCACAGGCGGATTTCTTCGTTTCAAATTTATAAAACCCGACGTTTCGCACGATTCCGCCGCCACCCAGCTTGATAAACACGGCCGAGTTGTGCGCCCCTAACGTGATATGTTTCAGCTGATATCCGTTGCCGTCGAATATCCCTGCAAATTCTGCGGAGCCTACCGTCTCGGCGGGAGTACCGGCCGCGGGAACAAACGTGAGCCCCGAGAATTCGATATCCGCAGTCAGCGTGTAGTAGCCTGTCACGGGATTTTCAGCATCGTTTGTCTTTGCGGCGAAATTATTCCATTGATCCACCGTGCCGATCCCGTACCAGAAGGAAATTTCCGTTTCCGCCGCGGTCTCCGCCGTCTGATTTCCGTTGAACGTATAGACGAATTTTCCCGTTACGGGGCCGTTGAGCGTTCCGCTCCCGAAGGTAAGATTTTCAAATTTTACGGGATTGCCATTATTGTCCGCCGCGGTGACGAACTGCGACCAATCGATCACCTCCCCTTCGGGATATACGACCGAGGAAACGCCCTCCTTCAAAGCGACGGTAATCGAGGTCGGCGCCGCATAAACGGTTAGCGTAAGAGTGGTCGCTGCGCCTTCGTAAGAAATCGTCAGCCGCGCGGCTGCGTCCGCTTCCGTAAAGGTCGTCTTATCCAGCATTTCCGCCGTCAGCGCTACGGGAAGCCTCGAACCGTCGTCGTAAACGGCAGTCAGCGTAAGCCCCGCAAGATCGGCTAACGTAAGCGTTCCGCCCACGTAAAAGACGGTGTTTTTTGCCGTGCCCGTAAGCTCGAGCGAGGCGACGGCCGCCACTTTCTCCACTACGGTTACCGTGATATCGAACGAATACGTTCCATAGACGAGCTTTACCTGTTGCGCGGATAAGCTTTCGACGTCCAGCCCCTCGATTTCGTCGGGCTGAACGGATTTCGTCGTGCCGTCAGAATAATGCTCGGTGAGCATAAACTGACTTTTATCGACTGCAACGCCTTTATACCACTCGACGTTTGCTTCCCCATCGTACGTCACGCCTGTCAGGACGGGAGCTGTCACCGCAACGGTTACCCATTGCGAATAGCGGCCGCTACCCGTACCGAAACCGACCGTGAACGTTGCGCCGACTTCCGTAGCGAGAGTCCCGTCGCCGAAATGCAGGTAGTGGGTATGGCGTTCGCCGTTCCAGCCCGAAAGGACTTCGGCGTTACCCCATACGCTTATTTCCACATTTTCACTCATGGAACTATCGAACCATAAATTCAAATCGAGCGTACCGCCGAGGGGGATTTCAAATTTTTCGGCGCGGCTGATTACGTAATATTGGTTGGTATAGACCGTACCGACGCCCTCGATATATTTCCAGCCGTCCAGAGCGGTGAGGTCTGTGAGTTCGGCCTCGGGCGCGATATAGCCGCGCGTTGCGGTTTCCTTTGCCGCATCTTCGTTTTTAGAGTGATCGGGCGCGATCATTTTCAGCTGTTTCGTGCCGTCTCTGTCGGTAAAGTCGGAAACATAGCAGACGACGTTTGAAACGGTGCCGCCGTTGACGCTTACAATCGCGTTTGCCCTGCCGTAATGACTGAAAATCGTATTTTCCTCGTCGATTACGATATTTTCAACGGTGCCGAGGTTGAGGCCTGCGATAAAGGCCGAATCCTGCCCGCCTTCCAGCTTATAGCCGCGGAGGGTAACGTTTTTCACCGTGCCGCCCGCGCCGATATACCCGAACAGCGAACGGCCGTAATTGACGGCATGCCACATGCCTTCATCGCAACCGCTCTTGAAATTGTACAGCACGTATCCGTTGCCGTCGAAGGTTCCCGTAAAAGGCACCCCGAGCTGGGCTTTAAGCTTGTCGCCTTCTGCTAAAGCGTCGGGAGATGTCCCGATCCCCGCGGAATCGATCATCGAACCGCCCTCGTATTTGACGGGCACCGTTCCGAAGGGCTGTATATACGCCCCCTCGAAATTCAAGCTGGCGTCGAGCACGTAACAGCCTCCGAGGTCATCGCGGATTGCCTTGAAATCCTCGACCGTCTTGATATGCGTTTCCGCGATCACTTTGATAAAGCGGTGGCCGTCAGCTTTGTTTACGCGCAGGATCGTCTGCGCGTAAGGAAGCGCTTCCTTAGCCACGACGATTTTTCCGCCGTTTGCCGTAAATGCGACGCTCTCGCCCTCCAGCGTCACCAGCTTCGTCACGCCCGTATCTTCAAATTTGAGATTTGCCGCCTTGTCGAAACGATAAGTATTTGCAAGATCCTTTTCCGCCACGTCGCGCTTTCTCACGCCCACCTGAAAGGTATCGGTCAGCGTGCCGTACGTCACCGTAACGGTGATATTGTCGTTGACGGCTGTGAAATCCACGTCCGAGAAGGTGACGTCCTTCGTTTCCAGCGCCTTCATGCCGCCGCCCGCATACCTGGCGATTACCTCGAAGCCCGTCAGATCCAGCGAGGAGGCCTCCTCGTCGAGATAATAAGTATCCTTGTCGGGCGCGGTGACTTCGATTGCGGTAATGCTATCCTCCACAAACTCCGCAGTGATCGTCACGTTTTCGGCGGGCATGACGAATTTGCCGTCCTCAATCTCCGTGCCGTTGCACTTGAGACTGCCGCTCCTGAGCACATAATTGGCTTCGGGCGTCGCCGTGACGGTGATTTCCGCCCCCGCCTTCGCTTTCGATACGTTTGTCGTAACCGTGCCGTGCTCCGTCGCCGAAACCGTGATCTGATACTCCGCAGCGGGCGTTTCCGAACCCGAAGAGCTACCCGAATCCGTAGAACTGCCCGAATCGACGGAGGTCGTGGAATCGGTGGAGGTATCGGCAGGCTTTGTGCAAGCCGCCAGACCGCAGCCGACGGACGTAAACATCAACGCCGCCAATAAAGCAACCAAACCGTGTTTTTTCATTTTCCTTCTCCTTGAATATAATTTTTGTTTTATATGTTGTCCGACGCCGACACAGTCACCGTCGCGACATATACTCTACCGTTGATCCAGAAGGTGATCTCGATGGGACGGCTTCCGAAGCCTTCGAGATACTCCGCGCCGATCGTCACGGCCGTTCCGTTCACCGCCGCGTCGATCTTTTTTTCCATGCGCCTGACGACGAGTCCTTCGAGAGAGGTCAGCCCCGCAGCGGACAGATCGAACGTCGCGCTTTCACCTTCGGCGACCCTTTTGACGTTGCCGTCGAACGCCGTCTTGCCGACAACCTCTATGTTTTTTACCGCCGTAACGGGCGCGGCGGAGGTACCCGCATGCGCCGTGACGGCAATCGTGCCGCTCGCCGCCGCATCGGAAACAATCAGAAGATCGCCCAAAACGCTTACGCCCGGAAGGCCCGAAACCGTATAGGTAACCGCCTGATCGGCCGTGGCGGGAGAAACCGCGGCGGACAGCCGATAACGATGTCCCGCATATACGACGTCGTCGGTCTCTTCGAGGAAGCTTACGCCCGTCGCCACGTCGCGGATCATAAACGTCTTGTATGCCTCCGCGATCCCTTCGATATACACACGCACCGTACACGTTTCCGCCTTGCTGTTGCGGCTGATCGTGATACGGCCGTCCTCCGACACCGTTACGCCTTTTCCCTCCGTGATTTCGTACTTCACCGCGGAAATATATTCGCTCAAAGCGGGCAGAACGGAAACCTCGAGGTCATAAGAATACGATTTGACAAGCACCTCCGCGCCGCCCGAAATCTCGAGCCGGGGATCGAGCAGCGCAATCTCCGCGCTGTCCGAATAGTCCCCGCAGGTCACCGTGACGACGCACGCCGAAACGTCGGCGGAAACGGGCACGTACAGCGTGTCGTTTTCGATCGTACCCACCGATGCGGTAAACGCGGGCTTTCCCGCGTCCGAGGCGTCGGGCGGATTGATTACCGCCGTCAATTGCACGCTTGTGCCCTTATACATGGAAGCCGGAAGCCCCGTCAGCGCCACGCCGTTCAAAAAGTACGCGGGCACCGCTTCTTTCAGCGCAGGAGCGCCTTTGCCCAATACCCACGGTTCACCGAAGGGGAAATCAAACGCCTCGAATTCCGCGCGGGTCGCAAAGTTTTCGCCCACAGTTTTGCCCTCGTCCGTTCCGACGAGCGGAAGTCCCTTTTCACCAGTTACCGCGTAACAGTTTTCCAAAACGCCCATATTCCGTCCCGCAAAGCTACCTTTGCTGGTTTCTCCTCGCACGGTGCCGAGGGCATAGGCATTTTTGATCGTCCCTTCGTTTCTGCCGACGAAGCCGCCGACATAATTGCCGATGCTTTCCACGTCCGCCTGCACGTAGCAGTTTTCAATGACTCCCGTATTGACGCCGACGAACGTGCCCGAGAAGGAACGCACCACATTGTAGGCCGAGCTTTCCAAGCCGAGATTGACGATCGTCGCGGTGTTATCGACGTAGCCGAACAGCCCCGCGTTGTAGGCCCGCGTATCCGAAGTTTGGTCGCGGTAGATCTTAAAGCCAGTGATCCTGTGGCCGTTACCGTCGAAGGTGCCCTTGAAAGCGTCGTTTAACGCGGTGCCGTCAGCCACGTCGTGATAGGTGCCGATCGGCGTCCAATAGCCGTCGTCCTTCTGCTTTTCGCAATACGCGGCGAGGTCGATGTCCCGTGTCATTACATAATAGCCGCTCAGCGCCTCCGCCGAGGCGTTGATGGAGGCCAGCGCTTCGGGCGTCGAGATAAACTTCGTCGCCACGGAGACGGTGACGGAAACCGCGTTTTTTGCGGTGATGATCCTGAGCGCATGTTCGCCCGCCGACCAATCGGCGAAAACTTCCTTTTTCAGGCGCAGAAGCCGCGTGCCCGCGTCGTAGTCGTACAGCGAAGAATCGATCGCCGTATGGCCGCTCTGCACCCCCAGAACGCCCTGCCGTTCGACCGAGGCGTCGGAGCCGAACTCCAGCCTGAAGCCTACGTCGCAGGGCGTTTCCTGCGAGACGAACTGTTTATCCGCTTCCGCACGCACGAAGTTTGCGGCGGCGGCCTTAAAGGTATGCTCCAGAGAAACGCCGCGCGAGGAGGCCTCGACGATGAATGGAGTTCCGTCCGCGACGAAAGAAGCGAACGTCACTTTGCCCGTCGTGCGGCCGACTTCCACACCCGCCGTATCGCCTTTCAGGGCGTACGTCACGGCGCTGCCCGTATCGCTTACCGCGGATACGCTGTCGCCGCTGACGATATTATCCGAAAGATTGGTAAAACGCAGGGTGGGTGCCTTAAATTCCCCCAGCAGCGTCACTTTGGTTTCGGAGACGACCTTTCCCGATTTTTTCGCCACCGCCAGCACCTGCGTATAGGGCGCGGCATCGAACGTGATCACCCCCGTTTTGGGATCGATCGCCACCCCTTCAGGCGCGCCGACCAGCTCGTAGGTGACCCCGCCCGGGATCGCAATCGACTCCCCCGAACGGATTTCGTATTCCGGCAGGAAGCTTCCCGTACCCCCGCAGGAGGTCAGCAGCGTCGCCCCCGCAAATACGGCCGCGCAGAGCGCGACGAGTAATTTTTTCTTTATCATATCATTAAATCCTCCGATTCGATTGCCGTCCGTCCCGGCGTCAGCCCTTCAGGCCGCCCGCCACCGTGTTTTCCATGATCTTTTTCTGGAAACACGCATACAGGACGAAGATGGGAAGCACCGCGATGATCACCGCCGCAAAGATACCGGGATAATTTCCGCCCCGGCCCGAAAGCTCGCCCTGAAGCCTCTGGAGCCCCACTGCCAGCGTTTTGTGCGAAGGCATGAACAGGAAGGGCGTGGAATAATCGTTCCATACGTTGATGGCCTGAAGCACGCAAACGGCCACGATGGGCCCGCTCGCAATGGGCAGCATAATCTGAAACAGAATGTTGGCGCGGTTGGCGCCGTCGATCTGCGCGGCCTCGGCGTACGTCCAGCTGATGCTTTCAAACGAGGAATGCATCAGAATGAAGTTGAAGCCGAAACAGCCCGAATAGAGAAACAGCACGCCCGCCATGGAGTCGTCGAGATGAAACAGCTCCATCATCTGCACCTGCGCGGGCAGAGTGCCCACGATGGGAATGATCATCGTGAAGATGGCCACGCCCATGACGAGCTTTTTGCCGGGGAAGTTGTATTTTGCCACGCAGTAGGCGGAGATCGTCGAAAAGAACACGTTGACGAACGTGCCCAGAACCGTGAGCACCACGCTGGTGAGGAACATCTGAAAAATGCTTTCTCCGCCGATCCTGTATTGCAGGATATTGACGTAATTTTTGAAGGTCGCCTTTTCGGGGAGCCCGAAAATATTTCCCGAAAGAAATTCCCCGTTGGGCTTCACCGAGTTGAACAGCATCCAGAAGAAAGGAAACGCGAGAGACACGGCATAGAGCGCGAACACGATAAATACGACTACCTTAATCGCCTGATACATGCCGAAGTTCATCCGTTTTTTCCGCCGAGGCGTTTCCCGTATCGTTATGTTTTCCATGTCCGCCACCTCAATAATCCACGTCGCTGTAACAGCGGCTGACCAATTTCCGCACGATCATGACGACCGGCGCCCATACGACGGTGAATAAAAGCCCCTTCGCCGCGGCTTCGCAGTACTGCACGGGACTGTACGAGGCCGTGGACATAAAGATCGACATCGCAATGGTATAGGTATTTGCCTCGCCCCCCGTAAGCAAATAGGGCTGAAGATAGAGCACGAGGACGTTGGTCATGCCGAGTACGATCAGGGTGACCACCGTCGGCCAGACGAGCGGCACGGTAATCCTGAAAAATTCCCTGCCGTAGCCCGCGCCGTCGATCTGCGCGCTTTCGAACACCTCTTTGGGAATACGCCCGATCGCGCCCGACAGCAAAAGAATATTATAACCCAGCCCCGCCCAGATACAGTACAGGTAAATCATGTTCTGCGAGGACGGCCAGGAGGCAAAGACGTCCGCCCTCATACCCAGCCTGCTCATCACTGTGTACATATAGCCGTAGGTGCTGTCGAAGGGCAGCTTGAAGGCCAGCGTCAGTGCCACAATGGGAATGACGTTGGGCAGAAAGAAAATGACGCGGAACATATTGTCGAGCGGCATTTTTTTGGACAGAAAATACGAAAACAGCAGGGACAGCGGCAGACTGATAAAAATCGTTACCGCGCCGTAGCCGAAAGAATTGAGCAACTCGACGCGAGGATTGTTCAGCCAGCCCACGCCCGTGGTGTTGACGGAGGAATGGAGAAGATCGTCGATTACCCGTCTGAACTGATCCAGTCCGCACCACTCCCAATCGCCCCATAAATAGTAGCGCTTGAACGCCATCGTCACCGCGCCGATATTGACAAACAACCAGGTGAGGACGAACTGGAGGATCGGGAAGGCGAGGCAGATCGCACAGAAACGCCAATCCCGCCACGTATTCTTTTTGATACCCTTAAAAAGCTTTCCCGTACGAGCCGAAGCCATACCTTACGTCCTCCTCATGGCGATATTGTCGAGAAACACGGTGTTTCCGTCCTCGGTGTAAAACTCGAGACGGACTTTCGTGCAGCCGTCGGGCGCGGTGAGGGAAACGGTATTCGTCTTCCATTCCCCGCCCGACAGATTGACCGTTTCGCTCTTTAACGTGCCCACTTCCGAACGGTAGGAAATACGCAGATAGCCCTTGCCCTCTGCGGAAAGACATTTCGAATCGAAGGACAGCTCGTACGTGAAGCCGTCGTAAACGCAGTCGATATTCTGCCCCAAAACGCCGCGGTCCTTCACCATCGCCCCGCAGGAGCCGTCTCTGCCGACGCCCGCTTCTATGCGGCACTCCGTCTCCACGGCGGGCGCGTCGGGCCGGGCGATCTGCGTCAGCGACCAGCCGTTTTCCTCTTTGGCCAGCGCGTGCTCGAAATCGCCGTTGGAAATTTTGTCGGCTTCCTCGTAAGCGGACGGCGCGGACGGATATTCGGACAGCGCCGCCACCTGGGAGGAATTTACCGCGGGCAAAAACTCTTTGCAAGGCTGATCCTTAAACGGCGTATAACGCAGCCAATCCACCTGGAGATAGTCCTCCTCGAAATCGGCCGTGCCCACGAAGCCCGCGCTGTTGGGAAACCATACGCCCAGCCAGAGGCGGGTCTGAAGGGAGGGAACAAACTGGTCGGAGACCGTCGTGACGATCCCGTCCACATAATAAACCACCTTTCCCGGATCGGTGTACCAATCGAAGCCGAAGGTATGCCATTCGCCGTCGCTTACGGAATATAAGGAGTCGGAACCGCGGTTTGCCGTGAGATCGACGTCCTGCGAAATATTAAATTCCTCCGTAATATAATTGGTGTTGAGCACGGAATTAAACGATTGCGTCCCCTTTGTCTTCCCCCCGGGAAGCTCGATATCGATTTCGTGATTTTCGGGTCCGTTTTCGCCCGATGCGTCGTAGGCATACACCCACAGCGCGGTACATGCGCCCAGACGGGGAAGCACCTTCATCTTGACCTCATAACGCCCGGGTCCCGTCAGAAACCTGGAGATCAGCGCGCCGCCCGTCAGAGAGCCGTCCTTGACGGGACCCACGCCCGAAACCTCCTGCGCGGCGTAATGTCCGCCCCGTCCCGTAAACACCAGCACGCCCTCGTCCGTGTAGCCCACGTTTTCGGGGATTACCCCGCCGTTGTTGTTCCCCCACGCCTGCTTGCCGATATACCAAAGGTCGCTGTTTATCCCGCCCACGAAATCGTCAAAAATCGTATTTTGCAGATCAAGCTCCACGCCCGAAAGCAAAACGGGTGCCTTCGACACCTCGGGCTCGGCGGCCTCTTTGGCCGTACAGCCCGCAAAAGCCGAACCGCAGAGCGCCATCGCGGCGGCGGTTACGGCCGCCGCGACGGGTCTGGTAGATTTTTTTATCTTATCGAAGGATATCACGAAATTCGTCCCTCCTGCATTTTTCTATATAATATCACACGTTTTTCAAAATGTCAATACCTTTTTTAATTTTGTTAAAAAATTTTTTTACTCACATAATATTTTCATATTTTCATTTGCGACACTTTATTTTTTATATTTTCTTTAATTACTTATCAATTAATGTTGTATATAGACATTTCAATATGGAAATAATGTGATATATTTTATATTTTAGAAATGGAATAAAAAATTTCTTCGACAGCCGAATTTTTTCTGCCGCGGCGCCATTTTCTCTTCACGGCGGCGTTCGACATAAATCCATAAATATTTTTAACAAAATTAAAAAAACATCTTGACAGCGGCTTTCAAACGTGATAAAATAGAATTGCTTAAAAACAATAAGGCGGTAATTCCTATATGAAAAAGATGAAAAAACTGATCGCTCTTGCGTCCTGCATGGTGCTCGGCGCCTCCGCTTGCGCGTCGCTGGCGGGCTGCGGCGGAAAAGGTTCGGATTATCTGGAGGTCGTCGTGCTCAGCGCGGGCTACGGGGACGAATGGATCGAGGATATCCGGGCGAAATTTGAAGAAGAGACGGGGATCAAGGTGCACCTGACGGCCGAATACGACGTCAGACCTATTATTTCCTCACACATGGCGTCGAAGAAAAATGACGACGATCTTTACATTGCCACGGATACGGCCTGGAAGACGTATGCCGCGCAAAAAAAGTTTGCGCCCCTCGACGACCTGCTTGACGATACGGTGGACGGCGTTAAAGTCAGCGATAAGATACGCGACGAATACTCCGATAGTATCTGGTACACCGATCAAAAAAATACGAAAGCCTGTTACCGTCTCCCCTGGACGTCGGGCACGGGCGGGATTTTTTACAACAAAAAAATGTTCGAGACAAACGGGTGGAAGGTACCGACCACTTATGACGAGCTGGCCGCGCTCTGCGCCACGATAAACAGCGCCGCGCTCCCCGTCGAAGGCGGCGATCTGGGCGCCACCGTAAAGCCTTTCGTCTTTACGGGACAAAACGCCGACTATTTCGACTACACCGTATATACCTGGTGGGCACAGCTGGCGGGAAAAGACGCTATCGAAGAATTTCTTGAATACAAGGACGCTTCCGCGTTTGCGACCAAGGGCTCCGACGGGTCGGCCCTCGACAATACCTACTCGAAGCTGAAAACTGCAACGGATTACTGGAACCGACTGATGAAAAAGGAAAATTACGTGGAAGGAAGCGCGGGCAAGAGCAATCACCTCGCACAGCAGAATTTTGTCAACGGTTATGCGGCCATGATGTTCAACGGCGACTGGCTGTATAACGAAATTCTCGGTTATAAGGCAAACGAAGTGGATATGACCAATTTCGAGCTGGGGATCATGAACACTCCCGCACTGCCCGGAGCAACGTATACCGACATCTCTTACGTCATTGGAGAGGATCAATACATCGTCATTCCCGCCTCCTCCGACCGTATCGATCAGGCGAAACAGTTTATCAAATACGTCATCAGCGACGACGGCGTATCCACTTTCTTTAATAAGGCGCACGGACAACTGGCGTATAAAACCTCCGCCGCGCTTACGACGGAGGACGGGTTTATGAAAAATCTCCTCGACTTCCGCACCGCTGCGCCCAAGACGTTTACCAATTTTTCCGACAGCCTGCTCTATCTGAGCAATATCGTCGATATCTGGTCGATCGCCTCACTGCGCCCCTACAACGCTTTAATCGGGGGAACGAACACGCTCGATCAGGCCTTCGAAAGCATCCAGACGCAAACGGCGTCGAATTGGGAGACCTGGAAACGGAAAGCGGGCATTGCCTGACCCCCGCAAACGCAAACAAACCCGCTCTCCGAATTTTCGGAGGGCGGGTTTGTATTCTTTTATTCTTTTTGTTTCCTTACAATCAGCCAACTTACAAAAGCCACGGGCAAAAGCCACGACGCCGCGGCAAAGCCGCTACAGCCTCCCGACGCGGATTCTCCTTCTGTTTCCGACGCGCTTCCAGAGCTTTCCTGAGGAAGGACGGCTTCAAATTCCACGTAAAATTCCACGTCCGCGCCCGCCGGCAAGCGATAATAATACACGCCCTTTTCCGCCGACGCGTACGTTGCGGACTCGCCGTTGATCGACGCACTTTTGATCGCAAAGCCGGCCCCGGGGCTAACCGCGAGGGTTGCGCTCTCCCCCTCGTACCAGCCGTTTTTCGCTTCGGCCGAGGGAAAGACGGAACCCATGGCGGTATCGTTTACCGAATAGGAGGTAAGCCGATAGAGGGGCAGCTTTTCCGTCTCCGCGGTGAAAAAGACGTTCGCGTCGGGCATGGTAAAGGTATAGCCGCCGTTTTCCAGCGCGACCTCCCGCGCTTCGCCCTCCCCCTCGCGCATAAATACGCGCACGAGCTTATAGCCCCTGTCGGGCGAAAAGGAGACGCGCACGGAAGCGCCCGTCTCCTTGACGCCCAGTCCCGTTGCGGAAACGTTTGATCCGTCGAAGGACACCTGCCGTTTGCCTTCGCCGCGAAGAACGGCGGAAACGAATTGTTCGCCCAGCCACGCCTGCGCCGACGCGCGGAAATGCCAGCCGTCCTGCTGTTTCAGCCCCGTGCAATCGACGGGAAAAACGTTGAATTTTTCGTCGGCTACCTTCTGCTGGGCCGCGCGGACCGTATCAATATAGGCAAACTGCGTATATTGCGGGTCGGGATTCCGATAAATCTTACCCAATACGAAAGGCATACCCGAAAGATCGCTTCCGCTGATCCGCGTCAGGTCGGCGCGCAGATCGTCGATCAGATCGGACAAAAGCTCCGCATAGGCGTTGGCGTTTGCCGAATTTGTTACTTCCGCCTCCCCCTGCATCCACCACATTCCCTTGACGACGGGGGCATAGCCCTTTGCCGTCAGTTTTTCCAGCCCCAGCCTTACCGTGCTTAAAAATCGGGCGTACATATTCCCGATCATGTTTCCCGAAAGGCCGTGCGACTCCCGATAGCTCGGCGGCGTCCAGGTTCCCTGGGATAAGGACACGGAAGCGGAGGCGTCGGGGGCGAGAAAGGTGGCGCCCCAGGCGCATTTGATCACCGCGTGCACGCCCTGCGTATCGCCCAGCATCGAGGCAACGCCCAGCTCCGCGCCCGACCCCGACGTGCCGTTGTTCCAATTTTTCCCCAGACCTTTCCTCACGGGCACGAAATCGGCGGGACAGGTTTTTTCCGTTTCGTAATTTCCGTAAAAGAGCACGTTTTCAAAGCCGTCCGAATAACGGGCGTCGGTGTAGCCGTTTGCCGCGAGATCGTCGTAGCCGTACCCCACGGCGTTGGACTGTCCGCCGATGAGATAAACGTCTATCGATTTATTTTCCGCCGCAGCGGAAATCGGATTGCGGCCCCAGCAGCCGCCCACGGCGACCGCAGCCAGAACCGCGGCCGCGCACAAAAACAATTTTTTCATAATTTCCCCTCCGACGGTTAAACGGCCGCAAGATCGGACAGCGTATAATACTCGGCAATTTTGTAAAGGCCGTTGGAGGCGTTGTTTGTGGAGACGCCGAACATCCCGCTCGCCTTGCCGTAGGCGCGGTCGCCCATAGAAGCGTTGATCCAGCCGAGCATAAAATGCAGGTCGGCCGCGGATTCCGCCCCGTAAGCGGCGCAATCGATCCGCCACTCCAAAACGTAATGTGTTATATTGTCGAGCTGCGCGCCGCCCCGTTCGATTGTATGACTTCCCTTCATGAAATCGACGGCAGCGGAGTACGTGCCCGGCGCGCCGAACGTATTGCCGTTGAACGCCTGCGACCGCACCGCGCCCGAAGCGTACGCGCGGTAGTAATCCGCCCGCGACAAATCCGCCGTCGCCACGGCGAAATCAATCCCCGCCGTGCCCTGATTGCCCGAGCCCGTATTTTTGACATAGGCGGGCGTATTTTCCGTCACGTCGAAAGCGAGATACGCCGCCGTTTTGCCCGCATAATAATATATCTTTATCGCCGCATAATCCGCCGAATCCTTTCCCATCGACGTCGTAAAGGAGAAATATCCCGTATATTCGTTTTCCGAAACAACTCCGTCGAGCATGGGCGAAGCTTCGGAAGGAATCGAAACGGAGACAGTCGCCGTCTTTCCGTTCCATGAGGCCGTGAGTGTCACCGCCGTTTCCGTCTCAAACGCATACGCACCGTAGTCCCCCTCCGTCACCGCGCCGCCCGTAAAGACAGCGCCCTTGACATAGGCATATTCCGAAAAGGCTGCGATCAGCTTAAAGCGCGCCGTGCCGCTTTCGGAGACCGCGTTTACGTCCTGTAAGGCAAAATCCGCCGCGGCCGCCGCAGACGTCCAGTTGCCCGCCGCAGGCTTGGTCGTGCCCGTGTTATCGGGCCAGCGCACCGCCAGCGTGGTGTTGTCGGCCTTCGTGCCGTTCGCCCCCACCGCGATATAGAAATGCGCGGCGTCGGCGGCGTTTACTGCGGAATAGGCGACGAAAAACTCCAGCGTCATCTGCTTATATCCCTTTGTCAAATCGTTTTCGTCGTTGCGAACCAGCCCCACGGCAAAGGCCGAGCTGCCCACGGGAGAAGCATAGCGTTCGGCGGAAGGCGCGCCCGCGTTGAGATTTGTCTCCTGCCGCGCCGTTCCGTCCGAGAACACCCGCCACCAAAGCCCCGTTGAGGCGTCGGGCGAGTTTGCCATGCGGATTTCCAGCCCGCCGCCGTTTTGGCCGCTTGCGCTGCCCGTCTGATTAATATACGGGGAAGCCATGACGAGCGCGAAGCCCACGCCGTCTTTTGCGACATTGATATAGACGGTGACCTCGTTGTTTTGGCTTTGGGAATCGAGCGTCAAAAAGCTGAAGGGAGCGGAATAGGCGGCGTCGTTTTCATCGACGATCCCGTCGAAACGGGTGCCGTGCATCACCGCGGGCCCCTCGTAAGTGACCGTGATCCGCACGACGCGGTCGGCGACGGAGGCTTCCAGCGTTCCGCCCTCGTTGGTAGCGAAAATATAGTAGCCGTAGCCTCCTTCCGTCACGGCGCCGTCAACAAAGCTTGCGCCCTTGACATAGGTATGAGACGAAAGATCGGCATAGATCCTGAACCGCGCCTCTCCGTTGGAAGCCGCCACCGACTGATCGACCAGCGAATAATTTTCCATAGCCGAAACGGAAAACCAATTTTCCGAGGCGGGCTTGGTCGCGCCCGTGTTGTCCTGCCATCTGACGGCCAAAATCGCGTTGTCGCTCTTTCTCGTCCCGTTGAGGCCGACGGCGATATAGAAATCGTCCGCCCCGTCGGCGTCGAGCGCACCGTAGCTCACGAAAAACTCCAGCGTCATCTGCTTATAGCCTTTTGTCAAATCGTTTTCGTCGTTGGGAACCAGCCCCACGGCAAAGGCCGAGCTGCCCACGGGAGAAGCATAGCGTTCGGCGGAAGGCGCGCCCGCGTTGAGATTTGTCTCCTGCCGCGCCGTTCCGTCCGAGAACACCCGCCACCAAAGCCCCGTTGAGGCGTCGGGCGAGTTTGCCATGCGGATTTCCAGCCCGCCGCCGTTTTGGCCGCTTGCGCTGCCCGTCTGATTGATATACGGGGAAGCCAGGACGATGGCAAAGGCGACGCCCGTCGCGGTCGATTTTACATGTACCGTCGCTTCGTTATTCTGGCTCTGCGAATCGGTGGTGAGGAAGCTGAACGCGGGGGAATAGCCGTCCGACTGTTCCGCGCGGCCGTCGAAAGCGACGGAAATATAAAGCACCTGTATCTCCGTACGGAACCCGCCCGAAAGAACGGAGACCGACTTACCCTCGGCAAAGGACGCCACGTAATCTTTTTCGATTTTCAACGTATAGGCGCCGCCGCCCTTGTGCGTCAGGGCGACGCCTTCCGCGGAAACGGAAGCGTCCGTGACGGGCGCGCCGTCCGTCTTGCCGCCCGAAAGCTCGGTTTCGGGCATTTTTGTCACCGAAATTTCCCCTTCGTAGGAGCCGTCCGCCTGCAAGTCCCCCTTATTGAACAATATGTCCGCCGCGACGAGCTTGCCCGCAAAATCGCCGTCTAAAAGCCGCAGAAAGGCCTTTTGCGAATCGTTTTTCGCCGCGCTCTGGCTGGCGGGCTGAAAGTAGATCCAGCTCGCGCTGGTCTGGTTAACGGTATTTTCATTGTCGCCCGCGTGGACGTAGGCGGGATAGACGGAGATATCGTCGGGCTTTGCCTCGAAGCCGAGCGAGGCATACGGCACAAAGATCTCCACGTCGAAGCCCGTCGCAGCGTCCGCCGCGATGTATCCTTCGTCGATTTGACAGCCGAGCAGCTTCACCGCCGACAACGACGGGAAATATTTTTCCGAAAAACCGTTGTCGCTCCTGCCCGTGCCTCTCCATTTATTGACCACGCCCAGGGCGTCGATACGCAGCTGAACGGAATTTGTACTTACGTGGGTATTGGCGGAATCCTGTATCCAGATTTCCACGCCCGAATTGAATTTGACGTTTCTCGCGGGCGAAGCGTAAATCTGTTTATCGCGGATCTGTATCCCCAGATAGACCCCGCGCGGAGAAATATGCGCCGTCGTCGCCACGGAAGCGTTTACCCCGTAAGTGGAATCGGATACCCGATAGACGAGCGCTTTTTCCTTTTTATAAACGTCCTCGTCAAGGCTTCCGTCGATCGTCATATAGTCGTCGGGCCGCACGTTTATCCCGTCCGCCATATCCGCATACAGCCCGATTGCGTCGTCCGTCGCCACCAGCCAGCCGCCCAGATTGGTGGCGCCGACGTTGGGATCGCATTTCGTCCAGACGTTGTCGGCGTCGCTCGCCTCCGATTCGACGTGATAAAACGCCGTCATATATTGGATCGCCTGCGGCTTTTCCTCTATCCCCAAGCTTTCGTAGGGGATAAACAATTCTATGTCGTAGCCTTCGTTATAGCTGGAATTGATCCCCACGCCGTTGATGCGGCAGGCCGCGAGATGCGCTTTATACCACAGCGCCCATTCGGCGTTGAGCTTGGAGCCGTTGTCGTCGAGCGCCGCGCTCTTGGTGCGGTAGGTGCGCAGTTCCGTAATGCAGGAATCCGACCCCGTCGGCACCACGGAGAGCCGATAGCTGTCGCCGTTCCACTCCGTGGCGTCGAACGCGCCGATATACACCTCCACCGACGTATTGCCCGAGGCGCGGCGGTCGGGCGAATAATAGATCGCCGTATCCTTTACCGAAAGTGCGAGATATACCCCTTTCTCCCCCAGATAGCTCATGCTGGTCATGGTGATGGGGTTTTCCTCGGTGCTGTTGGCATGGGCAAACGTCCAGGCCGTGCCGTTGTTTTCCCACACGCCTTCGTCGAGGACTCCGTCCACCTTAAAGCCGTCGTCCAGCTTGAGATCGAGATACCCGTTTTCATGCGCGGAATTTTCGAAGCCGAAATTTCCCAGCTTGTCGAGCTCCGCGCCCGTGGCCGCCTTCGCCGCGCAGCCCGCAAAAATGCAGGCCGTCGCCGCGGCGAGCAGGGAAACGATCAGATACTTTTTCTTCATTTTTCCGCCCTCCTATTTACCCAAAACACATATATCGCCCACCGCGACGCTCCCTTCGCTGCGCGGCGCGCGGAAAGTGATCGTTATGCCATTCACCTCGATATCGTTGAAATCGAGGACGAGGTTGCTCCCCGCGAACATCAGCTGCTGCGAGCTGTAATTGGTGGTTTCGTCGAAGGGGAAGGCCGCGTTGTCCGCCACGGCCGTGCCCGTCGCCCCGCTCGCCGTCCGCACCGAAAGGCTGATCCGCGCGATGCGGTAAAACGTCTTGTCGTAATCGATGCTGTTGTAGAGCAGCAGCGCGCCCACCGTGCGGTACTCCTTCCATCTGAGCGAAATCTCGGCCGTGGTGCCCGCGTCGAATTCCGTTTCCCCGACGACGCCCGTCAGATGGGAAGCGAAAAACCCGTCCGTCAGCCACTTTTTGTCGCTGCCCTCCTTCAGCCCCGAAACGCTTACCTCGGCTTCGGGCGCGATATTTTTATAGCCGCTGATCGCCGCGGGAAGGGGTTGGAGGCTGTAGGACGTCGGCCCGTTGGCGGCAAGCACTTTCTGCCCCTTGGAATTTTCGGCCATACCCGCCCTGTCGTAAGCGATCGCGCGGTTTTCCGAATCGATCGTATAGCGGTCGGCGCCCTCGTGATGAAAGATAAACAGCTCGTCGCCGATCGGCGTAAACGAATGATGTCCCGTGCCCGCCGCCTGAATCCAATTCATTTCCGTGCCCAGCACCAGCCCGCCGTCCGCCTTGCTCAGCTTGGTAAACGGGCCGAGTGGCGAGCTGCCGAGCGCCTGCGCCACCGAATAGAAATTGGACGTGGTGCCGCCCACCGAATAGGTGAGATAATAGACGCCGTCCCGCTTATACATCTGCGGCGCCTCGTTGATTTGATCCGCCGAAGCGCGTTCTCTGTCGATGTCGTTGTAGTCAGCCTCCGTCTCCCCGTCCACCGTGTTATACCCCACCTTGGTGAGGCGGGTGACCGTGGAATAATCGGGCGTGGAAAAATCCTTCATTTTGACGCCCCAGATCTCCGAGGTCTCTTTCCCGTAAGCGTAATCGTCCCCGGGGGTGAGAACATTATACCGATCCTTTCCCCTCGAAAAGTACATGTAAAGCTCGTCCCCGTCCGCAAAGAGAGAGGAATCGAGAAAACGGTATCTCGCGTAATGCCCCGCCTCGCAGGCGACGCCGTCCACGGCGGTGATTTTGGCGGGATCGAAAATCGGGTCGCCCAGACCTATCTCCGCCCCGTCCGCGTTTGTACCCGTCCACTGGACGAAAGGCCCTGCGGGGCTGTCGGACACCGCCAAACCGATATACGTATTGCCGTAATATTTGCCGCCCGCGGCGATCGTGTTGGAGTTACGCGCCGAATAGGTCATATAGTATTTGCCCGCGCCGTCGTAAATCACTTCGGGCGCCCAGAGGCTGGAATAGCCCCAGGAGGCGGTTTCCGGCTCGAACGCTACCCCGTAGGAATCCCAATGCACGCCGTCGTCCGACTGCCACACCCCGATTTCCCGCACGCTGAGCGTATTGCTTGTACCGTAGAGAAACAGTTTCCCCGCGTATTCGCCCTCTTCCACATAAATCACCGACGGATCGGCAACCTTTTTCAGCGTCAAATCGTTGCGATAGAACAGAGACTCGTCGTATTCCCTGTAAAAGAGCGTACCGTCCTCATTGGGGAGGGTTCCGTCGTTATAGCCGAGCTTGACGCTGAACGACGTGTCGCCGCAGCCGCCGATCCCGAAGCAGAGCGCGAGCGCGACGGCGGGCGCAAGTTTCTTGAAAAATTTCATCATTCTTCTCCTTATTTTATCATTTCTGCGAGTTACAGCTTGAGCCCCGAGGTGACGATCCCCGAAATAAACTGCTTCTGCGCCCCGATGAACAACAGCACCGTGGGCACCAGCGCCACGATCGCCGCCGACATCACCGCGCCGGGATCGGTGTACATGCGCGAGCTGGAAAACTGGCTGAGCGCAAGCTGCAACGTCAGCAGCTGAGCGTTTTTCAGATAGAGCATCGGCCCTAAATATTCGTTATAGCCGCCCACGAACGCCAGTACAAACTGCGCCCAGAACGCGGGCATGCCGATCGGCAGCATGATTCGGAAATAGATTCCGAAATATCCCAGCCCGTCGATCGCCGCCGCTTCCGTCATGTCGCCAGGCACGCTCATGTAATACTGCCGCATGAAAAACACGCTCGCCGTGCCGCCGAGCACCCCCGGGAGAATGACGGGCAAGGGCGTATTCAGCCAGCCGAGACGGTAAAACAGCAGATAGGAGGGAATCAGGGTGATGACGCCCGGCACCATCATGGTGGTCAGCAGAAAGCCGAACATGGCGTTTTTAGCACGGAAACGGAGCTTGGCATAGGCGTAGGCCGCCATGCCCGCCAGCACCGTGCTGATCAGCGAACGGGGCAGCACCATCCACATCGTATTGACGAAGCCCAGCAAGAGGAGGGGCACGCTCACCGTATTGCCGCCCTTATAGGTGAATACGTCCTTAAAGCCGTTCAGCGTGGGAGACTCGGGCCACCAGGTGAAATCGAGGCTGTTTGCCTCCGCGGGAGGCTTGAGCGCGGTGACCGCCGCGATATAGAAGGGAAACAGCACGATGAAGCAGCAGAGGAACAAAAATAGATAACAGCCCGTCTTTTTGGCGGCTCTTTCGAGCTTTGCCCTCGAATTTTCGCGGTTCTGCCGCAGAATTTTTCTCTCAGTCATAGCGCACCCACAATTTCGAAAGCTTGAAGTTGAGCACGGTGACGAGGAGAATGACCGCCGTCAGAACCCAGGAAGCGGCGGACGCCAGCCCCATATGCGCGTTGGAATACCCCTCCCGATAGAGATAAAACACCATCGTAAGGCCCGCGTAATTCACCTTCTGTCCGCCCGTCGGATCCATGACCTGCGATTCGCTGAACATCTGAAAAATGCTGATAAGGCCCGTGATCAACAGGAAAAAGACGGTGGGACTGACGGCGGGGAGGGTGACGTGCATAAATTTCTGCACGAAATTCGCCCCGTCGATCTCGGCCGCCTCGTAATAGGCGCCGTTCACCGCGGTAAGGGCGGCCGAAAGCAAAATCACCTTATAGCCCGTCGTCGCCCACACCATCATCAAAATCAAAGAGACGCGAAACATCATCGGCGAATCCAGCCAGCCGATCTTTTTGCCCAAAATGACGTTGAAAATGCCGTAATTGGTGTTGTAGAGCCATTTCCAGATATAGACGATGGCCACGGTGGAGCAGATATACGGCAGAAACAGCACCACGCGGAAGGCGCCCCGCCCCTTCACGTCGGCATTGAGCGACGCCGCCACGAGGAGCGCGAGAAACACGGACACGGGCAGGGTCAGCGCATAGACGAGCGTATTGACCGCCGCCCGGCCGAAGTCGGGGTCTCGAAACAGCGTTTTGAAGTTATCCAGGCCGCAGAATTTCGCGCCCTCGAAGGAAACGGGCTTCTTCATGTTGTAAAAGGCCATCACCAGCGCCAGAACCATGGGAATCAGGCTGAAAAGAATGCACCTCAATACGGGAATAAACGCCATCACCGTACCGCAGATTTCTTCCTTGCGCGCAATCTTCGTGCGCCTGGGACGCTTCGTACGCGGCGGAACGGCGTGCCCCGAGATATCGTTCGTCATATTCACCCCCGAAGGTTTATTTTGCGGTGTAAGTATCCAGCACCGCCTGCGTGGAAAGATATTCCTTGCTGGCATAGAAGCCCGAAAGGCTCATGCTGCCGTTTCTTACGTCCGAATTGAGCACCCGCGCCCAATCGTCGATCCATTCCTTGTTCTTGAGATACCACCAGTCCGCAGGCGTCTCGTAGGCGGTAGCTTTGGCGAATACCACCGCGTTGTCCGCCGCGTAAGCCCCCGTAAGGAAAGCGCCCTCTTTGTCGTAGGCCAAAGATTTATAATAGGGTACGGCAAACCCGCCCTGCGCCTGAATTTCCTGCCCCTCCTTGCCGGCGATATATTCCATGAACAGCCAGGCCGCGTTGGGGTTTTTCGTCTCCTTGTTCATGACGATTCCCACCGAACCGCTGTGCGCCCCTTCCACCCCGTGCACCAAAACCTCCGTTCCGTCCTCGCTGTATTCCTTATACACCAGCATGGGCGCCACGTCGAATTTGTTGGGACTTTTCATGTTTTCCGTAAACTGTCTCTGCGCCGACGCCGTAGAGACCAGCATAGCCACCTTGCCCGACGAAAAATAGGAGTTTTTATTTTCGCTCATGGACTGCGGATCGGGCGTGACGCCGTAGCCGTAAATTTTCCCGTCCGCGCCTGCGCCGTAAAACTCCGACACGCTTGAATAGACGCCCTTCACGTCGTCCACGAGCTGTCCCTCCGCCTGCGACAGCCGTACAAACTCGGTAAACGCTTCGCGCTGGGAGGGAAGCTGATTGCAGCTTGCCTTCATGTCCGCGGTCAATGCGGCTTTATCGTTGTAGCCGACGATCTCGCCCGCACCGTAGGTATTGCCGTTAACGGTGATCGGCTGCGCGTCGTCCTTGACGATATAGTTTTTACTTTCGTCCGCCAGCGTAAACTTCCAATACCCGCCGTTGAATTTCGAGTCGTCCGTCGGCACGTATTCGATACAGTCGCCGCCCACCGAAAAGCCGTAATTAAACCACCATTCGGTAAAAAAGCCCTTGTCGGCGTCGCTGTTTTCCTGAAGGAAACGGGACAGAGCGACGCACTCCTGCCAGCTCATCGCAACCGCCTTATTGAAATAGCGTTTGCCGCCCTCCTCATAAAACGCCATAATCTTCTTTTTGGCGTCGGGATGAGCCGCGTTATACGCCTCTATGCTCTCCTCCGTCTCGTCGATGATCGTGACGCCCGCCTGGTCGAAAAAGCGGGTGTTGAAATAGATCGCGGTGGGCGCGAGATCCTTTGCGATCCCGTAGAGCGGATCGCTCTCCAAAGAGGTGGTCGTCTCTACGTTATAGCGGTAGCGGTTGACCGTGTAGGGAAGCATATCCTCCGCGTCCAGCCCGTTCTGCCCGCCGCTCGAGCGGTAATTTGCGACGCTTTTGTCATAAAACTCCGTGACGTCGTAAAGGGCGTCCTGGTCGGCGTAGCTCTTGAAATAACGCTCGTCGGCATAGGCGACGTCGGGACCGCTGATCATGTTGACGACAAAATTTTCGCTGTACCCGCTGGAGCTTTTCGGCGTATAATTGACCCTGATCACCCCTTCGTACTTTTTATTGAAATTGGCGACCAGCTGATTGAATACGGCCTCCTCGTATTTGTCCGCCCAACCCCAGAAATTGATGATCGTCGTTTTATCGGACGGAATGACGTTGCCCGAATCGTCGAATTGAATGTCGTCGCCGCCCGCTCCGCACCCCGCGAGGAAGGACAAGGAAAACGTTGCCGCCAACGCGGCCGTCAACGTTCTTTTATACCATTTACTCATAGCTTTTCTCCTTTATGGATTTTTCTTTATTTACACTTTGATTTTAACATATTCCAAGGCGCATGTAAACACATAATTTTACCGAAAAGGTGTACAATTTCGGCATTCGTGTAATATTTCGGCAAGATTTTTTTTCTTTCATTGTATTTTTTTCGCATTGACTTTTTGAAAAAGGCGTAGTATAATAGGCCTATGCACAGCAACAGAAAAAACGAAATCATCTATTTTGACGAACGCTCGCACGGCAACAGCTTTTTCCATCTGTCCATGGCGGGCAGGACGCTGCCCAACCCCAACTATATCATCTGTCATTCCCGAAAATCGGGCGCGCTCTGGGAGAGATACAATTTCGAGTACGTCATTTCGGGCAAGGGATATATCGAAACCAGGGACAAAACGCTGACCGTCGGCAAGGGGGATCTCTACTTTCTCAACAAATTGCAGCAGCACACCTACTACGCGGACAAGCAAGCTCCCTACGAAAAGCTGTTTATCGTCGTGGAGGGCTCGCTGGCGGATAAAATGCTGGAGGCGCACGGCGTCACCGAAAGCGCACTGGTGGTGCACGCGGACGCCCGCGCCCTGTTCGAGCAGATCATCGCCCTATCCGACAGGCACGAGGGACAGTTTATCGACGCGGAGGCTTATACGGAGATTTCCTCGATTCTGCTCAAGCTGATACAGCTGGTCAAGCCGCCCGATTTCAACACCACGGCCATGGACGAACACCCCGCGACGATCATCAAAAATTATATCGATTACAATATCTACGACAAAATCACCTTGGCGGAGATTGCGGACACCGTGCATCTCTCCGTCTCCCAGACGGAGAGGATTTTCAAAGCCAAATACGGCGTTTCGCCCGTCCGATACATGCTCGACAAAAAGCTGGAAGTCGCCAAGCATCTCTTTATCACCACCTATCTCAACGTCACGGAGGTATCCAAGCGGCTGGCTTTTTCCGATATCAAATATTTTTCCCGCCTGTTTAAGGCGAAATTCGGTCAGTCTCCCTCCCGATACATGAAGCAGCAGGAGGAAAATCCCTTCGTTTCGGTTTCGCGCCGCATCGAATGACCCTGCGCGGCGCCCGTATCTTCCCCGCAGACGAACGGCAGCCCGTCCTTAAAGCCGATCCTGCACTTCGTGATGTACCAGCTTTTTCCCATGTCTCCCGAGCCCTGATAAAAGAGATACGTCTTTCCGTCGTCGTCCGTGAATACATAGGGGTGGCCCGATTCGCTGCTGTTCCACTCGCCTTTTTTTCCCGCCGCGATAAACGGGCGGCCGAACAGCTTGCGGAAATTAATTCCGTCGTCGGAGACGGCCGCGCCGATCTGCTGGGGAGTGCAGTTATACGCGCCCCCGTAAAACATATACACCTTTTCGTTATGTACCACCGTCGCGGGCGCCTCGATACACGCGCCCTCCCATTCGTATTCGGGATAGAGGATCGAACGCTCCGCCGCCTGCTTCCACGCCCCGCGCGAATAATCGCCGCCCAATTCCGCATATGTCGCACCGAGCTTCTGAATGGTCATCGAATGGTCGCGCGTCGCAAAATAGAGAAACAGCCTGTTTCTGAACACCACCACGTCCGCGTCTATCGCGCGGCCGATGCACCAATCCTCCGTCGGGCGGAACACGGGGTTTGTCGGGTCCTTTTCGAAGCCGATCCCGTCCGACGAAACCGCATGGCAGATCGCGTCCTTTCGGGCGTTGCCGTAGCTTTGATAAAACAGATGCACCTTTCCCTCCAGCAGAATCGCGGCGGGCGCGCCGATCCCGTTTTTTTCGCATTCCTGCGTGGGGGGAATACGCCCTACCGTCGTCCAATGCTCCATATCGGGAGAGGACGCCACGCCGATCCCCAGAGCTTCCCTCTCCCCGTCGGCGTAATAGGACGAATAATATAAAAAGTACGTGTCTTTGAGTCTGATGACGGCGGGGTCCTTCGAAAAGGCTTTCCTCGAACCGTGCGTTTCGGTAAAAAGCATAAATCACCTTCCTATAAAATCGGGACAGTCCGAAAAAGTCCCCTTTGCTATCCCCGATTATACCCGATCTCCCCCTTTTTGTAAATAGGAAAAATCGACGACGCCGAAATAGTGCACCTATTTGCTTTTTCCATCGTCTCCGCCTTTTGCGTATAACGACGCAAAAAATACCGCGACCAAGGGTACGCGGTATTTTTTTAACTTTTTGTCGGATATTTCCGAGTATCAGGCTCGCCGAGCCGTTTATTGGGACGAGTTGAAAGGCTTACCCATTATTTTCGGACACTCGGTACCGAAAAGCTTTCCGTCTGGACAAGGTAAGAGCTTATCGATTATTTCCGAGCGTCTATAGCAGAAAATCTTTTATTGCGGCGCTGCAAAATATTCCCCGATTATTTCCCGAACGGGAAGGAAAGAATATGTTTATCACCCGATTTTTTGCCCTTCTCCTGCCTGCCGTTTTCGCCTTCCGCGCCGCCGTTCAGCCCGTAAAGGGTATCGAGATACTTTTCGTATTCCGAACGGACGCCGAAGCAGACGACTTCCTCGAGATCGAACGTCGTATATCCGTCGTCCTCTCCGTTTTCGCTGACGAGCCGCATTTCGACGAGCTCCCATTCCCGCCCGACGACAAAGCCGTTGATCTTATCCAGCGTTTCGAAACCGATCTCCATCGTACACATCCATTTGTTTTTGATCACGACGTCGGTAAATTCGCGCAGGACGTCTCTGGAGGATACCTTGATCGGGAGGGGCTCCTCGCCGTAATGGCGATACACTTTTACGAGATTGTTGAGATACGCGGTGCCCGCGTCCAGTTTCAGGATTTCCTCGATCCTAATACACAGATAGCCGTCGAATCTTCCGCTTGGGGAAATGAGCTCCAACAGCGCGAATTCGTCGTCCGTCTCTCTGACAAACCCCGCGCAGAATCCGCCCACGCTTTTATAATAAATGGCGACGGGCACTTTTTTATCCCGCAGCCGTTTCAGCATTTCCGTCATGTCGTTCTCCTTGCTCTTCCTTTAGAATGTTATAACATAGATAAGCTATGTTTGAATAAGGCGCGGAAATGCCGATAAATACTCCGTACTTACGCATTTCCGCTTTTATTATACCACAGAATGGATTTTTGTCAATAAAATACGCTCTGCCTTGCGACGCTTTTTCAAAAACCGCGTGAAATTTTCCGTTTTGGGCTTGCAAAAGCAGAAAAAAGCGCTATAATAAAAATAAGAACAAAATAAAGGAGCTGTTTTATGTCTCGACGAATTTACTTCGGCGGCGATATCCTCACCCTGGAAGGAGAGGGACGCGCCGATTATCTGGTTGCCGAAAACGGTAAAATCAAGGGAGCAGGTAAGGGAACACCGCCCGTCCTCTCCGCTGACACGGAAAAAATAGACCTGAAAGGCAGAACACTTTTGCCCGCCTTTATCGATCCGCACAGCCACATTTCCGCCTGCGCCTCAAAATTTTTACAGCTCGATCTCGAAAACTGTAAAACAAACGAAAAAATCGAAAAGGCGATCGCGCAATTTATCTCAGAAAATAAAACGCCCTGCGGCGAATGGGTCTTTGCGAGCGGCTACGATCACACGCGGGTAGAGGGGAAACGGCTGACCGCGGAGCTTCTCGACCGCGCCGCGCCCGATAATCCGCTGGTGGTGCAATATCAGTCGGGACATATGGGAATTTTCAATTCCGCCGCGATGAAGCTTCTGGGCGTCGCTGCGGACACGAAACCGCTGGAGGGCGGCGTCATCGAAAGGAACGCGGACGGCGCGCCGACGGGATATATGGAAGAAACGGACTTTGTCACCCGTCTTCAAAGCGTCCCCATGCCCGACGGAAAAAAACTGCTGGGCGCATTTGACCGCGCGCAGGAGCTGTATTTTTCAAACGGAATCGTCATGATGCAGGAAGGTCTGGGGGTGAAAGAGCTTCTGCCGCTCTATCAGGGAATCGCCGCGGCGGGACGCCTGAAAGCGGACGTAGTGATCTATCCCGACCTCGCGGCGTACGAAGCGTATGCGGAAGCGATCCCCGCCCGTTTATCCTGCGGAAGCGGAAGCTTGAAGCTCGGCGGCGTCAAGCTTATTTCCGACGGCTCGCCGCAGGGAAGGACGGCCTGGATGCGCACGCCCTATCTGGATGAGAGCGGCCGTCCCGAATCGGACGGTTATTGCGGATATCCTTCCGTTTCGCAAGAAACGCTTGAAAACGCCGTGCGCTTTGCAACCAAAAAAAAGCTTCAGCTTCTCGTCCACTGCAACGGGGACAGGGCCGCGGAAAAATTTATCGAAGCGGAAATAAACTACGGCGATCCCGCCACCCGTCCCGTCATGATTCACGCACAGCTGTTGGGAACCGATCAGCTGGACGCGCTCAAGCGCGCGGCGATTATTCCCTCCTTTTTTGTCGCTCACGTTCTGCATTGGGGAGACGTGCATATCAAAAATTTCGGTTTCGAACGGGCTTCGAGCATAAGTCCCCTGCGCTCCGCGTTAAAAAAGGATATCCTTTTCACTTTGCATCAGGATTCGCCCGTCATTCGGCCCGATATGACCGAAACGATTTGGTGCGCCGTCGAACGAAAGACGGCGGGCGGAAAAACGCTGGGCGAAGAAGAACGGATAGATGTATTCTCTGCGCTTAAAGCGGTCACCGCAAACGCGGCATATCAGTATTTCGAAGAAAAAACAACGGGTACGCTGAAAACGGGCAAGCGGGAAAATCTTGTGGTTTTAAGCGAAAATCCCCTCCGTTGTCCTGCGGAAAAGCTCCGCGATATCCGCGTTGAACAGACGATTAAGGACGGCGAGACGGTATTTCGTCTGTAAGGCGCGAAACCGTCTCCCCCTCATAAGACAAATACTTTAAGGCTCACTTGAGTATTTTCCGACAAGCTCCATGAAAAAGACGCAAGGCAAACGCCCCGCGTCTTTTTCTCTATAAGAGGAAATAATGTGTGGTCATATTTTTCATTCCCTTTCGGGAAAGGAAGAAAACACGGTTGCGCGTAATTTGCTTCCGCTCGTTGAAAAGGAGAAACTTTCCTTTGAGCATAATTTTCTTCTACGCTCTAAAAAGGAGGAAGCTACGTTTGAGCGCAGTTCTCCGCCCGCGCCGCCGAAAGTCAGGCGCGATAAATGATTTTTCCGTCGCGGATGGTATATAAAACGTTAAATTTGTCGTCAAGCACCGCAAAATCGGCGTTTTTTCCGACGCGGATGCTGCCCGTTTCGCCGTCCACTCCCAGCGTTTTTGCAGGGTTGATCGTCGCGTAGTCCACAGCCTGAAGGAAAGCGATCCCCACCTTTTCGACGAGATTGGCGATTGCTCGGTTCATGCGGAGCACGCTTCCCGCCAGAGTTCCGTCTTTCAGACGCGCCTCGCCGTTTTTGACGATGACGACCTGCCCCCCAAGCTCGCTTTCGCCGTCCGCCAGGCCTTTTGCGCGCATGGCGTCCGTAATCAGCGTCAGTTTGTCCTTATGCTTGCATTTCGTCAGCAGCTGAATGGCGGGCACGGAAACGTGAATGGTGTCCGCGATCAGTTCGCAGTTGAGTTCGTCGTACAAAAGCGCGCTGCCCACCGTGCCGATTTCGCGGTGATGGAGCGGACTCTGCGCGTTGTAGGTGTGCGTGACGTTTTTCGCTCCGCACCGAACCGCCGCGCGGATATCCGCGCTCTTTGCGCCCGTATGGCCGATTGAAGGAACGATATTTTCCGAAGCGAGGTGCTTCACCAGCTCGTCCGCGCCCGCCTCTTCGGGAGCGAGCGTGACGATTTTAATCGCGTTGCCGCTGGCCGAGTTATATTCGTCGAACGTGTTTACGTCGGGCTTCGCCACGTATTCGAGGGGCTGTGCGCCCTTGTGCGCCGCCGCGATAAACGGGCCCTCCAGATGGATACCGAGTATCCGCGCGCCGTCCTCGGGCGCCTCCTCGCGGTACGCCTTAACCGCCTTCATCGCGTGCAGGATATTTTCTCTGCTCTGCGTCATGGTTGTGGCAAGGAAGGAAGTCGTCCCCTCTCCCGCGACCGTTTCCGCGATCGTTTTAAGCGCCTCTCTCGTACCGTCCATGGCGTCCGCGCCGCCCGCGCCGTGGATATGCTCGTCGATAAATCCGGGCAGCACGACGGCGTTTTCGGAAAGTTCGATTACCTCCGCGCCGCCGATTTCTCCGCCGATCGCTTCGATTTTTCTATCGAATACGAGATCGCACCTTTTAAGCCCTTCCCCCTCCACATAGACGAGGGCATTTCTGAAAGCTTTCATTTTTCACACCTCACTTCAAAAGCGCGGCCGCCGCCTCGTCGCACACGAGCGTGCAATCGGGATGCAGCTGCAATACGCTGGCGGGCACCGCTTCCGTCACCTCGCCCTTCACCAGCCCGTAAACGGCTTTCGCCTTATTGGCGCCGTTGGCCAGAATAAGTATCTTCTTCGCGTTCATGATATTTTTCAGCCCCATCGTAAATGCCTGACGGGGTACTTCGTCGATACTTTTGAACATCCGCGAATTGTCTTTGATCGTGCTCTCCGCCAGATCGACGATATGCGTGACGCTGCCGAACGGGGTTCCCGGCTCGTTGAAAGCGATATGGCCGTTGGAACCGATGCCGAGCACCTGAATATCCTGCTGCATGCCCTCCAGCAGGCGGTTATATCTGTCGCACTCCGCCTGTCTGTCGGCGGCCTTTCCGTTTTCGATATTCGTATTTTTCAGATCGATATCGATGTAATCGAACAGGTTGCTGCGCATAAAGTAAACATAGCTTTGATCGCTGGAATAATCCAGCCCCGCGTATTCGTCGAGATTGACCGTGCGGATTTCCCGATAGGAGGTGCAGTTCCGTTTATGATCCTCGATCATATTTTTATACAGCCCGATCGGCGTCGAGCCCGTCGCAAGCCCTAAAACCGCGCGGGGATTTCCCTTGACGACCTCCCGCATGACCTCGAATGCCTTTTTGCTCATTTCTTCATAGTCTTTGGCGATAATTACCTTCATATCCAAAATCCTCCCGAGTTTTATTTCCTCTCGTATTATTGTATCCGTTCCCCGGCCGTTTTTATGCCCGATCGGCGGGAAGAGACGCGGCCGCGATACTCTGCCCCACCCTTCTGTTCTTTTCGTCGGGCAGGGAAATGTCCAGCCCCGCAAATTGGGGATACTCCTCCGCAAGCACCTTTTTGCAGGTGTCGAGCAGAATATTTCCGCCTTTTCCGCCCGTCACGCGCCCTAAAAGAAGCACGTGCTTCATGTCGTAAAACTTTGCGTAAAAAGGAATGGTATAAGCGAGATAAACGCCGATGTCCTCGTAAATCTGCCGCGCGAGGGGATCGTCCCTTTCCATCAGCGCCTGAATCTCCTTCAGCTTTTCGGCGGGCGTCGCGCCCGCTTTGAATTTATAGCCGCCCGCTTCCGCCAGCTTAATCACCGCGTCCTGCGAGAAATATTTGCAGCCTACGCCCGTATCGCCGCTCCATTCGTCCGCCATGGCGTTTTCGTTGAAATCCACGGGCACGAAAGCAAGCTCCGACAGCCAGCCGTTGATGCCGCCGTCGGCGTTGATATACCCCACCGCTTCGCTGGTACCCATCGCAATGCCCAGCACTTTATTGTCGCCCAGATCGATACTGCCCGCAAGCGCCGTCACGTCGCCGTCGTTGGCCACTTCGAGGGGCACGTTTCCCATTTCCTTGGCGATATCGATATACATATTTTTGACAAAATCGCCGTGCTTTTGCTTATCCACCTTGATAAACAACGACGCCACCATTATTTTGTTATCGACATAAACGCCCGCCGACGAAACGCCGATACAATCGACGCGCGGCATTTTCGACGCCGCCGTCTTCATCGCCGTGAGAATTTCGTTGTAGTGATAATGCGGATCCTCCGTGGTTTTGGGGTGCCAGACGACTTCCTCGCTATAGACGACTTCGCCGTCGATCACCGCGCTCACCTTTCGGTCGCTTCCGCCCGCGTCGAATCCGATACGGCAGCCTTTCAGATAGCCGCCCACGCGCATCGAGCAATTTTTCTGCGCGGGGATTTCGTTTTCCTCCAGCCAGGTCACCTCGAAAGGCCGCTCGTAAACGCCGCTCATGAAATCCACGTCGAACGCCCGCGCGCCCGCCGACGTATAGGCTTCCTTCAGCCCCTCATAGATTTTTTTGCTTCCCGCGACGGAAATCTTATAGCCGCCGACCACCCACAAAATCGTTTTTGCGAGCCTTTCCGCAATACGGAAATTCAGTTCGTCCTCGCCGCAGCCGTCCGCAAACGCAGTATATCTGTAAACGTAATTATAGCCGCCGTTGCGCTCCGCAACCAAAACGACCTCCGTCTTTTTGCCGCACTTTTTTACCTTGGCGTCGTACTCCTCCAGCGCCTTGATCATGGGATAAAAATTTTTGTCCAAAACGGGCGTTTTCATACCTAACCGAGCCTCCCTTTCTTTTGCCTTTATTATACTACTTTTTTCGGGGATAGCAATTGAAATTATTTCTCTTTTTTTATAAAATATTTCTCAAAATCGTATCGTGAAATAATTTACAAAGCAGGGAAAGTATGCTATAATGTCGGTATGGAAAAACAAGCGAAGAGCAAGCACTTTTACATGCACAAGATCGCCAATCTTTTGAACGTGCAGAAAATTGTGACGATTCACTATCAGGAGCTGCCCGCGGGATACTATTCGCGGGAAGAAATGCATAATTTCTGGGAGATCATCTACGTCGATAAACAGGCCGTCACCATCGTCAAGGACGAGGAACGCGATCCGTTAAAGCAGGGGGAAATGGTGTTTATCAAGCCGAACCAGCCGCATTTTGTGCGGTGCGGCCGCGACGGGGCGAATATCTTCATTATCTCTTTCGAATGCCGTTCGGAAAGCATGGGATTTTTTTATGACAAAATTTATTCCGTGCCCGACAATCTGAAATATTTATTGCAGAATATCATGTCGGAAGCGAAGGAGACGTTCGTTATCCCCGATTTCAACCCCGATCTTCACAAGCTGGAGCTGCGCAGCAATCCCAACCTCGGCGGCGAACAGGTCATCAAAAACTCGCTCGAGCTGCTTTTGGTGTATATCCTCCGCAAGGCAAACAACCAAAGTTCCCAGCAGGAATTTTTTATTTCCAAAATCAATTCCTCCACGGAGCTTCAGGACGAAATCGTCCGCTTTCTCTCGTCGAAGCTGTACGATACCTTCGAGCTGGACGACCTGTGCACAAGTCTCCATTACGGCAAAACGTACCTGTGCACCTTCTTCCGCGAAAAGACGGGCATGAGCATTTACCAGACTTATCTGCGGCTGAAGGTAGATGAGGCGAAAAAGCTGATCCGACAGAAATACACCTTCACCGAAGTGGCGGGACGGCTCTGCTTCGATTCGCTCTCCCATTTCAACTTCGTTTTCAAGCGATATACGGGAATGACCCCGGGCGAATATAAGGCCAGCATCAAATAAAAAATCGGGAAGGAATGACGCTTATGCAAGCGTCAGTCCTTCTATCACCCGAAGCATATTTTTACATTCCTTTCACTGCATATCTGTCTGCATACAGCGCACGGCCCTCGGCTGTATATTTTTTAACGAATTCCGCTTTGGCGGCCGTGTAAGCGTCGCGGTTATGGCAATATTTTTGCAGCAGCTCTTGTTTAAGCCTGCCGTACGCCTCCGCCGTCTCCCCATGTCCGCGAAGGTAATCCCGAAAATACAGCTCGTCCCAATCCCCCGCGCGCCGCACGTGGAGGTGAAACACGCGCTCGGCAAAGCCGTCTTCCGTATATCCCTTATTGAAAGCGAGTTTGAGCGGCTCCCGATTTTCCGACATCAGAATCCATTCTGTTTTCAGTCGCTCCGAAGCCAAGGCCACGGAGGCCGCGGCCGTCAATTCCAGCAGGATATCCACGGTAGGCTTGCTTAAAAGCCCCGTCACGGCCGTACTGCCGATATGGCTGATACGGAAAATATTTTCTTTTCCCACAATCTTCAAAATCCGCGATCGTTCCTCTTCGTACCAAACGGGATAGGCAGGATCGTATTCTTTCAAAATTACGGGAAACAGCCTCCAAAGTTCCTCCAAGCTCATTTCCTCAAGCCGTTTTTTCATCATTTTTTCCTCGTCCTTTACCTGCGGGGCGCTTATACGAGCCGCCGCTTATTTTCACAAAAAACAGCCTGCCGAAAACGGCAAGCTGCTTCTTTGTTTCGTAATAATAAACAATCCCAAAAATTACTTGAGAATTTTTGCAATGACGCCGGAACCGACGGTTCTGCCGCCTTCGCGGATAGCGAAACGAACGCCTTCTTCGATAGCGACGGGTTTGATCACGACGACTTTCATGTTGATGTTGTCGCCGGGCATAACCATTTCAACGCCTTCGGGAAGCTCGATCGTACCGGTAACGTCCGTGGTTCTGATGAAGAACTGAGGTCTGTAGTGGTTGAAGAACGCGGTATGACGGCCGCCCTCATCCTTGGTCAAAACATAGACCTGAGCTTCGAACTCGGTACCCGTCTTAACGGTGCCGGGCTTCGCGATAACCTGACCTTTTTCGATATCCGTTCTGTTGATGCCGCGGAGCAGAGCGCCGACGTTATCGCCCGCCATAGCCTCGTCGAGCTGCTTGTGGAACATTTCGAGACCGGTGATGACGGTGGGAACGGGTTTTTCGATAAGGCCGACGATTTCGGCAGGTTCGCCGACTTTCGCAACGCCTCTCTCGACACGGCCCGTAGCAACGGTGCCGCGGCCGGAAATCGTGAATACGTCCTCGACGGGAAGAAGGAAGGGCTTCGAATCTTCACGGGCGGGCGTAGGAATATAGGAATCGACGGCATCCATCAGCTGAAGAACGCACTGGCATTCGGGAGCTGCAAGAATTTCTTCGTTGGACGCGCCGGAGCTGGCCTTTTCAAGAGCCTTAAGCGCAGAACCGCGGATGACGGGAATATCGTCGCCGGGGAAGTTGTAGGACGAAAGCAGATCTCTCACGTCCATTTCGACGAGGTCGAGCAGTTCGTCGTCATCGACGAGGTCAACTTTGTTCATGAACACTACGATGTAGGGAACGCCTACCTGACGGGCAAGCAGGATGTGCTCGCGGGTCTGGGGCATGGGACCGTCGGTCGCAGCGACGACGAGGATAGCGCCGTCCATCTGAGCGGCACCCGTGATCATGTTTTTGACATAGTCGGCGTGGCCCGGGCAGTCAACGTGCGCATAGTGACGCTTGTCGGTCTGATACTCGACGTGGGAAGTGTTGATTGTGATACCACGAGCCTTTTCTTCGGGCGCTTTGTCGATTTCGTCGTATCTCATCTTCACAGCGTCGCCTTTGCAAGCCATTACCATCGTGATAGCTGCGGTCAAAGTAGTTTTACCGTGGTCAACGTGGCCGATCGTACCAATGTTAACGTGGGGTTTGCTTCTGTCGAATTTAGCTTTAGCCATAATAAATCCTCCAATATTTTTAAAATTAAAAATGATAACTTATCCGACTTCTTCGGACGCAGCTATCTATCATTTTTCATGACATAAGCTTTGTCCATTGCTCTGGACGTATCTATTATATCTTAAATTTTTGAAATTATCAAATCTTTTAACGGTGTTTTCCAAAAAAACTTTTAATTTTTCCGTTTTGCCCCGTCTCTCGGCGGAGCAAAACGTATTTCGCGTAAGTTACGCTTCTCAATCTTTCTTCGCGCGCTTCTCGACGATATCCTTCGAGATGTTGGAAGGCACTTCCGAATAGTGGTCGAACTGCATTGTGAACTGTCCGCGGCCCTGCGTGCGGGAACGGAGTTCCGTCGCATAACCGAACATTTCGGACAGAGGCACTTCCGCGTCGATGATCTTCGCGCCGTTCCTGTCATCCGTACCGAGAATGGTGCCGCGGCGGCCGGAAATGTTGCCCATCAGATCGCCGAAATAATCTTCGGGGGTGATGACCTGCACCTTCATGATCGGCTCGAGCAGGACGGGCTTCGCCCTCGTCATACCGTCCTTGAAGGCGAGGGAGCCCGCGATCTTGAACGCCATTTCGGAGGAATCGACCTCGTGATAGCTTCCGTCATAGACGACCACTTTGAAGTCCACCATTTCGTATCCCGCGAGATAGCCGTTTTTCGCGGCTTCCTGGATGCCCTTGTCGATGGCGGGAATATATTCCTTGGGAATGGAGCCGCCGACCGTCGCGTCCTCAAACGCATAGCCCGCGCCCGGTTCCTGGGGAACGAGGTGAATTTTACAATGACCGTACTGACCTTTACCGCCCGACTGGCGCTTGTACATGCCTTCGGCGTCGCAGGCGTTGCGGAAGGTTTCCCTGTAAGCGACCTGAGGCGCGCCGACGTTGGCTTCCACCTTGAACTCGCGGAGCAGTCTGTCCACGATGATATCGAGGTGAAGCTCGCCCATGCCCGCGATAATCGTCTGACCCGTTTCCTGATCGGTATAGGTCTTGAAGGTGGGGTCCTCTTCGGCGAGTTTAATCAGCGCCATGGTCATTTTTTCCTGTCCCGCCTTGGTTTTAGGCTCCAGCGAAAGCTGAATAACGGGCTCGGGGAATACCATCTTCTCGAGGATGATGGGATGCTTTTCGTCGCAGAGCGTATCGCCCGTCGTCGTATATTTGAGACCTACGATCGCGCAGATGTCGCCCGAATAAATCTCGGAGATGTCCTTTCTTTCGTTGGAGTGCATCTGAACGAGACGGCCGACCCTTTCCTTCTTCTCCTTTGTGGAGTTATACACGTAGGAGCCTGCGGAAAGCACGCCCGAATAGGCGCGGAAATACGCGAGGGAACCGACGAAAGGATCGGTGGCGATCTTGAAAGCGAGACCCGCGAAGGGCTCGTCGTCGGCGGTTTTTCTGATCTCTTCTTCGCCCGTATCGGGATTGGTGCCCTTGACGTGATCCACGTCGAGAGGGCTGGGAAGGAAATAGATCACGGCGTCGAGCAGGAACTGCACGCCCTTATTTTTATAGGAAGAACCGCAGAGCATGGGAACCGCTTCCATTCTCAGACAGCGCGTACGAAGCCCCTGAATGATTTCCTCGGCGGACAGATCGCCCTCCTCGAAATACTTTTCCATAAGTTCGTCGCTGGCGGAAGCCGCTTCTTCGACGAGCTTGGCTCTGTATTCGTTGGCGATATCCTCCATATCCGCGGGAATGGGTTCCTTGCGGAAATCCTTGCCGAGGTCGTCGTAATAGACCTCCGCTTCCATTCTGATAAGATCGACGATGCCGCGGAAGGTATCCTCCTTGCCGATGGGCAGTTCGATGGGCACGGGATTGGCGCCCAGCCGCTCGCGGATCATCGTCTCCACGCGGAAGAAGTCCGCGCCGTTGATGTCCATTTTGTTGACGTAGGCGATACGGGGCACCTTATAGGTGTCCGCCTGGCGCCAGACGGTTTCGGACTGGGGTTCTACGCCGCCCTTCGCGCAGAAGGTGGCGACGGAGCCGTCGAGGACGCGGAGGGAGCGTTCCACTTCCACCGTAAAGTCCACGTGACCCGGGGTATCGATGATATTGAACCGATGTTCCTTCCAGACGCAGGTAGTCGCGGCGGACGTAATCGTGATGCCGCGCTCCTGCTCCTGAGCCATCCAGTCCATGGTCGCGGTGCCCTCGTGCGTTTCCCCGATCTTGTGCGTCTTACCCGTATAGAACAGGATACGCTCGGTCGTGGTGGTTTTACCCGCATCGATGTGCGCCATGATACCAAAATTTCTGGTGTGTTTTAAGTCGTATTCTCTGGGCATAGGTTACTCCTCTCTCAGAATCTGAAATGAGCGAACGCCTTATTCGCTTCGGCCATTCTGTGCGTGTCTTCCTTTTTCTTCACAGAGCCGCCGGCATTGTTGTAGGCGTCCATAAGTTCCGCCGCGAGCTTTTTGGACATCTCGCGCTCGCTTCTCTTTCTCGTATTGATGACGAGCCAGCGGATCGCGAGGGTCTGACGTCTTTCGGGCCTGATCTCGATGGGAACCTGGTAGTTGGCGCCGCCGACGCGGCGGGCCTTGACTTCCACGACGGGCATAACGTTTTCCATCGCCTGCTTGAAGATATCCATGGGATCCATGTTCAATTTCTCCCCCATGATCTTAAACGCGTCGTAAACGATTGCCTGGGCCGTGCCTTTTTTTCCGTCAAGCATGATCTGGTTGATGAGCTTGGTCACTACCTTGCTTCCGTACATAGGATCGGGCAGCACGTCTCTTTTAGGGACATTACCTCTTCTGGGCATGTTTTTATCCTCCTTTGAAATAATTGTTTTTTCCGAAATCTTTTTCCTTGATTAATATAAAAAGCTTCGGACGGTCATAAGGGCTTTTACCCTTCAGTACGGCTATCGCGCGCCCGACTCGGGCGGCGAACCTTCTGCGGCGTCCGCCGCATACTGCCTACTTTTTTTCGGGGCTTTCGAGCTATATTCCGATTACAAGTAGGATTTTCCGCGCTTTTTTACGGAGAGCGCACTCCGCGGAGAAATTCTCCGTTTTTGTTTCAACGCTTAAAGTCCGTCAAACTTATTTGGGGCGTTTTGCGCCGTATTTGGAACGGGACTGTTTGCGCTTTGCAACGCCGGCGGTATCGAGGGCGCCGCGGATGATGTGGTAACGCACACCGGGCAGATCCTTGACACGTCCGCCTCTGATCAGAACGGAGCTGTGCTCCTGAAGGTTGTGGCCTTCGCCGGGAATGTAAACCGTACCTTCCTCTTTGTTGGTAAGACGCACACGGGCAATCTTTCTCAAAGCGGAGTTGGGCTTCTTGGGAGAAGTCGTGGTAACGGACAAACAAACGCCGCGCTTCTGAGGGCAGTTGTCCAAAATGGGACTCTTGGACTTGAACGTCTGTCTCTCTCTGCCTTTCTTGATGAGTTGGTTGATAGTAGGCATTTATTGACCTCCTTGTAAAAATGTGGAATATATTTCCCGAAATTGCCCTTATGCAATTCCAAAGAAAGCAAATTCAGCGGCGGCAGGTATTCCGAAAGGGTTGTCCCCGAGCGGGATTCAGACCGCAAAAAAGACGCAAAAAGGGCACACTATCCCCTTTTCGCACTACAGCAACATTGATTTTAACATTAAAAATCGGGTTTGTCAACTATTTGAAAGCATTTTTTTCCAAACTTTTGCTTCAAACAGAGGTTTTTCTTCTGAAAACGGCGGAAAAATCCTCTTACAAGCCTCTTAATCCGTCTATGGCGGAAAGCGGAGCTTTACAAAAAACTTTTCGGATTATTTTTCCAAAAGGTTGACAAACGGCCGAAAAACGGGTATTATATATCCGTATGAAAAATTAAATCAAGGAGATTTTTTCTATGAACAAGAAAACCGTAAAAGACGTAGATGTCCGCGGCAAAAAAGTCCTCGTCAGATGCGACTTCAACGTTCCCATGAAGGACGGCGCCATCACGGACGAAAACCGCATCATCGGCGCTCTTCCCACCATTAAATATCTGATGGAGCACGGCGCGAAGGTCATTCTCTGCTCCCATATGGGCAAGCCCCACAACGTATTCGACGCAAAAGTGGAGCTGAATAAAAAGGAAAAGGCCAAGATCGCGGCTCTGCCCGAAGCGGAACAGGCGGCGGCGACGGCCGAAGCCCTCGAAAAGGCGAAAAAGGACGTCAAAAAGCTTACGCTCGCACCCGTCGCGGCACGGCTCAACGAGCTGCTGGGCGGAAAAGTGACGTTCGCCTCCGACGTCATCGGCGACGATGCGAAAAAGAAAGTGGCGGACTGCAGGGACGGCGAATGCGTTCTCCTTGAAAATCTCCGTTTCCACAAGGGCGAGGAAAAGAAAGAGCCCGATTTCATGAAGGCCCTTGCGAGCTATTGCGACGTGTATGTCAACGACGCCTTCGGCACGGCCCACCGCTCCCATGCGTCCACCGCGGGCATCGTGGAAGAAGGCCTTGTAAAGACCGCGGTCTGCGGCTTCCTCATCGAAAAGGAGCTCTCCGTCATGGCGGACACGCTGGAAAATCCTCAACGCCCCTTCGTCGCCATCCTCGGCGGAGCCAAAGTGGCGGACAAGCTGAACGTTATTTCCAACCTGCTTGAAAAATGCGACACGCTGGTGATCGGCGGGGGCATGGCCTACACCTTTATCAAGGCGCAGGGCGGCGAAATCGGCACATCTCTCGTGGACGAGGAAAAGCTCGGCTACTGCAAGGAAATGCTGGAAAAAGCGGCGAAGCTGGGCAAAAAGCTCGTTCTGCCCGTGGATACTGTGGCGGCGAAGTCCTTCCCCGATCCCATCGACGCGCCCATCGAGACGGTCGTCGTCCCCTCTAATAAGATTCCCGCGGACGAAATGGGCCTCGATATCGGCCCCGAAACGAGAAAGCTTTTCGCGGAAGTCGTGGCAAACGCGAAATCGGTTATCTGGAACGGCCCCATGGGCGTGTTCGAAAATCCCGTGCTCGCCGAGGGCACCAAAGCGGTGGCGCAGGCGCTCGCGGACGTCTATGGCAAGGCCACGACGATTATCGGCGGCGGCGACAGCGCGGCGGCCGTACAGCAGCTGGGCTTCGCGGATAAAATGACGCACATCTCGACGGGCGGCGGCGCTTCCCTCGAGCTGTTCGAAGGCAAGGTGCTTCCCGGCATCGCCTGCCTCAACGACAAATAAAAAACCGAAAATTTTCGATATTACCATGGCGGGCAGGCGGTTTTTCCCCTGCCCGTATTTTTATGGCCGGGGAAAACAAAGCCCTTCCCTCTATATAATTTGGAAGAATAACAGATAAAATTTGCCCGAAATACAAATTCCCCGCCCTATTTCGTTGCCAAGCACCGCGTTTTGTGCTATAATACCGTTCGGAAAAGAAAAATATTCAGGAGTATTCATATGAGAAAACCCATTATTGCAGGCAACTGGAAAATGAACAACACCGCTTCCGAAGGCGTCGCCCTCGTCAACGCGATCGCGCCCCTCGTCAAAGAGGCGGGCTGCGACGTCGTCGTATGCGTGCCCGCGATCGACATTCCCGCGGTGAGCGAAGCGCTCAAGGGCACCAATATCGCCCTCGGCGCCGAAAACGTGCATTTTGCCGACAAGGGCGCTTACACGGGCGAAATTTCCGCCGCTATGCTCAAGGAATACGGCGTCGAATACGTCATCGTCGGACACAGCGAACGCCGCCAATATTTCGGTGAAACGGACGAAACGGTAAATAAGCGCACGCTCACCGCTTTGGCGAACGGGCTTACCCCCATCGTCTGCATCGGCGAATCCCTCGAGGAACGTGAGGGCGGCAAAACCGAGGAAGTGCTCGCAAAGCAGATCCGCGAAGGACTGAAGGAGATCGAGGATATTACGAAAATCGTCGTCGCTTACGAGCCCGTCTGGGCGATCGGCACGGGCAGGACGGCCACGGCGGAACAGGCGAACGAAACGATCGGCTTTATCCGTAAAACGATCGGGGAAATGTTCTGCGAAAAATGCGCGGCAAAGCTCCGTATCCAGTACGGCGGAAGCATGAACGCGAAAAACTGCAAGGAACTCATGGCGATGCCCGAAATCGACGGAGGCCTCATCGGGGGCGCGTCCCTCAAAGCGCCCGACTTCGCCGCAATCGTCAATTACGACAAATAATTCCGCCTTTCGGCGGGTCTGACGGGGGCGGTATCGCGGAAAGCTTCTTTCTCGGCGCATACCTGCCCCCGCCGTTTTCAAAAAAGGAGACAATATTTATGAAGACGCCTTACGCCCTCATTATCATGGACGGCTACGGAATCAACAAGGACACCGACGGCAACGCCGTCTATCTCGACGGCAGTAAAAATATCGCCGCATTGGAAAAGGCCTACCCCACCGCACAGCTCGGCGCCAGCGGCATGTCCGTAGGGCTTCCCGACGGACAAATGGGCAATTCGGAGGTGGGTCACCTCAATATCGGCGCGGGGCGGATCGTCTATCAGGATCTCACCAAGATCACCAAGGACATCCGCGACGGGTCTTTCTTCGAAAACAAGGAGCTTCTCCGCGCCATGAACGCCGCGAAGTCGGGCGGCAAAAAGCTGCACCTTTACGGCCTCGTATCCACGGGCGGGGTGCACAGCCATCTCGAACACCTCTACGCGCTCGTCGAAATGGCGAAAGCGCAGGGCCTAGACAATGTATATATCCACGCCTTTACGGACGGCAGAGACGTCGCCCCCACTTCGGGCGCGGGCTTCCTCGAGGAGCTGCAGGGCAAGCTCGACGAGCTTAAATTCGGTAAAATCGCTTCCGTCGCGGGCAGATATTACGCCATGGACCGCGACAACAACTGGGACCGCGAGGAAAAGGCGTACAATATGCTCGCTTTGGGCGAAGGCGTGCGCTTTGAAGGCAGCGCCGCGGACGCCGCGAAAGCGTCCTATGCGTCGGGCGTGACGGACGAGTTTATCCTTCCCACCAACCTCACCGAAAACGGCGCGCCCGTCGCGCTGATCGGCAAGGGCGACAGCATCGTCTGCTTCAACTTCCGTCCCGACCGCGCGCGGCAGATTACGCGCATGTTTTCGCAGGAGCAATTTCCCTTTACGGACGCCAAGACGGGCGTGAAGCTGGGCTTCGAGCGCAAAACGGGCTTCCTTGCCCCTACCTATGTGGGCTTTGCCGTCTATGATTCCTCTTTCGAAAACGTAGGCGTCGCGTTCCCGCCCGACGAAATCGACAATACTCTGCCCCAATATATTTCCTCTCTGGGGCTGAAACAGCTGCATATCGCCGAAACGGAAAAATACGCGCACGTGACGTTTTTCTTCAACGCGAAAATCGAAACGCCCGTCGAGGGCGAAACCCGCATCGTCATTCCCTCCCCGAAGGTGGCCACCTATGACCTCCAGCCCGAAATGAGCGCCTACCTCGTGACGGACAAGGTTCTCGAGGAGCTCGACAAGGGAATTTACGACGTGCTCATCCTCAACTTCGCCAACTGCGACATGGTGGGCCATACGGGCGTCATGGAAGCGGCGGTGAAAGCGGTGCATACCGTGGACGAATGCGTGAAAAAGGTGACGGACAAAATTCTCGCCATGGGCGGCAGCGCGCTGGTGACGGCGGACCACGGCAACGCCGATCAGATGATCGCGGACGACGGGGTTACGCCTTTTACCCAGCACACCACCAATCCCGTGCCCGTCATTCTGGTTTCGGAGAAATATAAAAGCGTCAAACTCCGCGACGGCGGCGTGCTGGCCGATCTCGCGCCCACCCTGCTCGATATGATGAACCTGCCCCGGCCGAAGGAAATGACGGGAAAGACCCTCATCGAAAAATAACCTTCTTTCGAAGTGCGTCGGCCGCGGCATTTCCGCGAAAAGGCTTCATCGCAAAATAACCGCCCTTTCCCGAAGTTTTTTGGGAAAAGATTAAAAAAAGGGCAAAAAAACAGTTGCGCTATTTTTAAGAGTATGGTATAATTTACGAGTATCTTGAAATAACGGTCTGTTCCGTCAAAAGAAAAATGCTTCAAAAGGATTAAACGGAAATGTTGGATTTCATAAACTTGTTGCTTCCTACGAAAAGCGATGCTTTTTATAATCTGTATATGGGCCTGAGCGTCACCATGATCGCTCTAATGTTCCTGTCGGCGGCCGCCGCAATCGTCCTCGTATTATTGCAGCCCGGCAACTCGACCGGTATCGACGCACTCGGCGGATCCAGCGAAACCTTCTTCGGCAAGAACAAGGGCAAATCCATCGAGGCGAGAATGAAAAAGTGGACGATCATCTGTCTTGTCATTTTGGTGATCTTCTCTATCTGCTTCTACATTCTTCAGCTCGAAAAGATCTGGGCTTAATCAGGCATAAACGGGAATTCGAACGGCGGCTTTTCAGGAAAAGGCCGCCGTTTTTCTTTATCCGCAGCCTACATATCATTTTATTACGGGAGGCGCACATTGAGCGCGAAAGAAACTTTACTTCAATACTTCGAAAACGAAACCCTGTCGGGAAAGACCTTTACCGAAATCGCAAAATTTCTCAAGGTTTCCCATAGGGAAAAAAAGAGCCTGCTGGCCCTTCTCGATTCCCTCTGCGACGAGGGCGCCCTTTACGTGACGGGCGGCGGAAAATACGGCACGCCGGAGCAGCTCGGCCTCATCAAAGGCACCCTTTCGGGCAACGAACGCGGCTTTGCGTTTCTCGTCCCCGAAAACAAGGCTCTCTACGGCGACGATTTTTTTATTCCGCATAAAAATCTGCACGGCGCGCTGCACGGCGATACCGTATATGCCGAACGGGTTTACGGCCGAAGCGACGACGAAGCGGAGGTGGTGAGAATCGTCGAACGCGGCTATACGGAAATCGTCGGCACCTTTTGGAAAGATAAAAACGCGGGCTGCCTTCACCCCGACGAAAAAAAGTATTTCGAGGATATCTATATTCCCCTGTCGAAGTGCTTCAACATTCCCGACGGCGTAAAGGCCGTCGCAAGGATCACCGAGTATCCCTTCGGCCGCGCCCCCGGCGGCGAGATCGTCGAGGTTTTGGGCGAAGGAGACGACTTTTTCGCCGAGGAGCTTTCGATTATCCGTTCCTATAAGCTCCGCGAGGAGTTTCCCGAGGGGATAGAGGCGGAGGCCGAACGTCAGGCCGCAAAAAAGCCTTCGCAGGCGGAAATCGAAAACCGCAGGGATTTCAGAGAAAAAACGATCGTCACAATCGACGGCGAGGACACGCGGGACATCGACGACGCGGTATCCCTCGAAAAGGACGGGGAGCTTTACGTGCTCGGCGTCCACATCGCGGACGTTTCGCACTACGTAAAATACCGCTCGCCGCTCGATAAAGAGGCGTTTGCCCGCGGCACCTCCGTCTATTTTCCCGACCGCGTTCTGCCCATGCTCCCCCGCGCCCTTTCCAACGGCATCTGCTCGCTGAACGAGGGCGAGGACAGACTGGCGCTTTCGTGTATCATGCGCATCGATGAAAAAGGCGCCGTCAAGGACAGCGAAATCGTCGAATCCGTCATTCGCTCCACCCACCGCATGACTTATACGGAAGTGACGAAAATGCTGGACGGCGACGGAGAGACGTGCGAAAAATACGCGGACGTCAAAGACATGGTATCCCTCTTTGCCGAGGTGACGCACATTCTCAAAGCCATGCGCGAGAAGCGGGGCAGTATCGAGCTCGACGTCAAGGAAGCCAAAATTATGCTGGATAAAAACGGCGAAATCGTCATTCCCGATTACGACCGTTCCCTCTCCCACGAAATTATCGAGCAGTTTATGGTGCTCGCCAACGAGACGGTGGCGGAATATATGCACTCGATCGAAATGCCCTTCGTCTATCGTATCCACGAAAAGCCCTCGGAGGAAAAGGCCTCCATGTTCCGCGAATTTGCGCAGAATCTCGGCCTGAAAGCAAAATTTTCCGCCGACGAGGTAAAGCCTTACGACTATCAGAAACTGCTGAAGGCCGCGGAGGAGCTTCCGATCTTCCCCGTGCTCAACCGCGTGATGCTGCGTTCCATGCAAAAGGCGCGGTACTCCCCCGTCAACGCGGGGCATTTCGGGCTGGCCAGCGCCTGCTACTGCCACTTTACCTCCCCCATCCGCCGCTATCCCGACCTGTGTATCCACCGCATCATCAAGGAAGTGCTGGACGGGAAGTACGCCGAGGGCGCGGAGCGGTACAACGGGTTTGTCAGCGAAGCGGCCGTGCAGTCCTCGGAGTGCGAGCGCAGAGCCGCGGAAGCGGAACGCGAGGTGGACGCCTTATATACGACCATGTATATGAGCGACAAAATCGGAGAGAACTACGAGGCCGTAATCTCGGGCGTAGCGGCCTTCGGGCTGTTTGCCGAGCTGCCCAACACGATCGAAGGGTTTATCCCCCTCGAAACGCTGGAGGGCGAATTTGAGTTTATCCCCGAACGTTTCCTGCTGAAAGGAAACAAGGAAAGCTATTCTATCGGCGAAAAGGTTCGCGTAAAGGTGGAGAGCGTCGATTTCGAACAGCGGCGCACCCGTTTTTCCCTGCTTGCAAAGGAAGCTTAAGGAGACATAGCCATGAAGATCATCGCGATAAACAAAACGGCGTCTTTCGAATATTTCATCGAGGACAAATACGAGGCGGGGATCGTCCTGCAGGGCAACGAGATCAAGTCCCTGCGCCAGGGGGCCGTCAACATGAACGACAGCTTCTGTTTTGTGAAAAAGGGCGAAGTGACCGTAAAAAACATGCACATCGCCCTGTACGACAAATCGGACGCCTTCAGCACCAAGGATACGCGGCGGGACAGACGGCTGCTTTTGCACAACGCGGAAATCGCCAAAATTTCGGGTAAAATCAACCGACAGGGCTATACGCTGGTGCCGCTGAAGCTGTATTTCAAGGATTCGCTCGTCAAAATGGAAGTCGCGCTCTGCCGCGGCAAACACACCTACGACAAAAAGCAATCGATCGCGGAACGCGACTTAAAGCGCGCCGCCGATCGGGCCGTAAAAAACGCGGGCTTTTGAGGCTTAAAAGCAAAACGCACGGGTTTTTAACGTCAAAATTTTATTATACAAGGAGAACGCACTATGGACGAAAGGGAAAAGAACTATCGCAAAGACACTTTATGCGTGCAGGCGGGTTATCGCCCCGAGACGGGCGAAAGCCGTATCCCGCCCATCTGCCAGAGCACCACCTTTTTCTACGGAGATACAAAAACCATGGCCGATTTATTCGACCTTAAAGGGGAGGGATACTTTTATTCCCGCCTGGCCAATCCCACGGTGGCGGCGCTGGAAAACAAGCTCGCGGCCCTGGAGGGCGGAATTGCGGGGATCGGCTGTTCGTCGGGCATGTCCGCCACCCTGCTCACGGCCGCGACCCTTTGCGAGGCGGGCGACAACATCGTGTGCGCGCAGGCCGTTTACGGCGGCACGTTCAACCTGTTCGGCACCACCCTGCCCAAGCTGGGGATCGGGTGCCGCTTCTTCGATCCCGATGCGGCGGAGGAAGAGATCGACAAGCTTATAGACGACAAAACCCGCCTGATCTTCGCCGAAACGGTGGCCAATCCCGCGATTATCGTGCTCGATTTCGAAAAAATCGCACGCATTGCCCGGCGGCACGGCGTCGTATTCGCCGTCGATAACACGCTCGCCACCCCCGTGCTCTGCAATCCCTTCCGCTTCGGCGCAGACGTCATTATCCATTCCACGACAAAATATATCGACGGCCACGCGGCGGCGCTCGGCGGAATGATCATCGACGGCGGCAGCTTCGACTTCAAGGACAATCCCCGCTACGCCTCCTTCAATACGCCCGACGAAAGCTATCACGGATTGGTCTATGCGTCCCTGCCCGCCGCGTTTGCGACGAAATGCCGCGCGCAGATGATGCGCGACATGGGTGCGATCATGTCCCCCCAAAACGCCTTCCTCACCTGGCTGGGCTGCGATACGCTGGCCCTGCGCATGGAAAAGCACTGCTCCAACGCAAAGGCCGCGGCGGCGTTTCTCAAGGAGCACCCGAAGGTGGAATGGGTTAAGCACCCGTCACTCCGAGAGGATAATTACTTCTCCTTGGCGAAAAAATATATGCCCGCGGGCACGGGCGGCATGCTGAGCTTCGGGATAAAAGGGGACGCGAAGCGCTGCGCACGTTTCATGGAGGCCTTGAAGCTTATCACGCAGGAAACACACGTCGCGGACGTGCGGAGCTGCGTACTCCACCCCGCTTCCACCACCCATCGCCAGCTTTCCGCCGCCGATCTGAAAAAAGCGGGCGTACCCGAAAATCTCGTCCGTCTTTCCGTCGGCATCGAAAATCCCGAGGATATCCTCGCGGATCTTTCCCGGGCGCTGGACAGGATTTGAGAGGCGCGCCATGCCCATCGTCATAGACAGCGCGCTTCCCGCGTACAAAATACTCGGCGGCGAAAAAATTTTCGTCATGGACAAGACGAGGGCGGTATCGCAGGATATCCGCCCCATCGAGATCGCCATACTCAACCTTATGCCCACCAAGGAGGAGACGGAAACGCAGTTTATGCGCCTGCTCTCCAACTCCCCCCTGCAGGTCAACGTCACCCTTTTAAGCACGGAAAGCTACCACGGCAGGCACACGGCGGAGGGATATCTGGGGAAGTTTTATCAATCCTTCCGCGACGTGGAAAACAAGCATTTCGACGGCATGATCGTCACGGGCGCACCCGTCGAGCAAATGGATTTTTCCTCCGTCGCCTATTGGGACGAGCTTAAACGCATTTTCGCCTATACCAAAACGCACGTCACCTCCACCATTTTCATCTGCTGGGGAGCCATGGCCGCGCTGCATTATTTTTACGGTGTAAAAAAATACCCGCTCAAGGAGAAGCTCTTCGGGGTATTCACGCACCATAAAGTGCCCTATGCGGAGCCCGAGCCGCTGATGCGCGGGATCTCGGACGAATTTCATATGCCCCATTCCCGCCACTCCACCGTCAAGGTGAGCGATATAAAAGGCATCGAGGGCTTAAAAATTCTCGCCGTGTCCGCGCGGGCGGGGGCGTCCGTCATCGCGTCGAAAGACGATTCGCAGGTGTTCGTGTTCGGGCATATGGAGTACGACCGCGATACGTTAAAAAAGGAATACGAGCGGGATTTGGCGAAAGGCCTGCCGATCGGGAAGCCCTTTTCCTATTTTGCCGACAAGGGGTGTAACAGGGTAAAAATGAATTGGACCTCCACGGCCAACCTCTTTTATAACAATTGGCTGAATTACTGTGTGTATCAGGTAACGCCCTACCGCTTTGAAAATTGATTTTTTCCGCGCTTTCTTTTCCGAAAAATCTTTTCGCGGCGCGCCGTCTTTCGTATCGCTTCGAGGCCGCGGCCTTTCAAAAATCCTTTTTGGGCGCCTTATAAAACCCTCTGCGCCGCGTCTCGATCAGATGATATTCCTGTTTTTTATCGAGGGAAAATTCCACGGGGCTGTCGGGCGAGGCGAAGGCAACGGCGCCCGAAACGTCGGCAAGCTGGCTGTATCCCGCGCCGCAGAACCCCACGGGTACGCCGTAGGAAAACGCGGCCGCGCGCAGAAGAACGGACTCCGTCGAATCGGAGACGATCCCGAACGGGCACAAAATAAGATCGCTGCCGCAGACGGCGAGGGTACGCAAAATTTCGGGGAAATATAAATCCTCCGCGACGGCTATCCCCAAACGGCCGACCTTGGTTTCATAGACGCGGAGGCCCGCGCCGCTCTTATATTCGCCGTCTATGGCGTTGAGCATGTCGGACACCCCGAGCAAACGTCCGTTTTCCGCCACCACGGCGGATTTTCTTTTTACGCCGCGCGTGTCCGTGACGCACCCGCAGACGACGACGTTGTGATTTTCTTTCGAAAGGATTGCCGCGTCCTCGAAATATCCCGTTTCTCCGCGCAGTTCCTTTTCGTAGCTCACTTCTCCGATGCCTTGAAACCCGAAGAAAACGATATCCGCGTCGCTGCCGCCGTAAGTGTCCCAAAAACTGTTGAGCGACCCTCTGCTCACAAAACAAATCCGCATAACCCCACGCCTCCCCTTTCAGTATATCCTTAAGGGAGGTCTTTTTGTGCGTATTGCGCGGCAGTCAATAAAATTCCCGTCTTTTTTCTGCGCTTTTTTGCGAATACGTATGTCCTTTATTTTGTTAAGGCAAAGCCCCCGCAATTTTGCGGGGGCCTTTTATTTATGTCAACCTTTTTTCCTTGTTTCCGAACGCTTTTTTCCAATCCGCCGCGACACAGAATATTTTTAATCCGATATACGCAAAGCAAAAGCATATCCCTATTGAAATCCGATAAACGGCCGTCGCCCCGACTATACATCCAAGCAACAGCGCCGATCCGACGACGGATAAAACAATTCCCGTCTTTTTTACCTGTTCCCGGCGGGAAAGACAGGCAAAGGACGCCGTAGCGAGCAAAACAAATACCGCGACGAAAGCGGGCAGCAAAAAATTTATATTAATTTCGAAATACGTCATATAAAGTTCAAACGGTAAAACCGTCGAGATATCCGATATTTCTGCTTCCGACATTGAAACTGCCAAGATAACAAGCAGCCCCAAAAATCCTTCTGCCAATATAAATCCAAGCCAAAGTAATCCGCTTCCTATCGCCCCGACAAGAGCCAAAATTCCCGCGACGATATTTTTTGCGTTTCCCTTAGGCTTCCCATTGCTTTCCATCGCCTTATCCCGCCGCTCTTATTTTTTCGCCTTTTCCAACAGTTCGTTTACAGCCGCCTGAAGTCCGATCAACGCCTCGTTTGCCGCCGCCTCGCATTTGTCGCGGAGGGAATAATAAATTTTAAGCTTGGGTTCGGTCCCCGAAGGGCGCACGCAGACAAAGGAGCCGCCCTCCAGCTCGTAATAGACGCAGTTGCATTTCGGGATATCCATTTCCTCGGTTTCGCCCGTGAGATAGGAGACCCGTTTCGCCGCGCTGTAATCGCGGAACGCTTCCACCTTCAGCGCGCCGAGCGTTTGCGTTTTCATGCGTTTGAGGGCATCCACCACGGCGTTCATTTCCTTCATGGCATTGAGCCCCGAGTATTGCACGGAAATATTTTTATCGAGGACGTAACCGTATTTCGTGTAAATTTCCTGCAAACGGCTGTAGAGCGTCTTTCCGACGTAGGTATAATAGCACACCATTTCCGCGCAGAGCATAGACGCGACCACGGCGTCCTTATCCCGCGCGTGCGTGCCGCGCAGATACCCGCAGGATTCCTCGAAGCCGAATACGTAAACATATTTTCCGTCCGTCTCCCACTGCTTGATTTTTTCGCCGATAAACTTAAATCCGACGGGCGTTTCAAACAGGGTTACGCCGAAATCGTCGCAGATCGCCTTGGCCATGCCCGTGGTGACAAAGGATTTGACGACGGCCGCATTGGCGGGCATCGCGTTTTCTTCCTCCAGCCGCGTGAGGATATAATCGAGCAGCAAAATCCCCACCTGATTGCCCGACAGGGCTACAAATTCTCCGCTGTCGTCCTTGACGGCGACGCCGAGCCTGTCAGAATCGGGGTCTGTGCCGAACACCACGTCGGCATGTATCTTATTTGCCAGCGCAATCCCCATGGACAGGGTTTCCTTAAATTCGGGATTGGGCACTTTCACGGTGGAAAACTCGGTATCCTTGGTCGTTTGTTCCTCCACGACGGTGACGTTTATCCCCAATTTCTCCAAAACGATAGTCACGGGCACATAGCCGCTGCCGTGCACGGGCGTATAGACCAGCTTTAGGTTTGCCCCGCATTTTTTCACCGCCTCGGGAGAGAGACGAAGCCTGGACAATTCCTCGATATAATCCTCGTCCAGCTTTTTGGGCACGGGCAGGATCAGCCCGCTCTTTTCGTCACCGCCGACGGAAAGGTAATCGCTTATCTTTTCGATATACCCCACCACCTTTTCGGTATCCTCGGGGGACATCTGCGCGCCGTCCGCGCCGTAAACCTTATATCCGTTGTATTCCTTGGGATTGTGGCTGGCCGTAATCATGATCCCCGCCACCGTATGCAGATACCGCACCGCATAGGAAAGCATGGGCACGGGGTGCACGTCGTCAAAAAGATATACCCTTATGCCGTTCTTTGCCAAAACGCCCGCCGCCGCTTTTGCAAATTCCTCCGATTTTCTCCGCGTATCGTAAGAGATGACGACGCCTTTTTTCGCCGCCTCTCCGCCCTGTTCGAGGATAAAATCCGCAAGCCCCTTCGTCGCGCGCATGACGGTATAGACGTTCATCATGTTCATGCCGTAACCGATAATGCCGCGCATGCCCGCCGTACCGAATTCAAGCTCTCCTCCGAAACGGTATTCCTTCGCTTTTTCGTCGCACGCGATTTCTTCAAGCTCCCTTTTTCCCTCTTCCGAAAGCCTCGGATCGGACAGCCAGCTTTGGTAATTTTTCCGATAATCCATATATATTATCCTCGCAAATCAGATTTTTTCCAGCACTCCCGTTCCGCCCGCGGCCTTGTCCCCGACGAAAACGGCCCTGTCATTATATTCTCCGTCGAAAAAAATTATTCCTTATCGGCCGTCCCTTCGGCGTCCTTTCCGTCCTTCTCTGCACCCGCTTTTTCGGCCGTCCCCTCGGCGTCCCTGCCCGCGCCCGTTCTTTCGGTTGTCCCCGAAGCCTTTTTCTCGGTCTCCTTCGAGGTCTCCGCATCGTCCGGTGTTTCAGGGGCCGTCGGAGCCGTCGCCGCGATTTTTTCCGCCGTTTCGATCTTGGATTTCAGCTCGCCGAGAATTTTTTCCGCCTTCTCCAAATCATTTTCCGCAGCCGAACGCCCGCCGGCCTCCGTTTCGGCGTGAGGAATCCCGAAATCCTCGGGGTCCTCCACCGTCTCGAAGAAGCGCTGGCTGTCCCCGCGGTCGCGGTTTGTGGCGATCTTGTCGTAGGTAATGAAATATTTCTTTCCCTTCACCGTGTAATAATTGACAAACTGTTCACAGATAAACAGGAAGTAAGAAGCGGGCACCGTCACCAGCAGCGAGCTTCCGAACGTGCACAGCGCGCCGACCACATTGACGATGATGACAATATACACGGACACGACGTAAGTGGAAAACATCTTTTTGCGCTGTTTGCGCTCGCTCTTGTCGCTGAGCCTCATGGCCTGTTTGATGGTCTGATTGTCGGCGGCCATGGCGGGCAGCCACATGGAGGTAAACGTCAGCTTCAGCGCCTGACACAACACGATGAGGGTCATGGACAAAAACAGCGAGACGAGCACGTTGAGGAAGGACAGCAGATAGAAGAAAAGGAACCAGCACAGCGCAATGGTGCAAAGATCGATCAAAAATACGATGGGAACATACACCACGCTGTAAACGCTGGCTTTTCCGAGATTGCGGATATACGCGGCGGCAAAGGGCGTCTCGGCGTAGGTGGCCATTTTATCGTTGAGAATGCTCCCGATCGAGAAATAACACAGCGTGTCGGCAAATCGTTTAACGAGATATACCAACGCGCAGCCGACCAAAGACCAGACGATCTGCGACATTTTCGAATCGATCAGCCGCCACAGCTCGGTCCCCGCCTCTTTGAAGCGCGCAGGGAATTCCCGCAAAAATTCGTTGTCGCCGCTGACGAGCGCCGAGAGAAACTCCTTTCCCTCGGAAACCAGCGTCGTCACCTCGGCGCTGCGCAGAATATCCAAAAGATTAGGCAAAATCAGGGCGCTGGACAGAGAGATGGCCACCACGGCTACGATGAGGCCGTACAGCAAAATTTTATAAACGTTCCGAAAGTTTTCGGTCAAAAGCCTCGTACTGTTGCGAAAGCGCATAATAGTTCTCCTTACTTAAAATTCGTGCCGTGCCGGCTCAAAAGTGGTAATACTTTTTCAGGTCGGCGCGCTCCAGCTGGGCACGGTCGAAATACGCCACCTGCATACGCACGCAGAACATCACGGTCATAAACATATACAGCACCGCGGCCGCCGCGAAGGAAAACCCTCTCATGGGCACGAAAATCGCCGTCAGCCCGATCAAAATTTCCGAAATCGTCACGCTGATCCACTGCCCGAACACGATCCTCATTTTCACGGGCGCCACCAGCTGATAGGAGTAGCGGAGCGCCTCAAAGGCTCTGAAGCCCGTAATCTGAAGACACGGCAGCCAGAGATAAAACAGGGAAACGACGTACAGAAGCACGAAATGCATGCTGAAGAAAATAATCACGGACAAAATATACACCGCGACGACGTTCTCCACCAGATAGGCGAGAAAGAGCAGCGCGGAAATAAGCACGGCCCAAACCTCGTAAATGAGTACGTAAAACAGGCAGATGCCGCAGGTAGAGAGAAGATTGTCGTTGAGCTTTGAAAAAATCCCGTTATACGTGCGTTTGCCGATGCGCATGTGTTTTTCTATCAGCGCCAGCATCAGCGACACGCACACCACCATGAGGACGATCCCCGCAAGCCCCGCGAAAAACGCGCCGACGTCGCGGAAATTGAAAATGGAAATCGCACGGAAAATAATGGGAAACGATCCGCCGGGCTTTCCCGTAAAATAATCCGTCAGCACCTTTTGTATGGCGAATTTATCGATCGAAAGCGACAAAAACAGCGCGGGCAGGATCGAAAACGGCAGTATGTACCAAAAATTTTTCAAGATATATTTAATGGACGCAATCGTATAGTTCATAATCGGTATTTCCTTTTCCTCTATTATACATCATAAAGTCGTTTCTGTAAAGTATTTTTGCGAAAAAAAGCGGGAAGAAGCCCGCTAAACTTCTTCCCGCGCAACATTTCCCCTTTCCCTAATCTTTCAAGCGGATAAAATTCCTCGCTCGTTCTCCTCGTTCTCCCGCCTCTTATCTTTCAGACGATACGCCTTCCCTTTTCCGCCTCGTTTTCCCGTTCCGTATTTTTCAAATTGATATGCTTCCCTTTTTCCTCGCCGTTTCCCGTTCCGCGCCTCTTAAGCGGATACGATTTCCCCGATCCTTCGCGCCGCCTCTTCTCTATTCCGCCTGAAACGAATACAGCTCGTACAGGGGCGCGTACAGCTCTCCCAGATATTTCAGCGCAACCTTGTCCCCCTTAAACGCCTCAAATTTTTTCTTGGGATCGGGATAAGCGGAATCGTAATGTCCTCTCACGACGGCGAGCCGCTGTTCGTAAGTCAACGAATAATCCACGGTATAGGGCGCCGAGTCCCCCTCCTGCTTAGAGGCGAAGCGCAGATAAAACAACAGTCCGTCCCTGAGGCTTTCCACCTCTTGGTTATAGCTTTCCTCCAATGCGGCGCAGATGTTTTCCCATATTCCCGAACGGAAAACGCCCGCTTTCAGCAGCCTGAACTTTTCCCCGCGCTTTTTTTCTTTCAGTCTTTCCGTAAGCCTGTTCTTTTTCAGCTGTACGTTTTCCACCTCGAGGATCTGTTCGTCGGTCATCGAGGCAAATTGTTCGTCCGTATAGGATATGATATCTATTTCCACAACTTTTTCTCCTTCCGTTTAACCGTAAACGACAAATTCCGTCTCCATGCCCGAAAGCTGCGAGCCTTTTTGCAGCCGCAGAGTCACAGCGAACCTTTCCCCTTTCAGCAAAATTTCCGCCCGCGCCTCGCCCCCGACAAACGTCATTTCCCGCCGTTTGGTTTCATATCCGTTGCCGACCTCCGCGACGCACCCGCCCGCGCCCTTCAAAATCAAAGTTTTCCACAGCTTTCTCCCCCGAATCCCGAAATCGGACGCCGTCTCGAAGACATACTCCTCTCCCGCGGGCAGCTTCCCCGCCGAATCCGCCGCGCAGATCTTCCCCCCGACCAGACAGAGCATAGCGTTTTCCGTCTCCGAAAGCGCGCCGACGAAGGGCGCGGAAAAATATCCCCTTTCGGACGCGGCGTCTAAAATCCACAGCTTTTTCTCTCCGTTTTCCGCGGTATAGCGCAGAAAATATTTCCCGTTATACGCGGCGTGTTCGCATACCTGCCTGCCCGTCGGCAACGAAAGCGGCGACGCTTCAGCGATCCTTCGCGCGGTCTTTCCGTCGAAGGCGTACGCCCCGTCCTCTGTCAGAAAAAAGATTTTTTCCCCGCAGGCCCCGATCGAGCCTTCTAAAATTTTCCCGCCGCCGTAAGGCACCGCCTGCGCGGAAAATTCCCGCGCGGCGCCCCGCGCGTCCAGCCGCACGATTCCCCTCTCCCGAAATACGTAAACAGCCTCGTTCATAGCCTCCAGGCCCACGATTTCCCCTTCTTCCGACGGAAATTCCACGTGTCCGCCCTCGTCCGCGCTGTCCGTCCAGAACGTGTGCGCCAGGGGTGCGCAGTATCTCACACAAAAGGGTCTCTCGACGAAAAACAGCCGTTCGTGAAAGGCGCAGGCGAGCGTGCTCGCCCTTTCCGCGTAAATTTTCGTCATTTTCGTCGCCTTGTCGTACAGCCATATTCCGTCCGCGCTGCAAAACGCCAGCTTTGCGGTCCCGTCCTCTCCATAGACGGGCACCATGGCGGGAATATCGTCGAATACGTGCATCGTGAAATCGAATGCGTTCCGAACGGAATTGTAGATATAGGAAACGCCCAGTTCGGAAACGTACATCAGTGCCTTTTTCCGCGTTCCGTCCCCGTCGGTATATGGCAAAAGCGCAAACGCCCGAGGCGGATCGTCGGGATCGTCGATATGCGGATTGATTCCCCCTTCGGTCAGATATTCCGAAAATCCCATTCCCGCCGACAGCCGTGCTCCCGAAAATTCGCAATTTTGTCCGCCCGTGGCCCGCAAAAAGCCCTTTTTTTCCGTTCCCGCTTCGGTAAAGCCTTCAAACCTCGCCCTTTTCAAAGCCGTCTTTGCGACGGGGAAGGCCTTTTCGTAAAATATCCCCATCACGCCCACCGCCTTGAACGGATCACCCGCGACGGCCGCGACCGATATGCCGCCGTCAGCGCGTCTTTGTATTTCTTGTCCCATACGGCCGCCTCCTCAAACAATCCGCACGCGAGACAGTATTCGGCCGCAATCCCGTAGGCGAACAGCCGCGGCGACGTCAAAATTTCGTAATCCGATTTGTCCTCCGCGGTCTTTTTTTCGGGCGTATAGGTATATTCTATCCTCACCCTTCCGGGCTGCGTCTTCAGATAACTCGGAAACAGCTTAAAAGGCGCCGCGTTTCCGCCCTCGTCCGTCACCCGCAGGATTCTCACGCAGGGCATGGTCAGCTCCTCATAGCGAATAACGCCCGTCTCCGACTCCGCCTCGTCCTCGCAGCGCAGCGGCAGATAATCCAACGCCACTTCGTTTTCCACGACGTTAAAACATCTCACCAGCGTTTCCGTCTCCTCTTTTCCCTCCGAAGCGTTGTTTTCCAAAAAGCCGCGCACCCGGGCGCCCAGCCCCAGCTCCTCCGCGGCAAGAATCACCGTTTCTTTTACCGTCATATTTTTTTCCTCCCGTTTTTGTCCTCTTTCCCGCCCGTTTTCCGTTTACTTCGAAACGCCTCTATTCCCTCTCCCGGCTCTTTTAACCTACCGTTCCCCTTTCACCCCCACCCCGCCCCGTTTCCGCTTGTTCTTCCCCCTCAAGCCCCTCCTCCCTTCCCTCCCTTTCCCCTCGTTCTCCTTTATCCCCTCGCCAATCCCTCCGATCCTCCCAACCCTCTTCTTTATCCCCTCGCCAATCCTTCCCCTCTTCGCTCCCCCTCTCCCTCGTTCCCCTCGCCAATTCCTCCGTTTCCGCCGCCTCCCTCCAATCCCGTTTTCCTCCCGCCCGCGCCCCTCCTTTTTACGCGATCAATATTCCTCTATTCCCGTCAGCCTGCCCTGTCCGAAGGGCCGCTCGCACACCAGCTCGGCATATTTCACAAGCGTGGCGGTATAAACGGGCTTTTCGGCGATCTGTTTGAGTATCTTTCCGTCGTCGCCCTCCAGCCACTGCCAGTCGCACAGCTGGTGCAGGCAGAAATCCTCGGTGTTGAGCAAATACATGGTACCCTCGGGGCAGAATCTGTCGGCCACGACGGGGATTCCGTTGAAGCTCATTGCCTTGTAGCCGCCCGTGATCTCCAGCGTGGGAATAAACGTGCGGTACTGCGTGTAATAATCCGCCAGCGACCGCCTCACCCCCCACGAACAGACGATAAAGTTGACCTTACTGCCGGAATTTTCCTCAATCGTGTCGATCGCCTTCTGCAGAACGCTTTCGGTAATCGTCCCCACTTCGGTTTGCTCGTAGGGCTTCATCCAGGGATTCGACGCCCTGTTGACGCCGTACAGCGTCTCGGAATCCGAAAATAAGGCCTCCAGCCCCGTGATCTCCAGTCCGCCCGAATGCTGAAGGCAGACGAGGGAATTTGCGGGTACGATCGTGGAAGTGAGGGCAGAGCCGTCCACGACGAAAGTCTTGTCGGCGCGATTGACGCTCTTTATCGTCCTGCCCTTTGCCCCCGCGAGAATGACGCCCACTCCGGAGCAGAAATCGACGATCATTCCCTCGGCGATCCCCTTTACGCTGTCGGCGGTAACGACGTTGCCCGCCGCCACGCCCGTCACCTTGCACAGCGTTCCCGAGCCGTCGCCGTAGAGCATGCGCCCGAAATGAAAGGCAGAGCTTTTCACCAGCGACTGCATCTCGTCGTTGAGCAGGTTGACAAACGCGCCCTCGTTGTTGGCGGACGCGCGCAGCGCCTTGTCGGAAATCTCGATCGTGCCGTAAAGATTTTTCAGCGACGAGACAAACTGTACGTAATTGTTTCCGCCCGCCGTCGGCAAAGTTCCCGTTTCGCTGCCCGCGCCGACGCCGCCGTTGACGCCGTATCGGACAAGCTTTCTCACGTCCTTGCCCCATACGTCGGCGGTGGTTTGTCTGATCTGCGCCAATAGAGGATTTACCTTAAAATTCAGTGCCTCCGTCACGGCGTCGAGGTAAAAAGATTTCAAAGCGTTGTCCGCGGTCTGCATAGTAACCATAAAATTTTTTCTCCTTTTCTCTTAAAAATAGTTTTACGCCTGCGTGCCTTTTTTGAAATAGCGAAGCGCCATATTTCCCGCTTCGGAAATGGACTTCGGCTTTGCGGGCGAAACGGCAAGCGTCCCCGTCCCGCCCTTCATCAGAGGCGCCTCCGCGCCCTTGAGCGACGAAAGGTAATCGCCCACGATCTTCAATCGCACTCCTTCGCAGCGCCTGGCCGCCTCATAGAGCTCGTTTTCGTCCGTATCGCGGGCGCTCTCCTCTTTCGTCCGTTCTTGCCTGAGATGTTCGGACAAGTCCGAAGGCAAAGCGGGTCCCTCGCGCCCGGAAGAGGACAAAGGCTTTTCCGCCCCCGCTTCTTCTGCCTGCGCGGTCGGCTTTTCCGCCGTCCCTGCCGCAACCCCGCTTGCGGGATTTTCCGCTCTTTTTTCCAGCTCCCTGAGGCGTTGACTGCGACGGGTAAATTCCGCCTCCAAAGCGCCGTAAGCCTCCGCAAGGGCGTTTACGTCCCGAAATTTCCCGAGCACTGCCGAGCCGTTTTTTCCTTCCGCCTCCAAAGCGCGCTCCGTGCCCTCTTTTCCGCCGCAAACGTTCTCCTCTCCTGTCATGTCGTATTTCCTCCTTTTATTCGTTTTCCTTTTTCATGCGCCTGTGCGCCTCGATGTGCGCCGCAAAGCGCGCTTTCACCGCGCTGTCCGTCCCCCGTCCGAGTTCCTCCGACAGCAAAAATCGGGTATGCTCCCCGATGTGCAGCGCGTGGTCGTCGTAGCCGTCGGGGGCGAGCTCCTCCTTTTTCAGCTTCAGATTTTCTTCTCCCGCCTTTGCGGTGTGTAAGGCGGAAAGGTTGCCCGCATTCTCATAGCTTGCAAACCCGAAGGCCTCCAGAATGCGGTTTCTGTTTTCTTCGGACAGCTTTCCGTCCTCTCCCGCCAGAAGTCCCGCCTCAAACAGCTTCATCAGCGTCTCCCGCTTTTCCTGCGGCGTGGAGGGTTCCTCGCTCTCGAAGACGATATCGTTGGCCGCGAGGTCGGCGGCGTTGAAATAATAAATCTGCGTCTTTTTGTTTTCGCCCGTCAGCGTCAGCAGTCTCGCGCTGCCCGCAAACTGTCGGTAAAGCCTCAAAATCTGCCGTCCCACCTCTTTCAGCGCGGCGGAAATATTGTCCGCCGTGGCGGCCAGCCTCGATTCGTCCTGCGAGAGAAGCAGCTGAAGCCCCGTCGCGCTCGTCACCCGTGCGGGCGTGGAATTTTGCGACAGGTCGCTGACGCCGCTCACCAAGGCGAATTCCTTTTCCAGCCATTCCTCCTCGGCGGCAAATTCCGCGGGTATGCTGCCGCAGTCCAGCATTTCGGGCGGCCGCCCGCCCTGTCGATAAACCAGCACCTTGCCGGGCACCAGCCCTTCCTCCGCCAGCTCGTCCGCGTCCGCCGAGCCGTCCTCCACGGTTAAAACGCCCGTGGAAATGCGGTTGAGAAACTCGTGCTTGCGGTTTCTGACGGCGTTATACGCCCGCTGAACGGGAACCAGCCGATCGACGACGCTGCTTGCGAAAAAGGCGCCGGGAAGCCTTAAACAATCCTGTTTGACGAAAGGGAACCTTCTTTCTCCGCGTTCTCCGTTGAGATAGGGCAGGGGGCCGAGATAGAGCAGTTTTCCCGCCGCGACGATCTCCAGCCTGCCGTCGGGTTCTTCCGCCGTCGGCAGCGAATACCGTTCGATGAGGATTTCCGAGTCCTTTATCGCTTCGCGGCTGCCGCCCGTCTGAAGCGCGGGATTTTTTCCGTTCGACGGTTCGCTGTACGCCGAAAAATCCGTTTCCGTAATCTCCCGTCCCGCCACCTCGACGCCGAAGCGTTCGGCGATGTAGGAAACGGGCACCGCCTGCGCATGAATGAGGCTGTTCACTTCCCCTAGGCATTCCGCGCCCATGCGATCGGGGAAAATTTCAAACGGCGGAACGACGCTGACGCACACTTCCCCCTCATAGACGGGCGCGCCCCTCTCATCGACGGCCACCTGCCGCCCGCCCGTTTCGTCCCATACGATCTTGTAAAACGCGCTGCCGCACGTTTCCGACCACAGCGTCCCCCGCGCCGCCGTCTCGTCGAGTCGGATACGCTCGCGGACGTATTCGAGAATCCCCGAAGCCAGCCGCGCGGTCTTGACGTCCGCTTCCTCGTCCGAAAAGGGACGCACCTTCAGGGCAGGCCGCATTTTCGTCAGCTTTGCGATACGCGAGTCGATCGTGGGCGCGATGTGATTGAACACCCGCCGCGACTGCCAGTAAAACCGCTTGTCCTCCTCGACGATCCCCCCGTAGGGCGAAACGTCGCAATACTGATTGCCGCTGAAAAAATTCATATTCAGCAGCCAGCCGCTCTCCGTCTGCCGCCGTTCCTCCCGCCGCCGCTCGAAATCCTCGGTCACCTCCGCCGCGATTTTCGCCCGCCGCCGTTCCTCCCGCTTCACTTCTTCCTCTTTGCCGAAACTCATATATTTCTCCTTTTTATTTCCCTTCTTTTTTTACGCGGCGCCGCTCTCTTTTTTCTTGCTTTCGGCGCCGCGTTTTCCGAAGCCGCCTCATCCTTCCGCGCTTCCTCTTCGTTACCTTTATCATCTTTCCGCGCCACCCCTACCTCAACGGCCGTACCTTTCCGCGTCGCCGCCCCTACCTCAACGACCGCGCCTTTCCGCGCCGCCGCGCCTTTCCGCGCCGCCGCACCTTTCCTGTCGGCCCCGCTTTCCGTCTCCCGCAGCGCCGCCAGCAGCCGCTCCCGTTCCGCGTTCAGTTGTTCGTCGGACATGGCGGCGTAATCCGCGCCGTCCTCCTTCGCCGCAAGAAGCATCTGCACGGCCTTCAGATCGGGCGGAATGTCCTTTTTGGTCTCCCTGCGTTTGGTGAGCTTCAGTTCCCCGTCCACCTCCGCGTATTCCTCCGTCACCTCCTCCACCCGACAGCCCAACGCCACCTTCAAAAGCGCCTCTCCCACTTTTTCCTCTCTCTTTTTAACCGCCATAATATTCTCCTTTTCCGTTTCTTGCCGCCGCGATCTGCCGCCACCTCCGTTCCTTGTCCCTTTGTATGGCCGTCTTTTCTGCGGCGGGCGGCAGCTTTTTCGGCCTCGACATCAGGTAATATCTCAGGGCGTCCAGCGCGTGATCGTCCGTTTTTTTCGGCACGTCCCCGCTCCCCCAGAAATAGCTTTTCAGCTCGCGGATGAGATTGACGCAGGAGGAAAAGATATAAAGCGAAGGCAGTCCGTTTTTTTCGTTAAGGTAGCTTTTCACCCGCGCAATGCCCGAAAACAAATCCTTATCGACGTCGGCGTTGACGAGAATATCCCGCTCGTAAAACAGCTCGCACACGCTTTTTACGCCCGACAAGGTATGCTGTTTGGCCGCGCTGTCGATCAGCGCGCAGATCCTCCCCTTCGGATCGGTATGCCAGCCGAGCGAAGCGCACGCCGCCCCGATCGCCGCCGCGTGGTAATCGATATCCTTCCCCGCGGCAAAATGCTCGTAAACGACATATACGTTGTCGTCGTAATCCACCGCAAACCACAAGGCCGCCAGCGGATTGTTCAGCCCGGGGTCGATGGAAATATTGTCCTGCCACTCCTTCGGCACGGGGAAAGGCTCGATCACGTGCACCCGCTCGTCAAATTCGGGATACACCAGCCCCGACGACGACGCAAATTTCCCGTATCGCCGCGACTCAAGCTGTCCCTCGTCCATACAGCTTTCCAAAAGCTCTATTTCCTCGGCGGGAAGGTAGGGATTGTCGCCCCACTCCATAAACTCGTACCACACCTCGGGGTCGTTGTGCCGATTGAGAAATATCTCCTCATAGACGAAAGTCAATCCCTTCAGCGGGGTCATCGTCCCGAAGAGCTCCCCGCGGCGATCGACGACGCGCATGCGGCATTCCTCGTAAATCTCTTTCGGCGGCTCCTCGTCGAACCAGACGAAATCCAGCGACGCGCCCTGAAACTTTTCCCGCCCCTGGTCGCAGCTCTTAAACCCGATCACCGATATCCCCCCAAACGAGTTTCTCACGCGGATAAAATCGATAACGCCGTTTTCGGGGCTGTCCTTCCGTCCGCTCTGCATGACGATTTCCTCGATCAAATCCCGCCGCAGGTAATATAAAATCTTTTTCTGCGCCACGTCCCTCTGCACCTGCGCGGAGAGGGACACGACCCAGCCGCATACGTCCCTTTTGTTTTCGCGGTAGGGATGAATGCCGAGCGCCATATACACGCACTCCGCCGCCCCGCACTCCGTTTTCCCCGAACGGTTCCCTCCGAAAACCCAACGGTTGCGCTTTTTACATCTGTGAAAGGCAAGCTGTTTTTCGTGTTTCCTTTCGCCCGTGTTGTAGGCCGCCAGCTTGTCCTCTGCCCGCCGCCTGTTCAGCTCCGCCTCTATGCGGCACAGCTTTTCTACAATTTCTTTCATATTTCCCGCCAATTGGTCAAAAACTCCCTTTTCCGTATTTTTATAATAGAAAGCATGAAAAAGTTTATCTTGTCGGCAGTTCTGCCGCTTCTATATTTAATCTGCGCCTGTCTTTCTCCTGCGGTGCATGTAAAGGTGCGGGCAGAGGACAACGGCTACGCCTGCATCCGTTCGGAAAACGTATATTTATACTCCGAGGAAAACGATAAAAGCGGACTGTTTATTCTGCCCTACACCTATTATGTCAAGGTTCTTTCCTCGGGGGTCAAATACTCCTACGTCGAATATCTCTCCGACGGCCCGAACACCCGAAAGATCAACGGTTATTGCAAAAACTCGGAACTCACGTTCGTGGACTATGTTCCCGTCCGCCCCTATCTTTACTACACGCTGGACGTCACCTATTACATAGAGGATGCGTCGCCGTCGATCAAGGACGACGATTTTTTGTCCACGATCACGATTACCTGCGCCTATTACGGCGAATACCGCGTCGGCTCCAAGCTCTATTGCTACGTCCTGCGGGAGGGCACCTTCGGCTATATTCCCAAGCCCGCCGACCTCTCCTATGAGCTGAACGACGAATACGACAACCATACCCCCGACGAGTCCGACGCCCCCGCGGGAAACTTTGGCGATCACGAAACGATGCCTCCCGCACAAATCGCCATTTTGGTTCTTCTGTGTATTCTTGTCCCCGTCATCGCGGCGCTCATCCTGCGGCCGCCCAAAAAACCGCCCTATGAGTCGGAGGAATAACCGTTTTTCTCCCGTTCCTTATCCCGTTCCCGCCAAAAACCCCTTTTTTCCGATTTTCTCCAAGCGGTTGAAACGTCGGGTTTTCAAATTACCCGTCCCGTTTCTTTCCCTTTTTCCAAAGCTCCCGAAAGGTCGGTCCCGTACTTTTTCCGTACAGAAATTCTACCAGCGAGTGTTCCTTCGCGGCGTTCCGCCCTTCTTTTCCGGCTTCGATAAAGCGATAGACGGACATCAGCCAGTCGAAACGCGCATAATCCGAAAAAAAGGTCTCTTTCGTCAATCCCTGTGCTTGCAGCGCGCCCGAAACCTTCTTCAGAAGCTTCGCCTGCCTGCGATAGTAGTTTCTTTCGCTGCCTATTTCCTTGAAGTCCGTCTCGCCGCAAAATTGCTTCAACCTGCTTTTTCTTCGAAAATACCGAAGCTCCAGCAAAAACTTTTCCTCTTTCTTTAGGGCGCCAATCGCGGCGTCCGTTTTTCTTTTCAGCTCTCTGATCAATCCCTTGCGGATAATCTCTTCCGCCAGCTCTTCCGAAAGCCTTTCCGTCGTCGTCCTGTAATCGTACGACATAAACGCCCTGTTGCGGATATGCTCCTCGCAGTCCTTTTCCAGCCTCTCCAGCCGCGGATATACGTATAAAACCGCCTTTACGTAATTCTCCAATTTTGTCTCCTCCCTCTTTGCGCAGCCCGCGCCTCTTAAGCGCATTCATTATCCCACGTTTTTTGCGTTTGTCCAGCCGGCTGTGCCAACTTTTTTACAAAACACAAACGTTTGTTCGTATTTAAGACAATTATAACACATTAAATATGACAAATGTACGCATGTTTTCAAAAATTTTTTCCACTTTTTTTGAAAATGCCCCGAAATATGGAAAATAAGAGAGGAGAAAAATTTTTTTACAATCAATTGCGTTTTCTGTCGTATTATGATATAATTTGTATATGAAACGTTTGTTGACGGCAATTTTATCCGTTTGCATGCTGAGTGCTTCCGTTTTTCCCGCGGGCGGCGCAATTTTTTCGCGCGCCGAACAGAGCGGGGCTGATTTCCTTTCCGCGGCGGAGGACAAAAACAAAGCCGATCCGCTTTTACCGTCCGTCCCGCAAAAGGAATATCTTTCCCTTTCTGCACGAGAGGATAACAAGGAGGACGCCCTTTTGCTTCCCGCCTCGTACGATCAATATCTCCCCCTCTCCGCGCCGTCCGACGCGGCAGTGACGGAGGCCTACACGGCGATTGCGGACGGAAATCTGATTTACGTATATAACCGCGGCGAAAACGAATACCGTTGCTACGAGCATACCGCCAACGTCGATGCGGAAAAAAATAACGTGGCAAAGCTTCAATTTGCCGAAAACGGCATCCTCTACTTTTTGGACGCCTCCACCTATCTCTATACGCTCGATCCCGCGACGTTGACAGAGCGCAAAACCTCGCTCGTATGCAGTACCTTCACTATTTTTTCCGACGTCATCTATTTTACCAACGTGTCCTCGTCGAAATCGCAGATCTCCAAAACCACCCTGGACAACCTCGATTCCTCAGCGGCCGAATCGGTGGTGGGCGGAATCACGTCCAAGCCCGCCATCACGCAGGACAACGGCGTTTTGTACTATACGGAGGGCGGAAAAATCCTGTGCAAGGCAAACGATTCCTCTTTTGCCCGCAGATTGACCGAAAGCGAAACGGTGGTCTCTCTCGCCGTTTACAGCAACCGCCTGTACTATACGGACACGGCGAAAAATCTCTATGTGCGCGATCTCAACGAAGGCACCCTTCTCGATACCTTCGAGGGCGGCTATTCCGCGCTGACCGTTTCCGACGGTTATGTTTATGCGGTAAAAAACGACGCCGTCAGGCAATATTCCCCTTTAGATAAAGCCTTTACCGATTACGAAATCTGCGCTTCCTCCGACGCGGAAAACCGACTTTCTTCCGCCGCAGCCACGCTGCTTTGCGGCGATCTTTTGCTTACGGCGGACAACGGCAACGATCGTATTTCCGTTTACGATACCAAAACGAACGCTTACCGTTCCATCGAAACCGAACTGAACGCGACGATGCTTGCCTCCGACGGCGCCGCCGTGCTCGCGGCGGATTCGGCTTCCGCGATTCTCTATGATCTGGCGAGCGGAAAAAAACTGCATACTTTCGAAAACTTTGCCAGCGACCTCGCGGGAATCGCCGCCTCTTACGGAAAATATTATTTTATCACCGACAACAACTACTTTTATTGCGCACAACACGACGAAGAAACGGGTTGGAAGGTAAAATCCGTTCAAAACCCCTATTCGTATCCGACGCGCCTGCTGGCGGGAGATATCTACGGAAATTTATACGTCGCCTACGCCGACGGAAACGTTTACTCCTTTACGGAAAACGAATTTATCACCTCTCAGCCCGATATGTCGAAAAAGGAAAAAGTCTGCACCGTTCCCGTACAGGCGGAAAAGATTGCCGTCGATTACGAGCAGACCGTCTATGCGCTCTATAAAAACGAATTGTATAAATACGCACATGAACAAGTGAGCTATTCTTTAGGTAAAACGCTGGTTTACGGCCAGACGGAGTCCACCGCCGTTCTTTCCTTTGCGTTCGGCGTAGAGGAGCAGGCGGTGTATCTGCTCTATGAAGGCGACTTTGCGGTGCGGACGTACGACGTCGATCTGCCCACCGTCAAATCGATTGCGGTCAACGGCGCCGACGAAGCCATCTTCAGCGAGGAAAGCGCCTCTTTTTCCGTCATTCAGACAAAGGAAAACGCCTTGATGGTCAATTTCGACATTGCCGAGCTCAAAGGCGCCGAGGTATTCCCCTATCTTTCCTTTGTGAGAGAAACGCAAAGCAGAACCGCGCTGAAATTGGGAGAAACGGACAAATATCATTTGATCGCGGTGTTCGACGAAGGCTCCAAAAGCTACTCGACGGCGCTTATCCTGAAGGAATACTGTGAAAGGGAATATTCCGAAGAGGAATATCTCAAGCCGCCCGCAGGGTTTACCGACGGAACGGGATATCTCACCAACGAGGTTTCCCTCTACAAATATCCCTATCTAACCGCCTTGCTGACGGTGCAAAAGCTAGATAAAAACGCAGCGGTGACCGTGCTGGGGGAAATCGACACCTTGGATTACCGCTATTATTACGTGTCTTATACGGACGAAAACGGGGCGGTAAAGACGGGCTACGTGCCTAAAGGGTACGTAACGAATTTCAACGGAGCGCCGCCCGACGCGGAAACCGCCGAATACGGCGCGGCGGATACCGATTTCGATTCCCTTTGGCGAATGTGTTTTCTGCTTTTGGGCTGCGCGTGTATCTGCGTCCTCGCCGATTATCTCATTTTGCATAAACGGAAATCATAAAAAACAGGCAACGGAAATTTTCCGTTGCCTGTTTTTACCATTCCCTCTTGACAAAGATAAAATTAATTGATATAATTGTATTAATTAATCTGCAAGGGGGAATTTTATGTTCTATCCGATTAATGTCCTTCCGCTCCCTTGGAATGACATTCCGTACCCTTGGAATCTCATTATCGCCTATTCGATACTTATTATTGAGTGTATTGCCTATTTGGCACTCATCATTTTTTGTATTTACTATCTTAAAAGGTTTTGGCGCTTCAGAAACAAGAAATTTGAAACGCTCGATCGCTTCGACCGAGCAATTATTTTCGACTGGCTGGAAAGACTTCGTTCCAAAGAATCGCCCCAATCTTTTCTGCGACGTCTTAAAGGGCAACTGATTGCATTAATGCTCGGTCTCCTTTTTACCATAGGGATAAGGGTAGCTATCATTTTGTATCTTATGAAAGATATTTATTATTAAATCAAATCCCGCCCGAGGCATAACCTCGGACGGGATATTTTTTACTTTTGATTTTCGTTAATTGAGCGGCGCCACGTAAATGATCTCGAAATTATTTTCTACGGGTTTTATATCGATCTCCACCGTATCGTCCGCGTTAATCACGCCGTACACGTCGTCCAAATTGCTTGCCAGCCCCGTAAAATACAATTTCCCGTCAAGCCCTTCCGTAAGAGTTTTAAACTTATAATCGCTGACGAGCTCTGCCTTTTTGCCGGTATAGATATCGTAATAAAAAATAGAATTATCGGAACGGAAATACAGTTTTCCGTCTTTAAAAACCGTATCGACGGAAGCATCGGGCGTCCAGTCAGTTTTTTCCAAAATGAGATCTTCACGGGTAAACGTATCGTCGTCGCCGAATGTAAATTTATAGATCATCAGCGCGTTTACGCCTTCATAAACGCCCGTTTCCTCATTAAATTCCAAAATCCAATCCGCCGTAAAATAATAATCGCTGTTTTCCGCCGAAAGTAATTTTGTGCCGTAATTCTTTTTAGCGTCCTGCGGAGGAACGAAGTCGCTGTCGATTATTTTCCCTTCCGGATCGACGCGTTTGGTTACGCCCTCCACCGTGCTGTAAACGATACCGTTTAAGGCTTTGAACAAATACTTTCCGCGTTTTTGATCGCTGTATTTTTCCAAAGACGCAATCTCTCCGCTGCGGTTGAGAATATAGGGATTGCCGCCGTCAGTCGATATCTGTATATTCGAATAAAGATTCCCGTATTTATCCACAATAACATTCTCCATTTGCGGATAAGAAGACGGTTCTTCAATATATTCGGAACCGAAAAAGTCGAACGATTTTTTTCTCGTCAAAACTTTTTTGAGAAACAGTTTTTCTTCTTTCATCCCTATTTCGTAATACCCGGAATATTTTTCGAAAAAATCTTCATTATCCAAACCAACAAAGGAGGCCATACTCAAATAAACATAGGCAAACTCGTTTTCTTCATAATAGCCTCTAAGCTTAAAATCGAAAACAGGGAGCAGGGTTCGCTCCGGAGCGTTATTTGCAAGAAACGCTTCGTTTCGCGCGTTTGCCACGCTTTCCAGCGCTTTTTTGTCTTCGTCGGAAATCACTTCCCGCATGATATTCAACATATCGAAAATTTTTCCCGTCCGATTATCGAGTACGTAACTACGTGAACTGTATTCATTCCCCCCAAACCAGCCGTATTCGGAAATATATGAACAACTTTGAATAAAAGGATAAGAGGTTATATCAAAAATATCCGCAGGGCTTTCAGATATCGAATAACCGACAAACGAAAAATTCTTTCTCGCCGAAAAAACGGAAACGTTCAGCTTCTGTTCGGTAGTTTCTCCTTTGTCGTCTATAAACTCGACGGCTTCCGCCAGCCCGTTTTCTTTAATGCCGACCAATTTCGGCACGGAAACATCGGGAGCAACACTTTCCTCTTCCGCGTAAGCTTTCGCGGCGGCAACCTTTCCCGACTTTACGGCGGATAAGGGTGCGCCGATCCCCAACGCTTTATATTCCGCAAAATTTTTAATCGACTGCTCGTTGTAACTGGTCGTATCAATTTTTGGATAATCCGTTTTACCCGCTTTGCCGCAGGCCGCCCCGATCCCTCCGAAAGACAACAGCGCCAAAAAAAAGGCCGTAAACGATACTGCTTTTTTCATTTTTCAATCCCCCTCTTAAACGATTTATAGTTTCATTATATCAAAATAAAAAAGGAAAATCAAGCCTTTTTATATTTTTATCATGAAAAAAACTCCCCGCCGAAAAATTCGGAGGGGAATTCTGTTTTTACTCTCAGACCAATTCGATTACGGCCGTTTCCGCGCCGTCGCCGCGGCGCTCACCGAGAAGGTAAATCCTCGTATAGCCGCCGCCCTGCTGCGTCTCTTCCTTTCTCGCCGCATACTTGGGTGCGATTTCGTTGAAGAGTTTATCCATCAGCGGGTGCTGAACGTCGGCCGTCCGCGCCTTGTACGCGCTCTTCTTTTCGGCAAAGCCCTTGATCTCCTGAAGATCGTAGGTCTTGGCCATGATCGCGCGGCGGGCGGCAAGCTTCTTGGGGCCGTCCTTGATGTTGGTCGCCTTGAATTCCTTGCCTTTTTTATCCGTTTTCGTCACTTCGAATTCGATATTGTCGTCGTAGGTATTGACGGCTTTGGTGATCAATTTCTCAACATAGGATCTCAATTCCTTGGCTTTTGCGGCCGTGGTTTCGATTTTACCGTACCAAAGGAGCTGGGATGCCTGATTTCTTAAAAGCGCCGTTCTTTCTTTGGAAGTTCTTCCCAATTTACCGGGCATAATATTTAATCCTCCTGTTTATTTAATGAGAGACCGTAAGACTCCAATTTCTGAATGACTTCGTCCAGAGATTTCCTGCCGAGGTTTCTCACCTTCAGCATATCGTCTTCCGTCTTTTTGGTCAAGTCTTCTACCGTATGAATATTCGCTCTCTTCAGGCAGTTGTACGAGCGGACGGAAAGATCCATCTCCTCGATCGCCATTTTGAGAACCTGCTGCTGTTTGTCGTCCTCCGTCTTGACAAGGATATCCATGCCTTTGATCGTGTCGGAAAGATTGACGAACAGATTGATATGATCCTGCATGATTTTCGCCGCAAGGGAAATAATTTCCTTGCCGGAAAACGTTCCGTCCGTCCATACTTCCAGCGTGAGCTTGTCATAATCGACAGCCTGCCCGACGCGCGTAGGTTCCACCGTGTAGTTGACCTTCTGAACGGGCGTATAGATAGAATCGATTGCGATATAATCGATGACCGGTTGTTTGTTTTCTTTGGCGGGCCTGTAGCCTCTGCCTCTTCCGACGGTGAGCTCCACGTCGAATTTGCCGCCTTCGTCGATCGTACAAATGTACTGATCCTTATTGATGACTTCGATCTCGGCATCCACGTTGAGGTCTTCGCCCTTGAGTTCGGCGGGGCCTTCCTTGTAGATGTGCAACACCTTTTCGTAGTCTTTATCGACGACCTTCGTCTTTATCGCAAGCGTCTTGAGGTTGAGGATGATCTCCGTCACGTCCTCCTTGACGCCTGCCACAGCGGAAAACTCGTGCTTCACGCTGCCGTCCAGAAATTTGATCCCTTCCACAGCCGCGCCGGGCAGAGCGGAAAGCAATATTCTCCTAAGGCAGTTTCCTATGGTAAGACCGAAACCTTTCTCCAAGGGCTCGCAGACAATCTTCGCGTAAGAATCGTCGTTTTCGAGGACCTCGAGTTTGGGCATATCCATTTCGATCATTATGCTACCTCCTTAATACGTTTGAATTATTTGGAGTACAATTCGACAATCATATGCTCCGCAATCTGGCTGTCAACATCTTCTCTCGTCGGGAGTGCCAATACCTTTCCTTCCAATTTTTCTCTGTTGAACTCGACCCACTTCGGCAGAGTGCTTCCCGCCTTCGTCTCCTTGAGTTCGGTAAAATATTTATTGCCCTTTCTGTTTTCTTTGACGGCGACCACGTCTCCCGCCTTTACGATGTAGGAGGGAATGGTGACGGTTTTGCCGTTGACGGAAAGATGCGCGTGATTGACGAGCTGACGAGCCAACGTTCTGGAGGGAGCGATGCCCATCCTGAATACGACGTTGTCCAGCCTTCTCTCGAGGAGGGAAAGCATGTTTTCGCCGGTGACGCCCTTCATGCGGTCGGCCATTTCGTAATACTTGCGGAACTGACCTTCCTGGACGCCGTAAATCCGCTTCGTCTTCTGTTTTTCACGAAGCTGAAGTCCGTATTCGGAGACCTTCTTTCTGCCCGCGCCGTGCTGGCCGGGAGCGACCGGACGCTTATTGAACGGGCATTTCTCCATGTAGCATTTATCGCCTTTGAGGAAAAGCTTCGCGCCTTCTCTTCTGCAAAGCTTGCATTTTGCTTCTCTATATACTGCCATAATCTTTTGATAGCCTCCTGATTAAACTCTACGACGCTTGGGCGGCCTGCAGCCGTTGTGAGGGATGGGGGACACGTCGGAAATCAACGTGATCTCGAGATCGCACGCGGAGAGCGCGCGGATCGCGGATTCTCTGCCCGCCCCGGGGCCCTTTACGTAAACCTCTACGCTTCTCAGGCCGTGTTCCTTCGCGGCCTTCGCGGCAGTCTCCGCAGCCATCTGCGCGGCAAACGGGGTGCCCTTACGGCTGCCCTTATATCCGAGGGAGCCTGCGCTCGACCAGGATACGGCGTTTCCGTTGGCGTCCGTGATGGTGACCAGCGTGTTATTGAAGGTGGACTGGATATGAACCTGCCCTTTATCTACTTTTTTAAGTTCCTTACGCTTACGAGGAGCGGATGTCTTCTTAGCGTTTTTATTGTCTGCCATAATACTTGATCTCCTCCTATATTACTTTTTCTTTCCGGCGATAGCGCGCGCGGGGCCTTTGCGGGTTCTCGCGTTTCTCTTCGTGCTCTGGCCGCGTACGGGCAAGCCCTTTCTGTGACGGATGCCGCGATAGCAGCCGATTTCCATAAGGCGCTTGATGTTGAGGGAAACTTCGCTGCGAAGCTCGCCCTCCACACGTACGTTGTGATCGATATATTCTCTCAGCTTGGATACGTCGTTTTCGTCGAGATCCTTCACCCGCGTGTCGGGATTGATGCCCGTCTCCGCCAGGATTTTTTTGGACGTAGTCAAACCGATACCGTAAATATAGGTAAGACCGATTTCTACTCTCTTTTCTCTGGGTAAATCTACACCGGCAATACGTGCCATTGATTTATAACCTCCGTTAATTGTAATGGGTAATTTTTATTTGAAATCTATCTTGAAACAAATGCGCCGCGCGGGCAGTGGAAAATGCCCCCTGCGAACCCATCGTATTATTTTCGGAATAAAAAGTTCCTCGTTTTCAAACGCAACAAAACTGAGTTTCCGTAAATTTTTACGGAAATTCAGCTTGATTTACGTTATTTTTTCTTGACTTTGCGGCCTCGCCGGACGTCTGTCCCGTTTTTCAGTCGCATAAAAAAATTATACCACAAAAACCCCGGGATTGTCAAGCGTTTTTATCAGCCTTGTCTCTGTTTATGGCTCTTGCTTTTGGAACAAATTACCATAACTCTGCCGTTTCTTTTGATGACTTTGCACTTATCGCACATAGGTTTTACAGAAGGTCTGACTTTCATTGTTTTTTCTCCTTGAATTATTGCTTTATGCTTTAACGGCGCCTTACGACTTGCTGCGCCAGGTGATCCGTCCCTTGGTCAGATCGTACGGGCTCATTTCCAGCTTTACGTTGTCGCCTTCGATGATCCTGATATAGTTCATCCGAAGCTTGCCCGAAATATAAGCCGTGATCGTATGACCGTTGGAAAGCTGCACCTTGAATGTGGCGTTGGGCAACGCTTCGATCACCTTGCCTTCCGCTTCGATTACATCGTCTTTCGACACAGAAATTCCCTCCGATTTTTTATTATGATTTCTCCGCTTTTGCTTTTCTTCAGACCTCAAAGGGTCAGGATTTCGACGCCGTCCTCACGCACCACTAATGTGTTTTCGTAATGCGCCGCGGGCAGTCCGTCCTGCGTCACCGCGCCCCAGTCGTCGTCCAAAAGACGCACGCGCCAGGTTCCCATTGCGATCATCGGTTCGACGCAAAGCACCGTGCCCGCCTTCAGGCGCACGCCCGTGCCCTGCTTCCCGAAATTGGGAACGGACGGGTCCTCGTGCATTTCCTTGCCGATGCCGTGTCCCGTATAGGAACGGATCACGCCGTAGCCGAAGGATTCCGCGTAGCTTTGCACTCTGTAACCGATGTCGTAGAGCGGCGTGCCCGCTTTCAGCCCTTCGATGCCCTTGAAGAAGCATTCCTCGGTGACCTCGACGAGCTTTTTGACCTCGGGCGAGACGCTGCCGATACAAAAGGTGCGCGCGCCGTCGCCGTGGTAGCCGTTTTTATACGCGCATAAGTCCACGCTGACGATGTCGCCGTCTTTTAGAATCGTCTGACCGTCGGGGATACCGTGCACCACGATTTCGTTGACCGAAACGCACGCCGAAGCGGGAAAACCGCCGTAACCCAGACAGGAAGGATACGCCCCCGACGAACGGATATACCGCTCGACGAGTTCGTCCACCTCTTTGGTGCTCATGCCCGCCTTGATCCTCGAACCGACGAATTCCAGCGTATCGTGAACGATCTTGCAGGGTTCCCGCATCAAATCTATTTCGCTTTCGCTTTTAACGTGAATCATATTATCGTCTGTCCAGCTCGTCGAGCTTTGCGGCCACTTCCGCGAACAGGACTTCGGCGGGAGCCTCGCTGCCCGTAAAGTTGAGCAGTATGCCCTTTTGCGTGTAATATTCGATCAAAGGAGCCGTCTGTTCCTTATAGACGTCTAAACGCTTGCCCACCGTTTCGGGGTTGTCGTCCTTTCTCTGATACAGCGCGCCGCCGCAGCGGGAGCAGGCTTCCGCGCCGTTCAGCGTGGAAACGTGATAGCTTTCGCCGCACTCCTTGCACACGCGCCTGCCACAGAGCCGATCCATGAGAAGGGAAAAATCGATGTTGATATTTACCACCGCGTCGATCTTTGCAAACGTGTCCAGAGCTTCCGCCTGCACCCTCGTGCGGGGAAAGCCGTCGAGGAGATAACCGTTTTTGCAGTCCTCCTTCTTCAGTCTCTCTTCCACGATTTTGCAGGTGACTTCGTCGGGGACGAGCTGGCCTTTGTCGGTATAGGATTTTGCAAGCAGCCCGATAGGCGTCTCGTTTTTGATGTTTTCTCTGAAAATATCGCCCGTAGAAATATGAGGCATGCCGTAGCGGTCGGAAATTTTCGTCGCCTGCGTGCCTTTGCCCGCGCCGGGAGCGCCGAGTAAAATAATATTCATTTTCAAACTTCTCCCTTCGGTTTGTTTTTTACATCGGGTATTTTTTTCCGCGCCCGGAGCCTTGCGGCCCCGGGGTCGGAGTTTGTTTTCTTACTTCAAAAAGCCCTTGTAATTCTTCATCATCATCTGCGCCTGCAGCTGCTTTTCAAATTCCATGGCCACCGAGACGACGATCAGGATACCCGTCGTAGAGAACACGTTGACGAGGTCCATGGACGCCCACGCGAAGGCGAGGGAAGGAATGAAGGCCACGAGCGAAAGATAGATGGCGCCGAACAGCGTAATGCGGTTGGATATCTTTTTGAGATACGCTTCCGTCGCTTTTCCGGGACGAATGCCCTGAATGAAGCCGCCGTTCTGCTGGATGCTCTTGGAGACGTCCTCGGGGTTAAACTGCATCTGCGCGTAGAAGAACGAGAACGCGAAAATCAAAATGCAGAGAATGAGCGAATAAATGATACGTCCGCCCGCGATCGTCGAGGAACCCGACATCCATTTCGTCCACCAGGTATAGAAACCGGAATTGGGCCAGAACAAGCCCGCAATCATCTGCGGGAAGCTGATGATCGAGAAGGCGAAAATCAGAGGCATGACGCCGCTGCCCGAAATCCTGATGGGAATGACGGACGACTGGCCGCCGTACATTTTTCTGCCCTTGATCTGCTTGGCGTACTGGACGGGAACCTTACGTTCGGAAAGATCGACGAATACGATCGCAAAGAAAATGACCGCGCACACGAGCACGAAAGCCACAAGCTCCCAGATCGCGTCGCCGTTGGTGCTGGGGATCTCTTTGAATTTATTGACGATCGCCGTGCCCGCAGTGGCGAGGATACCCACGAAAATGATCATGGATTGACCGTTGCCCACGCCGTAGTCGGTGATTCGTTCACCCAGCCACATGACGAGGAGCGCGCCCGAGGTATAGACCACGGTCATGAAAAGCCCCGCCAGCCACGTCTGGTCGAAAAAGAGCTGCGTCTTGATGGAACCGCTGGAGCCGGCAAAGTTGACGATGATACCGATGGATTGGATAACCGCCAGAAGGATAGTGAGATATCTCGTATATTGAGAAATCTTTTTCTGTCCCTCTTCGCCCTGCTTGGAGAGCCTTTCGAGCGGGGGAATACCCACGCAGAGAAGCTGCATGATAATGGAAGCGTTGATGTAAGGCCCGATACCCAGGGCAAACAGCGTACCGTTGGCAAGCGAGCCGCCCGTGATGCTGTTCATCAGATTGAGGAAATCGTTTCCTTTAATGCTGTCCTCAAACGTCGATCTTGCCAACCCGGGCACAGGGATATAGCAGCCGATACGGAAGACCAGCAGCAGAAGCAGCATCATCCATACCTTACGCCGGATATCTTTGACTTTGAAAGCATTGATTAATGTCTGTAACATTTTTTTCTCCGATATTGGGTTTTTGATTGAGTGAAAATCACTCAAAGAGACCCGCGTAAACCATACGCGGCTTTAAGGAGAAATAAACGCGAACTACGGAAAACCGCCTTAACGCAAGGCAATCTTCCGTGTTTCCTGTTTATTAAAGGGTCTCTGCGGTACCCTTCGCCGCTTCGATCGCCTCTTTGGCGGAGGCGGAGAATTTCGCCGCTTTTACGGTGAGCGAAACCTTGAGTTCGCCGTCGCCCAAAACTTTGAGTCCGCAGTTGTTCTTGACGTCTTTCGCAAGTCCGTTTTCCATAACGAAGCCGTAATCGACCACCGTTCCCTCGGGCAGATCCGCCAGCTGGGAAAGATTGACGATAACGTATTCCTTTTTGCCGTTATGGTTGAACCCTTTCTTGGGTACGCGCCGCGCGATGGGCATCTGTCCGCCTTCGAAGCCGGGACGAACGCCGCCGCCCGAACGGGCCCACTGTCCTTTATGGCCCTTGCCCGAAGTTTTGCCCAGCCCCGAACCGATACCGCGGCCGAGCCTCTTCGCAGGCCTTGTTGCTCCCTCTGCGGGAGAAAGAGTATCTATTCTCATGATAAAGCTCCTTAGATGTTTTCTACTTTGACGAGATGCTTCACCTTGGCGATCATCCCCTGGATTGCGGGCGTGTCCTCGAGTTCCCTGGAAGAACGGATCTTCTTGAGACCGAGCGCCGCCACGGTGCCTTTCACCGCCGCGACTTCCCCGATCGTGCTCTTGACGAGCGTTACTTTTATTTTAGCCATGTTTCAGTCCCTCCGAATAAATCAGCCCAGGATCTCTTCCACGGTCTTGCCGCGGAGAGCCGCCACTTCTTCCACCGTCTTAAGCTCCGCAAGGCCGGCCACGGCCGCCTTGACGCAGTTGCCGGGGTTTTGGGTGCCGTGGGATTTCGTACGGATGTTTTTGATCCCGACGGCTTCCATCACCGCACGGACGGGGCCGCCCGCGATCACGCCGGTACCTTCCGCAGCGGGCATCATCAGCACCGCGCCGCGGCCGAAACGACCGAGCACCTGGTGGGGAATGGTGTTATCGACCACCGCGACGGAGATCATGTTCTTTTTCGCCCTCAGGGTAGCTTTTTCGATGGCTTCGGGGACCTCTTTCGCCTTGCCCGTGCCGACGCCGATCTTGCCCGCGCCGTCGCCGACGATGACGAGCGCCGCAAAACGCATATTTTTGCCGCCCTTCACCGTTTTGGAAACGCGGTTTACCTCGATCAGCTTCTTGATGAGTCCGTCATCCTCCGCCTGTCTTCTCTGAGGTCTTCTGTTTTCTCTTTTTTCGTCTGCCATTGTCGTTTCTCCTATCAGAATTTAAGTCCGGCTTCTCTGGCGCCGTCTGCGACCGCCTTCACACGTCCCGTGTAAAGATAGCCGCCTCTGTCGAATACAACCGCCTCGACGCCCTTCGCCAGCGCTCTTTCCGCGGCTACGGCGCCGACCACTTTGGCAGCGTCGGTTTTGCTAAGGCCCGCGATCTTTTCCTTGACCGCCTTTTCCATCGTGGAAGCAGCCGCCAGGGTTACGCCGCCTTTCGCATCGCCCGCTCTGTCGTCGATCACCTGTACGTAGATGTGATTGAGACTTCTGTAAACGTTCATCCGGGGCGTTTCCGCCGTTCCCGTAATCGTTTTTCTTACACGCGCATGACGTCTTTGTCTGACTGTGTTTTTATCAATTTTGGAAATCATATTAACGCTCCTTATTTCTTGCTCTTACCGGAGGTCTTGCCTTCCTTATGCTCCACGTACTCGCCCTTGTAGCGGATACCGTAGCCGTGATAAGGCTCGGGCACTCTGACCTTTCTGATGTTGGCAGCCGTCTGTCCGACAAGCTCCTTGCTGATGCCGGAAACGGCAATTTCGGTAAGGGAAGGACATTCGAATTTGATGCCTTCGGGGGCAAGGATCTCTACGGGATGGGAAAAGCCGACGTTGAGCACCAGCTTGCTGCCCTGCACCTGCGCCTTCCAGCCTACGCCCTTGACTTCCAGGCTCTTTACGAAGCCGTCCGTGACGCCCTTCACCATGCCGGCGAGCAACGCCCTGTAAAGGCCGTGCTTCGCGTTGGTGTCGGTGCTGTCGTCCAGCGTTTTAAGGACGATGTTGCCCTCTTCCGTCACGATGTCCAGATTGCCGACGACCTCGCGAGAAAGGGTGCCCTTGGGGCCCTTGACCGTGACGACGCCGTCTTTGAATTCCATTGTTACGCCTGCGGGAACCGCGATGGGCATTTTACCTATTCTTGACATAGTTTTGCTCCCTCCCGATTACCAGATATAGCAAAGGACTTCCCCGCCAACGTTGGCGGCCTTTGCCTGCTTGCCCGTAAGGATACCTTTGTTGGTGGAGAGGATCACCGTCCCCAGTCCGCCGAGCACCTTGGGCATATTTTCCACGCCCGAATACGCGCGAAGTCCCGGCTTGGACGCCCGCGTAAGGCCGTTGATAACCGATTTTTTGTCGCTGTATTTCAGCACGATAGAGATTTTGCCGTTGTAGCCGTCCTCTACGATCTTCACGTCCTTTACGTAACCTTCGCTTAAAAGAATGTCGGCGATCGCCTTTTTCATATTGGACGCGGGAATCTCCACCGTCTCCTTATGGGCGGTGATCGCGTTTCTGATTCTTGTAAGCATATCTGCGATAGGATCTGTCATGTTTATCTCCTCCTATTACCAGCTCGACTTCTTAACGCCGGGGATCTCTCCCTTATACGCAAGGTTTCTGAAGCAGATACGGCAAACGCCGTACTTTCTCAAAACCGCGTGGGGTCTTCCGCAGATACTGCATCTGGTGTAGGCTCTGGTGGAATACTTGGGCGTCTTCTGCTGTTTATTGATCATTGACTTTTTTGCCATGTTCGTTTCTCCTTACTTCTTGAAAGGCATGCCGAGCGCGCGGAGCAGCTCTCTCGCCTCTTCGTCCGTGTTCGCCGTGGTGACGATGCAGATGTCCATACCTCTGATCTTCTCCACCTGATCGTAGGTGATTTCGGGGAAGACCAGCTGTTCCTTGATGCCTACGGAATAGTTTCCGCGGCCGTCGAACGCCTTGTCGGACACGCCCTTGAAGTCTCTCATACGGGGAAGCGCGATGGAGATGAACTTATCGTAGAAGTTGAACATTCTCTCGCCCCTCAAGGTCACCTTGATGCCGATCGTCTGTCCCTCTCTCACTTTGAAGTTGGCGACGGATTTCTTCGCCTTCGTCATGACGGGCTTCTGGCCCGAAATGAGTTTGATTTCGTTTTCCGTCGTCTGCATCGACTTCGCGTTGTCTTTGATGTCGCCGAGTCCCGTGTTGATTACGATTTTAACGAGCCTGGGGCACTGCATCACGGAAGTGTAGCCGAACTTTTTCATGAGGAAAGGTACAACTTCTTTCTCGTACTTTTCTTTTACTCTGTTTTTATATACTTTTTCTGCCATGTTCTTCTACCTCGTTACTCGTTTTCCGCAGGCGTCGTTTCGGTCGTCGCGGGCGTCTCGGGAGCTTTCGGCTCGGCGGGTTTCGCCGCGCGCTTTCTCGTCCTCTTCTTGGGCGCCTCGGTCTCGGCCGCGGCGGCTGCCTTGGCGCTCTTCTTGGAGTACGCCTTATCGAGCGTCGCGCCGCACTTCGCGCAGACGCGCACTTTCTTGCCGTCCGCAACGCCGTGCTTTACCCTCGTCGCCTTGTCGCAGGCCGGGCAGACTACCATGACGTTGGAAGCGTCGATGGGGCCGGGGATTTCGACGATCTTGCTCGTATCGTTTGCCTTTCTCGCCTTCTGATGCTTCTTCTGGACGCGGACGCCCTCGACGGTCACCGTATTCGCTTTGGGGGAGGTGGCAATTACTTTTCCCTGTTTGCCTTTATCTTTACCGACAATAACAAGTACGTTATCATTTAATTTTACGTTCATTGTTTCTTCCTCCTCACGATTACAGCACTTCGGGAGCAAGGGAGATAATCTTCATGTAGTCCTTATCTCTCAATTCTCTCGCGATCGGCCCAAAAATACGGGTGCCTTTCGGCTGCTTCTGGTTATCGATGATCACGGCCGCGTTATCGTCGAATTTGACAAACGTGCCGTCCGTTCTTCTGATGCCTTTGGCGCTTCTCACAATGACCGCCTTGACGACGTCGCCTTTCTTCACCGCGCCGCCGGGCGTAGCCGACTTTACGGAAGCTACGATCACGTCGCCGATATTGCCTGTTCTACGGAAGGAGCCGCCCAATACTCTGATGCACATAAGCTCTTTCGCGCCCGAGTTGTCGGCCGCTTTAAGCCTTGTCTGAGGTTGTATCATAACTCTTTACTCTCCTTGAAAATTACTTAGCCTTCTCGACGATTTCGGCAACTCTCCAGTTTTTGTCCTTGCTGAGCTTTCTCGTCTCGACGATTCTCACCTTGTCGCCCACGCCGCACGCGTTTTCTTCGTCGTGCGCTTTGAGGCGCTTGGTTTTTGTCACTGTCTTTTTATAAAGGGGGTGCTTGCTTCTGTCGCTGATCTCCACGACCACCGTCTTATCCATTTTATCGGATACCACAAGCCCGATTCTTTCTTTTCTCAAATTTCTTTCCATGATCGCATTCCTCCGCTTTACGCCTTAAGCTCTCTCGCACGGATCTCAGTGTTGACGCGCGCGATATCTTTCTTGCAGGTTCTGATGGAAACGGGGTTTTCCAGCTGACCGGATGCCAAACGGAAACGAAGGTTGAAAAGCTCGCTCTTGAGCTCCGCAAGCTTTGCGGTAAGCTCGGCGCTGGTCATCTCTTTTACTTCTTTAGCTTTCATTACTGTTCACCGCCTTCAGCCGGCTCGGCAGCAACCGGAGCGGCTTCTTTCTTGACAAACTTGCACTTTACGGGAAGCTTGTGTCCCGCAAGTCTCATGGCCTCTCTCGCGTCCGCTTCGCTGACGCCCGACATTTCGAACATCACTCTGCCGGGTTTCACGACGGCCACCCAATATTCCACGTTACCTTTACCGGAACCCATACGGGCTTCCGCAGGGTGCTTCGTGATAGGCTTATGAGGGAAAATATCGATCCATACCTTTCCGCCGCGCTTGATGAATCTCGTCATCGCGATACGGGCGGCTTCGATCTGATTGGATTTGATCCAGCCGCATTCTTCCGCGACAAGACCGTATTCGCCGTAGGCGATCGTATTGCCCTTATGCGCAGCGCCGGTCATTCTTCCCTTATGCTGCTTTCTTCTTTTCACTCTTTTAGGAATTAACATTACTGCTCTCCTCCTTCCGCTGCGGGAGCGGGCCTTTTCGCGCTCTTGAGCACTTCGCCGCGATAGATCCAGCATTTAACGCCGATCATACCGAACGTGGTGTGCGCTTCCGCGAAGCCGTAATCGATGTCCGCGCGAAGCGTCTGAAGAGGAATGGACCCCTCGTGATACTGCTCGCATCTTGCGATTTCGGCGCCGTCGAGACGGCCGCTGACCATCATTTTGATGCCCTTGACGCCTGCGCGCATGGAGCGGCCGATCGCCTGCTTCATCGAACGTCTGAAGGACATACGCTTCTCGAGCTGAGCCGCGACCCCTTCCGCCACGAGCTGCGCGTCGCAGTCGGGCTTTCTCACTTCCGTGATATTGATGCTGATCGCTTTGCCGCACGTAAGCTTTCCCAGATCCTTTTTGATCGTCTCCACTTCCGAGCCCGCTTTGCCGATGATGACGCCGGGACGCGCGGTGTAGATGGTGACGACGATTCTCGAAGCTGCACGCTCGATCAGAATTTTGCTGATCGCCGCGGCATAGTACTTCTTTTTGAGGAACGTACGGATCGTGTTGTCTTCTTTCAGGTATTTGGAGAATTCTTTCTTATCGGCATACCACTGCGTGTTCCAACCGTTAATAACTCCGACTCTCAAACCATGAGGATTAACTTTCTGTCCCATTATAATTCTCCTTCCAACTTTTTAACGTCGAGAATGACGGTGATATGGCTCGTTCTCTTTAAGATCGCGTGGCCCCTGCCCTTGGACACGGGCTGCATACGCTTGAGCATCTGTCCGCCGTCGGCAAAACATTCCGCTACGACGAGATCCGCTTTGTCCATGCCCTGGTTGTGCTCGGCGTTGGCGGCCGCGGACATCAACACCTTCTTCACCGCGAGCGCGCTTCCGTTGGTGCTGTAATCGAGGATCGCCTTCGCTTCCTGATAGCTTTTCCCTCTGATCAGGGCAAGGACCGTCCTTACCTTGTAAGGGGAAACTCTGACGTATTTAGCGACTGCATAAGGGCGTTTTTCTCTGTTTTCCTCCACCCTTTTCGTCTTTTTATTCATGTTCGTTGCCATTTTTTCGTCTCCTTATTTACCGGGCTGGGTCGTCTTTGCGGCATGGCCGTGGAACGTTCTCGTGGGCGCAAACTCGCCGAGCTTGCAGCCGATCATGTCCTCGGTAATATATACGGGCACGTGCTTGCGTCCGTCATATACCGCGATGGTATGACCGACCATATCGGGGAATATTGTGGATGCTCTCGACCAGGTCTTGATGACCTTCTTTTCGTTCACGGCGTTCATCGCCTGAATTCTGCTCAAGAGCTTGGCTTCGACATAAGGTCCTTTCTTAACGCTTCTTGACATTTTTTATTCCCTCCGATTAGTTGATTCTCTTGAGAATGAACTTATTGGTTGCATTCTTCTTCTTTCTCGTCTTATAGCCGAGAGCGGGCTTGCCCCAAGGAGTTTCGGGACCCGCATGGCCCACGGGCGCTTTGCCTTCGCCGCCGCCGTGAGGGTGATCCACAGGGTTCATGACCGCGCCTCTCACTTCGGGACGCTGGCCGAGATATCTCGCTTTGCCCGCTTTGCCGAGGGAAAGGATTTCGTGCTCGACATTGCCGACCTGGCCGATCGTCGCGCGGCAGCGCTGAAGCACAAGCCTCATTTCGCCGCTGGGCATTCTCAACGTGACGTATTTGCCTTCCATAGCCATGATCTGCGCGGACATACCCGCGCTTCTGGCGATCTGTCCGCCCTTGCCCGGGGTCAGCTCGATGTTGTGCACCATGGTACCTACGGGAATATTTTCAAGGGGAAGCGCATTGCCGACCTTGATATCCGCGGCGGGGCCGCTCATGAGCTTGTCGCCCACGTTGAGGCCGACGGGCGCGAGAATATACGTCTTTACACCGTCCGCGTACGCGAGGAGCGCGATGTTGGCGCTTCTGTTGGGATCGTATTGAATGCTCTTTACCGTCGCGGGGATACCGTCTTTCGCGCGCTTGAAGTCGATGATGCGGTATTTGGTACGGTTGCCGCCGCCGATGTGACGGCAGGTGATTTTGCCCTGGTTGTTGCGGCCGCCGCTGTGACGCTGGTCGTGCAGCAAGGATTTTTCGGGCTTATCTCCCGTCAGCTCCGTATAGGCGGACGTTACCGCGAAACGACGGCCGGAAGAAGTCGGTTTATATGTTTTGACTGCCATTTTTCTGCCTCCTCTGATTACGACAACGAGTCGAAGAATTCGATGGGCTTGCTGTCCTCTTTCAAGGTGACGACCGCTTTTTTACGATCGGGCGTGTAGCCCTCGTTTCTGCCCATTCTCTTGAGTTTGCCCTTGCGGGTAAGGGTGTTTACGCTTGCGACCTTGACGCCGAACAGCTTTTCGACCGCCGCTTTGATCTCGGTTTTGTTTGCGTCCTTCTTCACGATAAACGTGTATCTCTTGGACGCGATCCCGTCGTATCCCTTCTCGGTGAGGACGGGCTGTAAAATGATGTCTTCGGCAAACATTATGCGTAAACCTCCTGGAATTTCTCGACAGCAGCCTTGGTCATAACGATCTTATTGTTCTTTACGACTTCGTAGGTGCTGAGCTGTGCAAGCGGCAGGGTCTCCAGCTTGGGAAGGTTGGCCGCCGCGCGGATGACGTTGATGTCGTCGTTGTCCATTACGACCAGCGCAGTCTTGTCCAGATTGAGCGCTTTCTTGAACGCCGCCATTTCTTTGGTTTTGGGTTCGGAAACCTTCAATTCGTCGATGACGATAAACTCTCCGTCCGCCACTTTCTTGGAAAGCGCGGAAAGCAACGCCAGCCTTTTCGCCGTCGCGTTCATCTTTTTGGAGAAGTCGCGGGATTTAGGAGCGAACACGACGCCGCCCTTGATCCACTGCGGAGCCCTGATCGAACCCTGACGCGCGCGGCCCGTGCCCTTCTGTCTCCACGGCTTCGCGCCGCCGCCGCGGACTTCCGTCCTCGTGAGGGTGGATTTCGTGCCCTGTCTCTCATTGGCGAGGCGGGTAACCACCGCCTGATGAATCAAAGACTCCTTATATTCGACGCCGAACACGCTGTCGTTAAGCTCCATCGTGCCGACCTGAGAGCCGCTCATATTATATACTTTAATATCGGTCATGTCTTTCACTCTCCTTATTTGCTCTTAACGCTGTCCGACACGGTGACGATACTGCCCCTCGGGCCGGGAACGGCGCCCTTGATGAGAAGTACGTTTCTGCCCGCATCTACCTTCACCACTTCGAGGTTTTGAACGGTGACGTTATCGACGCCGTACTGACCGGCGAGATGCTTGTGCTTGAATACTCTCGAGGGAGCGCTGATGGAACCCATGGAACCGGGTTCTCTGTGCACGGGGCCTACGCCGTGGGTCTCTTTCAGACGCTGCTGATTCCATCTCTTGATGACGCCCGTGAAGCCGTGGCCCTTGCTGACGCCCGAAACATCTACTTTGTCGCCCGCGGCAAATACGTCGGCTTTGACTTCCGCGCCCACCGCAAAGGTTTCCGCGTTTGCCACGCGCACTTCCTTCAACACCTTATGGGGCTTGACGCCTGCCTTTTTGAACTGTCCCAGCTCGGGTTTGGTAAGCGCCTTTTCGCTGGTTTCGATGAAGCCCAGCTTCAACGCGGAATATCCGTCGTTGGCTACCGTCTTCACCTGCACTACGGGACAGGGACCCGCTTCCACTACCGTTACGGGAATCATGATCCCGTTTTCAGCAAAGATCTGGGTCATGCCGACTTTGCGTCCGATGATTGCTTTATTCATTGATAAAGTTCACTCCTTAAAAATTTATTTTCGAATACCTTTGGAAAAGTATTTCTCGGCGAAATAGTTTTCTTAAATCAGAGCTTGATCTTGATGTCCACGCCTGCGGGGAGGTGAATGGAATCGAGAAGCTTCGCGTTGGGAGAGTAGATGTCGATGATCCGCTTATACGTCCTCATTTCGAACTGCTCGCGGGAATCCTTGTATTTGTGCGGGGAACGCAGGATCGTGACGATCTCTCTTTCCGTAGGAAGGGGAATAGGCCCCGAGATCTTCGCGCCGCTCTTTTTCATCGTTTCCACGATGCGGCTCGCCGCTTCGTCCACCAGCTCGTGATCGTACGCTGCCAACTTGATTCTGATTTTCTGAACTGCCATTTTGGTTTCTCCTTTTACCGTTTATACTAACATTTTATTTCGCTGTATCAACACATCCGTGTGTATCGGGGTTTTGCGCAAAATAAAAACACTCTTTTTTACCGAGCGTTTAACGCAAAGCCTCGGTTAGTCGCAGGAATCGGGTTCCCACTTTTGTCAACGGAAATTATCTGCCGCGGCGGCTTTCTGCCGCAGATTTACAGTAACTTCCCGTCTCAACCCATACAACACATATTTACACAGCTTAATTATAATACCAAATCGTCAACCTCTGTGTCAAGCGTTTGGACATACTTTTTTTGGTTTTTTTCGTTTTTTTTCCCGATCGGGGAATATTTCGCTCCTTTCCCGCATAGAAAAAAGGGCTTTACCCTTTCGGTTATTGCCCTTTTTCCCTTTCCCTATACATTATTATATATCCTTTCGGGTACGCGAAAAGGTTTTTCCGTAAAAACCCCGTAAAAATTATTGCTCTTCCTCGTATTCGGCATTGTTTATATAATCGACGTTGAAAAATTCGCCCAACGTAATACCGATTGCGTCACATAACAGTTTTATAGTTTGCAGGCGCGGACAACCCGAAGTCCTTTTCAGTATTCCGTACATAGTGGTAGGTGTAATTCCCGCGCGCATACTCCACTTGGGAATTGCGATCTTATGTTCCACGGCCAAATCACTTATTCTTTTTATAATCGCTTCGCTCAATTTCACAACACTTCTTTCCTTGTCTTATATTTTTATCTTAATTATAAGTTAAATTTTCTTTTTTGTCGTGCGTTTAGTAAGATAAAATTATATGTCCGATTTTATTATCTGCAAAAATTATTTTAATATATTATCTAAAATAATGAAATTTGTTTGACTTTTCATTTTGTATATGATAATATATAAATAAATGGAGAGGATATAAAATTTTTTGTTCTACTTCGTATTTAGCAAAAACAGGCCGCCGTCAAGTTTTTGACAGCGGCCTGTTTTTTATCCGATTGCAGCGATTATACCGAGATAAACACCTCGTCGCCGTCGTCCGCGCTATAAAGCCGCACAAGCGGGAACTTGCCGTAACGGCGGCGATATTTTTTCAACGCTTTGGCCATTTCCGCGCCCGTGGCGACGATCGAGCGCTTCTCTTCCGCCGTGAAGGAAATTTCTCGTTTTTGCCCGTCCCTGTCCGTGCGGATGGCCGCTTTCAATACCAGCTTCACGAGAAGGGTACTAAGGGGCAGAAAAAACACAAATTTTCTTCCGTTGCTTCTGATACGGATTTTCATTCCACCCACACTTCCACTTGATCGCCGTCCGCGCTTTGCACTTCCACGAGTTTTCCCGTAACGCCGAGGGAAATCAGCGTGAGAATCTGGTTGAAATCCAGCGACCTCGCCCAATTGCCCCCCTTATCCCCGCCGCCGCCCAGCTTGCTCATCAGCGCCTCGTTGGATACGGCGATTTCGATCAGCTTGACGGGCAGGTTGACATCTACCTTGTCGCCGTCCGTACTGCGGACGCGGACGCGCAGAAGCATTTTATCGGTGTCGGGATTTTCCGCCGCAAGCTTGGTGACGGGTTCGCTGCCGTCGTCGAGCAGCTCGTCCACGCTGACGCCGAACGCCCGCGCAAGCGGCTTCAAAAGCGTGATGTCGGGATAGGAAACGTCGTTTTCCCATTTGGAAACCGCCTGCGGCGTTACGCTGCATATTTCCGCCAGCGTTTCCTGTGTAATACCTTTCTCTTTGCGATAGCCCGCGATGTTTTGTCCGATCGTTTTCATAAAAATTCTCCTTATGGGTTTCTTGTCTCCATTATACCCTTTCCGCAGGCAAAAATCCACCGACTATCGGTTGATTCGGTCCCCGTTTTCCCAACTATCCGTTGAGAAATAACTCAACCGTCGGTTGTTTTTTCCTCACCCCCGTCAAATATGCGGTTCAAAGAGCATTTTTCCGAGCTTTTCCGCGATTCAGATATGCAAATCGGAAAACACTTTTCCGAGCTTTTCCGCAACGACGAGCTCCGCCCCCGCATCCGCCTGCGTAGGCGTTTTATTGATTACGACGAGGTGCCTGCCCCGAAAATAACGCAGCAATCCCGCGGCGGGATATACCACCAGCGAAGTGCCTCCCACGATCAGCGTATCCGCCGAAGCGATTGCGTTTACCGCACCCGTCACCACGCCGTCGTCCAGCATTTCGCCGTAGAGCACCACGTCGGGCTTTACCACTCCCCCGCACGCGCAGAAAGGCACGCCGTCCGTCTCGATGATCTCTGCCATGGTATGCGCTTTTCCGCATTTTGCGCAATAATTGCGCCACACGCTGCCGTGAAGCTCGAATACGTTTTTACTGCCCGCCTTTTGGTGGAGGCCGTCGATGTTCTGCGTAATCACTGCCTTCAGCTTCTTTTCCTTTTCCAGCTTCGCTAAAGCCAGATGGCAGGCGTTGGGGGTTGCGGCGGGAAAAAGCATCTTTCTTTTATAAAAACGGTAAAACTCCGCCGTATTTTCGAGGAAAAATTTGTGAGAGATAATCGTTTCGGGAGGATAGGCGTATTCCTCGTTATACAGGCCGTCCTGCGAACGGAAATCGGGTATGCCGCTCTCCGTGCTGACGCCCGCGCCTCCGAAAAACACCGCGTTCCCCTCGTCGATAATCTCTTTCAGCTTCCCGAGCTTTTCTTCATAAGCGTTCATTTTTTCTCTCCGCTTTCCGCTGAAAAGATAAGGGCGCGGAAAATTTCCGCGCCGCAGTTTCGTTTCAGTCAGCCAGCCCTTCGTTGAGCTTGGCCAGCAGCTTGTCGAGATCCTCGCCGTGGACGGCCACCGCCTCGGCTACCGTTTCGCCGTGCGCCATCGCGCAGCCGAAACAATGCATGCCCGCCTCCATGAGGATATCGGGTGCGTTGGGGTTGAGTTGCAGACATTCGGCAATTAAAGTATCCGCCGTTATTTTAGCCATCGGAATATTCTCCTTTTGTTTTTCTTACCTTATTATTTTAACACATTCCGCGCAAAAATACAAGGCCCGAGGATATCTTTTTTTAATTTTTACGCAAATTTCATTCTTTTTTCTATAATTGAACCGCGGTTACTTTTTATCAACATTTTAACAAAAAACAATGTAATAAACAAACAAAAAACCTTTGTTTTCGCTTTTGTTTGACATATTTTGCGCTCTATGATAGAATAAATATGTTTGGTATAAACATTAATCGGAAAACCGATTTTGAAAATTTTTGACGCTTAAAAACGGGAGGATTTATGAGCAGACTGAGTATCATTACCCAAAACAAGGCGCAGGCCACCGTCGAGGAGCTTTACAAGGACGTGGAACGCCGTATCAGCGCAAGCCCCTCGGGACTTTGCCCCGTGGATATGGCATCTTCTTTTTTGAAGATGTGCCACGCGCAGTCCTGCGGCAAATGCGTGCCCTGCCGCATAGGCCTGGGACAGCTGGAAAAGCTTCTGGACGACGTTCTCGACGGCAACGCGACCCTCGACACCATCGACCTGATCGAAAAGACGGCCGAAAGCATTTATTTTTCGGCGGACTGCGCAATCGGCTATGAGGCCGCGAATATGGTTCTCAAGGGCATCCGCGGCTTCCGCGACGACTTCGTGGAGCATATCGAACACGGACGCTGCAAATGCGCGCTCAACCAGCCCGTCCCCTGCGTGGCGCAGTGCCCCGCGGGCGTGGATATCCCCGGCTATATCTCCCTCGTCGAAGCGGGCAGAAACGCCGACGCCGTCAGGCTTATCCGCAAGGACAACCCCCTGCCCGCCGTTTGCGGACTCATCTGCGAGCACCCCTGCGAGGTCCGCTGCCGCCGCAGTATGATGGACGCTTCCATCAATATCCGCGGCCTCAAGCGGTTTGCCGTGGAGCACGCGGGCAGCGTGCCCGTACCCAAGCCCCTGCCCCCCACGGGCAAAAAGGTAGCCGTCATCGGCGGCGGCCCCGGAGGTATTTCCGCGGCGTATTATCTCGCGCTGATGGGTCACTCCGTCACGCTGTTCGAGGCCAAGAAAAAGCTGGGCGGCATGCTCCGTTACGGAATCCCCAGCTACCGTCTGCCGAGAGAAATCCTCGACCAGGAGATCGCCGACCTCGTCTCCGCGGGGATTACCGTCAAAACCGAGACGCCCGTGGGAGACAATCCCAGCATTCTCGACCTCAAAAAGGAATACGACGCGGTATATATAGCCATCGGCGCGCAGACGGATAAAAAGATCGGCATCGAGGGCGAGGACGCAAAGGGCGTGCTTTCCGCCGTCGAAATGCTGCGCGGCATCGGCGACGACGAAACGCCCGATTTCAAGGGCAAGGATATCGTCGTCATCGGCGGCGGCAACGTCGCCATGGACGTGGCGCGCTCCTCCATACGCCTCGGCGCGAAGCGAGTGCGTATCGTTTACAGGCGCCGTCAGGTGGATATGACCGCCATGCGCGAAGAAGTGGAGGGCGCCGTCGAGGAGGGCTGCGAAGTGCTGGAGCTTCAGTCCCCCCTGCGTATCGAAAAGGACAAGGACGGCAACGCCGTCGCGCTTTGGGTGAAACCGCAGATCATCGGCGCCTACGACCGCGGCAGACCCAAGCCCTGTAATTCGGAAAAGCCCGAGGAACGCCTCGCCTGCGACAGAGTGCTGGTGGCAATCGGCCAGGGTATCGAATCGCACGATTTCGAAAAGCACGGCATTCCCGTCAGACGCGGCGTTATCGACGCGCTGAACTGGAGCGGGATTAAAGACATTCCCGGCGTATTTGCGGGCGGCGACTGCGTCACGGGCCCCGCCACCGTTATCCGCGCCATCGCGGCGGGCAAGGTCGCGGCGGCGAACATCGACGAATATCTCGGCTTCCGTCACGAGCTTAACGTAGAAGTAGAAATCCCGCCCATCCGCCTGGACGACCGCTGTTCCTGCGGGCGCGTGAATATGAAGGAGCGCAACGCTTCCGAGCGCAGAAAGGATTTCAAGCTGATGGAATGCGGCATGAGCGAGGAAGAAGCCCTGCAGGAATCCAGGCGGTGCCTGCGGTGCGATCACTTCGGATACGGTATCTTCAAAGGAGGCAGAGTAGAAAAATGGTAAATTTAAAGGTCAACAATATCCCCGTCGCCGTCGAAGAAGGCACCACCATTCTGGGTGCGGCGGCCAAAGCGGGCGTTTCTATCCCCACCCTCTGTTTTCTCAAGGAAATCAACGAGATCGGCGCCTGCCGCGTCTGCGTCGTGGAGATCAAGGGCAAGGAAAAGCTGGTCACCGCGTGCAACAACGTCGTCAAGGAAGGCATGGAGATTTATACCAACAGCCCCAAGGTACGCAACACGCGCAAGATTAACGTGGAGCTGATTCTCTCCCAGCACGACGCGCACTGCGCCACCTGTGTGCGCAGCCGCAACTGCTCCTTACAAAACCTCGCCAATGATCTCGACATCATCGACCAGCGTTTCGAAAAGAATTTCGTCAAGGCAAACTGGCCGAAAAATTTCCCCTTGATCCGCGACGCAAACAAGTGCATCAAGTGCATGAGGTGCGTACAAGTATGCGACAAGATACAGGATATGCATGTCTGGGACGTGACGAATACGGGCTCCCGCACGACGGTGGACGTATCCCGCGGCCGCGTCATCAAGGAGACGGACTGCGCGCTCTGCGGACAGTGTATTACCCATTGTCCCACCGGCGCCCTGCGCGAGAGGGACGATACGGATAAGGTTTTGGACGCGCTCGCCGATCCCGAAAAGATCACCGTGGTGCAGATTGCGCCCGCCGTGCGCGCCGCATGGGGCGAGAGCTTCGGCCTTTCCCGCGAATTTGCCACCACCAAACGCCTCGTTTCGGCGCTCCGCCGCATGGGCATAAACTACATTTTCGATACGAATTTCTCCGCCGACCTCACCATCATGGAGGAAGGAAGCGAATTTTTGAAGCGTCTGCCCGAAATCAAGCAATCGGGGCTTCCCATGTTCACCTCCTGCTGCCCGGGCTGGGTGCGCTTTATCAAATCGCAGTATCCGAAATACGTTTCCCGCCTCTCTACGGCAAAATCGCCCCAGCAGATGTTCGGCGCCATCGCCAAAAGCTATTACGCCGATCTTTTGGGCGTAGATCCCAATAAGATTTTCTGTATCTCCGTCATGCCCTGCCTGGCGAAAAAGCACGAATGCGCGCTGGAGAACATGAACGACGCGGGCGCGGGACAGGACGTGGACGTCGTACTCACCACCCGCGAAGTAGATCGTCTCATCCGCGCGGAGCATATCATTCCGCAGGACCTCAAGGAAGAAGAATTTGACACACCTCTCGGCGCGGGCACGGGCGCGGCCGTCATTTTCGGCACGACGGGCGGCGTCATGGAAGCGGCGCTCCGCTCCGCCTATTATCTGGTGACGGGGAAAAACCCCGATCCCGACGCTTTCTACGCCGTGCGCGGCATGGAGGGCTGGAAGGAAGCGAAATTCGACGTCGCGGGAACGGAGATCAGCGTGGCGGTCGCCCACGGCCTCGGCAATACGCGCAGGCTGATGGAAGCGATCGAACGCGGCGACGTGCATTACGACTTCGTCGAAATCATGGCATGTCCGGGCGGTTGCGCGGGCGGCGGCGGTCAGCCCATTCACGAGGGCAAGGAATCCGCCGAGGAACGCGGAGAGAACCTGCGGAAGCTGGATAGAGAAAACGCCCTGCGTTTCTCTCACGAAAATCCTTCCGTCATCAAGTGCTACGAAAACTATCTGCAAAAGCCCCTTTCGCACCGCGCGCACGAGTTACTGCATACCGAACACAAAGCGTGGCTGATGCCCGACGAACCGCAGGAGTAAGAGTTTGAAAAATTGACTGCGGCCGCCTTTTTTAATCAAATAATGCGTAAGGGCTTACGGGTTCTTCCGTAAGCCCTTTATTTTATCGAAAATCATCATAAGCCCTTCAAGCCGCCCCGTCATGCATTTCGATATTTTCATCTGCGTCGATAGCTGTATTTTGCGCGCCTCGCGCCTGCGGCTTCAGCATTTTCCGTCAATTAATCTTTACTGAAAAGAACGCAGAGAAGCTGAAAGCTTCCGAATTTGGTTTCATTCCGTCTGCGCAGCTACTATGGTAACCGTGCAAACCAAAACAGCGGCGTCTTCAAATTTATGTCCGTTTTCGACGCGCAGCACAATCTGTGCGGTGCCTTCTTTGATTTTTGTACGGTCGATATGGACGACAAAGGCTACGGCATTAGTACTCATATGTGCATTGGTGACAGACACGGACAACGCCTCGTCGGGAATGACGTTTTTATTAAGTGAAAACGCTTTCTCGTCGTGTGCAGAAAAAAATCCGCCCGACTGTGAAGGAGCCTGGGAAACGTCCGCAGTCAATTCACCGTCGTCCCACGAAGGGAAATAATCCTCGGCCGGCTCGGCAAAAATTTCAAATTCGACAGGATTTTCATTATTCCAAGTCAAAAAATTATCCGTCGAAACGTCCTTCCATTTGAGGTTGACAGTGATTTCTACATTTTCAGCCGGCATGGTGAAAGTGTATTTATTTTCTTCCGTGCTGCTTTCGGTGCATTCCTGCCCGTTAAAAAACACCTTTTCAATGGAGACAGCTGCGTATTCCGGCTCAATAATAACATACGCCTCCGTCCCGGCAGTAGCTTGCGTCGTCTGTCCGCCCACGTCGTAATAGTCCGAATCCTCGGCGGTAACCGTATAAACGGTATTGTCAGTCCCGCTGCTACGATCATCGCCGCTCCCATCGCCGCAGGCGACAAAAAACGCTGCCATAGACAACGCCAAAATCGACGTCAAAATGCCTGTGAATTTCTTTTTCATACTTTACCTCCTTACAAAGGTTATTGAAATATTAACCTTTTCCTTACCTATTATTATATCACAACTCTTTATATAATGGCAAGCAAAAAACGAACCTGAAGCTGTTAACTGCTTCAGGTTCGTTTTGGTGCACCTTAAGGAATTCGAATCCCTAGCCTTTGGTTCCGTAGACCAACGCTCTATCCAGTTGAGCTAAAGGTGCATATAAAAAATTATCTTCGTTAAATTGCTATCATAGTATAGTATTTTTTGAAAGATTTGTCAACTGTTTTTCGCCCGTTTTCCCAAGTTTTTACGGCGAAAATAGAAAGCGGCGGCTTTTGCGAAAAACCGCCGCTTTTCGTCTCTTTTACTCTTTGATACTAACCTCCACATTGGGGCAGCAGATCTTATCCAGCAAAGGCATTTTGGGCGCCACGTATTCGCACGCCTGCGTCAATACCTGCTGAACCGCGGGCAGACGATAGGTGGGATACGTTTCGTGCCCCGGGTTGAAATAGAATAATTTTCCTCTCCCCCGCTTGAACACGCATCCGCCGCGCATAACCTCGCCGCCCTTAAACCAGCCGACATATACCAGCTCGTCGGGCGTGGGGATATCGAACGGTTCGCCATACATTTCTTCCTGCGGAATATCGATATATTCGCCGAGTCCCCGCGCGATGGGATGCGCGGGATCGACGCACCAAAGCCTTTCGCGTTCGCCGTCCTCCCGCCATTTCAGCGAGCAGGAGGTACCCAAAAGCTTTTTGAACATCTTCGAATCGTGCGCGGAGTGCAAAAATACCATACCCATGCCGCGCAGCGCCCTGTCGGCCACCTTATTGATCACCTCGTCGGACACGGCAAGATGATACCAATGCCCCCACCAGAACATTACGTCAGTGCCGCCGATAATTTCGTCGGTGAGCCCTTCGGCGCCCTTATCGTCCAGACGGACAAGCGTCACTTCGTGCCCCGCTTTTTTGAGAAAGTCACCGATACATACGCCCATGCCCTCGGGATAGGCCCTTTTCCCCTCCTCCGAATCCATGGAAGCGTTATGCTCGCAGACAACGGTTATCTTCATGCCGATTTCTCCTCTTTATGCGAAATAATAAGGCTTGCCCGTCTTATCCGACTCGTAGATTCCCTCGAGAATCTGCGTGACGACGGCTGCCTGGTCTGCCGTGACATACAGCTTGCCCTTGCCCAGAATCGCGTTGGTAAACGTCGCCGCTTCGAGATCCTCGGGGTTTCCCGCGCCCGCGCCTTCGAAGAAATCCACCGAGCCGCCGTTCAGATCGGGGGTGATCATCACCTGCTTGCCGCCCAGCACGGTATTGATGCGCAGTCCGTCCAGCATATCCGCGCCCGCTTTGTCGCCGCAGATCGTCGTCACCGCTTCGATGGGGTTGGCCATGTTCAAAGCCCAGCTCGATTTGAGATTGATGAGCGCGCCGTTTTTCATGACGACGAACCCGAACGCGCTGTCCTCGGCGGTGAATTTTTCCGTATCCCAATCGCCCCAGGCGTTGCCCGTATTGCGCTGATTGTTCAGTTTATGGAAAGTTTTTCCGACGCAGAACGCGGGCTCGTAATTGTTCATCATAAACAGCGTGAGATCGAGCGCGTGCGTACCGATATCGATGAGCGGCCCGCCGCCCTGTTTTTCCTTGTCGATAAACACGCCCCAGGTAGGCACCGCGCGGCGGCGGATTGCGATCGCTTCGGCATAATAAACGTCCCCGAACATGCCTGCCTCCGCCTGCTGTTTGAGGTAGATGGAATCCTTGCGGTATCTGTTTTGATAACCGATCGTCAAAACCTTGCCCGCCTTGTCGCGCGCGGCGAGCATCTTTTTCGCCTCTTCGTAATTCATCGCCATGGGTTTTTCGCACATGACGTGCTTGCCCGCCTCGAGCGCGGCTACCGTGATTTCGCAGTGCGAGCAGTTGGGCGTCAGAACGAGCACCGCGTCGATACTTTTGTCCTTCAGCAGCTCGCGGTAATCGGTATATACCTTATCCTCGGGTTTGCCGTAATCGGCGCGGGCTTTAACCGCCCTTTCCTCGATCAGATCGCAGAACGCGACCATCTCCGCCGCGGGATTTCTCTTTTCCGCAGGCATGTGCTTGCCGTTGGCGATACCGCCGCAGCCGATAACGCCGATCCTTACTTTGTCCATGTTTCTTTTCTCCTTGTTTTTTATTGCCGCACGGGCCGAAACGCCGCGCCGTTCAGTTTCCCAGCTTCTTCATGTTTTCAAAACTGCGGCTGAGATATTCCTGCTCGCCGCAGGGGAATTTCTCCACCTCTAAAACCGCCCATTCGATGCCTTGCCGCTTTGCCTCCGCGAATACGGCGGGCATACCCACCGCGCCTTCGCCCACGACGGGCTGAGCCGCTTCCCGCGCGTTTTCCTTCGCCGCTTCCTTGATATGCACAAACGCGAGCTTTCCCTCGAGTTCCTTCATTTTTCCGACGGCGTCCAGCCCCGCGACCGTCGCCCAAAATACGTCCAGCTCCGCTTTCAGGCCCGCGACGTCGTCCGTGATTTTTTTGAGATAATCTTTTCCGTTTTCAAACTCGTGCGCGTGGTTATGATAGCCGAACCCCACGCCGCGCGCGTCGAGAAGCGCCTTTGCTTTTTTCGTTTCGGACAAAAACTTTGCGTACTTTTCCGCCGACTCGAATTCCTCCGCTCCCGCCCAGGGAATAAATACGTATTTGATCCCCAAAGCGTCGATATAGGGAAGATTTTCTTCCACCGCCTCGGGACGGATATGCGCCGAAATCCCGACAAGCTTGTATTTTTTCAACAGCTCTTTCATTTCTTCGGGCGTCCTGCCGTAAAAGCCTGCAAACTCCACGCCGTCGTAGCCCGCCTCGGATACCATCTGAAGTATCTTTTCCGCGCCCTCGCGCTCCGCCGTCTCCCTGAGGCTATATAATTGAACTCCGTATTTCATGATTTATGCCCACCACATATTTCCGTTGTTTTCGGTGATAATGCTCTCTTTCACCAGCCTGACCGCCTTTTCCAGCCCTTCCTTCGGGGACATCAGTCCGTCCTCGTGCTCGATCGAGATCGAATCGTCGTAGCCCGCCACCTTCAGCGCGGAGAAGATCTGTTTCCAAAGCCCGATATCGTGCCCGTAACCGAGGGTACGGAACGACCAGGCGCGGCCCGCCGCGTCGGTAAACGATTTGGTGTCCAAAACTCCGTTTTTGCGGATATTATGCTCGATGAGCTGGGTATCCTTCGCATGGAAATAATGAATGGCGTTCGCGGCGCCGAGGTCGCGTATGACCTCGAGAATGTCCATACCCTGCCAGAACAGGTGGGAAGGGTCGATGTTTGCGCCGACCATGTCGCCCGCCGCCGAACGCAGACGGAGCAAGGTTGCGGGATTATAGACGCAGAACCCGGGATGCAATTCGAGCGCGATCTTTTTCACGCCGTTGTCCGCCGCGAATTTCACCGCCTTTTTCCAATAGGGAATAAGCACCTCGTTCCACTGCCATTCCAGCACCCTCGGATAATCGGGCGGCCAGGCGCAGGTTACCCAGGAAGGTTCCTTGGCGTCGGGGTCCGACCCGGGACAGCCCGAAAAGGTGACCAGCCGATCGACGCCGAGCTGCCCAGCCAAAACGCACGCAGCCTCGAAATCGGCCTCGAATTTTTCCGCCGTAGCCTTGTCGGGGTGCACGCAGTTGCCGTGCACCGCAAGTGCGGAAATGCCCATATTGTAGCGTTTGAAGGTGTCCAACAATTCCTCGCGCGCCTTCTTGTCCTTGCTCAAGACAAGCGCGTCGGCATGCGCTTTTCCGGGATAGCCGCCCACCCCGAGTTCGAATTGATCCACGCCCAAAGACGAAAGATATTTCAGGCTTTCGTCCAGGGTGTAATCTCCGAGAATACCGCTTACTACGCTGATTTTCATACTTTAAGTACCCCTTTATATTAGATTTTTTCTTTAATGACGATATTTTCCGCCGCGGAACGCGCCGCCGCTTCCATAAGCTTATAGACGCGCACCACTTCTTCGCGTTTGATTGCTTTTTCCGCTTTGCCCGCACAGGCCGCCGCAAAATTTTTATAGAACGCGAACGGCTCCGCATGTACGAGCGGAAGAGGCTTTTCCTCCACCGAATCCCCCTCGCGCGGGGCCATGGTGCGGGTGAAGCCGTTTCCCGCCTTTATCCCCGCAGGCATGTCGCCCTCTTTCACCAAAACGCGGGTGATCCCGCCCGACAAATCCCAATCCGCCACGGTCGCCGTGCCTTTCGTGCCATAGACCTGCCAGCGGGGCAGGTTGCGGAAGCAGTCGGTCGCCACGACGATACGGTATTTGACGCCGTTTTCGAAATCGGCGGTGAGGCTGAACCCGTCGTCCACTTCCTCGCCGTAAATGTAGCTGTATTCGCAGTAAAGGCTCTTTACGGGCGATTTGATCATCAGAAGCATCTGATCGATCAGATGCACCCCCCAATCCAGCATCATGCCGCCGCCCCTTGCCCTTTCCTTGCGCCACGCGCCGGGAATGCCGTTGCCGCCCATGACGCGGGATTCGATGAGATACGCCTCGCCCGCCAGCTCGTTATCTACGATGTTTTTGACGGTGAGATAATCGTCGTCCCAGCGGCGGTTTTGATGAACCTCGAAAACCACGCCCGCTTTTTCCGCCGCGTCGTACATTTCCTCCGCTTCTTTGACGCTCATGCCGATCGGCTTTTCGCAAATAATGTGTTTGCCCGCTTTGGCGGCCGCCTCCACGTACGCCGCGTGCACGTCGTTGGGCGTTGCGATCAGCACCGCGTCCACCGCTTTGTCCGCCCAGATCTCTTCGGGGCTTTTATAGGCCTTGTACCCCGCTTTTTCCCCGGCTGCGGCGCGTTCCGGGTCGATATCGTAAACCCCGACAACCTCGACGGGGGCCTCGGGAGCGCTTTCGGAATAGCTCTTCAAACACCCTGCATGATATCCGCCCATGCCGCCGTAACCGATAATGACAATCTTCATAATGAAAATCTCCGTACATATATTGACATTTTTGTCTTATAGTGATATAATATCACTAAATATTGCGGATTTCCACTCAATTTTTCAGAAACATCTACCGAATATTGACATCTATGAAAAAAGACATCTTTTACGAAGCATTTCACGACAAAACGGATAAAGTAGAATTTTTCCAAAGCGCGCACGACGACACCTTCGTGCATTTTCACCGTTGCATCGAACTGATCTACGTCACCGACGGAGCGATCGACTGCGAAGTGGGCGAGGAAAAATTCCGCGCAAAAAAAGACGAGCTGATCTTTGCCAGAAAATGCGCCCCGCACGCCCTCGCAGCCGCGCCCGATTTCGTCAACTACGTGTTGATTATCGGCCAGAGGTATTCCGACGACTTTCTGGGCATCTTCCAGACGGAAACCCTGCCCGCGCACCTCGACGACGCAGAGTTCAACCGCAGCTTGCTCCCCCATTTCGAGGCGCTCAATCATTTGCGCGACACCGATTCGGAGCTGGTTAAAAAGGGCTATATCAATATCATTATCGGCAGCCTTCTGGCGCATTACAAGCGTATTCCCGTCCCTGCCACGCCGCAGATGGGCGTCGTTTTGGGCGCGCTGAATTATATTGACGAGCATTTTGCCGAGCCTATTTCCCTCGACTCAATTTCGTCGGTATTCGGCTACAACAAATATTACTTTTCCAGGCTGTTCAATACGTATATCGGGGAAAACCTGAATAATTATATCAATACGGTACGGATCAGAAATCTTGTCTCCGCCGCAAAAAAGACGGATAACCCCAACCTTTCGGAGTTGGTGTTTGGAAGCGGATTCGATTCGATGACCACCTTTTACCGCAGCTTTTCAAGACTGTACGACCGACCGCCCACAGAGGTGTTTAAGAAGGACTAAAATGAAACCGATGTGCGAGATTATGTCGGCGTTAAGGGATTTATGAAGGACTAAAATGAAACCGATGGCGAGATTATGTCGGCAGTAAGGGATTTATGAAGGATTAAAATCGAATGCCCCCCGAAGCAAAAAACGCTTCGGGGGGCAATTTTAATGGAGAGGATAAGTGAAATAAAACGGCGGATCAGCCCGCGAAAACTATGCGCCCGCGCAACGGAAACCGTCAGCCCGCGACGACGGGAGCTGCCGTTTTCATACGGTTCATGTACTTCAGCCGTTCTTCGATGTCCGTCGCCAGACGAGATACCTCCTCGCCCGATACAAGCTCGGGATTTTCCTCAGCAATGGCCTGTTTGTAGATTTCGAGGAAGCGCAGCGCACTGTGCCACGCGCCCGCCATTGCTTCCGAACGCCGAAGCGAGCCGAATATGTAACCGCATTGCGTCGCAAGTATGCAGAAAAAGTTAGTATATTTTATCGTGAACGCGTCCCACTTTTTCAGATCCTCAAGAGTCCAGGGTCTGTCGAGGAACATGCGATAGAAAGACGCATACTGCGCGTAGTTTCTGTCGAAGAAAGATTCCTTCAGCTTGTTGAGGACGTCCGACTTACGGGAAAGAGAAACGTTTTCGACGGGTTCCACCATGACGGCCGTCACCGCGTCGTTTTCGTGGCGCGCGCAATACCCATCGAAGGCGGCTTTGACTGTGGAGAAAGGCAGAGCCATTTCTTCAAAATTGAAAAGCGTGGTGCCCGTATCGCCGCTGAGATACACAATCTCCTTTTGGGGATCTACGCCGTAAATGAGCACGAAGTTGTCGGAATGCTTTTTATTGAACTGTTTTCTGCGGAAAGGCAGATAAAACGCGTCCTGCCCGATAATCAAAGGAAACTCCGAACGGATACAGGTGGTAATACGCTTCCACAAATCGTCGGGACGCAGACTTCTGGGGCGCGCGCCCGTCAGCGCACGAAATTCTCCGTCGGTGAGAATCTCATGCTCGGAATAGACAATGTCTTTTCCAAGCTCATAAGGCTCGACGTCTATAATGTAATTGCAAACGACATATTCCGCGGGAACGCCAAAAAAGCTGTACGCCGCGAGTAAGTGATGATAAAATTCATCTCTGAACCAGCAAGTGTGATATTGACGAATGTTTTTTAATACTTTTTTCTGCATAGTTTTCTCTTTGAGGTTTCCCCCATTTTTCCTTTCGTTTTATTTCTCTTTAATTTTGTTGTGAGATCAACATGTTTACATATTTTTCGATTTTGCCCGTAGCGTCTTCCGTTTTTATCTCTAAATAATACGGAAAACCTTCATAGACAAATTTTGCTTTTACCCTTTTTTCTTCTTGTTGAATAGAGTATTGAATAGCGATATCCGATACCGACATAGTCTCTGACAATGTTTCGTAAGGATCAAATGTTTCAAATCTGTCGTTTGGTTTCAACGATACCATTAAATTGACTGTATCCCAAGTATCGAAGCAGAACATACTCTGATAAATAATTGCCAATTCGTCTGTATCCTTTATTTTCCAAATTTGAGAGGTTACGGTTTCGTCATTATAATATTTTATCTGTAAATGGTTGGCTTCCACTACTTCGATAATATCGGCGTTTTCTTTGATTATACTTCCATCATCGAAATACCTTTCTTCAGTGGAACTCGACGAACTATCGGGCGGAGTAATCGGACCGTTGCCGAGAGAACGAAAAGCAGGAATCATAATCAACAACAAGCAACACGCGGCCAAGCTGCCCGCCACCGTTTGCCAGACGTGCACGTTGCGGCGGTGTGTCCTGCGCTCCTGCCGCATTGCGCTTTCGGCCTTTTTAATCAAATCGGGATTGACCTCATAATCCTGCGGGATTTCCGTTAGCTGTTCCCATTTATCCTTTTTTTCGTTCATAGTACCTCCTCACTATCTGAGAATTTTTTTGTTAAGCTATGGTCATCACCAAAGCATTGTTTATCTGCGAATAATCGTTCAACTGCATATATCCAGTCTCAGCGGCACCATATCCACTGCATGTATAAAGGAAGGTATCCGTCTGGAAATTGACGCCGTCTTTATAATAGGCGATTGTTTTATAACCGTACACCATCATCATGTGGCCTGCGTCTCCGTTTTCTTTCGATACCCGTGTATAACCGTCATAATGCATAAGAGCATATACAAAATTGTATTTACTGCACATAACAAGGCCCACTTTGCCCGCATTGATCGCGGTTTTCAATTTCGGCAGATCCACCATAGTAGCATTTTGATGAAAGGAGGTATAGGAAAGGCTGTAGCCCGCATTGGTGACGTATGTAGTTAACCCGCTCATAAATTCCGTTTCGGAAGTGCCGCCGCCGTTTACGTTGGTTTGCATTAAATTATACAAGCTTGCTATGGTGTTTTTTACAGGTTCGCGCGACATATCGGGGTAGTACCTATAATTTCCCGATACCATTGCCCCAGGGGTATAATCGGGAATTAAATTGGGAGACCAGCGATCGTAATAGCCGACAATGTTCGTTCCCGCAACAGGCGCGCAAGTATTTGTCATACTGCTATCTCCGTTTCCGAAGGAAGGAACGCTGTAAAGAGAAACGTCCTCGACAATCGTTTTATAATCGTAATAGACATCGTAGCTTGCCCCTACGATACCGCCCTGCCCGTCGTACGAAGGCTCGTCCCCCTCGTCCAGATACCGAGCTTCCCCTTCCGCGCAATAACGCGCTTCGGGCACGGGAGCCTCCGCTTTTGCCGCGGTCACCGAAAGGGAACCGAAGTTAATGAGCGCGAGAACGCCGCACAGTACAGGAACCGTAATTTTAGTAAAAAAGTTAACCTTATGTGCATTTTCCATAGAAATGCAACCTCCTTTGTAAATGCTTACATATATATAACATTTGAAAACGCCATTCGTACGAAATTTTTTTTATTTTATTCCTAAAATTTTTCTTCCACGGCGTTCGACCCTCTCGATTTGGCTTTGAATAGTACTTTTCGGCTTATTGTAAAGCAGAGCAATCTCGCCAAACGAATTATCAAACCACCAATGCAACATTACCAGATCTCTGTCGTAATCGTTGAGATGTTCAAATACTTTTCTTGTCAAAAGATAGTTTTCGATATATTCTTCGCTCCCGCGCGAACTGTACATGCCCCTCCTTTCCAAACGGGCGTCTTCCATGCTCACTTCCCGCTTCTGTTTCTTCAATTTGGTAAAGATAATGCTTTTCAAAATACGAATAATCCAAGCGGAAGGATTTTCGTCCCGCTTATACGTATGTATCTCCAATACAATCCTTAAATAAGTATCTTCTAAAATGTCTTCCCGATCGGCTTCCTGCAAAAAGAAACCGCTTATTACCTTGCTCAGTCGGGACTCCAGCAGTAGCTGTATTCCGCCCAAAGCCTTCGCGTGTCCCTTTTTAATTTCCCCTAACAGCCTGCTTAACTGTTTGTTTATACTTTCTTCCATTTTTTCGCCTTTGTATTCCTTATCCCAATATATTTTATTTCACGGCGTTTGCCGAGTCAAAATTTACATAATTTTATTAAGCATTAAAAATTATATCTATATCTTCCTTTTCCACTAAAAAATAGACTGTTTTTTTCGATTTTTCGAAGTGTCGGAATATTTCTACCTGCAATATTATTTTATCTGTTTTATATTATAACATATTCTTCACACAAGTCAACGCAATTTGACTTTCATTCGTTATTTTTTTCCAAATTTTTCCATTTATTCTTAAACCGAGTTCCCGATTTGCAGCGATGGAAGCAAAAAACAAAAAAATCGCCGCATATGCGACGATTTTCTATCTTGGGCTATTTATACTTTTATTCTGCAAGTAATCCGTTCGCCTTTTCGCAGGTTTCGTACCTTGCGTCATATTTCCGTTCGGTCACGGGGTCGAGTTTCGCAGTTATGGCCACCGTATAGCGCTGCGGCATTTACAAATTGTTAATTTTAAGCTTTTCGATAAAAAAGAAGGGCTCCCTTTTAAGGAAGTCCTTCTTTTTGACGCCCGCGGCAATTTAGTCGCCGTCAGAGCCTCTGTGTCCCATAAATAAGTTTCCGCGCGTTAAGAACGGGGAAATGATCAGCCAAATGGCCGCCGCCGTAATCAACGTGTAGATGATGATGGAACCGATGCTCCGCGCGCCCGCAAAAATAGCGGAAACGAGGTTGAAATTGAAAATCCCGAAAAGACCCCAATTCACCGCGCCCAGCAAAACCAATATATAAGATAAAATATTGATAAAACGCATGTTCTTTCCTCCTATTGACAGTATGGCTTCCCCTTCAAAAAATTATACATAAAAAATATCCCCGCGGCCACATGCCGCGGGGATAAGCCGAATTTGGGATTATTTCTTATACGCAGCCAGCGCAGGCAGGCCGGAAAGAAATCCGCCGATCACCATGAGAATGGGGCCGACCGACCAGCCGAATTTTCCGTCCGCAAGGTTGACGCCCGCAATCGAGAAAGAGAAGCCCGCGTTTTTGGAGCAGAACATGCACACGAAAACGATCAAAAGAATGGTGGAAAGGATCGTCAGAAGCCCCGCAAGCGCCGCCACCGGCTTTATGAGCTTCATGTTCAAAAATTTAGCCAGCGCAACCGAAGCAAATGACACAAGCGCCAGGATCATTGTGATATAGGCAAACGCATTCATTGCCCCGAACATCTTAAATCCGTTATCGCCCAAATTAGAATTGGTTTCCGCAAGGTCTTTCAGCGTGTATTGATACTCTTTATTAAGTAAAACCGATTCTACGCTGTATTTCGTCCAGTTGAGGAACAATCCCGTGATCGTCAACACCGCACCCACAAGTGCAATCGCCGTTAAAATAATCGCACCTAAAGAAATCGACTTCTTTTTTGCCATACATCCTCCTACGGAAAAAGTAATTTTTACAGCGCTCTGCGCCGCGTTTTTTCCGTTTCTGTCCTCTTTATTATACGATATACCTCGTATTTTGTCAACGGTTTACGCAAAAAAAGTCAGGTGTTTTTGTTACTAAACAAAAACACCTGCAAAGGAGTTGGAAAAAATATATCGCGCTATAAAACAGGCAAACGAAAGTTCAGAGAGTGCGTGTAGAAAAGGCGAGCAGATCGCCGTAAACCTCTTCCTTATCTATCTCGTTTAATATTTCATGCCGCATCTGATGATAGAGTTTGCCCGAAACATTGCGGTAGCCGACGTCGCGCAGAAGCTGCTGTGCTTTCTGCCATTTATCTTCGTCGATCAGCACGGGATCGTCGCTGCCCGAAACGAAGAAAACGGGGAGCATGGGCTTCTTTACAAAATATCCGTTTTTATCGTATGTCTTTTGCATGAGGCGGAAAAGGTTTTCAAAGCCGTTGCAGGTAAATGTAAAATTGCAGTGCGGATCGGCGTTATACGCTTCGACAACCGATTTATTGCGCGTCAGCCAGGCGCCCTTTCCTTCGCCGGGGAATTTCTTATCCCCGTTGCCCGTCGAAAGCTGTGCCAGGGTATCGCTTCTGTGCCGCTCACCCTTGACCAAAGCCACGCTTTTGGCCATTGCCACGCCCGCGGCCGCAAACGGATTTTTACTGGGCGAGCCGCACACGATCAGCCTGTCGATCTCGTCGTCATAATTCTGGATATAGCAGCGCACCACCATAGAGCCCATGCTATGGCCGAATAAGGTGACGGGGAGGTTCGGATACCGTTCCTTGAGCTTTCGCGTCACCAGCACGGCGTCCTCGACGACCGCGCGGGCCTTTTTATCCCCAAACCAGCCGAGATCGGCTTCCTCCTTGACGCTTTTTCCGTGGCCGCGGTGATCGTGGGCCGCCGCTATAAGGCCGTTCTCCGCAAGAAAACGCATAAAGTCGTCGTAGCGTTCCTTATATTCGCACATGCCGTGAACAATCTGGAAAATCCCTTTCGGCTCGCCCTCGGGAAGATACGCACAGCAGGAAAGAGGCAGACTGTCATACAAAGAATTAAGGGTAAATTTTTCGATTTTCATTTTTTCTCCTCATCGCCTTCGTTTTTCGGCCTCCGAAAGCTGTTTTCCATATAAAATTTTATACCCGAAACGGCGGCGTTTCAACCGCTTTTTCGTAAATTCGTTTTTTACGCAAAAAAGACGCCGTTTTTAACGGCGTCCGCTATGACAACTTTTTTACGCTTTCGCAAAGATCAGATGCTTGAACAGCAGGCACCAAATCAGGTCTAACCAACCGAACGCAAAGCCCGCAAACGTAACGAGAATCGCAAAAAGCAACGTCACAAGGCTTTTCGTATGCAAAAACGCCGACCAGCGAATGAGTATCTCCACTACCCAATTGACGCCGGGAATGAGGAGCAGAAGGATCTGCACCAAACGGCTCTGCTTGTTGAACCAGACTGCCATAACAAACCTCCTAAAGTAAAAATTATGCCGAACGCAGACATGCGTTACTCGCCTTTGGTTATTTTACCGACCCCCGCGCCCTTTTTCTCCAAAAGGCAATCGCCGTAATAGGTTCCCTCATACGTTCCGTCGCAGGTGACGTCGAGCAGGGCGTTGCAGGTGACTTCAAACTTCAAAACGCCGTCGCAGTCGATGCGCACCGTGTCCGCCGCAAAACGTTTGCTGCCAAATCTCAAGGTACCGTCGCAATCGATTGTAAGCTGATCCGCAGAGCCTGAAAAGGACCCCTTCATATCCCCATCCACATCGAAAGCCAACAAACCGTACTCGCCCTGAAGGGTACAATCGATCTGCCCCTCTATATCCGCCGTAAGAGAGGCTATTTTATTTGCCGCAGGCACGACGATGTTTAAGGCCTTGCTCTTATAGTCGAGCAACGAACCGATCGTACGCCTCTGAACGACTACCAGGGTTTCGTCTTCGACGGAAAAGGTAAACTTCTCCTGCTCGCTCTCCGCATAGCTTACGGAAAAATCGCCGCCGTAAGAAATAGATAAAGCGATCCCGCCTTTGGCGTCTATGCGTATTTTTGAAAATTCCGCCTCGACAGCGTACAGCTGCCCTTCGGTATAGCCCGCCTCCTTCTCCATACTGATATCGCAGGAGGAAAGCGCCGCCGCGGCGCTCAACGCGGACATGCCTGCTATTGCGCAGGCGGCAAAATGTTTTATTTGCCCTTTTTTAGCCATATTTTTCTCCAAGGTTCTTTAGATACCTGTTCATTGTACACTTTTTCAGATACCTTGTCAAGCCTTTTTTATGAAAAGAGCAATTTCCCTTTATATTCAATCCATTGAATATGAACAAGTTAAGCGTTCAACGCGACCCGTCCCCCGCTATTTTCCATTTTTTTCCTTATTTTTTCCCGCCTTCTTTTTCAGAAAAATCCCTGTCCGCCCTCTCGAGCACTCCCTTTAGATATTCCGCTGTTTCCCGACAGAGCTTTTCGTCCTCCGACTCCGTCAAAATCCGAACCACGGATTCGGTTCCCGAGGGGCGCAGAAGGAGCCGCCCGCCCTTTTCCTTTAAGCATTCCTCCGCGTCCGCCGCGGCAAAAGCGACCGCCAGCGAATTGAGCGCGCCCGTTTTGTTTTTCACTTTTACATTGACGACCGCCTGCGGATAGCTCTCCATGCCTTCAAACAACAAAGAAAATTTGCACTTATTTTCCACCGCCATTTCGGTCAGCTTGATCGCGGTGAGGATACCGTCTCCCGTCGTGGCATATCTGGAAAAAATAATATGCCCCGAGGGTTCCCCGCCCAGCGTCGCGCCCGTCTCCAGCATTTTTTCATACACAAAGCGGTCGCCCACGCGCGTCTTTTCGCCGTTCACGCCCAAGTTTTGCAGGGAGGAAAACAGTCCGCCGTTGGACATCACCGTGGCGACTATCGTGTTTTTATCCAGCTCGCCCCGCGGCGAGAGATAGCGCGCGCAGGCATACAGAATATGGTCGCCGCTTAAAATCCTGCCCGTTTCGTCCACGCAGACGCACCGATCGCCGTCCCCGTCGAAGGCGAAGCCCATATCCAGCCCGTTCTCCGTTACGCACCGCGCCAGCGCTTCGGGGTGGACGGAGCCGCAGCCCAGATTGATATTCCGGCCGTCGGGAGAGGCGTGAATGGCTTTCGTTGCGGCGCCGAGCGTATCGAATACGCTTTTTGCAATAAAAAAGGCGCTACCGTCCGCGCAGTCCAAGCCGATTTTCAGACCGCGGAAGGAGACCCTCGAAAGGGAAACGAGGTAGCCGATATAACGGTTGCGCCCGGCAATAAAATCTACCGTGCGGCCGACGCTTCCGCCAGTCGCGTAGGGAAGCTCCGCCCGCCGTTGGTCGGCATCCACGGCGGCCAAATGCGTTTCGATGAGATCGATCAGCCGTTCGTCCGCCTTGCCGCCCAACGCGTCAAAAATTTTAATTCCGTTGTCCGTATAGGGATTATGGCTGGCCGAAATCATGATTCCGCAATCAAAATCCTCCGTCCTGGTAACGTATGACACGGAAGGCGTGGTAGTGACGTGAAGCAGGCAGGCGTCCGCACCCGAAGCGGTCAGCCCTGCGCTCAACGCATATTCGTACATATAGGACGACAGGCGGGGGTCCTTTCCGATCACTACCCGACTGCGTATCTCCCCGTCTTCGTTTTTTACGCCCCTGCGCTTTTTCGTAAAGTACCAGCCGATAAAACGGCCGATCTCATAGGCGTGGCGCGCCGTCAATGCGACGTTTACTTCGCCGCGGAATCCGTCCGTTCCGAAATATTTTCCCATAGCCGTCCCTCTATTTTTCTTCGCGCGGACGCGCACGCTGCATTTCATTTTCGACGCCGTGTGTCGCTCCGCACTCTCTTTGAGCGGGGACCTTGGCGCCGTTTATGCCGCTTGCGCCCTCGATTCGGCTGTAAGCGCCCGCCACGCTGCCCGCCGTGAGACGGACAAAGGGCCCGACGTCGGCAAAGGCCTCCACGGCGCTTTCCTCGATCAGCGTATAGGGACGGATACGCGCCCCGCTTTTAACCACGCTTCTGCCCGAAATCGTCACGTCGTGAGAAAGAACGGCGCCGCTTTCCACAAACGCCGTGGCATCCACATAGACGCCGTCCGTATTTTCAATGATTACGCCGTGGCGGAGCAATTTTTTAAGTATCTCGTGCCGCAGACATTCCGCCACGAAAGGATAATCCGCGGACGAAAGCAACGCCGCGCCCGCCTTCAGAGGCACATATTTTGCCTCCGATTTATCTTCGCCGTTTACAAGCACCCAACCCGCGCCGAAAAAAATATTTTTCTTTTCCGATTCCGCACGCCATACCAACGCTTCCACAGCCGACCTCGGCAGGCAGGTATGAGACGAACGTAAAACCACCAAGGTCTCCCCTTCGGCATAGTCGGGAAAAGCTTCCACGATATCCGCCTCAAATTTTTCGGCCGTGTGTTCGGCAACCGTTCTGCCGAGAATCTTCCATTCGCAGTCGGGGATGCCCGCCGCCGTAAACAGCCTCTCTTTCCATACGTACCAACGCACTGCTTTCCGCATACTTTTTACTCTCCGATTTTTTCGCTCCCTATAGTTTATGCCCCGCCCTCTTTCGTTGTTCACGTCGTTTTTTTGAAAATTTTTCAAATTCTCTTGCAAACGCCGCCAAGGTGTGTTATAATAAAAGCGGAAATGCGTAAGCACGAAGTATTTACAGGTATTTCCGCGCCTTATTCAAACATAACGCAAGTTATGTTATAATAAATATAGTTTATCATAGAGGAGAAAATGATATGAAAAAAAGCTTTCCTTTACTGATTGCGGGTTGCCTGATTTTCGTCTCCCTGTTCGGAGCGGCCGCCTGTTCCAAAGACGAGGACGCCGACCTGAAAAAGGACGCGCACAAGATTTCCGCTTCCGCCGAAGACAATATTTGCGAACACTGCGGCAAAAAGCTTTACGAGGGAGAAATCGAATACACGCTTTCCGACAATCAAAAATATTATATCGCAGAAATCTCCAGAGCCGACGGCGACGTTATCGTTCCGGGATATTACAAAGACCTCGGCGAGGAAGACTATTTGCCTGTGCTGGAAGTAGCCGTACCCGAAAACTATGCTTCTTCTGCCTGTTCTTTCGACTCATTGGAATTTTCCGCCACCGTTGAACATATTTCAATCGTTCACCTGAGCGGAAATTTTGCGGGAGAAATCAAAGTTCCCGAAAAAAACAAACATTATAAAAGTATAGACGGCGTATTGTTCAATAAAGCGGGAACGAAGCTTGTATATTATCCCTCGAATCTCGAACAAACGAGTTACACCGTGCCCGCAAGCGTGGAAGAAATCGGCAAGCTCGCTTTTTCCAGACCTGATAATTTGAAAAAGATCCAACTGTCCGAAAACGGTAATCTCAAAAAGATTTCTTCTCAAGCCTTTTACAGATGTGAAAAAGTCGAATCCATCATTATCCCGAAAAGTGTGGAAACTATAGAAAACGAAGCATTCGCAACGTGGAGTTGGACTGTTTATGTACGCTTTAAGGAAAACGAAATTCCCGATGGCTGGGGAAACGTTTTCATTAACGGAAGCAATACGAAAATCGTTTACGGATATACGGGAGAATGACGGTTTCAAAAGTAAAACGCGGACTTTTCGTCCGCGTTTTTTATTCGGCTTTTTAACTCAGCAATACGGAAAGCAGTTTTTCGCGCTCTTTACAGGGCGACGCATAGGGAGAAGGAAATTCCCGACGGTGAAGGGACACGTCGGCGGCAATTTTTCCCTTTTTCAAAACGACGATCCTGTCCGCCAGCATTAAGGCCTCCTCGAGATCGTGCGTCACAAATATTGCCGTCCGCTTCTCCTCGGCCGAAGTCGTCCAAAGCTGTGCAAACACACCCATCAGGCGTATCTTCAAAGCCGTATCCAGCGAAGAAAACGGCTCGTCCATCAAGAGCAGCCGAGCCGGCGCCAAAAAGGCGCGGGCAATGGCCGCCCTTTGTTTTTCTCCGCCCGAAAGAGCGTCCGGACGTTTATCCGCGCACGCCGAAAGCTCCGTCCTTTCGAGAATTTCCCCGATTTTCTCGTGTCTGCCCGCGGCATACTCGAGATTTTGCCTTACCGTCAGATTGGGCAGGAGCCGCGCTTCCTGAAAAATATACGCCGCACGAGCGGGAACACCCGAAAGAGTACCCGAAAAATCCGTAAGTCCCGCCAGAATATTGAGCAGCGTGGTCTTTCCCCCGCCCGACTCTCCCAACACGCATAAAATTTTGCCCGTTTCGATTTCGAGCGTAAAATTTTCGAATATCCGCTGGTTTCCGTAAGCTTTAGAGATATTTTCCAGTTTCATTACCGCCGCCCTCCCGCCAGCCTCGCCGCAAACGAACCCAGCCCCTCCAGCAGAAAGCCCGTCGCCAGCACGAGAATGGTGAGCGCGAACAGAGAGGGCATTTCCACGTACAGCTTTGCCTCCTGCAACATGCCGCCGAGGCTTTGATAGGTATTGGCCAGCACTTCGGCGGACACCGTCAGTTTAAGGGAAAAGGACAGCGCGGCCGACGCTTCGCGCAAGGCATAGGGCGCGGCCGAGGGAAGATACAGCCCGAAGATACGTTTACGGACAGGCACGCGGTAAACCCTGCTCATCTCCACAAGCTTGGGATCTACCGAAGCGAGCGCCGCGGAAATCCCCGCATAAAGCATGGGAAAAAGCGCAAGGAACGCAACGACGACGGGCGCCGTTTTCGGGGTGGTCCATACGAGAATAATGAGGATCACGGCCATCGTCGGCAGACTTCTCAAAACGGAGACGAGAGGGGCCAAAAATCGACCGACAGGCGGCACCAAGTATGCGACTACCGCCAAAACGGAAGCCCCGATAAAGGAAAGGAAAAACGCTGCGAGCGTGCGCAGAAACGTTCCTGAAAAGGCATGCCAAAAGTCTTTATCCATCAAAAGCCGCCCCGCTTCTCGCATGGAATCGCCGAACGACGGAAAAAGGTAATCGTTTTTCACCAGCGCGTGAACCGCCAGCCACGCCGCCCACAAAAAAGCGACCGCGGCCAAAGACCAAAATAAATTTTTTACGAAAGGCGGAAACCTTTTCGCCGCCCGACGCCCGTCAGGCATGGTAATAAAACCCCTCGGCAACCTTCGCTGCGGAAACGGGACTGACGGCAATCATTTTATCGAGAAAAGCGTTGACTTCCGTCTTATAGCCCGCCGCCGTTTCAAAGCGTATCCCACAGTGGGAAATGACCGCTTGGGAAAGATTTTTTTCGGTGAAAGCGGGAGTCATTCCCTCGGTGAGATGTCGGGAAACAGCCGAAACGATCAGCGAAGGCTCCGCTGTCTTCAGCCATTCAGCCGCCCCCTCCATCTCCGATATAAAGCTGTTTATCCATTCCCCGTTTCCCTGTATAAAGCTCTTTTTCGCCACCAGAACCGCCTGGGGATATCCTTTCTCCCCGCCGTACAGCTTTTGAAGATCCCCCACGAAGCTCAAAGGCTTGGGGGCGTTCGCCGTCGCCGTTACTTTGAGGCTGGCCGCGGGTTCGGGCACCACGTAACAATCGAGCCCCGTTGAGGGCGCGACCTGGTTGGGATCGACCGCCTTCAGATTTACCTTATCCGCCGCAGGCGAAGCAGAATTTCCCAGCTCCTGCCAGGGAACATTGTTTTCCTCGAGTATCACCTTAAACGTGAGGCCGGGAACATTGGGAAGCTGAACCACGCCCACCGTTTTCCCCTTAAGGGCCTCTAAATTTTCGGCCGTATATTGCAGGGAAGCGTCGGTGGAAAGCATAAACAGATTTCCGTGCGTCACCGTCCCCAGCATTTGGTAGGTCTCCCCCGTCCCCAGCAATTTGGAGGCAAGGTTCAAAGGCAAAACGCAAAGGTCTGCTTTGGGAGCTTCGCCCGTGACATACGTCTGGATCGTCTGCGCATTTACAACGTAATAGTGTTTCGAGTCCCCTTCCCGGTCCCAATGGAGCTGTTCGGCCATCGCCAAAGCGGGCGCGCCGTCGGGCAGATAAATTTCCACATTCGACGGGCCAATGACCGAGGGGTCGGAAGACGACTCCTTTTCACGGGAAACACAGCCCGTAGCCATAAATACGGCGCTCAAAACGGCGCAAAGTGCCAATGCGATCTTTTTCATAAAAATTTTTTCTCCTTTTTTGCGCCTTGCTCTCTCATATTTTCCCGAACAGCGCCTTGACGGCGACATTTTCCAATTTTCCCAGCCTGCCCGTCAAAGCGTTGGTGATCTCCACGGGTGCGTCAAGGACGACGGAAAGGACGGAGATATTCTTTTCCCGATAGGGTATCCCCATTCTTCCCAAAATATATTCGCCGTAGCGGGAAAGCAATTCGTTGATGCTTTCGCTGGCCGAGCGGTCGGATACGAGAATGCTGACAACGGCGATGCGTTTTTCGCTCATAAAAAAACTCCTTTGCCGAAAGCAAAAGAGTTTTGTCCCGCGCCTGCCGCGCGAAACCGTTTATTCCGATACAATCGTATGCTCCGCATCGGGGTAGGACTTCTCCTTCCTCTTTGCCGAATAATAGGTAATCTCGGATATTCTCTTTTGCCGTCGGAAATTTTCTTTCGGTTCAAGTTTTATTTTGACAATTCGGCGCTTTGTTTCAGCGTCTGAATTTTTTCATTCTTTTCAGCTTTCTGCGCTCCTTGCGGGAAAGCGTTTTGTGATAGGGCTCTGCCTCGCCGTCGGTTTCGTCTTCTGCGCCGACGTCTTCCGCTTCCGCGTTTTCCGTTTCGCCGTCGGAAGCGTTTTCTTCTCCCTCCTCCGAAATTTCCGATTTCGTTTCCGCAAGCGCAATTTCTTCCTCGGATTGGGCTACGGGCTCCTCCATGACGGCTTCGGCCGTCGTTTCTTCAAGGGTGCCTTCTTCGGGCGCAATTTCCTCGGAAACTGTTTCTTCGGCGTTATTTTCTTCGGACGCGGATTCTTCGGGAATTACTTTCTCGGACGAAACAACTTCTTCCGAAACGGCCTCTTCCGTTTCGGAAACGGGCTCTTCGCAAACCGCCTCTTCCTCAAACAGCTCCTCCAACGGTTCTTCCTCCGCGGCGAGATCTTCCGCGATATCCTCCGCGGCAAGCTCGATTTCCGTCTCATTTACGGAAAGCGCATCGCCGTTCGGTGCGGACAGTTCTTCCTCGGCCTCTTCCGCCGTCTCCACGGGAGCGTAAGGCTCCTCCGCCGCGGCTGTTTCCGTCTCTTCCTCGACAAGCGTTTCTTCCGTTTCTGCGGCTTGGGAAAGTTCCTCTGCGACGGGACATTCTTCGCTTTCGCAGGCTTCTTCTGTTTCCGTTGCGGCGGGAGGACAGAAAAACTTATTCGCCTCCTCGTTCAACTCGGGAGAGGTTATTTTGCAGCATTGATCGGCATAATAAAGCCCCGCGGCGCGCAGTTTCTCGGTTTCAACGTCGAGACAGGGCTGACCGCCGCCCGACACGCACCCGTCGGGACAAGCCGTCACTTCCACAAAGTCGTATTTCGCTTCGCCCGCGGCAATTTTCTCCGCCAGCTCGCCCGCGGCCTTTAAGCCGTAAACCACCGCGATTTTCGCCCTCGTCTCCCCGACGGAGATCTCCGCTTCGCGCAGTTCCTTCGGGCCGCGGATGCCGCTGTAACGGAGCTTCGCCAGCGCGTCCTCCGATTTATCGTCCGACAGCCGCCGCGCCGCCGCTTCCGCCACGCCGCCCGATACGCCCGTGAGAATGCCCGCGCCCGTATAATGTCCGAAAGGCTCGTCGGGAGCCTCCGCGGCGAGAAGACGCAGATTGAGTTCCGCTTTTTTGAACATTTCCGCAAGCTCGTCCGTCGTGAGCACGAGATCGACGGCAGGCGCGCCGTCGGAGGGAATTTCTTCACACTTTTCCGCCGCGCAGGGCATCAGCGCGATCACTTTCGTCTCTTTACCGTCCCCCAGCGCGTCGAAATGCGCTTTAAGCGCTTCTCCGAACGTACGCATGGGAGAGAGGCAAGACGAAAACGCCGCGGCGAGATCGGGATATTTACGCTGAACATAATGTACCCAAGCGGGACAGAAGGAGGAAAACAAGGGCAGATTTTCGCCCGTTTCCAGCCTTTCCTTCAGCTCGTCCGCTTCCCGCGCGACGAGGAAATCCGCGGCGAACGCTCCGTCCGCCACGATATCCGCACCCAGCGTTTTGAGCCCCGCAACGATTTTTCCCATTGCGTTTTCTCCGCGCGCCATGCCGAATTTTTCGCCCAAAGCCACGCGGACGGCGGGCGCCACCTCGACGACCACGCGGGTCGTCTCTTTGTCCGATTGGAAAATCTCCCGCGCCTTGTCCGTTTCGTCCTTAATCGTCACGGCTCCCGTCGGGCAGACCGCCTCGCAGGTATCGCCGTCAATCACTATGTAACTCACCTTTCCTGAATCCTCCTTAACGTTATACGGAAGTTTTGAAACGCCAGAAAGCCAAAACCTCACGTTCCGATTTTACGCAATGCTTGAATAGGGCGCGGAAATGCCTGTAAATACTCCGTGCTTACGCATTTCCGCTTCTATTATAAAATCATTATACCATAACGACAAAGTTTTTTCAATAGCCTGTCGAAAAATTTTTTGGGTTTTTTTAACTTTTTTCCGCATAAATCCACGGCGAAGAAACGCTTACAGCCTTTTTACGGCCTCTTTCACCTCGGATATGCTCTTTACCGTCGCCGCGGGATTTTCCGCTGTCCCAAACCCGTAGGCGGCCCAGATAAAAGGAATGCCCGCCTTTTTGCAGGCCGTCTCGTCCATGCGGGTATCGCCGACATAGACGGAGTTTTTAAGTCCGTTCTTTTTCATGAGCGTCAGAAGGTTGTCCCCCTTGCCCTGTCCCGTCATGCCCGCGCATAAAAAATCCCCGACAAACGCGCCCATTCCCGTACTGCTCAGCAAAGCCTCGATATAACCGCACTCGCAGTTGCTGACGATATATATGCCGTAATTCGAAGACAGCTCCTCTATCGTCTCCTTTACCATGGGATACAGCTTACCGCCCTCGCGCTGTAAAAGAGCGTTTTGCGTGGTAAGGCAATCGTCGATAATCTCTTTCTTTTCCTGCGGCGGGGTATCGGAAAAAATTTTTTCTTCTATCTCCTCGAGGGTCATTCCCATACACTCGCTCACTTCTTTTTCGGAAAAGCGGCGGGTCAGGCCGCGACGTTCATAGACGATATTCCAAGCCCTTGCGACGACCTCCGCCGAATCCCACAACGTGCCGTCCACGTCGAAAATAATATTTTCCGTCATTGGTCCCTTAACCCTTCCTTTTTCACCGCTCCGTCCCCGAACACAGCTTCGACAAAATAGATCGGCAGCCCCGCCGCCGCGAATTTGCTTTCGTATTCGGTGACGATGTTCTCCTCGGGCTTTCCGTCACGATGCAGATCATAGGAAATGTCTTTGAGGCGAAAGCCGCACGCGCGGTATTCCTCCAAAGAAAATTCGAAAAAATCCTTATTGTCCGTCTTTTGCAGAATATGCCCGCCTTTTTTCAGTAATTTCTTATATATTTCCAAAAAATTGCGGTGGGTCAGCCGCTGCGTCGCATAGCCCAGCTTGGGAAGCGGCGTCGAAAAGTTGAGGTATATCGCTTCGAGGGAATTTTCGGGGATATAACAGGGCAGGCATTCGGCGCGGATATTGAGAAAACGGACGTTTCCCAGCCCCAGCTTTTTTACTTCCTCCATGGGCGTCAACACGACGTTGCTCATTTTCTCCAGCGCCAGATAATTGACGCCTTTGTTCCGCGCGGCAAGCTCGCAGATAAAGCCGCCTTTGCCGCAGCCGATTTCCAGCTCCACAGGACGATTATTTCCGAATACTTTTGAAAAATCGACGAGGTCGCGGTAGTTTTCCGCCGCCTCTTTCATGTTGAGTATGCCCCCCGCCCCGCGCGCCAGAAGCAGGTCTTTGCAGGCGTCCATCCGCGTTTCGAAGTTGCGTTTTTTTCTCATTCTCATGGACATACGCGGCCCGCCTTTTACGCCTTGCCCGTACTGCCGAAGCCGCCGCTGCCGCGCACGGTGTCCGACAGCTCGTCCGCCTCTTCAAATTCCGCTTTGAGAAAAGGCGCGATCACCAGCTGTGCGATGCGTTCGCCGCAATCGATCTTCTGCGCTTGAGTCGAATGGTTGTGCAGCGCCACGAGGATTTCCCCGCGGTAATCGGCGTCGATGACCCCGACCTTGTTGGCGGGAGCCAGCCCCCGCTTGGAGGCGAGGCCGCTTCGCGCATACACCAGGCCCGCAAACCCTTCGGGAATCTCCATGGAAAGCCCCGTATGAATCAGCCGCGTTTCCCCGGGCGCAAAGACGACCTCCCCGTCCGTCACCGCGTACAGATCGGCCCCCGCCGCATAAGCGGAACCGTATTTGGGAAGAACCGCGCGTTCGTCCAGCTTTTTCACCGATATCGTAGGCATAATTTTTTTCTCCCGTAAATTTTTTCTTCGGGATTTATTATACCAAAAAACGCGCGAAAAAGCAAACGAAAGAGAGGCGCCGTTTTAAGTAAAATTATGTTTCGTCATCCCAAAGCCGTATCGAGAAACATCATCAGCGCAAAGCCCAGCATCAGCCCGATAAGCGCCAGCGGTTTGTTTTCGGAAAAGCTTTCCGGAATAAGTTCCGCCGCGGTCACCGCGACCATCGCCCCCGCCGCAAACGCCAGTGCCCAGGGCATCAGGCTGGAAATAAACGTCGCAGCCACGGCGCCAAGCACCGCCGCGGGAATTTCCACCGCACCCGAAAGCGAGGAGAGAAAAAAGCTCTTTTTGCGGCTCATGCCGCGGGCGCGCAAAGGACAGGCGACGCACAGCCCTTCGGGCACGTTCTGCACGCCGATCCCCAACGCCAGCATGAGGGCGGGAAGAAATCCGCCGCCCGCAAACGCCACGCCGACGGCCATGCCCTCGGGAATATTATGCAGCGTCACCGCCGCATATAAAAGTCGGCTTTTCCGATCCCCCTTCTCGGACATGCGCGCGGAACGGGCGAACAAGCGGTCGGTAAGAATGATCACTCCCCCGCCGATACAAAAACCCAGCGTCACCGCGACGTAGGGAGGGATTGCGCAAGGATACTCAAACGCGGGGCTCAACAGCGAAAAGAAGGAGGCCGCCAGCATGATTCCCGCGGCGGAGCTCTCCGCGATCACCGAAAAGCTCTTTTTAGGCTTATCGGTAAAAAAAATCACAAACGCGCCCGCAGTCGTCATCAGACAGGTGAACAGCGAGGCGATCGTCGCCTGCCAGACAGGCGAAAGGTTCTGCAAAAAATTCATCGGTAAATTCATTCCTTTTTCATCTTGTCAGCGTCTGCCGCCTAAAAACGGCGGGGCATCGCTTATAAGCAGTATATTCCCCGCAGCGTTTTTTGTTTCCCGTATCTCCCTTGCCTTACTTTCATATCTTCCGCTTATTTCCCCTGTCTGTTTTCGCTTTACCTCCTCTCTGTATTCCCGCTTTTTCCGCACGCAAAAACGCGCCCGCGGACCCGCCGCAGACGCGCTTTTTATTTTGCCTTTTATACGTTTTCCCGATCGGAAAAATAGTCTATCTTCATCGCCTTTTTCACGTTTGCCAGGGTATCCGCCGCCACGGCGCGCGCTTCCCTGCTCCCCTCGTACAGAATATCCCACACCGCGGGAATATCCTCCGCCAGCTTTTCGCGGCGCAAACGGATAGGCTCCAGCGTTTCCTGCAAAACGGCGTTGAGAAACTTCTTCACCTTCATGTCGCCCAACCCGCCCCGCTCGTAATGCGCTTTCATTTCCGCAAGGCAGGCGTAATCGGGCAGATAGCGCCCGAAATGCTCGTCGCGGCAGAAGGCGTCGAGATAGATAAACGTCGGATTGTGCTGCGTATCTCCGGGGTCCGTCACCTTGAGGTGATTGGGATCGGTGTACATGCCCATGACCTTGCGCTTGATTTCGTCCGCGGAATCGGATAAATAAATACAGTTGCCCAGCGATTTGCTCATCTTCGCCATGCCGTCCGTTCCGGGCAGGCGCAGGCAGGATTTGTTTTCGGGCAATACCGCTTTCGGTTCCGTCAGCGTTTCTCCGTAAAGTCCGTTGAAGCTCCTCACAATCTCCCGGGCCTGCTCCAGCATGGGCAGCTGGTCTTCGCCCACGGGCACCGTGTCCGCCTTAAACGCCGTAATGTCCGCCGTCTGCGAAACGGGATACGTCAAAAAGCCCATGGGCAGGGACAGCTCGAAGTTTTTCTGCTTGATCTCCGCCTTTACCGTCGGATTGCGTTCCAGCCGTGCCAGCGTGACGAGGTTCATATAATAAAACGTCAGCTCGGTCAGTTCCGACACGTAGGACTGTACGAAAACGGTGGATTTTTTTGGATCGATGCCGCAGGCAAGATAATCCAGCGCAACCTCGGTGATGTTGGCGCGTACCTTTTCGGGGGAGTCGAAATTATCCGTCAGCGCCTGCGCGTCCGCGATCATAATATAAATTTTTTCAAATTTTCCGCTGTTTTGCAGCTCCACCCGACGCTTCAGCGAGCCGACGTAATGCCCGATATGCAGTTTTCCCGTAGGGCGGTCGCCCGTCAGAATGATATTTTTCATAAGAAAGGTCCTTCGTTTTTTTCCTTTTGGATATGAGGGGATTATACCACGCGCGCGGCGCGGTTGTCAAGGGTTTTTATACGAAACCGCCCTCAACGACCCAAACGTAAAGCTGCAGCCTTATTCTGCCGCCATAGCTGATTCCGCCGCTGCCTTTTTGGAGAGTGTCTATATCCAGCAAATCGCTGTCCGTAAAAGCATATTCTCCCTTTTGCTGTAACGGCAAATTGTTTGTCTGACAGTCCGTCCAGCCTTCCTCCTCCCGTTCGCGGTAAAGGGGTTGCCCCGGCAAAAAGATGATGTCTTTTTGGGCGACTCCCCGATAGCAGGCCACCACGTCGAGTTGGAGGATTCGGCCCGTATAAGCATATTCTATTTCTACCTTTCCCTCATTTTCAACGATTTCTTTCAAATCGTATTCCAAAAACGAACTTTTATCCCGCAGCCAGGCGCCTCTGAAACACAACGTCCAACCGTCTAAATTTTCCTCTGAAAGTTTTGGCGCCTGAACGTTTCCCGAGGAGCACCCCGCGCAGCACAAAGCTGCGAAAACCGTGCACAAAGCGAGCAGAATCTTTTTTATTTTCATATTTATTTTCCCTTTTCACCTGCGGACGCCGAACGCATAACGGGCGGCGAAGCGATACGTTTCTCCCGCGGGGAGTATCGACGAACCGTAAGCGGCGTACGCCTCCACGTTGACGTTGTTGGGGATCGCCTGCGTCTCGAGACAAAGGCCTCCGCAGCGGCCGTAACGGTGACCCTTTTTGCCCGTCTGATCGAGGCCGTTCCCCGCATAAAACTGCACGGCGGGCATATCCGTGTAGCATTTCATTTCAATGCCGCTCCTCGGGCTGTACAATACGCCGTAGGGCTTGGACTTGTCGCGCGCCTTATCGAATACAAAGCAATGGTCGTACCCCCCGCCGTAGGACAAATTGACCTCCGTCGTCCTCATGCCGTCGTCTTTCCCTACCGTTTTCGGCTTCGTGAAGTCGAACGGCGTACCCGCGACGGAGAGAAATTCGCCGTGAGGAATCAGCTCGTTGTCGGTCGGGGTGATATACGGCGCGTCGAGAAACAGCTCGTGATCGAGGATCGTGCAGCCGTCGCTTTCGCCGCTTAGATTGAAATAGGCGTGATTGGTGAGATTGACCGCCGTCTTTTTATCCGCAACGGCCGTATATTCGATCCCCAGCTCGCCTTCGGCAAAAGTATAGACGACCGTCACGTCGAGATTTCCGGGATAATTTTCCTCGCCGTCGGGCGAAAAAAGGGAAAGCACAAGTTTTTCCCCGTCGATCTTCGCATTCCAGAGCTTTTTGTCAAAGCCCTCTTTCCCGCCGTGCAGGTGGTTGCTTCTGTCGTTGATATACAGCTGATAAGTATTTCCGTCGATCGTCAGGCGGCCCTTGTCGATACGGTTTCCGAAACGGCCGATGAGCGCGCACAGATATCCGCCGTTTTCGAGGTATTCCGCCACGGTATCGTAGCCGAGCAATACATCGACGGGGTTCCCGTCTTTGTCGGGCACGACCAAACTATGGATAATGCCCCCCAAAGAAAGCACCTCCATCTTTCTCTTTCCGTCCTCGAACGTAAAGACATATACTTCCCTGCCGTCGGGCATATTTCCGAATACGGACTTTGCAATTTTCGTCATAAACTTCTCCTTATTTGAAATTTTTATTTTTTACACATCGACGCGGGCGGTTCCCATGCGCCGCACGGAAGCGGTAAACACGTTTTCCCTTCCGAATATGCGGGCCATCTCGCGGGTGTAATTTTCCCTTTCCGCTTCCGAAACGCAGGCGATCACCGTCCCCGCGAATCCGCCGCCGTGCAGACGGCAGCCGCCCTGTTTCAATATTCTTTCCGAAAGCTTCAGCGCCAGGGAAACGGGCTGGACGGCGCTGCCCGGCACAAAACAGTTTTGCAGATACTTTTGACTGCTCTCCCCGCTCTCCTTCAGGCATTTCAAAAACGCAGGCATGTCCGAACGCTTTAGCGCCTCCGCCGCTCTGTCCACGCGGGCGTTTTCCTCAAAGAAATGAACGGACCGCAGTATCGCCCGTTCGCTCACCCGTTTTTTAAGCGACGGAAAGGAACGAAAAAATTCGCTTTCGTTGACTTCGCGCAGAAACTTTTTTCCGAAAAAAGCCGCAACGGCCGCCATATCCTCGCGTATGGCCGTGTAATGCTGGGTAAGGCCCGAATGGGAGCCGCCCGTATTGGTGATGACCAGCGAATACCCTTTCGGTACGGGCAAGGGAGAGACGACGGGCGCGTCGGGCGTTTTGAAATCGATTTTGTTGAGGCCGCCGCAGGCGACGCCCGACTGGTCGAGCAGGCCGCAGGGCTTGCCGAAATATTCGTTTTCGGCAAAATGGCCGACCGCCGCCTTGTCTTTCGCCGTCAACCTTCCGCCCAGCCACAGATCGTTGAAGATCTCCGCGATCAGCACCTCGAACGCGGCGGACGAGGACACGCCCGCGCCGCGGAACACCGTGCTTTCCGTATAGGCGGTAAATCCGCCGAAGCCTTTCAGGGAAAAACCCTTTTTTTCCAGCCCCGCCGCCACGCCGCGCGCAAGCGACGCGCTCCGCCCCGCCTCGTGACGTTTCGGCGCGGTATCCGCGATCCTGAACCGCACGGGGCGAAACCCCTTGGAGACGATCTCCGCAAGCCCGTCCGCCCGCCTCCCCACCGCCGCGACGATATCGCAGGAAACGGCCGCCACGATCACTTTGCCTAAATTGTGATCGGTATGGTTTCCGACGATCTCCGCACGTCCGGGCGAAGAATAAAAAACCTCCGGCGCTTTTCCGTTTAAAGCGCGAAAGCCTCCGCCGATCGAGCGATACCGCTCGAGGGGTTCCCGTTCGTCGGCCGTTTCCCCGTAAAGAGCGCGATAATCCATTTCCTTTTCTTCCTTTTTTATTATTATATCACACTTTTGAAGTTTTGTAAATATCGCGGAGAGATTTTACACAAAATATTTGTATGAAAAAGAATTTACTGCCCTTTGCGGCCTTTATGTTTTTATGCGCAGTATTTTTCGTGGCGGCGGGCGCGCTCCTGCTGTTTCCTCACCTTCCCGTCTCCGACCTTCCCGCCGTCCCCGCCTTTCTTCCCTTTCCGCCCTTCAACTAAAAAAAACGGGCATACCGCAAAAAAGCCGATCGCTCTTTCGCGGTATGCCCGTGTGCTTTTCCGCTTACTCCACGCCGTAGGTTTTGCGGTAGGCGTACATAGCGGGAAGATACTCCTTTCCCTCGATCACGCCCTTTTCAATCGCCCCGATGATGTCCGCCATCGTGACGATGGAATACACCTTTACGCCGAACTCCGCGTATGCTTCCTGCACGGCGGAGCGTTCGCTCTGCAAGCCCTTTTCCATTCTATCTACGGAGATGACCATTCCCGCGACCTCGACGTCGGCAGTCTCCTTCAGCTTGGGCAAAATTTCCCGAAGCGCCTTGCCCGAGGTCATCACGTCCTCGACGATAATCACCCGCTCGCCCGCTTCGAGAGCCTTTCCGACAAACAGTCCGCCTTCGCCGTGATCCTTGGCCTCTTTCCGATCGAAGCAGTAATTCATGTCCGCGCCGTACCTTTCATAAAGCGCGATCGCGGTGGTGACGGCGAGGGGAATCCCCTTGTAGGCGGGCCCGACGAGGGTATCCGCCTCTATGCCGTTATCGTGGATACAGGCCGCGTAATACTCTCCCAGCTTCGCCAGCTGCGCGCCCGTCTTATAGTTGCCCGTATTGATGAAATAGGGAGCCTTCCGACCGCTCTTCAACGTAAATTCACCGAAGCGCAAAACGCCGTTTTCCACCATGAAACGGATAAACTTTTCCTTATAATTGAGTTCCATTTTTTCTGTCCTCCCGAATTTAATTGAGTTTGAGCGCGCCCGTCAGCTCGCCGATGTTCTTTACGCCGTGCGCGTCGCACCAGGCGTCGAGTCCGTCGATGATCTTCGGACACGCGGACGTATCCGTGAAATTGGCCGTACCCACCTGAACGGCGACGGCGCCCGCCAGAAGAAACTCCACGGCGTCCTCCGCGCAGGTGATACCGCCCATGCCCACGACGGGGATCTTTACCGCATGCGCCGCCTCGAACACCATGCGCACCGCAATCGGCTTAATCCCCGCGCCCGATACGCCGCCCGTATTGTTGGCCAGCACGGGACGGCGGCGTTCGATATCGATCGCCATGCCCGTAAAGGTATTGACGAGGGAAACCGCGTCCGCGCCGCCCTCTTCCGCCGCCCGCGCGTTGGCGGCGACGCTTTCGACGTTTGGCGAAAGCTTGACCATCAAAGGCGTTTTTTTCAGCGCGGCCTTGGATACGCGCGTCACTTCCCTTACGCTTTCGGGACGAATTCCGAACGCCATGCCGCCGCAGCGGACATTGGGGCAGGAGATATTCAGCTCGATCATGTCCGCAAGCCCGTCCAGCCGCGCGCAGATCGCCGCGTACTCCTCGAGCGTCTTGCCCGCGACGTTGGCGATCACCGCCGTGCCCGTCCCCTTCAGCCACTCGAGATCGTGCGCGATAAAATGCTCCGCTCCGGGGTTTTGCAGGCCGACGGCGTTGAGAATGACGCCGCGGGATTCCGCGATACGGGGCGTGGGATTGCCGAGACGCGGCTCCAGAGTAAGCCCTTTCGTCGATACGCCGCCGAGGCGGCCGATATCGTACAGCTCGTTATATTCGCGGCCGAAGCCGAAGGTACCCGACGCGGCGACGACGGGATTTTTCAGCGTCACGCCGCAAAGATTTACCGATAAATTGGCCATGATGTTTTTCCTTATTGTCTTTCTAAAGCTTGCCTTGCAAAACCGTTTTTAAGGTCTTTTCCTTATCTTACGCTTAAAATTCCGTTATAAAACCACTTCCCCGATCCCGAACACGGGGCCGTCCTTACAGACGCGGGCGTGTTCGCCGTTCGTCTTCTCGCACACGCAGACGAGGCAGGCGCCGATCCCGCACCCCATGCGTTCCTCCAAAGAAACATAACAGGGAATATCCCTGCCCTCGAGCACCGTTTTCAGAGCCCGAAGCATGGGCAGCGGCCCGCAGGAAAGCACGACGTCGGGGCGTTCTCCCGCCTCTAAATCCGCGGCGAAGGCCTGCACGGCGTTCATTTTTTCCCCGAAACTTCCGTCGTCCGTCACGGCGGTCAGCTTTTTCGCCCGTTTAAGTTCCTCAAGCCCGCATACCGCGCCTTTGTTGCGGAACCCGATATAGGCGGAAATTTCCTTTTCCGCCGCGTATTCCCCGATGACGGAAATCATGGGGAAGATCCCTACGCCGCCGCCCACGAGGGCGATCTTTTTTTCGTTTTCTTTGAGATAAAAGCCGTTGCCGAGAGGCAGGAGCGCGTCGAGCGTTTCCCCCGCCTTCCTTTCGGACAGCAGCTTTGTGCCCTCGCCCCTGATCTGATAACAGACCGTGACTTTTTCCCCGTCCGCTTTGCATACCGCCAGAGGACGCTTCAAAAGGTGCGCCCCGCCCACCGAAAGGTCGGCAAACTGCCCCGCGCGTATCTTCACCGCCTCGGGAAGCGCCAATGTCAAAGAATAGATATTTTCCGCCGCGGGCTTATTTTCGAGAATCGTCGCTTGGTATTCCCTCATGATTTCACTTCCCCATTCTGCCGATGGTTTCGGACAGGTCCTTTTTCATGGCGAGCGCCGCCGCGCGCGCCGCTTCGTAATAGGTTCCGCCCGTTTTCTTATAGGCGCATATGATCCCGCGCGAATTGTTGACCACGCCGCCGAGACCGTTTTTCCCGAAACAGCATTTCAGCATTTCGGCGTTTGCGCCCTGCGCGCCGTAGCCGGGAATGAGGAAAAAGGTATGCGGCAGCTTTGCCCGCAGGGAAGCCGCTTCCGCGGGATGCGTGGCGCCCACCACCGCGCCCACCGCCGAATAGCCGTATCTGCCCGCCGTAGGCTCGCCCCACTTTTCCACGAGGCCGCCCATGTATTCATAAACGGGCGTTCCGTTTTCGAGCAGGAGGTTCTGCAGCTCGCCGCTCGAGGGATTGGAGGTTTTGACCAGCACAAAAATCCCCTTGCCGCGCTTCGCGCAGTCCTCGACGAAGGGCGCAATTCCGTCCGTGCCGAGATACCCGTTGACGGTCAGAAAATCGGACGGAAACGCGGAAAACCGCGCGCCGTTCACCTCCGTTTCGCCGAGAAAGGCTTTCGAATAGCAGGCCGCAGTGGAACCGATGTCGTTGCGTTTTGCGTCCGCGATGACGACGAGGCCCTTTTCCGCGGCGTATTTCAGGGTAGCCTCGTAGGCTTTCAGCCCCTCCGCGCCGTACATTTCGTAATAGGCGATCTGCACTTTTACGGACGGAACGACGTCGTAAAGCGTGTCGATGAGTTTTTTATTGAAATCGAAAATGCGCTCCGCGACGTCGGAAAAATTTTTCGCGCCCGCGCGCATATCGTCGGGAAGATAGTCGAAAGAGGTGTCCAGCCCCACGCAGGTGGGATTTTGCAGCTCGATAATGCGTTCGATCAGCCGATCCGTAATCATGTCCGTTTCTCCTTTTACGCTTTGTATTTCACGTCGCCGTCAACCAGCGTGTATTTCACGACGCCCGAAAGCCTGCGGCCGTTGAAGGGCGTGTTTTTGCCCTTGGAAACAAATTTTGCGGAATCGACGACAAATTCCTCGTTCAGGTCCGCAATCGTGAGGTCGGCCGCCCCGCCCGCCTCGATCTTCCCGCCGCCTAAATTTAATATATCGGAGGGATTGCGGCTCATTTTGTCCGCGATTTCGCTGAGCGTCAAGGCGCCCGCCTTATATAAATAAGTGATTGCAAAGGCGAAGGAGGTCTCGATTCCGCTGATTCCGAACGCCGCCAAATTGTATTCCACATCCTTGTCGTTGGCGTGATGCGGCGCGTGGTCGGTGACGATTGCGTCCAGCGTTCCATCCTTCAATCCTTCGATAATCGCAACCCTGTCCCGCTCCTCGCGGATCGGCGGGTTGACTTTGGTATTGGTGTCGAAGCCCGTGATGAGATCGTCCGTCGCGGCGAAATAGTGCGGGCAGGTCTCCGCCGTTACCTTGACGCCCGCGCGTTTGGCGTCGCGGATCAGCCGCACGCCGCTGTACGTCGAAACGTGACAGATATGCACGGGCACGCCGAGGCTTTCGGCAAGGCAAAGCTCGCGCGCGATGCTCACGTCCTCCGCCGCGCGGGGAATCCCTTTCAGCCCCGCCAGCGTGGAATTGTAGCCCTCGTTGACCACGCCGCCGTCGGCCAGCTCCTTATCCTCGCAGTGGCAAAGGCATTTCATACCGAAGCCGCTCGCGTATTCCATCGCCAGGCGCATGAGGCGGGAGCTCGCCACCGCTTTTCCGTCGTCGGAGATCGCCACCGCGCCCGCCTTTTTCATCTCTCCGATGTCCGCCAGCTGTTCGCCGTTTTCCCCTTTGGTGATCGCGCCGATCGGGCGGATTTTGCACAGCCCCGCCTCTTCGCCGCGATGGCGGATATAGCTGATCACCACCTTATTGTCCGCGACGGGCTGCGTGTTGGGCATGCAGCAAACCTGCGTGAAGCCCCCTTTCACCGCCGCCCTCGAACCGCTTTCGATGTCCTCTTTGTACTCGAAGCCCGGTTCTCTCAGATGTACGTGCATGTCGATCAGCCCGGGAAACACGTGCAGCCCCGCCGCGTCGATCACAGCCTCGCCCTTTTCGGGCGCAATCGTCTCTGCGATTTTTTCGATTTTTCCGTCCGCGATACGAATGTCCTTTTTCTCCACCGTGTCCTTAAAAACCACGTTTCCGTTTTGGATAATCATTTTCTTTACACCTCGCTTATTTACCCGATTTTCTGAATTGTTCCAACAGGAACAAAAGCGCCATTCTCACCGCCACGCCCGACAGCACCTGATCCTCGATACGGCTTTTCCCGTCGTCTATCACCGCGCTCGTCAGCTCCACGCCGCGGTTTACGGGGCCGGGGTGCATGACGATCGCGTCCGGCGAAGCCAGGGACAGCACCTTTTCGTTTACGCCGTAAAATTCCGCGTACTCGTTGAGGGAGGGGAAGTTGCCCGCCTGCTGACGCTCCAGCTGAATGCGCAGCCCCATGACGACGTCCGCGCCCTCCACCGCCTCCTCACGGGAGGCGCACAGCTTCGCGCCCAATCGGTCGATCCCTTTCGGAATCAGCGTTTCGGGCGCGAACATTTTGACCTCCGCGCCCAATTTCGTCAGGCCGAACAGATCCGATTTCGCCACGCGGGAATGCTTGATATCCCCGAGAATCGCCACCTTCAGTCCCTCTATCTTCCCGAACCGCTCCCGCATGGTGCACATGTCGAGGAGCGCCTGCGTGGGGTGCTCGTTCATGCCGTCGCCCGCGTTCAGAACGCTCGCCTTCACCGTTTTTGCAAGCAGATAGGGCGCGCCGCCCATGGGGTGGCGAATGATGATGAAGTCGTTTTTCATGGCGTCCAGCGTCTTTCCCGTATCGACGAGCGTTTCGCCCTTGGCTACGGAGGAGGAGCTTGCGGCGATGTTGATCGTGCTCGCGCCCATATACTTCGCCGCCAGCTCGAAGCTGGTGCGCGTGCGCGTGCTGTTTTCATAAAAGAGAATGGTCGCCGTACAGCCCTCGAGGTGGGGTAGTTTTTTAATCCCCTGCTTCAGCAGCTTTTTCATGTTCGCGGCGGTGTCGAGAATCTCGCTGATCTCTTCCGCCGTCGCGTCGATCAGCCCCAGCATGTCCTTTCTTTTAATCATTTGCGTCCTCCTTTCCGATCACGATCCTGTCCTCCGCCGCGCCCAGCTCGGTAAAATACGCTTCGACGTATTCGCTGCGGGAAGTGGGGACGTTTTTGCCCACGAAATCGGCGCGGATCGGCAATTCCCTGCCCCCGCGGTCGATCAGCTCGAGCAGCTGTATTTCCCGCGGCCGTCCGATTTTGAAGATCGCTTCGAGCGCCGCGCGCACGCTTCGGCCCGTGTTCAGCACGTCGTCGCACAGCACCGCAATTTTGTTTTCTATCGAAAAATCGGGCCGCTCCGCCGTATAGTCGGGCACAAAAAAAGCGGAAACCAGGTCGTCGCGCTGCATACCGATATCTATCCCGAAGGAAGGCACGGCGATCCCTTCCGCCTCGGAAAGACGCTCCCGTATGCGGTCCGCCACAACCTCGCCGCCGCGCTTGATGCCCAAAAGCACTACGTCGTTTAAGTTTTCGTTTCGCTCCGCGATTTCGTGCGCCAGACGGACGAGCGTCCGACGCATGCCGCCTGCGTCCATGATAACGTGTTCTGCCATGCGTTTTTTCTCCGAAAATAAAAAGCGGCCTCGGACCGTCGCCCAAGACCGCAAATGCTTTCTCTGTTCTCCTCCCCCGCAAAAGGCGTGCGGAAAAGTCCGAAGAATATTCGTTTGCTTTATCGTCTTGTCGGCATCACGGTACCGCTCTTAAAGATACTTCAATTATAGCACACTCTTTTCCGCTTGTAAAGGGATCGGGAGGCGTTTTCCGATATTTTTTCAATAGATTTTCACCAGCTTGAAATCCGTCTTATCGCAGGAGGTGAGGTGATATTCCACGCCGTTTTTTTCGGAAGAGAGAGGGAAAAACACGGGGCCGTGCAGATGTCCGAAGATTACTTTATCCACGCCGTTGTTTTCGAAAAGCGAGGTAAACAGGCTGTCCTCGCGCTTGAGGTTGAAGGGCGGATAATGGATCAGCGCAATCGTTTTGTCCCCCTCCTGCCGCAGCGGCTTCACCGTTTCGAAAGCGAGGCGGAAGCGCTCCGCTTCGCGAAGGTACAGCTTTTGGTCCTGTTCGGTGTAATCGGGGCTGCCCGGACACGTCCACCCGCGGGAACCGACGATCACGTATTCCCCGAGCCGCACTCCGTCCGTCTGTAAAAAGAAAAACGAGGGATCGGGCGCGCGGTCGCGCAGACGGGTAATCCCGTTCCACCAATAGTCGTGATTGCCGCGGATAAACACCTTTTTTCCGGGCAAGGGGGAAAGCGAACGCAAATCCTCCATCGCGCCGTCCATCTTCATCGCCCAGCTGATGTCTCCCGCAATGAGAACCGCGTCCTCCTCCGTCACCTTTTCCCGCCAGTCGGCTTTTATTTTTTCGAAATGCCCCTCCCAGTTTCCGCCGAATACGTCCATGGGCTTTTCGGCGTTTGCGGAAAGGTGCAGATCGCTGATCGCGTAAATATTCATGCCAACAGTATAGCAGATTTTTCCCGAAAAGGCAAGATTTTCATGCCGTTTCGGCCGAAAGATAAATTTTTAATAATGAGCCCGAAAGCGATTAAATTTTTTATTCTTTTCGGTCGTCTCGATCTTCCTCATCAATTTTATTTATAAATATTTGCATGCGTTTACGTATGAAAATGGAAAATGGAACCCACATAATTCCCACAAGTATAAGAATAATTCCGATACCTATAAATTGCAGATTATGATGATACTCAATAAGCGAATATATCCCCAAAGCTACAAATATAGGCAAAAAAATAATCGGCAATGCTATTGCAGCGTGATAAGTAAACTTATAACCTTTTTTCAAGTCTTCTTTAAATTTTTTATTCATAACTTCCTCAGCTAGTATTATATTATACTTTTTATAACTTAGCAAGTCTTTTTCGAGCAAATATTAATAGGTTTTTACAAAAAAATCCCTCCCGCGTTTCGCGGAAGGAACTTTCGTTTATTTGGGAAACATATCCGGACGCGGAGCGGCGGACGTCAGCAGCGTCCCTCGCCGCCCTTGCAGGCGCAGGCCCGTGCCTGAGGATAAAGCGGAAGCTCGAAGAAGCCCGTGCAGACCTCGCGGGAGTATTCCTGTGCGGGGGGAATGGCGCAATAGCCGTAGGACGGCACCAGCAATTCCACCTGCATGGCGATCTTGAGAATAACGGTAGTACACATGCTGACGGTAAACGTGTTGTTGGCCGCGTTGAAGGTGCCCTCGGGGGCCACGGCGCTGACCACGCCTTTCACCGTGAAGGGCATGATGGAAGGAGACGGAACGAAGAGGAGAACGTCCTCGTTCATCGTCACGGATGAGGTCGCCTTGCCTTCGACGCCCGCCGCGTCCATATACAACACCTCGACGGGTATCGTGACGGACGCCTGAACGCGGGCGCACTGTTTGTCGGACTGGCGATCTATATTGAGATTGGAAACGGTCGCCTCGGAAGAGAGAGACCTCGCGCTGATAAACGTGAGCGGATATGTAGGATTTGCGGGAACGAAGTCGGTAAGTTCCAACGTATAGTTTTCAAGCTGCGTCTGCTTGATGCAGGCGTCGAATATCTTTTCCGCCTGAATGCATACCTTTTCCGTCAAGCCGTTCAACGGATTGCCCGTAATCGTTCCGGGACATTTATCCGATTGAAAATTAGAAAAAAACGACATTTTTTACCTCCGTAATTAATTACTTATTATATCTTATGTTTTACCCTGCGCTTTTCGTTACGCCTGCAATAATACTTTCATGCCCGGATAGAGCAGAGAAGTCATATTTTTTTGCTCGAAGTTTTCCTCGCTCCCCGAAAGCAAGGTTTTGGTGTCTCCCGCGCGCACGGTATAAAGGTTTCCCCGAAGTTTCGGGATACGCAGGATCTGCCCTTCCCACAACTCCGTTTTCAGCGAGTTGAAGCCGACGATCGCACATTCGGGCAGGGAGAACGCCTCCGCGACGGCTCTCAGCGTCTGTCCGCGTTTGACCTTATAAAATTGAGGAATCACATTTTTTAACATCACTCCATTATATGCGGCGGGAAAAGAAATTATCCTCATAATTCCGCAGGAAGGCCCGTACAATAAATTATGAAAAAAAATATCTATCGCACCGCCGCCGTCGTAACGGGCCTCTCCATTGCGGAACGGGCACTCGGATTTTTATATCGCATCGTTTTGTCCCGTCTGATCGGCGCCGAAGGGCTGGGCCTCTATCAGGTGGCTCTGTCCGTATTCTCCGTCTTTATCACGCTGGGCACGGGCGGCATCCCCATCACCGTCTCCCGCCTCATCTCCAAAAACAAGGCGGGCGGCAGCGCCAAAGGCGAAAGCGGCGCCGTTACGGCGGGCCTGCTCGGCTCGCTCGCGCTCACCCTGCCCGTCTGCCTTATCTTCGTCCTTTTCGGGAGCAAATTCACCTTTCTCTTCTCCGACGAAAGGTGCTTAAGCCTCTTTTCCATTCTTTTGATCGGGCTGGTCTTTTCCTCGGTTTATGCCGTCGTAAGGGGCAGCTTCTGGGGCAACAAACAATTCCTCGCCCCCTCTATCCTCGAACTGGTGGAGGAGAGCGTCATGGTCATCGCGGGCGTCCTTCTCCTGCGCGGCGTCTCCGACGTGTTCGAAGGCGCGCGGCTCGCCTGTATCGCAGTCATCATCTCCTATTTCGTCTCCTTCTCCTCGTCCGCAATCTGTTTCTTCGCCCGCGGCGGCAGGCTCTCCTCCCCCCGCGGACAGCTAAAGCCGCTCTTTTCCTCCGCCATGCCCATCACGGCCGTGCGTGCGGGCGGGTCGCTCGTCGGCTCGGCCGTGGCGGTGCTTCTGCCCGCCATGCTTATCCGCGCGGGCGCCACGCGGACGCAGGCGCTCCAGATGTTCGGCGTCGTCTCGGGCATGGCGATCCCCATTCTTTCCATTCCCTCGACGATCATCGGCTCCATTTCCCTCGTCCTCGTCCCCGAACTGTCCGAGGACTTCTATCGCAAACGCTTTAAGCATATGGCGAAAAATATCGAGCGGGGGCTTTCCACCACCGTTTTGATCGCCTGCACCCTCATCCCGCTGTTTTTCGTGCTCGGGGACGACGTCGGGCGGGTGCTGTATTCGGACGCCAGCGCGGGCGAAATGATACGCAAATGCTGCTTTATCCTGCTGCCGATGAGCCTGACCATGATCTCCACGGGCATACTCAATTCGCTGAATTTCGAAAAGCAGACGCTCGTCTTTTATTTTATCGGCGCGGCGCTGATGCTGGGCGCGGTTCTCCTGCTGCCGAAATACATCGGGGTTTATGCCTATCCCGTCGGGCTCGCCTTAAGCTATCTGGTCTGTTCGGTGTGCAATCTCATATTTTTATGTAAAAAATGCCCCCTGCCTTCCTCCCTGCTGAAAAAGAGCCTCATCGTCTGCGCGCTGATGCTGCCGATCTCTCTGATCGGGCAATTTATCTGCGTGGCGCTGAAAAAATATCTCAGCGCGCTGGGCGCAATGGGCCTCACTGCACTCGCCATGCTGGCAATCACTTTCGTTCTTTACTTTTTTTGTCACATTTTTTCCCCGAAGCCCTTCAAAAAGCTTTTATTTGAAAAATAGAGAGATTTCCCCCCGCAATCCTTGACAGAAGCTCTTTTTTGTTTTACAATATGAGTGCAAAAACTTTCTCATCGGAGGAATAGACAATGGGCTATAAAACCAAAGAATGGCGCGACAGCATGCGCGTTACGTTAGACTACAACAACATGACCGAAAAATTTCTCGGCGACAAGGGCTTCTCTCCCAAGAAGCTAACTTCCTACAATGCGGTGGCCGCCGCGGCCTTCAATTACGTGAAGGAAAACAGGGGCAGGGACGACCTTTACATGGGTTGGACGGAGCTTCCTTACAATCAGAAAGAGATCGTTGCCGACATTGCGGCCACGGCGAGAAACGTGCGCAGAAAATTTCAGTATTTCGTCGTGCTCGGGATCGGCGGCAGCGCCCTCGGCCCCATCATGGCGTTTAACGCGCTCTGCCATCTTCACTATAACGACCTCCCCAAATCGGTGAGAAAAGGCCCCAAATTTTACGTGGAGGACAACGTCGATCCCGTCAGAATGAGAGACCTTCTCGACGTAATCGACCCCGCCAAGACTTGCTTCAACGTCATTTCCAAATCGGGCGCCACCAGCGAGACGATGACGCAATACCTCATCATTCTCGACCTGCTGAAAAAAGCGGGCGTCAGCGTCAAGGACAACGTGATCTTCACCACGGACGCCGCAAAGGGAAACCTCAAAAAGATCTCCGACGAGGAAGGCGGAATCAAGAGCTACGTGCTTCCCGACGGCGTCGGCGGAAGATTCTCCCAGCTCTGCCCCGTGGGGCTTCTCCCCGCGGCGGTGCTCGGCATAGACATCAACGGCCTGCTCGCGGGCGCGGCGTATATGGATAACGTCTGCCGCTATCCTTCCCCCGCCAAAAACCCCGCCCTCATGTGCGCGGTGCTTCAGGTCGCGGCGATGGAACAGGGCAAAAATGTCGGCGTCATGATGCCCTACTCCGACAACCTCAAATATCTCGCGGATTGGTACTGCCAGCTTTGGGCGGAATCTCTCGGCAAAAACGTCACACTCGACGGCAAGCCCTGCAACGTCGGCCAGACCCCCGTCAAATCGCTGGGCGTCACCGATCAGCATTCGCAGGTACAGCTCTATACGGAGGGGCCGTTCGATAAGGTGGTCACCTTCCTTTCCCTTAAAAAATACGCTTGCGAAATGCCCATTCCCCACGGCTGCGAAAACATTCCCGACGTGGCGTTCCTCGGCGGACATACCATGCAGGAACTTATTCAGGCGGAAAACGAGGCCACCGCTTACGCGCTTACGAAGGCGGGCCGAATGAACTATACCCTCTGGATTCCCGAGCTCAACGCCTTCACCCTCGGCCAGTTGCTCTTTTTGTTCGAGCTTCAGACCGCCTACGCGGGCGCCATGCTGAACATCGACACTTTCAACCAGCCGGGCGTCGAAGAGGGCAAAAAGGCGACCTTCGCCCTGCTCGGCAAAGCGGGGTACGACTCCAAAAAAGCCGAACTCGACGCTCAACCTGCGAAAGACGGCAAATATATCATCTGACTTTCTCAATAAACGGAAAACGCGCTTCCCCTCGGGCCTCAAACGACCCGGGGGGAATTTTTTCCAAAAAACGCGCGCGGCCTTGTATAAAACGCGGCCTCGGCGGGAATACTTCCTATTGAACAGGAAAAGCTCGCCTTTACATATAATGCACTAAGGGAGTCTTTTCTTACGCAAGAGGTGTTTTATATGAATGTCAAACGAGGGGAACTTTACTACGCCGACTTATCGCCGGTGGTCGGCAGCGAACAGGGCGGCATACGTCCCGTTTTGGTGGTGCAGAACGATGTCGGGAACAAATACTCCCCCACCGTCATCGCCGCTGCCGTCACCAGTAAGATCAACAAAGCGAAGCTTCCCACTCACATAGAGCTGCCCTCCGCCTACGGGCTGGCCAAGGACAGCGTGATTCTTCTCGAGCAGATCCGTACCATCGACAAGCGCCGTCTCAAGGAGCGCATAGGCGAACTTCCGCCCTCCACGATGAATCGGGTCAATAAGGCGATTCTCATCAGCCTCGGCTTCACGCAGAATCCCTGAATTCCGTTTTTTGCCTATCCGATGTTTTTCATCATCTTCCCCCCATACGGCCGCAGCGGCCTCGGAGCAGTCCGATCCCCTGCGACGCAGCAAAACGGCACGAGGCGTTTTTTGCCCCGCGCCGTTTTTGCCGTCTCGGGCGCGGTTTCGCGCGGGAAAGCCAAAATGACGCAAAATCAGCCAAATTCCGCGGCCGCGTTTTTGTTATAGTGATTTCCGAAAGACCTATAAGCCATCGGAGGCTGCTATGAACGAACGCAAAAAGTTCAATTTTTCCACCGTTCTCCTTTACATACTTCTCTTTATCGCCATGTTTGCGCTGTACTACGTCGGCGGAAACGGCGAGCCCTTTTCCCTCGCGCTCCTGTACGCCATGCTGGCGGCGGGGCTGAACCCCGTCGTGTCCTGCCTTTTGTACGCGCTTTCTGGGCTGTCGGGCTTTACCCTGCATTTCCTGCCCGTCTATGCGGGACAGGCGGCCATCCTCTGCATCGTCTTTTGCGTCTATGCGAAATTGAAGAAAAAGGCCTCCGTGCTTCCGCTCGCCTGCGTCGCCCTGTCGCTGGCGCTTTTCGTGGCCTTTTCGCCCTTCACCCCCTACAATATCCCGCTCAAGCTACCCTTCTCGTTGGGCGCAATCACGCAGAAAATCATTCTTTCGGGACTCATCCTGCTGCTTTCCGCCATGTTCACCGTGGCGCTTAAAGCCCTCTTGAACAAACTGCTCCGCTGTCGTCTCAAGGCGGAAGAGATTATCTTTTCCGTTCTCTTCTTCGTTCTCTGCGGCGTGGGTATCTGTCGTATCGCAAGCGTCACCGCTTACATGGGTATCGCGTTTCTCGTCCTGCTGCTCTTTGCCTGCGCGACGAAAGACGCCTCCGCCCTCGTGTGCGCCTTCGCGCTGAGTCTGCCGCCCGCCTTTGTCGGCGGCGTTTCGCCCGAACGCTTTTTTATCTATGGGATCGCCGTGGTCTTGTTTATCAAAATGGGCCGACTGCCCGCCGTGCTCGCGCTGTTAGCGGTATTTTTCGCCTACGGCTATTTCGACGGCATCTACGCCTTAAAGACCTCCCTTCTCGTACAATCCATTCTTTCCGCGCTCATTCCCTCCCTTCTTTTTCTGCTCATTCCCTCTCCGTTGGTCAGAAAAATGGAAAACAAGCTTGTCTTTTATCGGGAAAAGCACCTTTCACGGATCGCCATCAATCGCAACCGCGCGGCCATCGGTGAACAGCTTTTCGAGATTTCGGGCGTATTCAGGGAGATACAGACCACTTTTGCCGCCCTGAGCACCAACGAGGCCGAGGAGGGCGCCAAGGAATACATACGCGGCTGCGTAATCGAAAGCGTCTGCAAATCGTGCGCCAACTACCGCACGTGTATGGCGCGAGGCTTGGAAAACGGCCTCAACAAGCTGATCGACGTCGGGTGCGCAAAAGGAAAAACAAGCCTCATAGATATTCCCTCCGATCTGGCCGAATCGTGCGTCAATCAAAGCGGCGTCTTATATGCGGTCAACCGACAGATCGGGGACTATCGAAAATACATGCTGGAGACGGAAAACGCGGCTTCGGGCCGGCAACTGCTCGCCAACCAGGCGCAGGGCGTCAGCGAGATTCTCAAAAATATAGCACTCGAACAGAGCGAGCCTTTAACTATCTATTCCGAAAAAGAAAAACAGCTCAACGTCGCGCTTTTGAAGGCAGGAATCGTCTGCTCCGAGGTGCTGATCGCGGGCGACGAGGACAGCCTCACCCTCTCCCTCGTCACTTTCGGCAAAGCGGACGTAAAAAAGATAGCCGCAATCGCCTCCCACGTGCTCGCCGCGCCGTTGATTATCTCCGAACGGCTGACGTTGAGCAAGGACAAGTTTTGCTGTATTCTGCACAGAAAACCCTATTTCGACGCGGCGTTCGGCGTGGCGACTCTCACCAAGACGGGCGAAATCGCCAGCGGCGACACGCATTCCGTCATCAAGATAGACGAAAGACGGTTTATGATCGCCCTTTCCGACGGCATGGGCAGCGGCGAATACGCGCGCCGTATCTCCGAAAGCACGATATCCCTGCTGGAGAGCTTCTACCGCGCGAAAATGCCCTCCTCGCTTGTGCTTTCCACCATCAATAAGCTGCTGACCTTCAGCCGCGAAGAAACCTTCGCCTGCGTGGATATCGCGGTGGTCGATCTCGACAACGGGGAGGCGGACATCGTAAAGATCGGCTCGCCCATGGGCTTCATTCTCTCGGGAAATGCTCTGCATATCCTCGAAAGCGCGTCTCTGCCGCTCGGTATCCTCGAATCCCTTCACCCCGACACCTCCTCCTATACCCTGCAGGAGGACGACGTACTTCTGTTTTTAAGCGACGGAATCACCTCCGCCTTCGGCTCCTCGTCGGATCTCTACGAGACACTGAAAAATATTCCCGCTTCCAATCCCCAGCAATTGGCGGACGCGCTGCTCGCCAAGGCGGTGGCGCTCTACGGCGGGACGGCAAAGGACGACATGACTGTACTGGCCGTAAGGCTGTTCAAAAGTCTTTCGGAAGCGGTATAACGAAAAAATGTGAACAGTAAAATCGAAAAAGCCCTCCTGTTTTCGGAGAGCTTTTCTTTTTTTGTTTATAGAGCGGCGGCCAGAATCATCATCGCCAGCGAGTAATATACGCAAACGGCCACCATGTCGTTGATCGTCGTGATCAGCGGCCCCGAAGCGACGGCAGGATCGATCTTCATTTTTTTGAAGAGCATAGGGATAATCGTCCCGAAGAAGCTGGATACGACCATAGCCACGGCCATGGCGGCGGATATGCACAGCGCGGCAAGCAGCGGCTGAGGGGTGCTTTTCGCAATGAACAGATAGAGCGCGGAGGAAGCGAACGACAATGCGCCCACGATGAGGCCGTTAAAAAATCCGACGCGTATTTCCTTAAAGACGAGTTTCGCCATCGTCTTGCCGTCCACGTCGTCGGCCAGCACGCGGATCGTCACGGCCAGAGACTGGGTGCCCACGTTGCCCGCCATGTCGAGAATCATCGATTGAAAGAAAACGAGATAGGCCAGCCTGTCGATCACGTGATCGAACAACCCGACCACCGTCGATACGCCCAGCCCCAAAAAGAGCAGAATAATCAGCCAGGGAAGCCGCTTGCGCACGGATTTTGCCGTGGATTCGGAAAGATCCTCCTCCTCGGTCAAGCCGCCGAGCTTTGCGTAATCCTCACCCATTTCCTCATCGACCGCCTCGACAATATCCGCGCTGGTAATGACGCCGAGGATACGATTTTCGTTATCGAGAACGGGAATGGAATCCTCGGAATATTCCTTAAGCTTCTCGATACAATCGGCGATATCCTCCGCCGCATAAACATACGGATAAGATTCGGTGATAATTTCTTTCAAATCCTGCGTGGAGCGGGCAATCACCAGGTCCCGCAAATCGATAGCGCCGCGGAAAGCGCCCTGTTCGTCCGTCGCGTAAATGGTGGAGATGTTATCGTTTTCGGCCGCCTGATCGATAACGCTCTTCATCGCCTGTTTAACCGAATAGTTGTCGGGCACGGAAATGAAATTGGTGGTCATGCGGCTGCCGACCGTATTTTCGCCGTAGGAGGAGATCATTTCGATATCCTCCACGGCCTCGTCGTCCATGAGGTCGATGATCTCGTTTCGGGTGTCGTCCTCCAGCTCGTCGAGTACGTCCACCGCGTCGTCCGCGTCCATGCTTTCGATGATGTCGGCGGCCTTTTCCGCGTCCAGCTCGGCGATATAGTCCTCGACGTTGTCGAGATAGCTGAAGATATCGGAAATCTCGTCGTCGGACAGGATATGATAAAGCTTTCTGCGGTTGGCTTGCGTCAGCTCGCCGAACACCGAAGCGATATCGTTATCGTGATAATCGGTCAGCTTTTCGCGTATTTCCTCGGACGGGAGATCGCTTTGAATAATTGCAAGAAGCTCCTCCTCGTAATCGCGTTTGTTCGGTACGGAAAAATCATTCTCCTTCGGCGGCGTTTCCGCCGCGTTATTGCCTCTGTTTTTCTCTTCCATGGGCAGCTCTCCTTCGTTTGGAATTTTTAAGTATTTTCCGACCGATCAAAAAAGTTATCAACCGATATCCGTTTCCTCGTCTTCTAAATTCTTACTTTACGGCTTCCGCCGTTTACTTACACGCCACTATAGCATTGCAGCTGTAATGCTATAATATTGCGCAAAAATACTTGTACTTGCTTCAAGCTTCCGTGTTTTTCTTATAGTATAACTTAACCGACGTTATGTTTGAATAGGGTACAAAAATACTTGCTTCAAACTTCCGCATTTTCGCTTTTATGATAACATGGACAAGCCATATTTTACGGCACAAAAATACACTCGAATACTTCGCGTTCCGTATTTTCGTTTGTATTATAACATAACTGACGTTATGTTTGAATACTGCGCAAAAATGCCTGTAAATACTCCGTGCTTCCGCACTTTTGCTTGTATTATAACACTTATCTCCTCATTTTTCAAGCCCCTGCCGCAGAAGAATTTTTCTGTTACTTTTTAACATTTTATTTTTCGGGACAAAAAATGAAAGGGCGCTTCCAAACGGAGACGCCCTTCCTTCAGAGTTGCTTCGGATATGCTTTATTTATTTTCTTCGGAAATCTGGTTCTGCTTCGATCTGAATATCTTGCGGAGCTGGAACACGCCGCCGCATTCGGGGCAGCGATAGGCAAACGCGCCTTCCTTCACCGTCAGCTTCGTCGCGCAGTCGGGACAGGTTACCGACCATTTCTTGGGCGGAAGAGGTTTGGAAAGGTCGTCCTCCGTCAAGTCGTCCGCTTCAGGATATGCAGGCAGTTTATTTTCCTTTCGGGGCTGCTGATAGGCATACGTCTCCATCACCGCTTCCCTGGGAAGAGGCTCTTGGGCGGGTGCGTAAGCGGGCACCAAAGCTTTGGTCTCCGCCTTCTCAGCGGACGTTTTTGCCTCCTCTGCGTGCACGGGCGCTTCGGCTGCCGTTTCAGCCGCAGGCGCGGGCATTACGGGCGTTTCAGCGGGCGCAGCAGCAGCCGCAATCCCCGTTTCTTCCGTCACGGGCTGTTTGGCCTTGCGCATCCACTTTTCCGCCAACGCTCTCTCCACGGCGGCCCGTTCTGCGGCCGTGCGGGTTTCTTTCTTCGCCATAGCCGCTTCCGCGCGGCGCGCTTTCTTATCCGCCGCAGGCGCTTTTACAGCCTCCTCGGTTTTCTTTTCCGCTTCGGACGAAGCGGACGCCGCCGCAGGTGCAACGGATTCCACAGTCGCGGCGGGTTCCTCCGTTTTCGCTTCCGTGACTATGGGCTCTTCCGTGGGTTCCTGAACATACTGATACGGGTTAAAGGGACGATACGGACGGCCGTTCACCCATTCCTGGTTGCCGTATCCGTAAGGATTGGGATAGGGATTCATATAAGGATTGTTATAGGCATAGCCGTAAGCGGGCTGATTGCCGTCGGGCATGGCGTTTGCGGCAGGCATCGGCGCAGGCGGCATCATCTGCGGCCCTGCAATCATAGGCATTACCATCACGGGCTGACCGTTCGGCTGCATAAATACCGCGGGCTGCGTGATGCACTGCAGAGGAACATGGTACATTGCAGGCACATTTGCAGGCGTTTCCTGCGCCGCTGCGGCGGGCGATTCCTCAACGCGATCCGCCGAAGCCATATTATACGAATCGGGATCGAAATCCAGCTCGTCTTCGTTCTCCGAAAGGGTCTCTCCGACGGGTTCCTCAACTTTGCCCTTGACGTTGGGCAAACGGCACATACAAAATTCTTCTATCATCGCCGCCAAAGCAATCACGGCGATGTAAAGCGTACCCATCGAGGGCACGATGCCGTCGCGTTTCTTACTTGCCACGATCAAGAGAATAAACAGAGCAGCCGACGTAACGAGAAGGAAAATTGAGAAGATTCTGAAATTCTTCATGCCGTCTCCTTCCTTGCCGTAACGATTGAACTCGGTGTCGGCAGTGGCATGCTTCAACAGCACCAGCGTCCAGACGCAGGCGAGAAGCTGAACGAAAGGGATCACCCCGTAAACGAAAACGTCCATTTTCGCCTTGAACAATTCGGTGAAAGCGCCTTTTTCCATCCATTTCAACGCATTGAGCATAAGGTTTGTACGGGAGATAAAATACATGATCAGCCCGACGAACACCAGCTGGGCGAGATTGCGGAAGAAAGGCGCCCATCTGCCGACCAGTCTCTTTTCTTCCTCGAGCGTGTCGCCCGTGGTAAACCAGCTGACGTTTCCGCCGACGAGCCCGCACCAGAAATGGAAAATCAGCCCTATCGCCACGGCGATATAAAACAGATTGGAGAAGCCCGCGCCCGAGATGAGATGAATCATAAACGGGAAGGCGATAAATACGCAATATGTACCCGAGAAAATTTTTCCCATCCGCTCCATCGCCAGCAGATTGCGGTTATATCCGTTTACCCGCGAAGCCTTTTTCTTGAACAGGCGGCTCAGACGGGACAGCGACTTGATTACGTTGATGACGAGGGTGAGAAGCATGACGGCGTAAATCAGCGCGACAAACACGTTGACGGAAACCGCGATCGGGGAGGCCTTGATATTTTTAAGCTCGAGAAAGGGCTTCCAAAAGGTCTTTACCCACATGTCTCCCACGGATGTCCCGTAGAGCATGGGAAAGAAAGCGACCGCAGCGAGAAAAATCGTGGCGATCAGATAGAGCATACCGACAAATTCCGCTTTGGAATGTGTTCTGGCAATGCGTTTTTTCAGAGAGACGGGCTTCGTTTCTTTTATATTTTCTTTCATTATTTCGCCTCCATAGCCTTCTTCAGCGAATCGGGCAGGCTGACCTTGGTATTGTTCAGGTTAGAATAGGAAAATACGATAGTTTGCGTCATTTTCGATATCGGGGACGAAACATTCTTCGGATCGGTCACGCTTGTCGTATAACGCACGGTCGGACGGCATCCCACCGTAAACCGACATTCGGCTTCGTATTTATCTGCGGCCTGGGCGGGGCCCTTAAAGCTATATTCCCCCGTCGCGCCGATCAATATCTTGTTTTCCGAAGCGCCGAACTCAAAGATTTCGGCCATGCCTCCAAATGCTTCATAGACCCCATATAAAAGCAGCTCCGTCCCGTCGATAACGTCGTCTTCGAAAGCCCTTTCAGTCCATTTCGCCTTGTCGCCGAGAACGGAATCGGAAGGATTCGACAAAGCCGTATATGTATTCGAGCGGACGTAATATCGATCGCTTTTAGGCTTGGAAAAAGCGTATTCGGCAGCCGTTACCGAATAAGTACGCCCCGACAACGTCGTACTGCTTATTTTGATATAGGAATAATCGGCGTCCGTATAAATCATGCCTTCGGTATTTACATCGCTTACCTCTTGTCCCGTTTCCGTTTTATACGTTATGGAATAAGAAGCATTAAAAGACAGCGTATAAGATTTATATTTTGCGTCTTTATTTGTCCCTTCAAACACCCCTTCCGTCTCATCGACCAGCTTTTTCGTCTCGTCAAACCCCTTACGATTAAACACGCTGCCCGTCGTTGCGGCGCCGAAGGGCTTTTCCGCCTTTCCCACGGCGTTTTTGTCGAACATCGTGCCGTAAACCACGGTGCCGCCCGCCAGTGCGAGAGAAAGAATCAACCCGATCGTCCCGCAGATTCTGCCTTTCTTTTTCATCCGAAGCCTCCTGATATTTTTTCATTTTTTATCGGTCTTATATTTATTTGAAACTTACAAATATTTACACCGATTTTTATTCCTTTCTATTATAACCTGTTTTTTCCATATTGTCAATATTCTTTTCCAAATTTTTCTCCGTAATTCCCCAATATTTTTTGTATTTTCGCTTTCGTCAACCCCGCGTTTAATCATTCCGTTTTTATTTGGCACGAACGCATGGCTTTAATCGCCCTTTCGTGGCTTTCGGGGGTAACGCCCGCGCAACAGGAAGCGTCCACGGCGATCTCCGTTTCGGGACAAAATGCCTTCGCCAGCATGGCATTGGAAATCACGCAGATATCGGTGCATACGCCGACAAATTCCACCCGTCCAAACTCTCCGTCCCGAATAAACTCCGCGAGAGAAAGGCTGCCGAAAGTCGGCTTATCAAACACCCTGTCCCCTTTCAGACAAAGCCCTTCGACGATTTGCCAGCCTTCTGTTCCGCGGATACAGTGAGGCACGGGCAAATTTCTCCCCTCCTGCGTCGAAAGATAATCGGCGCCGTGCGTGTCCCTCGTAAAAACAATGGTCTTTCCCGCCGTCCGCGCCCCGTCGATTTTTTGTTTTAGCTTCGGCAAAACCGCCCGTGCCTCGGCGCTTCCCAAAACGCCCGTCACGAAATCGTTCTGCATGTCCACCACGATAAGCAGCTCTTTCATTTTTTCTTTTCCTCCCGCTTTATATTCCATGCTCGGCCGCAGGCCTTTATGCCTTCTTCTACGCGCATATCATGTCGAATTTTAGATTAAATATCCTTCTTCAAAACGTATATTCCAAAGAATTTTATGCAGCTTTTCTAAATTTTATTTACTTGCCGAACTTATCTTTATACATAGAAATACACTTGTTTATAATTTCCACGGCTTCGTCTCTATGACAGATTTCCTTAACCGTCGTCTGTTTATGTTCGAGCGTTTTATAAACCTCGAAAAAGTGCATCATTTCGTCGAATACGTGATTGGGTAATTCATGGATATCGTAATAGCCGTTATAGGTCGGGTCTTTGAAGGGAATGGCGATCACTTTCTCGTCCAGGGAACCGCCGTCGATCATTTTGATCACACCGATGGGATAACAGTTGATGAGGGTCATGGGATAAATCGTTTCCCCGCAAAGCACCAACACGTCCAGCGGGTCGCCGTCCTCGGCAAGCGTTCGGGGAATAAAGCCATAATTGGCGGGATACACCGTAGAGGTATAGAGAACGCGGTCCAGCTTCAGAAGGCCCGTTTCCTTATCTAATTCGTACTTTACTTTACAGCCTTTCGGGATCTCGATCAGCGCCTCGAAGCTTTTCGCTTTTATCCGTTCTTCGGAAATATCGTGCCAGATATTCATAATTAAATCACTCCTTTGGGACGGTCCGTTTATTTGTCTTTTATAATAATATTGTATCATACTTTCCGATTTTTCGCAAGAGTTGGAAATAAGCTTTCAAAAATTTCCCCGACGGATATCCCGAAAAAAGACTTTTATAGGTTTACCGTTTTACGCGAAAAGGGCAAAAGGCTTTTAATCAGTTGTTTTTTTCAAAAAAACATGCTATAATGGGAACGCTTACCTTAAATCGTTTTTATCGGAGAAACTATGCTGAAAGAGAAGATGAAAAATTTCGGAAGCAGTATAAAAAGTGCGGTTAAAAATTTCTTTAAGAGAAAAAATCCCGCCCAATTTTTTATCGCGATGATGGCGTTGAGCCTTATTATATGGCTCGTCAGTTCGCTCATCGTCGGAGAAAAATTTTTCACGGGAATCTTTTTTAATAACGGCACCGACCTTTTTATGGATTATTTTAATTCGATCAGAGATGTTTTTCAGGGCATAGGCGTCTATACCGAACGACATGTTATCTATCCGCCTATGGCGAATCTGATTTTTCTTTTGTGCCTGCGTTTTGTCCCGGACGAATATGCCGCAACTTCTTTTAACGATCGTTATCTATGGGTCAATTATCCTTCGGCAATTTTGTCCTGTTTATTGTTTATACTTATTTTTGCCGTTCTGTTTTTATTGCTTTGTCAACGGTATATGCGCTTTAACGGGAAAACAAAGCTCCTTTTTTCTTTTTTCCTGTTGGCCAACGTGCCCATGCTTTACCTATTGGAGCGCGGAAATATTATTTTGATTTCCACCCTTTTTACAGGTATCTATATTTTTACTTATGACAGCAAAAGTAAGCTCGCCCGAGAAATAGGGCTTTTCTCTCTTGCATTCGCCTTTTCCATTAAATTATACCCCGCCGCGTTAGGTTGGATGCTGATCGCAGATAAGCGCTATAAAGAGGCCTTACGGTGCGTAATTTATGGAATTTTACTGCTGATTATCCCCTCGTTTTTTTTCGGTGGGCCGAAATGCCTTATTTGGATGATGGAAAATATATTTTCCTTTTCGTCGGGAAATAGTGGTTGGGACACAATTTCTCATGCAGTGCATATTCCCGTAATCGTTTTGAAAATAATATTTTATATCGGAATAGTAACCTGCATCGTCTTTTTTATTCTTTCGTCTTTTTTTCAAAAAGAGCGTTGGAAGGTCTGGACGTTTGCTTGTGCATTATTTATGGCCGCCCCGCCGTTGCATGCCGTTTACGGTTGGAATCTTTTTCTCATTCCCCTTATTTTACTTTGCAATGAAAAAACATTAAACGGAAAAAATCTTCTATATTTCCTTTTCATTGCTTTTCCGTTTTTATTTATTCCCGGGGTCTTTCCTCCCGGCATCTCCAATTCGAATATCACAATAAATGAAGTCGTCATTCTTTTATGTCTTATCGCCCTTCTTATACTTTGCATTGTCGATACGTTTTCGGCAATTACAATCAGGCAAAAAGAAAAAAATAATGTTTCCGCTGATTTTTAACTGAAGAAACAAACAAGGAAGTCAATTTTCTATTATGTACTATGTAAATGAAAATATTAAAAACACAAAAAGAATTTTTCCTCAACAGGGCAGATATGCGTATAAGAGATATGATATGAACGAAAATCCCGAGGGCCTTCCCAAAGCTTTTGTCGATTCAGTCCTCAAGGAAATCACGCCCGAATTTTTGTCCGTTTATCCCGAGCCTGACCGTTTTCTAAACAAATACGCTTCTTTTGTCGGGGTAAGCTACGACAATGTCCTTACGACAAACGGTTCCGACACGGCGATACGATATCTTCTCGAAACTTTCGGAGAAACGAAAAAAGAAGTTGTAACCGTCTCTCCTTCCTTTGAAATGTATGGGGTAAACTGTAACATACTCGGTTTGAAGCACGTCCCGGTCTCCTATGAAAAGGATCTGACGATAAATATTGAAAATATTTTGCGCGCGATTACTTCCGATACCCGTGTTGTTGTTCTTTTGAACCCTAATAATCCAATAGGAAACGTTTATACCCGGGAAGAAGCGGAACAAGTGATTATCAAGGCACAACAAGTCGGAGCAATCGTTATTATAGATGAAGCTTATCACTACTTTTATAGACATACCTTTCTCGATTTTATCGAGCGCTATGACAACGTAGTTATTTTAAGAACTTTTTCAAAGCTTTTTTCGCTCGCCGCTTGTCGATTGGGGGTAATACTCGGCAATCCGGCGTTGATTTCTTACGTAAAAAATGCCCGGTTGACATTTGACGTCAACTCCGTCGCTTTACTTTTCGGTGAACGGATTTTAGAGCGTCCCGAGTTGATTGAGTATTTAATAAAACGGCAGGAAGAAGGAAAGAGTTACACGCTTAACCGCTTGAAGGAATATGGTTATGAATATCGGGACTGTAAAGGGAATTTTATCTTTATCAAGCCTTTGCATGACGCAAGGACTATCGCGGAAAAGCTGCGTGAAGAAAAAAAAGTTTTAGTCCACGCTTACGGCAATCCCCTATTAAAGGACTATATACGTGTTTCCGTCGGATCAATCGACGCAATGAAGATATTTCTAAATGCGTTCTTCGAGGTCGATCACAAATAGCTTTTGCTATAGGATAAGGGAAAACAAAAGATGAAAAAAGTAATAACTTACGGTACGTTTGACATGCTTCATATTGGTCATATCCGTTTGCTGGAAAGAGCAAAGGCTTTAGGCGATTATCTGATTGTAGGGATTACGTCCGCAGGCTTCGATATGGCACGGGGAAAACTGAATGTCCGGCAAACTTTGACCGAGCGCATAAAAGCCGTTATGAATTTAGGAATAGCCGACGAAGTCATTGCCGAAGAGTACGAAGGCCAAAAAATCGACGACATCAAACGCTATAACATTGATATTTTCGCTATCGGTTCCGATTGGGAAGGAAAATTTGATTATTTGAAAAACTATTGCGAAGTAGTGTATCTCGAAAGAACAAGGGGAATTTCAAGTACGGAAATCCGTTCCCGCAACGTTATACGAATGGGTATTGTAGGATATTCTTCAATGTCGGAAAAATTTATTGAAGAATGCAAATATGTAAACGGCATAGAAGTACAGGCTATTTATACAAAATCTTACCCTCCTCCCGCTGCTTTGAGTTTTAAGGAGGCAAATGCCTGTTATCTCTTTGACGACTACGAAAAATTTCTTTCTGAAATTGACGCCGTCTATATCGTCTCCGATCCAAAGACGCGATACGGCTACATTAAAAAAGCACTCATTGAGAAAAAGCACGTTTTGTGCGAATCTCCCGTTTCTTTAAGCCGTGAACAAACCATCGAACTGATCACGTTGGCACAGTCGAAAAATCTCATTCTTTTTGAAGGCATAAAAACAGCCTACGTCCTTGCCTTCTCTCGACTTATTTCGCTTGTTCGCAGCGGAATTATAGGGGCAGTTAAATCCATCGATTCTACTTGCACCAGTTTAAGAAGCACTTCGGAAAATAACTGGGGAAGTCTGCTCGATTGGGGCGCGATCGCCATACTTCCGATTTTTGAAATTCTCGGTACGGAGTATATAAAAAAAGATATCATTTCCTATTTCGGCAATGCCGACGATATCGATCTGTTCACGAAAGTATCTTTTATTTATCCAAAAGCAACTGCGTCCTTAAAGGTCGGCATAGGCGTCAAATCGGAAGGAGAATTGGTTATTTCGGGAACGCGCGGTTATGTCTATGTTCCCGCTCCCTGGTGGAAAACGGAATATTTTGAAATCCGTTTTGAAAATCCTGCTGAAAACAAGAGATACTTCTATTCGCTGCATGGCGAAGGCATAAGATACGAGATATCCGCCTTTTCTGAAATCATTCAGAGAAAAACGGAAAATTATTATATTAATAACGATATTACCATTGCGATCAGCGGATTAATGGAAGATTACTGTAATAAAAAAGACGTAACGCTTATTTGCTAAATTGTTTGCCCTTCAATCGCACTGCGTTTTTTACAAAGGAGAAAGTATGGAAAAGCTGGAAAAAATTCATTCGGTTCTTTTCGATATGTTGAGAGAAATCGCCTCTTTATGCGATAAATATGAGATCGAATATTTTTTAGATTCGGGGACGTTATTGGGTGCGGTAAGGCATCAGGATTTTATTCCTTGGGACGACGATGCCGATATCGCAATGAAAAGAAGCGAATATGAAAAATTTCTAAAGGTAGCGGACGAGCTTCCCAAGCCCTATCTTTTGATTCAACCGCAAGATTATGGCGGATACTTTTTTGATTTTGCGCCGCGCGTCCTCAATATGGATGAACCTTTACATACGGAAACACACGAAGACATTGCACAAAATAACTATCAAAATCGTATGGCCGTCGATATTTTTTTATTGGACAATGCCCCTGATGACTTAAAAGCATTCCACAAGATGGTATTAAAGCAAAAAATCTTTTACGGATATGCAATGGCGCATCGTTTCAATAAAAAAATGCATTCGCATTCTTTAAGTGAAAAGCTGAAAATTTTTATTTTATCTTTTCTGGGAAAATTCCATTCTCTTAAAAACATTTTGAAAAAGCAAGAATGCTTAAGCACTGCTTACAACAAAAAAGACACCAACTACTATTGTTTTACAAACGTTATTCTTAAAGAAATCGGGAATCGTTATTCAAAAGAATGGTTTGATTCCTCCGTGAAGCTTCCTATACGCGACGCTCTCTTTACCTGTCCCGCGGGATACGATAAAACGCTGACTGCTTTATACGGCGACTATATGACGCCTCTGCCTCCGGAAGAACGCTATCCCTCTCATATCGATTAAATTTAGATAAGGAAAAAACCGCTGCATTTTGCTATTATCAGCAGTAATTCAAAGGAGGAAATTAGTGGATAAAATCGCCGTGCTCGTTCCCTGCTACAACGAAAGCAACACGATCGAAAAGGTAGTAAACGACTTCCGCCGCGTCCTTCCCGACGCGATCATTTACGTGTATGACAATAATTCCACCGACGACACCGCGGCCATTGCTCTTGCAGCCGGAGCGGTAGTTCTGCACGAATACATGCAGTGAACAGGAAACGTGATCCGAAGGATGTTTCGGGAAATCGACGCCGAATGCTATATTATGGTGGACGGAAACGATACGTATCCCGCGGAAGCCGCGCCCGAAATGGTGCGTAACGTTTTGGAAAAAAACAGCGATATGGTCGTCGGCGATCGCCCTGATCATGTGGTTCGGAGTAAATATCTGTCACGGAAATTATAAACTGATAAAAATCATTTCCACCGCCGTCGTTATGGTGTTCAACTTCGTCACAAAAAAATTGACTCTCTCTAAAAGATAAACTTTTTCCAAAATTTCGGTAAAGGCCTCGTCGATTAAATATGAAATTTAACTCTCTGTTTGAAAAAGAAAATAGAAAAAAGATGGGCGACCTTTTTCTGAACATCGGGGCGACCGCCCTGTTCAATCTCGTCATTCAGTTTGCTCTGTATCCCTATCTGAATAAAACGTTGGGAAAAGAAATGTACGGGACTGCGCTTTTTATGCTCTCTCTCGTCGCCATAGCCTCGGGCTCCTGCGGAACCGCGGCCAATTATTCGCGGTTAGTGAGCGAAAAAACGCTTCGTCCCTCCAACGGAGACTACAATCTTTTTCTGCTTGTCGGCGGAATACTTTGCGCCGCAGTCGGTCTTTTTTATCTTTGGTGGATAAAGCTTCTCACCCCTATAACGGCAATTCTTTTCGCGGCGCTTCTCATCGTCACCGCTTTCCGTTATTATTCCGATGTGGAGTTTAAGTTAAAGACCTCTTTCGTCCGCTATTTTTTCTTTTATCTCGCCATTTCCGTCGGATATCTTCTCGGGCTTCTCGTCTATCGAAAGACAAATCAATGGATGACCGCCCTTCTGACGGGCGAAATTTTCGGCCTCGTCTATGCGGCCTTTGCAAGCAGGATCTACCGTCATCCCCTCTTGCGCCCCTCTCAAAGCTTCGGACTCGTCCTGAAAAGCATTTCTTTTCTTCTCCTTTCCAACCTTCTGGAAAACCTCACGTTAAACGCCGACCGCCTGCTCCTATATTCTTTCGTGGACGGAACGGCGGTCTCCGTCTATTATACGGCGTCTCTTTTCGGAAAAGTCGTAGCGCTGCTCACCGTCCCCGTCAATTCGGTAATCATCAGCTATCTGATCCGCTACGACAAGGAGCTGTCGAAAAAAATGTGGAGCGTCTTTACCATCGGCGGAATTGTCTGCGGCGCAATCTGTTTAGGCGCATGTCTCCTGTTTTCGGGGCTTATTCTGCCGCATTTCTACAACGACTTATACGCCGCCTCTAAGCCCTATCTGTTCCCCGCCATTCTCAGCCAGATTCTCTATTTCGTTTCGGGCGTGCTGTTGGTGGTGCTGCTGCGCTTCCGCGGCGAAAAGAAACAATTTTTTCTCAATCTGGGCTATGCGATCGTATTTTTTGCGCTCACCTTAATCGCCACTTATCTTTTCGGCCTGAACGGCTTTGTGTGGGCCTCCCTGTTGGCTAACGCCCTCCGACTGGCCGTCGTCATTCCCTGGGGCTTTTTGCCGCCCCGCCGAAAGGCGGCTCCGCCTCCGCCGGAAGAAACCGAGCAATCTTAAAAAACGCCGCCCGAGCTTTTGGTTCTGGCGGTGTTGTTGCTTTATTTATACCAAAAGAGGATAAGCATACCGCTTACCCTCTTTTTTTATACGCTAAAACAGCGGTCGGCCATTTGACGGTTCGATACAAGAAAGTTTTATTCTCTTTTTCTATCGTCAAAATAATGACAATTGCTGTGCCCACGGCTTTTCGAGTGCTTTTTCTCTCTTTACATTCGAAGGCAATTCCGCAAGAAACGGCGAAGGATCGCCTCTGGTTGTCAAAACGAGCTCCTCTATTGCGCGGGTAATGCCCACGTAAAACAGGCGGCGTTCCTCTTCCTCGTCCGTTTCCCGCGAAGAAACGAGCGGCAGTACCTTTTCGGTAAGTCCGCAGAGGAATACGACGGGGAACTCCAACCCCTTGGCGCCGTGCAGCGTAGCCAGTCTCACGGCTCCCGCGGCCGCGTTTCCGCTGGGGAGCAAAACGTCGCCCTCCTTGCCCAGATACACCGCGTCGAGAAATTCGTCCATGGCCGCGTAATGCGCGGCTTTTATCAGTTCTTCAAATTCCGCGGAAGTTAAATGCAGATATTCCTTCCAGGCCGTCAAAATTTTTCTCGGTCTGCCTCCGATAAGCGGCAGAAATTTTTCTTTCGCCGCTTCAAAATTTTCGCGCCCGCCCATAAATTCCAACGCCTGCGCTTCAGCCGCTTCGTTCTGCGCGAGCAGGGCGGCAAAAAACGCAAGGGTACCGCTCACCGCGGGCGCTTCGAGAAATTCCGTCTTACCCGAAACGACGCAGGGAATGTCGTCTCTCCTTAAACAATGCTCGATTTGGGAAAGCTGGCGATGCGTGCGCGCAAGCACCGCAATCTCTCCAAATTCCCGCAGCCCTTCCTCCCTGCCTTTGCCGAGCATGTCCAGCCCGCCCGTCATGCGCGCGATTTCTTTGGCCACAAATATCCCCTCGGAAAGCTCCGAAGCGCAATCGACCAAACGAACGGCCGCCCCCGACGGCTTGCACGCCTCGAGCACGCGCGCGCCCGAATTATGCGAAACGACGTTCAGCGCGCAATCGATCACCTCGGGCGTCGAGCGGTAATTTTTCGTCAGCCGCACGGTAAGCGCGTCGGGATAATCCGCCGCCAGCATTGAAAAACAATCGGACGCGGCGCCGCGGAAGGAATAAATGGCCTGATCGGGATCGCCGATCGCAAACAGCCGCCCCTCTTCGCCCAGCCACAGGCGGATCAGCTCGTACTGCGCGGGATTGACGTCCTGAAATTCGTCCACGTGCAGATAACGGAATTGTTTTCCCTTTATCTTTCGCTTCAGCGCTTCGGAGATGAGATCGTCGTAATCCAGCATTCCCGCCGCCCTCAAGCGTCGGTTATATTCCGCCGCCGCGTCCGTTTCCGTCTCTTTGCCGTTTTTCACGGCGGATACATGATTCAAAAATTTGCGGGGAGCAAGCTTTATCCCGTATTCCGCGACGACCTCGGCCGCGGTTTTCAGCATAAAAGCAGGGTTCGCCAAAGCGAATTCGTCTTTCAAAAAGGAAAAACAAATTGAGTGAAAGGTGCCCACGGTAATCTTTTCCGCCGCTTTTTTCAACCGCGCCGAAAGCCTTTCGCGCATTTCGGCCGCGGCTTTGACCGTGAACGTCACCGCGGTAATCTCCGCAGGCTTCACGCCGCTTTCCACCAGGCGCACGATCCGCTCTACCAGCGTAAACGTCTTGCCCGTGCCGGGGCCGGCGACGACCGCCGTCACGCGCGCTTTGCTGTCCGCCGCGGCTTCCTGTTCGGCGTTTATTCCGCGAGGGTCTCTCTCCCCGCTTTCGTTTTCGTTTTTTTCTTCTTTCCCCTTTTTGAATTTTTCCCCACGGTCGGTTTCCCCGTCCCGCGCGGCCGCAAGGGGTAAGTCGCTTAAAAAAGACATCTGCCCGCTTGCGTTTTTCAGCTCGTCGGGGGTAAAGAGAGCTATTTTACCGTATTCTCCGTCATATCCCGCCGTTTTGATAACCCGTTCCTCGCGCAGCCGCCTTATGCCTTCGGCTATCCTCTCGCCGCCGGCCTTCTCAATATCGCCGAGCGAGCGGACGCGCAGGATTTCCGCCTCCGCCCCCAGCTTTGAAAGCAGCTTACAATATACCCGTTCCGCCTTATCGCCCGACGCGGAAATCCCCAGCGACGCGGCAATCACTTCGGGCAGGGGCATGAGATACTCGAAACGTTTTTCTTTTTCGGAAATATATGTCTCGTCCCGTTCCGCCAACTGCTCCAGCCTGTTGAGTACCCCGATCGTGATTTTTTTACCGCAAACGGGACATTTCCCCCCCAGCGCCCGCGTCTCCTGCGGGGTCAGTCTGAGATGACAGGCTCTGTGCCCGTCCAGATGGTATTTACCCTCCTCGGGAAAAAACTCGACGGTGCCGAGGAAGCCTTCCCCCGTATCGAGCGTCCGCTTAAGTGCGGGGTAGGAAAGCTCCGCATCTATCAGATTGCTTTCCCTGCCGAGCTTGGCGGGAGAATGAGCGTCGGAATTGGAGACCAGCGTGTAGCGGTCCAACTGCGGAACGCGCCGATTCATGCGGGGATCGGAGGAAAGCCCCGTCTCCATGGCGCGGATATGCGGCGCCAGGTCTCCGAAGCATTCTTCGACAGTATCGAAGCCCGAAAAAGCGCCGAACATAGAAAAATGCGGCGTCCAGATATGGGCGGGAATAAAGATCGCTTCGGGGCATATTTCCAGCGTTATTGCGAGGAGGTCTTTCGACGACAACCCGAGTATCGGCCTCCCGTCCGAACGGATATTTCCGATAGTCTCCAGCTTCAGTGCCAGGCGTTCGGCGGCGTCGAGAGAGGGCAGCAGAATCAGATTATGAACCTTCCGCACCTTTCCGTCCTGCTTATAAATACAGCTGATCTCCCCCGATACCACGAAACGGGGTTCTATGGAAAAGTCGCAAAAATCCTTCAACCGTTTTTCAGGCTTGATACGATACAACCCCTCTTCCGCGGGTTCCAGCGTATCGGCCATCTCCCCGCGCCAGGCGGGATGCGTAAAATCGCCCGTTCCCACCAGCTCTATCCCTTTCCGACGCGCCCAAAAATCCAGATTGGGAATGTCTCCGTTTTTGCTTGTCGCTCTCGAATATTTCGAGTGAATGTGTAAGTCCGCTATATACATACTTTCATTATAACCTTGTTTTTCGGATTTGTAAAGAATACAAACGGTTTTCGGCAGGATTTTTTTAATAAATTTTATAAAACCGATCAAAAGTCAAAACCCCTTACCTCCCCTTCCGCAAATAACCCTATCCGTCGAAAAAATCAAAAGCCGACGACATACTTTTTCCAAAAAAACACCGACGTGAAAATTATTTTGTTGCATGAAAATTTTTTCACAAAATTTTCATTTTTCTTAAAAACCCGCTTGACAAATCTTTTAGAAAGGGATAGAATAAATTCATAAAAATGTTTACACATCCAAATAAATTTTGTGAGAAGTCGTACTTCGCGAGAGGTACGGCTTTTCTTTATGAGAGACAGTCTGCTTTGATGATAATTTTAATTTTCTTCATAGTCCGCGCCCTCCGCAGCCTCTAATCCCATAAGCAACCCAAATTTGAAGCCTTCCAAATAATGATTATCTTCCGCCTCACAATTCAAAAAGTCAAGAGCTGTGGTCGCGTTTTTGTATAAGTCCAATAAATGAGGAAATTCGGAAAGCTGCGCCCTCATTTCCTCGTCTTTTTTAACAAATTCCTCTAAAAGTCTGAAATATTCGTCGCTGCACGGCACCTTTTCAAAATTTCCTCTCTCCGTGTAGTACATTTGCATAATTGCCGATTTCCTTTTCATAAATTACCTCTTTACTTTATTTAATCACAATCGTGATTATTTATATTATAGCAACCGCGATTGGTGTTTGTCAAGCATTTTAATCACGTTTGTGGTAAAATAGTAACATGGAAAAATTTATCGAAAGATTAAAAGAGTTACGCGCTCAAAAAGGATTGTCTCAGGCACAGCTTGCCAAAGCGACGGGGCTGAGCCAAAGCGCCATAACTTATTGGGAAACGGGAAAGAGAATCCCCAACGCATATGCAGTGATTATTCTTGCAAGATTTTTTGATGTATCAACAGATTACCTATTGGGTGAAGAAGATTAATTTTTCCGCTGCGGAATAACGAACGGGCTTTTTATACGCAAAAAAAGGACTTAGGCTGATGGTGTTCAACCTAAGTCCTTTTTTTGTTCTGGCGCAGAAGGCGGGATTTTCTACAATACTATATATTGTGTTTATTTTGAGAATATAACCACTATATATTGTATATTTTTGCCTTTAGTAACATTTTAGTAATATATCAAATTGTTTTTACTCTAATATAGTGCGGTTCTACGGAGCCGCTTTTTCGTTAAAAAGAGGGCCGAACCTATAAAAGTCCGACCCTCTCTCCTTTGTTCTTAACCGCGTTTAACGAGATAATTATATCACTTTCATGTTGAGTTGACAAGCGTTTTTGCTGTTGAGGGGAAAAATTAGTCAAAAACATCTATTTGCTCTCAGTTGGAGCATTATCAACTAAGGCATTTACATCAATAGGTTGGAGCAAAATAGGGGTTAAACCAGGTTGAGTAGTTAATAAAGAAACTTGGCTACGAATAAACGGCATCATAATTGCTACCGTATTCTTTTTTAAAATCTCATTAGCAATTTCTTCACTAAAATTTTCTCTTTCCAGTCTAAAAAATCCTAAAGCAGTTAAACTTAAATCAAAATTTTTCTCTTCATCAAATATTGTTGTGACTATTTGAATTTTTACTTGATTTCTATCATCATCTTTTTCCGCATAGTCAATATTATAAGTTGACAATAATTTTAACGGTTTACCGTTTCCTTTAAATTTGAAAGAATACGCCGGAAAATAGAAACTGATCATTTCCAGCTTACTCTTGAACTCATTATCACCCATTATAAGGTCTCCTTTTTTGTAATTTTAGGCAGCCGTCTCAACCGTATCAATGAGCGTATAACTCCCTGATAGGTCGTAACATCCCTTCATCTCTACCGGTAATTGCATCTTTATCGGCGAAAATGCAGTTTGAAAATCTTTCTCTTCTCCGTTTTTATCGACCACTGTTACTTTTCGAATTTTTTCTAACAACTCTGGATTCTCGGAAATAAGAGAAAACAAAACCGCGCTACTTCCAACAACCTTATTAGTCCCCTGTTCCCATTTTTCTACTGCTTTTTTAGTAACTCCCATCACGTTCGCTAAAGCAATCTGGGTTAATTTAAATTTCTTTCTGAAATCTTTAACAAATTTACTGCTAATATCAATTTCAAGATAAGAAACAACCACCCGCTCACTGTTCATTAGTCCATTAATGTTGATCACTTTTGGCCTCCATTTAACTCTTTAATATATTCATCCACAAGCTCTTTTAATTTATTCCGATCGCTTGCGGAAATATTCTCGTTTTCGCCGTGTCCATGTCTATATATATGTAAAAGATATCCGAAATGGTTAATGTTATCTACAAGGACTATACAACGATATCCGTATGATTTTCCTTCTCCTCTTTCTTTATCATCGCTTCTAAGCTTCGAATAGTTTGCCTTTCTTTCTTCCCCCCAATAAATAACTTGATAAGAAGGTCTGTTTTCTCCCATCTTTAATTCTTCAGCAATATTTTGCGCAATTCTTGCCAATTCCTCTTTCCGTAATTTCTGTCTTTTTATATCTTTGATTATATTATAGGGAGTAAAAGGTTTAAATTCTTCCTGTATTTCTTCAAAATTAAGGCTGACTTTATATTCTACATACCCCATATACTTCTCCCAATCTTTTGTACCCTACATAATAGGGTATATCCAATATACTACAAATTAATCTTTTTGTCAACAGTTTTGGTAAAAATATTTTTTAAATCACTACATTGATTATTTGATTTCGTTTCAATAGCAAAAAACGGAATTGATAATATTATAGCCCATAAATAGCCTGTGTCAACCCTTTACTGCCAACTTTTTTCTAAAAAGCACAAAAAACCCCGACAAAGCAGTATTACCTGCCCTGTCGGGGTGTTCTTCAATCATCATAATCATGCGAAGCAAGCACGGCTACGAGCCAAATCAGAAATATCGTAATCATGCGTTCTCCTTCGGATTCGCTTTGCACCACTTTTCGCACGCTTCGGCTTCAGAAGCTCTCAACTCGTTTCTCTTGATTTCTTTTCGAGAGATATTCCAGCCAAACGAGGTCTTGAATGCAATATAAATCATCATTGTAATAATCTTTATTACAGCCGCGATAATCACTTCTTTTGACAGATTTAGTACCACGTCCGAAACCAAAGAACACACGAACACTGAAGAGATAAGCGTCGTAAATATAGACTTCACCGTATCCAACCTATCCTCACGCTCTGTGTTATACATCTCCGACGGAGATTTGCTGCTGTCTATCTCGCTTTTGAATGAAAGGATAAAGTTCGGATCATATGGCTTTACGCGAATTTTATCACACCTGCGAATTGCCTTATACTGCTTTTGGTTTATCTCTCCGTTTTTTATCAGGGCACGGAGTTCTCGGCTTTCCAAACCTATAAAACGTTTTTCATAGTCCTGAACGGTCAATCCCACAACGCTTAAATACTGTGTCCGCGCTCGTCTTATCACTTTTTCCGTATATTCTTCGCAATACCGCGGCACCTGTCCCACATACTCGGAATCGCTTAACTTCTTTATAGCCTCATTCGCCTTTTTATCTGCGTCGTTATATTCTTCCGTACTTCGTCCCTTATCTCTGGCTATCTTCTTCGTCAGCATTCCTACCGACACCGTACCCGCGGCAAACCACAACGTATTGAACGTAATTTCCTTAATGCTGAAGCTTCCCGACATATCAAATACGATCAGATAGGACGCTATCAAGGCGGTAAAAATAATAACGTCTATGATAGTCAGCAAGCCGTCCACAAATGCATTTTCTTTCTTTTCCTTAATCCTCGGCGCGTAAATAAAAGGCGCTTCTTCTTTCTTATCTTCTATTTTCTTCATCATTTGCTTTCACCTCTCAATCGTTCGTTTACAACCTCCACCTGTCCACAGTGCCGCCACAATTCCTCAAACTCTTTGGACAGCTTGAAGCAGATCGCCCCGAGCGTATTCCCGATCGCCGCAAACGCAAAGACGAACGTCAAGCCCTCTATCGTGGCTTTCTCCATGGAATTGACCAGCGCCATAAGTCCGAACAGTACCCAGCAGATCACCGCGGCGTTAGGGCTTTTCATGACCTTTATGAGCGCTTTATACAGCGGCAGCGCGGCGCATACCACGACGACCACGAACACCCCCGACAGTGTGCTGTCCGCGTCTTTAACCACGATTACGGGCAATTTCAATATCCCTGCTATTAAAGTAGGCACGACGCAAAACGCCATGCCCACCCAATACGCGATTAATCTTGCGTTGTAGTACCACTCTTTAGAGTGCTTGATCTTCTTCATCGGATTTCTCCTTTGTCTCGCCGTCTATCTCCCGGATCGCCGCGTTTAGATCGTGCTTGATCGCCTCTTTGCTTGCCGCTCCGATATTCGTTCGGTCGATAAACTGCATAAACGCTTTCGCATGAAATACCATAGCTTTCGTCAGCGCTTCCACGTCCTTTTTCGTGCTATCGCCCGTCTGCCCGTTGTGGTTGCTCTCGTCTATTAAACCGTTGGTGCCTTTAAGCTGTAGATCCAGCTTCTCGGAAACTTCTTTGAGCTGCTTCTTCAGTTTCCCGTTCTTGACGTTGGTATAGATGAGATAAACGACGAACACGAGAAGTTGCGCCACGCTCGCCACGGTGGAGATCGTCACTTGCTTTTCGGAAGCGGCCGCTTTTATCGCCTCCACCGCTTTTGCGTATTCGCTCCCTATCCCCGCTTGGTCCGCGTACTTTTGGACCCAGGCGAGAAATGCGTCTAAATCGAACTCGGGGTCGGGCGCGGGTGTTTCCTCGACCGTTTCGCTATCGTCGCTTGTAGCCTCGTTTGCGCTGTCCTGCGGGGCTTCTATCGACGTTTCCTCTGCGGCTGCCGAATATGTACTCGTGCCAAAAATCAGACCTATACACACACTCAAAAGCGCGACTAAAATCACGACAATCAACACGTTTATAATCCTTTTCTTTTTCATCTTTCCGTCTCCTTAAAAGTTACTTCTGCGCCGTTATCGACGTATTCTTGCATTTTTGCCAATACCCTATCCGATGTCGCGGAAACTTGTTCTAAATCTATTCGACAACTTTCCAACTCACCCGCCACACCGCTTTTGAAACTCTCTATCGTTTCATTAAAAGTAGATATACTTGTTTCTAATCTTTCCTCGAAGCCCGCCAAATCGCTCGCCACGGCGTTTCTGTGCGTGTCCAAGGCCTCGTTTAATTCTTCCCGTAACGCCGCCACTTTGTCTATCAGTTCCTGAATTATAGAAGTCACCGCGAAACAGCCTTCTTCCGCCGTCACTATGCACGGTTCGATCATATACCCGCCGTTAATGAGCTTCGTTCCCATATCGTTGTACTGCTTCAGCGAAAATTCCAGATACTCCGTCCCGCCCTGTTTCAACCACTCGCAAGGCAACGTCGCCACGGGTTCTTTCTGCGTAAACGCAAACGTATAGACAGGCGCGCCGCCGTGACGCACGAATAAACGGAATAACCCGCTCTTGTTTTTCAGCCCCGATAAATCGAGGGCGATTCTTAAATCCGAGTTCTCCGACAAAACAAATGACGGAACGTCTAACCGTCCCGTCATTCCTGTAAATGCTATCGTACGTTGTTCCGTCATAAGATCGCCTCCTGAAGTTTCGCTTCCAGGGCGTTTATCTCGTCACGCCAGGCCTGGCGCTGCGCTTTCGTCTCCGCGTATTCCGCTTCGCTCAAAAAGCCTTCCGCGTATTTTAGCGCCTTGTAATCCGTTTCTTTAAGCTTGTTTTTTAACTCGGATATCTTAAATACCGTCGTTTCCTGCTCCGTAGCCTCGACTTTCGTGCAATAGTAATTTTCGGGATCGTCGTCCATTATCATGTATTCGTTTTCGTTACACCATGCCGCCCATTCTGAATATTCTTGCGCTTTTTCTTCTTCTAAAGGCTTTGACATTCTTTTATTTTTCATTTTTCAACCTCCTTAATATCCGATTGCAAACCAACAAAAAATTTCATCCGCATATGCGACTGCACCGGCGGAATTAGTATAACTACAATATGCCGTAAAACCTGTCGCTGACTTTGCGCTTGCCTTAAAACTTAAAAGCGTTGTTGTCGGTTGAGCATTTATCGCACATCCAATAACGGCAAGGCATGTAGAGGAAAATGAACTTGCAAAATTAACTGCTATTTTTCCGTTTGACGGTGTCGCATATCCCCACCTTAATTGTAAACGAGTACCTTTTGTATTTGTCAAATTTATATACCCGTTTGACGCTGTCGTAGAATTTGAAGCTACCCGCAATGCGGACTGCATTTGATCTTTCATAGTATTAAACGTATTTTTATCCGTAGAGCTCATCAAACCCGAAATAGAAGTAGTCGCCAAAGCAGTCGTCGCTAATGTTCCGTTCACGTCCGTAGGCAATGCCATCGTACGATACATCCCGCTTGCAGTAGTGCAATACCCGTAGCATAAATAGGATATACCACTATCACTGGTTATATAATACCAAGTCCAATAATTTGTAGAATGCTGATTGATTGTTAGCATGACAGACCCCAAAGCCGCCTTTACCTGTATTGTTTGAGATCCTCCTTCTCCGTAATAATAGATATATTTCGTTCCGTTATACGTCAGTTTATACACGCCTGTCGGATAATTGGTTATACGAATGTACGACGAAGATATTTCGGTTATTAAGTTATTTTTCAGGCTCGCAATGTCCGTTTTCGCAGTCGCGATGTCCGTTTTCGCAGTCGCAATATCCGTTTTCGCAGTCGCAATATCCGTTTTCGCAGTCGCAATATCCGCTCGCGCCGCCGCGTCCTTTAAGTTCAGTCCGTTAATTTTTGCTATATCTGCCATATCCGACCTCCTTAACTTAACGTAATCGTCATTTCTTCGCCCGTAACAGAAATCCCGATATGATCCAGCTTCGTTTTATCCTGCGCCGACATCAACCCTTGCGCGGTCTGCGTCGCCAAACCATACGTCGTATTCTGCCACGGGATATTTACGAACAGTTTCTCAGAGCTATCTCTTTCCACCATGTAGTAACGCCCGTCCGTAGAACTGGCCGCGTTCGTGGTAACCGCCGCACTTCTCACCGCTCCGACCTTCACGCCGCCACGCACCGTCGTTGTCGCTACAGGCAACGTATAAACCGTATCCGTCCACGGTATGTTGACGTACATCTTTCCGTCTGCGTCTAATGCAACCGCATAATTCTTCCCGCTCGACGCATACCCGATCTTTACAAGCCCCAGCACCGTCGAGGTTGCCTTTGCGTACGTCGTGTCCTGCGTGGTAATTGTGTCTGTCGTTTCGTCGCCTTTTGTATAAGTGATTGTTCGCCCGCTCACCGACAACGATTTTATGTAGGTTTCGGCTATATTACCTCCGCGCCCGTCTTTTTCAGCAGCAAGCGCAAACGCTTCCGACAAATTTACACTAGCACCAGTAGGGGAAAAGGCGGTCGGCGATATTTCACTATAACCCATTTTCATAATCCTTGTTGAGGCAGTGCTTGCAGTTGAGTACGCGTCGTCTGTTTTGGTTTTTACTTCGTTTACCGCTCCCGTTACCGTTTTGGCCGTCGTTACAAATCCTGTATCCGTTTTCGTCTGATACAGCGTCAAGTCCGTTTTTTCGCCCAGCTTATACAGCACCCAATATCCGACCGTCGCTCCGTCGGAAATACTCGTTACCGCGCTCCCTTTTGTGTCCTTGACCTCCGCCACCCAATAGTCGGGCTTATCCGTAGATTTTATGTATAACTCGTCTCCGATCTTATATTTTGTATTCGCCGTCTGGCCTTCTAAATCCCCGATCAATCTATCTATACTATCAAAAGAGTACCCACGGTTCACGCCGTTCGCCACGTTTTGGATCGTCTGTTCTACTTCACTAAATTTATTCGCTATAATTTTAGTTACAGGGTTTTCATAGCTCCCGCTTACTATATAGCTGGCCGCTATGCTTGCAACCGAAGCAGAATCCGCCCTATTTGCATTATCCGCCTGCTCTGCTGCTTTTACTTTGATCGTCCCGTCTTTGATGTCGTCCACCAATCCGTCCACATATCCTTTATTTGCCGCATGCAACGTTACAACAGGATCGCCTGTTCTTAAACGAGCCTCACTGTCAAATCGAGCGATTGCGTCTGGATAATCCGTATCGATTCTCATTACACCTTGCGTCTTTCCATCTCCCGACACATAATACGCCCGCGGTGCTCCTATCGTCTCGTCAATCGTCGTTACTTTGTCCAGCTTGCCTTCCACCGTTGTTTTCAGAGTCTCGATGTCCGCTCTGCTTTGTTTATCCTTTAAGTCGAATCCGTTAAGTTTCGATATTTCTGCCATGTTTTTTATCTCCTTTATTTTTTAATTTGTTTCTTTAATCACGGAAAACGTCAGCTCTTCCGTCGTTGCGTTGTAGTTCAAGTCCAGCTTTGTTTCGCCGTTCAATATCTCGTCGATCTTCTCTGATTGCTCTTTGATTTTATTCACGGCCGTCTGCGCGTCTTGATAGAGCGATTCTACCGTTCCGTTATTGACATAGCTCCCGTCCTCCAGCACCAAGCCGCTTGCCACCGTAAACGTAAACTTGTTAGACGCGGTCTGCTGGGTATATTTCGACGTGTCTATCGTACTGTAAATGCGTTTGAACAGCTGCGCTTCCCATTCCCCCGGCTTTTCAAGAACTTCCTGCGGAATCAACGCACGAAATATCCCTGTCTCCTCATACATGCGGATCTCGCCCGAGTACATCATCTCGTCCGCCTTGCACGTATAAGCGATCCATAGCCTTTCGCCTTGCGCAAGCGCTGTTTCGGGCTCCACCTCGATCAACTGACGCATTACGTCGTTGGTATTGATTTCGCCCGAGCCCGAGATGTATTCGATTTCTTTATTGTCCTTCACTTTTATTTTCATGTAAGCCCTCCTTTACTTCCATTCGTGCATAAAATTAAATATCAATTTCCTCGTACTCACGTCGTTGCAACCGATATAAAGATTGTTATTTTCATCAGTGATTGCCCAGCCGACATTACCCGCTCCCAAATAGTTATTTGCATTTGACTGCAAGGTGAGAGTTCCGCTTCTATCAGTTTGATCTATTGATATCGTCCAATATTTTTCCCTATCTGTATCGGCGTCAATCTGTCTGTATTCGCCGTCCTGTGAATAAACTTTATCCACGCCTTGACGCAAAAATCGGTTCAGTCTCCAAAATCTGAATTTCCTATCCGTCGGCCATTTCTTTATCAGATGATGTGTTTCGGTAAGCTTATCTCCGATTAAGATATCGGGATCGTCCTCAACAAAATGGCACTGATAGATAAACTTTAATGCCTCGCCGGGGTCTTTATCTATAGAAAACGTAACTCGAAAAACATCATAGCCCGGAGAATTCAAATAGTATTCCTGTCCATCTTGAACAGACCATTCGGTATAGGGATATTGCGCAGCGTCAAAATGTTCGATATTGTCCGCTAAAGTTATCGTACCTTCTTTCAGTTTACCGTTGTCGTCGCAGTAAAACACCTCCTCGCAGTAATCGGGCTGTGAAGGGTTTATCCGTAGTCCCGCCGATAGCTGGTCTTTCATGCTCCCTGCGAATACGATACTTTTTGCAGGTCCTAACGTCGTACACGGCACTACCGCACCTATATTCCGTTGCGTTACAGGGTCTTTACGGGTCAAAAAAAGCGACGTCACGGTAACGTCGCCGTTTCTGTTACAATACAGGTGCGGAAGCCATTTCCCCGCCAACAAACTGCCTTTATTTTCTATCTCCGTTTCATACCTTTGCTTGGAAACGACGACATGATCCTCCCAAAGCATATTCCGCCACAGGATATCCGCTGGGATTTTATAGTTTCTGTACTTCTGATCCACCGAAACGTATTGAGACTTATTCGACCAATTCTTTGAAAGCGTATGCGTTACTTTCACCTGCACGCAGTTCGTCATTTCAATACTATTCGCCGTGAGTATGTAGTGCTGTCCGTTATGCTTTACCCGACACCCCAAAGGCGGGATATCCCCGATTTTCGTGTAAAATTTCACGAGTGTGATTTGTTCCGTTCCCATTTTCTGCGCTGTGTTATACATGAATTTTCCTAACGCCGACGCGCTGTTTATCTCCGCTCGCTGATTGAGAATTTGAATATACTCCTCTTGCTGTCGCACCGACTTGCGGGCGCGCAGCTTGATGTCCGACGACATGGGAATATACGATACTCGGAATTTTAGACTTGTTACTTCATTGGTATCGGCAGACTTATTAATGGTAGTATCCTTTAAGTAATATTTTTCTCCTTTATCTATAATAAAATACCCCCCTTCAATCGGATTATATTTGGCGGCACTTTTTACGGCTTGCACCCAATTAATCGATCCTCCCCACCAATATTTTTCACTCATAGAAAGATGTATAATATTATCCGAGTAGTATAAGCAATTTTCCTTATGTAAATTTTTATTCGATAAAGTAGGGCCACTCGGTAAAGCATTCCATGTATTTTCATCGACAATGTAATTTCTTAAGTTAATCACAGATAAGTGCTCACCTTTTTCGTTTTGAAATTCGCGTAATCCTATAGTTTTAGAGGTCGTACTACCATCTCCCACATTTACTGTAACAACTACTGTAAAATCAATGTTATCAAGATTTATTAATACTGAAATAAGTTTATAAATTTTTTGCGGCAAAATAATTTCCGCATTACTATCCGAAAGCTTGTACTCCTGCGTGCGCGGAGTAGCCCAGCCATTAGGAGACGGAAAAGAAATAGTAGCGTCGCTCTCATTATCTTCTATTAAGTTTTGAGCAAAAGTTTCAACGCCTGAGCAGTAGTCCGTTCCCTCAATTGAGTTACCGAAGGAATCATATTGAATTTTAGGTGACATTTTTTAAAAGCTCCTTAATTTTATATATTTATATATAAAAAAGACATCGCGTGATACGATGCCTTTCCTTTTTATTTTTATATTTATTTCTTCAATCCTTTAACTCTTACAAATATTAATATTGTGCTTGCAATTCCTAATAAAAGACAAAGCGTCCAGATTATTGCTTCATTATCAACAGTTACTTTTAGTTCCATTTTTCCGTAGTCGTTATATACTAATGATTTTCCATTTCTATGTACAGAAAGATAAAAAGTATCAGTACTTACCATAGAGCTATTGGAGGGAGTATAGGTCGTGACATAAATATTAAATTTAGCTCCTTCTGAATAAGGATGTTCTCCTCCTATTACATAAATCCCTACTCGGCTCGATTCCGATATCTTATGTTTTTGCACACTAATTTCTGAAGTAATTGTTACAGTTCCGTTTTTATAAAAACAAATAGTTTTTTTGTTAGTAGCCCCTTCATCTTCGTAAATGTAATTATATTTTACTCCAAATCTTATAGGTTGAATAGATAGACTTATTCCAATCCCTAAAAAAACAACAAATAAGAAAGGAGCTACAATACAACAAAGAATTAAAATATTTTTTTTCATAAATCGTCCTCCTGTCGTTATTATACTTTATAAAAAACATATTGTAAAGCATTTTAAGTCCTATATAAGATTTTGAGCAAAGGTTTCAACCCCCGAACAGTAATCTGTTCCGTCAATAGAGTTACCGTAGGAATCATATTGAATTTTAGTTGACATTTTCATGCCTCCTTGTTATACTTTAATTAATTAAAAAAATGAGGTGAATTATGTTTTTTTATATTTTCGGTGGAATAAGTAGTATTCTTTCCTTGATTGGAGGAATTATTGCGTTTGTATCCAAACAATGGGCTTTTGGAGCGGTTTTAATTATTACTGCTATTTTTGCCTTTTCTTTACTTTTAACCTTAAATTCATTAACCGAAAAAGTAGAAAAACTTGAAAAGAAAGTTTCCGAACTAAAAAATCCCGACAAAAAGGATTAACTGCTGTGTTTGAGGGTCTTGTTATTCTGTATGGTTCTAAAACAAATATTTACAAACCTAAAAGTATAAAATTGTTTGAGAGTCTTGTTATTCTGTAAGTCTCTAAAACACATGAACTAATTTGTAAATCGGCTTAGGTGTTTGAGAGTCTTGTTATTCTGTAAGTCTCTAAAACTAAGTGCCGCCAAATATAATCCGATAGAAGTTTGAGAGTCTTGTTATTCTGTATGCTTCTAACTACTATCAAATATCATAATTTCCTCCAAAGAAAAAGAACGAGCGGTAAACTCGTTCTTAAATTTTTTTCATTTTTTTCGATAAAAGCATTGACAAATCACTAAAAATATATTACAATGTATATACTAAATATATAGGAGGTATATACAATGACTACTATAAATATCCGTGTAGATGAAGATGTAAAGAAACAAGCTACCGAACTTTTTTCTGATTTGGGATTAGATATGAGTACGGCAGTCAACATGTTTCTGCGCCAAGCTCTTATACATGACGGTTTACCGTTCGAAGCGACGAGAGAAAGACCTAATGCAGAAACGCTGGCGGCAATAAAGGAAGTGCGGGAAATGAAAGCACATCCCGAAAAATATAAGCGTTATAATAATATGGACGATTTATGGGCGGCTTTAGAAGAATGAAATACGATATTACGTTTTCCACTCAATTCAAACGTGATTTGAAATTGATACGCAAACAAGGCAAAGATGAAAATAAACTGAAAAAAGTTATCGAACTTCTTGCAAACGGCGAGCCGCTTCCGCAAAAGTACAAAGACCATAATTTAACAGGGAATTATGCAGATTGTCGAGAATGCCATATCGAGCCCGATTGGCTATTGATTTATGAGATAATCGAAGATGATTTAATCTTATATCTGACAAGAACAGGCTCGCACTCCGACTTGTTTTAATTTCGCCCACACTAGTTTGAGAGTCTTGTTATTCTATAAGTCTCTAAAACAAGTGAGTCGGCGCTTAACTGTTGGCGGGGTTTGAGAGTCTTGTTATTCTGTATGGTTCTAAAACTTATGAATGGACGTGATAAAATGGACACTGGTTTGAGAGTCTTGTTATTCTGTATGGTTCTAAAACTACCTTCTTAAATTCTGCCCACGCCCACGAGTTTGAGAGTCTTGTTATTCTGTATGGTTCTAAAACTCAAAGAAAAAAGACGAGTGATAACCCGTCTTTTTTTCTATTAAGCTACTTAAAAGTAAAGGACGTTCCATAAAGGAGCGTCCTTTTTGTTTTGTTATGAAGTAATTGAATCGCAACTCATTTACACAGCATTCTTAAATAACATTAAAGTCTCTTTCGTATTCATTTGAGATTTTGGAAGAGCTTTAATTTTATACTCATCCAATGCAGTAAATACCTCAGAGTTTATTTTCTTTTCATCGTTTAAGAATACATAAAATCTACTGTCATCCTTTCTTTTGTCACTCGTATCGTTCCATGAAAATATAGTGTTTACAATACTATTTCGAGTAGGATTATTTACAGCATTACAAAACCTCTCAGGAAAATATTTATCACGCCCTATTAAAAAATCATAAGTATGATAAAGGGTGCTTTTCCCCATAACACTCATGCCTGTCATAGCATAAATTTCATTTTTTTCAAAATATGCTGCCACATCGTCCACAAACATAGAGACACATCGACTTTGGGTGGTATAAGCCATATCATTTACTTTCAACATAGCTTGAAGCAAAGAGTGTTTCTTTTGTGCAAAATCTTTAATCGTACTTTTTATAAAAAGATTTCTTTCTCTTGAAATTCTAACCCCCAACCCTAAACAAGCCAATTCCATCATTTGTTTACGCGTAGGCGTTAAGTTTACTCCACAGTCCTCTAAATAAGCGATAGTATCTCCGCCATCAGATAAAACAATGTTATCCTCTCCTTTGATTTCCTCGACATATATTTGCATATAGTCGTTTGAATCGTTTAAAAAAGGAGTTGTTATTTCATAACCACGTTCAATTTGTCTGTAAGTTATTTCTTTTTTTAAAAATTCAATATACTCATCTATCATTGAACGAATATCCATTTTACACCTCCTCTAACTCAGTTTGAAGCTTTATCTCACACTTTTCAACAACATTGAATTTGTCTAAAAACGCCAAGAAATATTTATATAAATCTGGATCATCTACGTTGAAAGGTTCAGCATATTTATCATCAAACCCTTCTCTATAAAGATGCAAATGAGTTCCAATAATTTTTTCCCCTCCTAAAGCTTCTGGATTACGGTGTGTCCACGTAGGCGATACATCTAATCTTAAAAGGCGCACGTCACCTTTCTTATACCTCGCAGTGAACGATACTTTATCCACAGATTTATTTACTCGACTCACGCTTATGATAAATATTTTACTTCTATCATTGATTGCCTGTATTTCCAAATTATCTCTTTCTCCATTTTTAGGTAAAGAAAAAGACTTTTGAACACACTTTTTCAGCATTTCCAACAGTTCATCTGCTTCTTCTTGGGTTAATATAATTGCCATCTTTCTTTCAGTCCCCTTGAGTTAGTATCTTGATTGTACTACACTCAAAAAGAAAAATCAACATAATTGTAAAAATTTTCCAAAAAAAATTTACTTCTCTTTCATCCTCCCGAAAAACTCTTCGCCGCTTTCGGGTTTCGCCCCTGCGTCGATCTCGTCCAAGGCAGAGTTGATAAGAGCCGCCGTCTGCATTTTTGCAAACATTTCTTCATACAGTTTAATGCTCATCATAACCGCTTCCCCATATCCGTTTTTCGTTATTACTACGGGAACATCGCTTTCCTGACAGGTTTTCATGACCTGCGAGGTGTTTTTTAACTCGTTCACAG